>NZ_JBITFN010000006.1:0-381998 GCF_044456085.1 Streptomyces sp. NPDC051018
TGCACAACCTCAATCTCGCCGGATAGACGAACAGCCGGACGGGCCACCGACCACGTCCACACCCAACCAGAGATCATTTACGGGACAAGCCTTAGGGCAGTTCGCCGGGGGTCGGGCCAGGGCGGCTCACTGCCACGTGCTGAGGACAGGCGTACTGAACGATCCCGGGGCCGCTGGACCGGTGAATGAATCCGATCTCGACCGCGGCAGCCGAGTGGCGGCCGCACATGACGCAGATCCCGCCACCGGGACCGGTGTGGTTCCCGGTAAGCCCTTCACGAGTCACTCCGCCCACCCCCACCCGGGCCCGTTGCGAGTGGTTCTCACCGCTGCGGGTCTGCTGAGGTGCCGCCCGTGCGGTTCGATGAGCAGCCGCCGCTGCGGAGCGGGATGCGGGAGAGCGGGCTCGGGCTGCTCACGGCAGGCGGCACGGGCGTGATCATCGGCGCGCGGGGTCCAAGGGCGGGCCAAGGGGTTCTCGGGTGACGGCGGAGTGGTGAGGTGGGCGGTGGTGTGCCTACCCCGGTGGCGGCGCGGTGTCAGCAACGCGAGCACGCTCCACACGGCGCAGAAGATACTGTCGGCCATGGTCGTCTCAGCTCCTCGACGGCTGTTTCGGCAAGCCCCGCCGGACCGCGGGAACGGGCTGGTCCCGCTCGTTGAACCAGGTCCACCAGTGGTCGACGGCCTCTCGGATGTTCCGGTTTCCGCCTCCCCGGGCGGACCGGGGCCGGGGATGACCTGCGGTGAGTGCGGGGCCGCGGGCTTGTGTCTCAGGGATCGGTCTCCAGGTCCGCCTCGGCCCCTGAGATGGGCGCGGCCTGGCCGTAGGGGGCCCCGGAGGGGCGCGGTGTCGTGGCCACCGAGGGGATCAGATTCTCAATGTGGTCGCACAAGGCGCTGACGGAGCGGGCGATGCGCTGTGCGTGGGCGATCGACGCGGGGTATCCAGGCCGAGCGCCGGACGAGAGGACGCGTCGGGCCTCGCCGACGCCCGCGAGCGCGCAGGCGCGGGGGACATCGCCCCATCCCAGTCCGGCCGTGGCGCGTTCGGCCTCCGGGATGAGGATCATCAGGTACCCACGCAGCCTCATCGTCAGATCTTGTAGTTCTTCTGCGGTGGGCGGCTCGGCGTCTTCGGACAGCAGTCGCCGGGCCGTCGCTCGTGCCTTGTTGGTTGTCACATCGATTGTCCCTGCCTGGCTGGATCGAGGGCTGGTGCGGCGAGCACGGAGAAAGGTCGCCGCGTGGCCCTGCACGGTCATGACCCCCAGGTTGGGGCGACACTGTGTGATGTTTCGATACCCGAGCGGTAATCTCACCGTGGGATGGCTTCCCATCCCGTCGTGGACAGCGGGGAGATGAGCATGACCACATCGCTTCTGCCCATCAACCTGCCTGACCCGGTCTGGGAGCGTGCCGATGTCCGACAGGCCCTCCGCGCACGGGACGTGGCCGCGCTCTTCCGGTACGTGCAGCGATACAGCGGCGTGAGCCAGGCCCGGATCGGGACCGCTGTCGGGATGACGCAGGGGCGCGTCAACGAGATCGTCAACGGCCGCCGGGAGGTCAGCCGGCTGGATGTGTATGAGCGGATCGCGGACGGCCTGAGCCTCCCGGATGACGCGCGGCACCTGCTCGGCCTGGCGGCCGGCAGGGAGAAGCGGACCGGCGGTGCCGCGTTCGACCTGACCGCGTTCCCTGAGGTGGTGCGGGTGTACTCCGCACAGGCGGCTGCGCGCGAGGAAATCCAGCAGCACACTCGCACAGCGGAGGAGCTCGACATCCTCGCTGTCCGCGGGCTGGGGCTGATCGGGCTGAACGACTCGATGCTCCGCAGCCTCCTCGCTCGGGCCGAAGGCGGCCTGCGGGTACGGGTGCTGCTGCTGGACCCGGACTCACCCGCGCTGGCACTGCGCGCAGCGGAGATCGGCGAGTCCGCCGAATCCCTCGCCGGAGGCGTGCGCCTGGCGGAAGCCCGCCTGCGAGAACTGGCCGGTGCCTGTGCCATCGAGGTCTACCGATACGGCATGCTGCCCACGTGGCGCGTGATCAGAGCCGATTCCACCATGTTCGTCGGCGCGTTCGACGCCGGTTGGGAGGGTCACGAGTCCGCCACGTACAAAGTCATGGCCACACCGCACGGTCCCCTGTTCCGGGGGTTCAACCGCATGATTGAGGCGATCATCAGCAGCGCGGAGCGCACGGTCTGAGGAGGAGAACGGCAGATGATTGAAGCTGAGCTGAAGGCCCGCGTCCGCACACCCGAAGGGGTCCTGCGGCGGCTGGACGAACGCGCGCCCGGCCGGGCGGAGGTGTACCGGGACACGTACTACGACACCCCGGACCGCGCGCTCGACGCGCGGGACCAGGAGCTGCGGGTGCGGACGGTCCACGGGACGGATGAGACCCGTGCCGTGCTGACCTACAAGGGCGCGCGGGTGGACGAGGAATCCGGCTCCAAACCGGAGCACGAGACCAGGGTGGAGGACGCCGAAGCGGTCCACGCCCTCCTGCGTGGCCTTGGCTACGTGCCCCTGATCGCGTTCGAGAAGCGGTGCCGCAACTACGCCTTCGAGGCACGGGGCCGCAGGATGCTCGCCACCTTGGTCCGCGTGCCGGAGATCGACGGGACATTCCTGGAGCTGGAAACCCTTGCCCCGGAATCGGAACTGTCCGGGGCACTCGATGATGTGCGTGCCGTCCTCACCGAGCTGGGCATCGCGGCGGACGACCTGACGGGCGAGCTGTACACCGACGCTGTACGTGCCCGGCGGGCTGACTGACCCGTGATGCGTACGTCCGTCCTCGGGAGCACCAGCGGCGGCCGGGTCGGCGGTTCGGGAACCCGCGAGGCGACCGGCCTCCTCATGGTCGTCGCCGGGCTGCCGGGTGAGTGCTCACGCGTACGGGAAGTGTCAGGCATCCGCCGTGAACAGCACCGCGCGGCCCGCCTCGGCCGCCCTCTCGTAGAAGGCGCGGACGGCCACGAAGTTCTCCCAGATGTACTGGAAGTCGCGCTCGTCGCCGGCGCCCCGGCGGTCGTCGCCCCCGGTGGCCCCCAGGGCGAAGAACCGCGCGCGCAGCCAGGGCTCGTCGATGCCCGCCAGGGCCGCCGCGGCCTCCCGGGTCTGCTCCGGGGTGGCCAGGACGACGATGTAGTCGTCCTCCTCGCCCGTCAGCAGCCGCCCGCCCAGAACCGTGTACGAGAGCGGGTACGGTCCGCCGCCGAAGGTGAGGGTGCCGTCGGTCAGACAGCGGTGGAGGGCGTCCCACGCCTTGTCGGTGTCCACCTTCCAGGGGTCGTCGGCGTACCACGTCCGGGGGTCCTCCTCGAACTCGGCGACGTACGCCAGTACCTCCTCGGGGTCCGCCCCGGCCAGTCGTACGGCTTCGGCGGGCTCGACCGCGAAGTGGCATCCCAGACCCGTCACGACCAGCCTCCTGCGCGGGACGTCATCGGGGGCGAAGAGTGTGATGACGGCGGCCAGCAGGAGTGTACGGGCCAGGGTTCCCGGGCCGCGGCTCCGCACCGGCGCACCAGGGCCTCCGGGACGGCCGGGACCACCGGCACAACCGGGCCCACCGGGCGCGGTCATCGGTTCAGCCATCGGCTCGGCCTTCCCTTCGGTCTTCCCATCAGTGGACATGGGGACCGCCCGTCATCCGGGGCCGGCCCCGGGGGACCAGCGCGAGGGAGAGGACCGCGCTCACCGCGGCCGTCACCACCAGCACGGTGTACGCGTCGGTGAATCCGGACGCCATGCCTCCGCCGATGCCCGCCGCCGCGACGGTGGAGACGACGGCCACGCCGACCGAACCGCCCACCTCGTGGAAGGTGTTGACCACACCGGAGGCGAGCCCGGCCTCCTTGTGGTCGACCATCGCGAGGGCCGTGGTCGTCGCCGTCACAAAGACCGCGCCGACGCCGAAGGAGGCGACCGTGAGTCCGGGCACCAGGGTTCCGTAGACGTTCGAGCCGTCCGAGAGCAGCGCCGACGGCACGCCGCCCGCCGCGGCGACCGCGAGTCCGGCCACCGCGCAGGCACGGCTGCCGATCTTCCCCACCAGCCGGGAGGCGAGGTGCGCGCCGAGGCCGACCGCGACGGCCACCGGCAGGAACACCAGGCCGGTCCGCAGCGGGCTGAAGCCGCGGGCGTGCTGGAGGTAGACGGAGCTGAGGAAGAAGTACGAGATCAGCAGCGCGGTGGCGACGAGCATCAGGAACGAGCCCGCGACCACCGGTCGGCGGATGAACATCCGCAGATCCATCAGCGGGGTCCGGCTGGTGCGTTCGACGGCCGCGAAGGCCGCGTAGAGCAGGACCGACCCGGCCAGGGCGAGCAGGGTGATCCCGTCGGACCAGCCGCTGTCGCCCGCGCGGACGAGCCCGTAGATCAGGGCGCCGGTGGCGGCGGTGACGAGCAGCGCTCCGGGGGCGTCGAGTCCGGCGGGCCGGGGCGCGCGGGCCGGGACCAGGGCGGGGATCGCGATGAGCAGGGCGATCCCGACCGGGACGTTGACGTAGAAGACCCACTGCCAGCCGGGGCCGTCGGTCAGCGCGCCGCCGAGCAGCACACCGACGGCCGATCCGGTGCCGCCGATGGCCGCCCAGACGCCCAGCGCCTTGTTGCGCTCGGGGCCGTGGAAGGAGGTGGTCACGATCGCCAGCGCGGCGGGGGACAGCAGCGCCGCGCCGACGCCCTGGGCGACCCGTCCGCCGATGAGCAGCGGGGCACCCTGGGCGAGACCCGTGGCCAGCGAGGCCGCGGTGAAGACCGCCAGGCCGGCGAGGAGGGTACGGCGGGCACCGAGCGCGTCCGCGAGCCGGCCGCCGAGCAGCATCAGCCCGCCGAAACAGAGGGTGTACGCGGTGACCACCCAGGTCAGGGTCGCGCGGCCGAGCCCGAGGTCGGCGGCCATGTCGGGGAGCGCGACATTCACCACCGTCACATCCAGGACCAGCATGAACTGCGCGACGCAGATGAGCGCGAGTGCCGCCCAGCGGCGGGGATCGGCGGGTGGCGGGGGCGCGTGGCCGTGCTCGTGGGCTGTCTGCCCGTGCCCGTGATGCGCGCCGCCCGGCGCTCCGTCCGAATGCCCGTGGCCGTGGTCTGCGTGCCCGAGCCCGTGGTCGCGGTGCGCACGGCCGGATGCTTCGTCCGGGTGCCCCGGCCCCCGATGATGCCCCGGCCCCTGACGGCGGCCGGGCCCGGGTGGATGGTGCTCCGGGTCGGGTCCGGAATCGGAGGCGGGGTGCTCGCCGGTGGTGGCCATGAGGGCTCCTGAGGGGAGGGACGATGACCACATGAACCGTACAGTTCAGTTCACATGAACTCAACCGTACAGTTCACATATGCACTAAACTCATGGTCATGAGCGTGGACACCGCCCGGCACCGACCCGGTGAGCACCCCGGCCCCAGCGGCCCCCGCGCCGAGCGCAAGCGCCGGGCCATCGTCACGGCGGCCCGCACCCTGTTCCTGCGGGACGGCTTCGGTGTGGGCATGGACGCCATCGCCGCCGAGGCGGGCGTTTCCAAGGTCACGGTCTACAACCACTTCGGCAGCAAGGAAGCCCTGTTCACCGCCGTGGTCGCCCATGCGCTCGACGAACCGGTGAGCGACGATTCGGCGGTCGCCCTCGCCCGGCTCCCCGACGCCGAGGACCTTCGCTCGGCCTTCATCGAGACCGCCCGCGCCTGGGTCCACGCCGTACGCAACGACCACGAGGTCGCCGCCCTGCGCGCCCTGGTCGCCGCCGAACAGCACCGCTTCCCCGCCCTGGCCGAGGCATGGCAGCACGGCAGCCCCACCAGCCACCACCCCGCCGTCGCGGGCGCGCTGAGCGCCCTGGCCGAGCGGGGCCGGCTCACCGTCCCGGATCCGGAGGTGGCGACGATCCAGCTGCACGCGCTGCTGGTCCATCCGCATCTGATCTTCGGCCACTACGGCGCCACGATGAGCGACGACCTCACCGACCGGCTCGTCGTGAGCGGTGTGGACATGTTCCTCGGGCACTACGCCCCGCGGTGACGCCCGCCGGTCACATCACCCCGTGGTCCTCGGGCGCCATCACGACCCCGCGGTTCGCTGCCTGGAGTCCGGCCTGGAAGCGGGTACGGGCCCCGAGGAGGTTCATGATCCTGCGCATCCGGCGCTCCACCGTGCGCTGGGCGACCCCGAGCCGGCGCGCGATGGCCTGATCGGTCAGCCCGGAGGCCGACAGGGCCAGTAACCGCTCGTCCTCGTACGACAGTTCCCGCTCGGCCCCGCCCGCGCCCGGCCACAGGGGCACGGCCCGCTGCCAGAGCAGTTCGTACAGTACGAGCAGTCCGTCCAGCAGGGGCGAGGCGCCCAGCACCATCACCTCGCGGACCTCGCCCTCCGCCGACTCGGCGACCGGGACCAGCGCCACCCGGCGGTCCACGACGACCAGTTTGAGCGGGACATCGGCGAGCACCCGGCCGTCCTCGCCCAGCCGGGACAGCTCCCGGCACCGGGCGAGCTGTTCGGGCGACCCCAGGGAGCGGTGGTCGTAGACCGTACGGTGGCGGACCCCGCGCCTGAGCAGTTCCCGCTGTACGGCGGTCTGCTGCGGCGCGGGCTGTACGGCGTAGGGCGGCCGGTCCAGCATCAGTATCTCGTCCCGGGCGGACCGCTGGACCTGGAAGAAGCGCTGGGTGATCGACTCTCGGTCGGTGAGCACCTGGAGCGCCGGGCCGCCCTCCACGTGCCGCCGGGCCGAGCGGAACTCGTCGGTGAGGGAGGCCGCGACCAGCCGGGCCCGCTCGATCTCCTCCTGGCGCTGGAGCGCCAGCACCTCGATCGCCACATCCGGGGGTGCCGGGCTGAACCGGACCGGGCGGCTCTGCATCCGTGTGAGCATCCCGCGCTTCTCCAGGGAGCGGGTCCTGCGGCGGACGCGAGCGGTGTCCCAGCCGGTGACCGCGGCGAGTTCGGCGACGGTCGCCCGGGGGCGGCCGAGGAGCGTCCGGTACAGAAACTCGTCGTCCGCGGGGACCCCGAGAGCGGCGAGCCTGCGCTTGTCCGGGGCGCCGGCGGACCGGCCGTCCGCGGCCGCCGACGCCGGAGGGCGACCCGTCCCCGCCATTCCGCCTCCCCGCAAGCCCAGTTAGGGGTTCCGACCGGTAAGTCGGGCCACCACGAAAGGTACAGACCTCTGCACCCGAGGGGAGCCACACCCGGGAGCCGCAGCTGACGGAATGCCGACAATGACGGAAACCCGACTTCCCGCACTCGCCCCAGTATTGGTCCAGACCAAGTAGCGTCAAAGGTTGTCATGTACGCCCGAGGCGCGCCGGGCACCCCGGTCCGGGCGCCCCGGCCCGTACGCCCGACAGGTACGCCCGACAGGTACGCCCGCCCGGGGGCACGCCCGCGCGGACCGGACCAGGGCCCCCGCCCCGGCCGGACCCGTACACCGAGTGCACCGCGCACCGGCCGGACCCGTACACCGGCCCGACCCGCGCCCCGACCGAACACGCGCACCCCGCAAACCGCCCCCACACCGGCACCGCGCCCGCGCACCCAGCCCGCACCCCCGCCCCCAGACGCACACAAGCAAACAAACAGGCACAACTACGCGCACACGCACACGCACACCGACTGAGCACGGCCGTACACCCCTACCCCCCAGGGAGAGCCATGTTCACCAGAAAACCCCCGCGAACGACTCGAACGGTCAGGTACCGGCTCGCCGCACTGCTCGCCGTCCTGCTCCTCCCCCTCGCCGGTCTCACGGGCCTCGCCTCCCCCGCCCAGGCGGTCGGCACCCTCACCGCCACCTTCACCACCCAGGACCACGGTTCCTGGTGGCGGGGCTCCTTCGTCATCCGCAACAGCGCGGCCACCCCCGTCAACGGCTGGACGCTCACCTTCGACCTCCCGCCGGGCACCACCATCGGCGGCCACTACCACGGTGACGCGACCGTCAGCGGCAACCGGGTGACGGTCAAGAACGCGTACTACAACGCGACCGTCCCCGCCAACGGCACCACGGAGCCCTGGAGCTACTGGTTCCTCGCCAGCGGCCCGGCCTTCACCCCCACCAACTGCACGGTCAACGGCGACAAGTGCGACGGCACCCCCGACAAGCCGCCGACGGCCCCCGGCACCCCGCGTTCGACCTCGGTCACCGCGCGGACGGTCGCGCTCGCCTGGGACGCTGCCACCGCGGGCGACTACCCCGTGGCCTCGTACGAGGTGCTCAGCGGCACCACCACGGTCGCGACCTCCACCTCCACCTCCGCGACGGTCACCGGGCTGACCCCGGCGACGAACTACGGCTTCACCGTCCGGGCCAAGGACACCCGGGGCAACCTCGGCCCGCCGAGTCCCGCGTTCACCGTGCGGACCGTGGATCCGGCGACCGATCCGGTACCGCCGACCGCGCCGGGCACTCTGCGTTCCACCGCGAAGACCGCCTCCAGTGTGAGCCTCGCCTGGAACGCGTCGACGGACAATGTGGCCGTCGCCGCCTATGACGTCTACCGGGACAACGTCCTGGTCAAGACGGTGACCACCACGAGCGCCGTGATCGAGGGGCTCTCCCCGGCCACCGCGTACACCTTCACCGTCAAGGCCCGGGACACCGCCGACAACTCCTCCCCCGCCTCCAACGCCCTCCCCGTCACCACCGACGACGTGGCCGGGCCGGGGAACTACTACAAGGTCGGCTACTACACCCAGTGGGGCATCTACGGCCGCCAGTTCTTCGTCAAGAACCTCGACACCTCGGGGGCCGCGGCGAAGCTCGATGTCATCAACTACGCCTTCGAGAACATCGACCCGGTCAATCTCACCTGCCAGGCCGGTGTGACCAAGGGCGTCTCCGGCAACCCCCAGGACCCGAACGAGGGCACGGGCGCCGGTGACGCCGAGGCGGACTACGGACGGCCCATGTCGGCCGCGCAGTCCGTCGACGGGGTCGCCGACGACGGCTGGGGCAAGCTCCGCGGCAACTTCAACCAGATCAAGAAGCTCAAGGCCAAGCACCCGCACCTCAAGGTCGTGGTCTCGCTCGGCGGCTGGACCTTCTCCAAGTTCTTCTCGGACGCCGCGGCGACCCAGGCCTCCCGCGAGAAGTTCGTCCGCTCCTGCATCGATGTGTGGATCAAGGGCAATCTGCCCGTCGCCAACGGCGCGGGCGGCCCCGGCACCGGCGCCGGTGTCTTCGACGGCATCGACATCGACTGGGAGTGGCCGGGCTCGGAGGGCCACCCGGGCAATGTGTACCGGCCGGCCGACAAGGACAACCTCACCGCCCTGCTCGCCGAGTTCCGCAAGCAGCTCGACGCGCTCGGCGGCCCGCACCGGCTGCTGACGGCCTTCACCCCCGCCGACCCGGCGAAGATCACGGCGGGCTGGGATCTGACGAAGATCTTCAGCTATCTCGACTTCGCCAATGTGCAGGGGTACGACTTCCACGGCGCGGGCAGCGACAACTCCTGGGAGCCGAACCGCACCGGGCACCAGTCCAATCTGTTCCGGGACGCCCAGGACCCGTACACCTTCGACTTCAGTATCGAGACGGCGGTCAAGGCCTATCTCGACGCCGGGGTCAGCCCCCGGAAGCTGACCGTCGGCTTCCCGTTCTACGGCCGGGGCTGGAAGGAGGTCGCAAGCGGGGCGACCGGTGTCAACGGTGAGTGGCAGACCGCGAACGGCGCCGCCACGGGGCAGTTCCCCGAAGAGGCGGGGACCCGCGGCTACCACAATCTGATGACCAACTATCCGAACATGACCGTCTACCACGACGAACAGTCCGTCTCCACCTACGGCTACACCGGCCCGGGCGGACAGTGGTGGAGCTTCGACGACACCTGGTCGATCGGGAAGAAGACCGACTGGATCAAATCGAAGGGCCTGCTCGGCGCGATGGTCTGGGAGATGTCGGGTGACACCCCGACGGGCACTCTGATGAACGCCCTGCACACCGGTCTGCCGTAGCGGCGGGTCAGCACGGGGCCCAATCTCCGCCCCCGTACGAGTGGGGTGCGGGCCGTACCCGCCCGGTACCGGCCCGCACCCCGCTATCAACGGATCATGAACCCTCATATCGGACGCGCCGCGGTGGCGCTGTCCCTCGCTCTCGTCCCGCTCCTGGCCACCACGGGCCCGGCGGGACCGGCTCAGACCGCGCAGGCGGCCCCCTCACTCCGGGCCGCCGCCGCGCCGTCGGCCCCCTCGGCTCCCTCAGCCGTGTCCGCCCCGCCTGCCGTGTCCGCCCCGTCTGTCTTGCTGGCCCCGTCTGCCGTGTCCGCCCCGTCTGCCTTGCTGGCCCCACCTGCCCCACCGCCCCCGCCCGCCTCCAAGGCGGTCATCGCCCAGCTTGAGGACGCCATCTCGGTCATGCTCACGGGGGACGAGGACCGTACGGGATACACCAGCACCTCCTTCCCGCACTGGAACAAGGGCAAGGACCCCGACGACGGCTGTTCCACCCGGGAGGAGGTGCTGATCGCGGAGGCCGTGGAGGCCGCGACCGCGGGCGCCGGCTGCGCGCTGTCGGGCGGGCGCTGGGTCTCGTACTACGACCAGCAGGCCGTGAACGGCTCGGCCGGGCTGGAGGTGGACCATGTCGTACCGCTCGTGGAGGCGTGGGGCTCGGGGGCGTCCGGCTGGTCCGCGGCCCGCCGTGAGGCGTACGCCAACGACCAGAACGCGGCGGCGACCCTGACCGCGGTGACCGCACGCACCAAACGGGACAAGGCCGACCAGGACATCGCCTCCTGGCTCCCCTCCTCGCACGACTCCCAGTGCCGCTACATCTCCGAGTGGGTGGGGACCAAGCTCCGCTGGGGGCTGTCCGTGGACAAGGACGAGCTGGAGGCGCTGAAACTCTTCGCGGACGGCCCCTGCGAGACGGTGGTGATCATCTACCACCCGGCGCCCGTATGAGTGTTCACGCTCGGCCGACCGGGTGAATTGTGTGCCCAACTGGTTTAAGCCCGTGACCTTCCTCCCCGGCTGGGGGATACACCGGTCGCACCGGTCGACGCTCGACGAGTGGCCATCCACGAAGACGGCTGGTCACCCACGAACAGGCAGGCGGATACGACATGAAGACCAAGCTGTTCCTGACCGTACTGGGCGCGACGGCGCTCGCGTCCGCCCTCCCGGCCACCACGGCGGCGGCGGACGACATCCACAAGGGCCACCGGCTGACGCTGATCTCGATCGGCGAGATCGACGATCCGATGGAAGACGTGCTGGAACACGGGACCATCTTCGGCACCCCGCAGCAGCCCCCCGCCTGATCCCCCGGCCCCCTCTCCCCAGGCCCCTTCCGCACGGCGGAGGGGGCCTTCCGCACGCCGGAGGGCCGACGCGGCAGCAGGGGCGGGGCCCGGCAGAGGTACGGGCCAGGCGGGCGGGGCAACGGGGCCGGGCGCACGGGGGCTCCGGGCCCACGGGCGTGGTTCGCTGGCGGCCCGCCCTGCCCGGGGCGATCATCGGAACATGAGCCCCGACATCCATCTCGCCCAGCAGCCCGAGGCCGACGCACTGCTCGGCCGCAGCCCGCTCGCCGCCCTCGTCGGGATGCTGCTCGACCAGCAGATCCCCATGGAGTGGGCCTTCACCGGTCCGTACACGATCGCCGGGCGCCTCGGCGGGGACGATCTGGACGCGGCCGGGATCGCCGCGTACGACCCCGAGGCGTTCGCGGAGCTGCTGAGGGAGAAACCCGCCGTTCATCGGTACCCGGCAAATATGGCCAAGCGCGTGCAAGTGCTCTGCCAGTACCTCGTGGACGAGTACGGGGGTGACGCGAGCGCCGTCTGGGACGGGGTGTCCTCCGGCACGGAGCTGCTGGCGCGGCTGAAGGCGCTGCCCGGCTTCGGCGATCAGAAGGCCAGGATCTTCCTGGCACTGCTGGGCAAACAGTACGGCGTACGGCCCGAGGGCTGGCGCGAGGCGGCGGGCGCGTACGGCCAGGACGGGTCGTACCGGTCCGCCGCCGACATCACCGGACCGGAATCGCTCGCCAAGGTGCGTGCGCACAAGCAGGAGATGAAGCGTGCGGCAAAGGAGGCGAAGGGGGCGGGAAAGGGAATGAGCCGGAGGTGACAGAAGGCTGAAAACCGCCGCCCTCACCTGGTGATATCACGTGAAACAAGGCATCACGTGAAGCAATGGAAACGGAGTTGACAGACGCTCGGTATGGCGATCCTCAAGAAGTGTTGAACACGCTGGAATTCCCGGCAGTTTGGGAATTACGTGATCAGATGATGAACCGATTGTGTTCGTGCATCATGACCCTTCGCTTGACCTTGTCCGCATCCGGAAAGGATCTCTGTGAAGGCAACACATCGGGGCGCGGCAGCCGCCTTCGCCGCTGCGGCGCTCGCCACTCCGCTGCTGTTCTCGCCCGGGACGGCGTCCGCCGCGGGACAGCCCCCCACGGGCGGCAAGGACGCCACGGCGGCCGCCGGTCTCGCCGAACGGCTTGTCGCCAACTCGTCCGCGACAGACGCGTACAAACATCTCCAGCGCTTCCAGCGAATATCCGACACCGCCGGTAATCGGGCGGCCGGCAGCCTGGGTCACGACGCCTCGGGCGCCTATGTCTTCAACGAACTCAAAAAATACGGATACAACGTCCGGTACGAGAACTTCGACTTCACCTACACGGAGACGAAGCACGAGCGGCTCAAGGCGGTCTCCCCCACCGCCAGGGACATCCAGACCTTCGCGTTCACCTATACGAAGTCGACTCCCGCCGGCGGTATCACCGCCGAACTGGCCGCCGTCCCGGTCGACGCCACCACCGGTTGCGAAGCGTCCGACTACGCCTCCCAGTCCTACACCGGCAAGATCGTGCTGATGAAGCGCGGCGGCTGTTTCAACTGGGTGAAGCAGCTCGAAGCCGCCAAGGCGGGCGCGGTCGGGGTGCTGGTCTACAACGACAACCACACCATCCTGAAGAGCACCCTCGTCGACCAGAACAATGTGAAGGTGCCCACCGCCGGGCTGACCGGGGGCGACGGCGAACGGCTCACCGCCGAGCTGGCCAACGGCCCGGTCACGGTCAACCTGGATCTCGACCATCTCATCGAGACCCGCAACACCAACAACGTGATCGCCGAGACCAAGGGGGGCGACCCCAGCAAGTCGGTGACGCTCGGCGCCCACCTCGACAGCGTCTCCCTGGGTGCGGGCATCAACGACAACGGCTCCGGCTCCGCCGGACTGCTCGAAGTCGCCCAGGAGCTGGCCAAGGCCGAACAGAAGCCCAAGCACAAGGTCCGCTTCGCCTGGTGGTCCGCCGAGGAGGGCGGTCTGCACGGCTCCTACGCGTACACCAGGGCGCTGACCCCGGCACAGAAGCAGCAGCACAAGCTGTATCTGAACTTCGACATGATCGCCTCGCCCAACTACGTCAACTTCGTGCTCGACGGCGACAACTCCGACGGCACGGGTTCGGGCCCCGGCCCCGAGGGCTCGGGCCAGTTGGAGCGCGACATCCGTGAATTCCTCGACCGGCGCGGCACCCCGCACGACAGCTCGGACTTCAACCTCCGTACCGATTACGCCGGATTCGCCGAGGCGGGCATCGCCTCCGGTGGCACCAGCACCGGGTCGGACGGACTGAAGACGGCGGAGCAGGCGGCCAGGTACGGCGGCACGGCCAATACCCCGTACGACCCGAATTACCACGAGCGCGGCGACGACATCAACAACATCAACATGACGGCGTTCGCCACGCATATCGCGATCATCGCCAACGCGGTCGGCACCTACGCCCACGACCTCGGTTCCCTGACCCGTCCCCTCCCGACGGCGGGCGACAACACCGCTCCGAACGGCGACGGCCACACCCCGGTCACGCCTCTGGGCGACAACCAGGCACCCGTCGCACCCCAGCGCGACGGCCACACCCCCATCACACCGCAAGGCGACAACCAGGCACCGGTCATCCGCCCCCAGGGCGACAACCAGGCACCCGTCGCACCCCAGGCGGACAAGCACACCCCGGTCACCCCCCTGGACGACAACCAGGCACCCGTCGCACCCCAGCGCGACGGCCACACCCCGATCGTCCGCCCCCAGGGCGACAACCAGGCACCGGTCATCCGCCCGCTGGGCGACAACCAAGCACCGGTCACGCCCCAGCGTGACAGCCGCAGCGACGTGGTCGCCCCCTAGCCGACCGGCTCGGCTTTTCGATCCGGACCGGTGGGATGCCGCGGACTTCCGGGGCATCCCACCGGAATTATCGACAAGGAAACAGGAGGTGAGAGAAAGACACGAATACGGCCATGCGTGGCCGATATACGGCGTGTCGAATGAGTTGTCCCGGCTCTTTCATGCCAATGAGATGAAATGAGAAGTGAGTTGGGGCACATGCATTCCCATGGCCCCGCCGACCCCGCTAGCTTCCCGTCGACCCAGTCCTTATCGGGAAGGAACTCTGTGAAGGAAACCCGTCGCAGAGCCGTGGCCGCACTGGCCGCCGCCGCAATCGCGACCCCGCTCCTGCTGGCATCCGCCTCCCCCGCAACCGCCGAACGCCAGACCCCCGGCGACCGGGCGGCGAAGAACGCCACAGAACTCGCGGCGAAACTCGTCCGCAAATCGTCCGCAAAGGACGCGCGGAAGCATCTGGAGAAATTCCAGCAGATAGCAGACAGCACGGGTGGACACCGGGCAGCGGGAACTCTGGGACACGACGCCTCGGCCGCGTACGTGTATCAGCAGCTGAAGAAGTACGGCTATGACGTCCGCTACGAGCGCTTCGACTTCGTCCACACCGAGACGCTCGCCGAGAAGCTGTCCGTCGTCTCCCCCGCCCCGCGCGACGTCTCGGTCCGGGCGATGACCTACACGAGGTCCACCCCGGTCGGCGGCATCAAGGCCGATCTGGCGGACGTCCCGGTCGACGACACCACCGGCTGCGAGCCCGGCGACTACGCCTCCGGAGCCTTCACCGGAAAGATCGCCCTGATCAAGCGCGGCGGCTGCACCTTCGCCGAGAAGCAGGCCGCGGCGGCCGGCGCGGGCGCGGTGGGCGCGATCGTCTACAACAACACCGAGGGCGCGCTCGGCGGCACCCTCGGCGGAGTCGACTCCGCGAAGATCCCGACCGGCGGTGTCACCCGGGCGGACGGCGAGAAGCTCGTCGCCGATCTGGCCGGCGGCCCGGTGAACGTCTCCCTGGAGCTGCGCCAGCAGCAGCAGACGCGTACCACCAACAACGTCGTCGCCGAGACCCGCGGCGGCAACGCGGCCGACACGGTCATGCTCGGCGCGCATCTCGACTCGGTCGTCGAGGGCCCCGGCATCAACGACAACGGCTCCGGCTCCGCCGGACTGCTCGAAGTCGCCCAGGAGCTGGCCAAGGCCGAGAAGCGCCCCGCGAACAAGGTCCGTTTCGCCTGGTGGTCGGCCGAGGAGAACGGCCTGCTCGGTTCCGAGGCGTACGTCGCCGCGCTGACCCCGGAGCAGAAGCAGCGGATCAAGCTGTATCTGAACTTCGACATGATCGCCTCGCCCAACTACGCGCTCTTCGTCTACGACGGCGACGACTCCGACGGCGTCGGCGCGGGCCCCGGCCCCCAGGGCTCCGCCCAGCTGGAGCGCGACATCAACGAGTTCCTCGACCGGCGGGGCACCCCGCACGAGGGCACCGACTTCACCGGCCGCTCGGACTACGGTCCGTTCATCGAGGCCGGCATCCCCTCCGGAGGTACGTTCACCGGCGCCGAGGGCAAGAAGACGGCGGCCCAGGCGGCCAGGTACGGCGGCACGGCGGGTCTCGCGTACGACCCGAACTACCACGCCAAGGGCGACGACATCAACAACATCAATATGACGGCGTACGCGGTGAACATCGGCATCATCGCCAACGCGGCGGGCACCTACGCCCATGACCTCGGCTCACTCACCAGGCCGGTGACCTCGGTGCCCACGGGCGGGGACACGGGCAGCGGCGGCGGTCTGCACGACGGCCACGGGGAAGTGACGGAGTAACACCCCCCTTGTGCGGTCCGGCGGAGGCGCATCCCGTGGAACAAGCGCCTCCGCCGGACGTTCCCCAACGGTTCCCGAACGGCGGACGGGTGGTCTCCCGCTCGTCCCCCACCCGGGCCGGCTCCTCGCCGAGCGCCCGACGGACGGGAACATCCCTCCCCCTTCCCCTGCTGAGCCCTTCTTCCCGGACCCGCGTCTTCCCGGACCCGCGGTCCGGGAGTCCCGGGGCCGCCACCGGTCCCCGGCGCCGCCTGCTCCTCGCTGCCGGGAAGACGGCCGCCGCCCACGGCTTCCTTCGGATCGGCCGGTTCCGGCCCCTCTTTCACGGCGTCAAGGTGCCCCGGCCCGCCTCCGGCCGCCGTCCCGGCACCTCCTGTGCCGCCTGCCGGGCCTCCCGGGCAGGCAGAGCCCGTCCCGGTGAAGGGCGCCCGGGCCGAGGGCGGCTCCGCCGAGGACGTATCCGTACGCGATTCTCCGCACGGGCCGAGCCATGATCCGGGCCTCCCGGACCCTCGGTATTTCCGGTCTCAGAGGTTTTGCCCGGGATCGCACTCGCCCGCCATGGCTGCGCCCGGAGCCGCTTGACCGGTAGGCTTTCCGTGTGATCTTCAAGCGCATCGGAAACGGACGGCCTTACCCCGACCATGGCCGGGAATCCACCCGGCAGTGGGCGGACGTCGCACCGCGCCCGGTCCGCCTCGATCAGCTCGTGACCACCAAGGGGCAGCTCGATCTCGAAACGCTTCTCGCGGAGGACTCGACGTTCTACGGCGACCTCTTCGCGCATGTCGTGAAGTGGCAGGGCGATCTCTATCTGGAGGACGGCCTCCACCGCGCGGTCCGCGCGGCGCTCCAGCAGCGGCAGGTCCTACACGCGCGCGTGCTCGAACTGAGCTGACCGGGAGGCCCCGGACCGACCGAGCACACGCACGACCTCGACCGGCCACTCGGCTCCCCGCCGAGCTGCCCTCGGCCTCCCGTCGGGCGGCCACCATCCGGGCTCTCGTCCCACCGGCCCCTCGTCCCCCGTTCTCACCCGCCAACCTCGGGACCGGCGCATGAACGGAGCCGGAGGCCCGGGAGGCCGCACGGTCCGGCGGCGGAGGTCCGGGGCCCACGGCCGGGCCGCGCAGGCGCCGGGACCCCGCCGAGCGCGGACCGGGACCGCCCGTTGGTGGAGGCCGACTGACCCTTTCGGACCTATTCCGGAACCGTACGGACGCAATCAGTTGATCATCTTGTATCCCTGGACACCAGCCCGCACTACGCTGCGCCCATGAGCATGCTGACTCCCCCCGGGATGGGGGGAAAGTACCGCATCACGGGCGACAAGTACCCCCGAATGCGACGCCCCCGCAACCGTCGCAGGATCGTCACGGCGGTTGTCGCGGCGGTGGTGGCGCTCGGGCTGGCCGGCTGGGGAACGATCCAGCTCATCGGCGTCTTCACCGGCGACGACACCACGACCACGGCGGCCGCGCGCAAAGCCGGCTGCAAGCCGGGCCCCGGCGCGTCTCCCGCGGTGCCCGCGGTGGCTCTCAAACCGGCGCAGGTCACCGTCAACGTCTACAACGCGACCCCGCGCGGAGGTCTCGCCAAGGCCGCCGCCGACGAGCTGAAGAAGCGCGGCTTCACCATCGGCAAGGTCGGCAACGCGTCCGCCGCCTACGACAAGAAGGTCCCCGGCGCGGGAGTCCTCCTCGGCGCGCCCACGGCGGCGAAGGGGCCCTTCCCCGTGCTCGGCACCCAGCTCCCGACCGCGACGACCAGGACGGACACCCGGACCACGCCCGATGTCGACCTGATCCTGGGCACGGCCTTCACCGCCCTCGCCCCCAAGCCCACGGCGGACAAGGCCCTGTCGGCGCTGTCGGCCCCGGCACCGCGTCCCACGGCCACCTGCTGACCTGACGGCGACACCCACCGGCGGCCCGGGCACCCGGGCCGGTCCGGTTCCGGATCCCGGCCCCGGGTGCCTTCCCCCCGGGGCCCGGCTCCCAGGGCCCTTTCCGAAGTCAGGGCCCCTGCGCCGACCCGCTCGGCCTGCTTGACCCGCTTGACCTGCCTAGCCTGCTTCGGCCCGCTTGGTCTGCTGCTAGTCAGCCGTACCGTACATACGGTCGCCCGCGTCGCCCAGCCCCGGCACGATGTAGCCCTGCTCGTTCAGCCGCTCGTCCACCGCCGCCGTGACCACCGTCACCGGCGTCCCCTCCAGTTCGCGCTCCATCACCTCGACGCCCTCCGGCGCCGCCAGCAGCACGACCGCCGTCACATCGTCCGCACCGCGCTTGATCAGCTCACGGATCGCCGCGACGAGCGTCCCGCCGGTCGCGAGCATCGGGTCGAGGACATAGACCTGGCGGCCGGAGAGGTCCTCGGGCATCCGGGTCGCGTAGGTGGACGCCTCCAGCGTCTCCTCGTTGCGGATCATCCCGACGAAGCCGACCTCGGCGGTGGGCAGCAGCCGGACCATGCCGTCCAGCATCCCGAGCCCCGCCCGCAGGATCGGCACCACCAGCGGCCGGGGGTGCGAGAGCTTCACCCCGGTGGTCCCCGTCACGGGGGTGTGGATGTCGACCTGCTCCGTGCGCACGTCCCGGGTCGCCTCGTACGCGAGCAGGGTGACCAGTTCATCGGCGAGCCGCCGGAAGGTGGGGGAGTCGGTGCGCCGGTCGCGCAGCGTCGTGAGTTTGTGCGCCACCAGCGGGTGGTCGACAACGTGGATCCGCATGGCCTCCACAGTAGCCCGGCTCGCATCAGTGAAGGGGGGCGAGGGAAGGTGGAGGCAATGGGAGAACCGTGAGGAGGTGAGGCCCATGCCGGAACCGGAGCACGAACAGTATGAGACGGAGCACAGCGGAACACGCGAGGCAAGCGAATCACGTGAAACGAACGGAACACGCGATACGAACGGACCACCCGATACGGGCGAAACGCTCGAACGCAGCGGTACGGAGAGTGAATCGGACGGCGAGCGCCGTCGGCGGCGCGCCCAGTTCCTCCGCGAACTGAACGAGGCGAAAGCCCTGCGTGAACGGGTCCAGCCGCGCCGGGCCCGAGCCGCCCGGATGCGCCAGCAGATGCGTATGCGGACCTTCCGCTGGTAACTCCGATGGCACGCGCAATAGTGTGAGCGGACCCTCGGCAAAAGGCCCAGTCGAGAACTGGTGGCCGACGCAAGGACGGAAGACCTCTCGCAAAGCCCTGGTTTCTGCCACGATTCCGAGTGGGCGGGGCACGCACAGCCGCGCCGCCCATCGTCACACCTCTGATCAGTGGGAGAGTCACGGTGTACTTCGCCGCACTGCTCGCGCGCACTCAAGACGGGTGGGAAGCGAGCGACACAGAGCTCGACGATGTGGAGACCCTGTCGGATCTGGCCGACCTGGCCCGCGACGCCTCGGTGGACGAGGACACGGTGCTCCTCTTCATCGAGCAGGAGGACGCCTGGTTCGGCCTCGTCCGGGTGGAGGGCGAGGACGACCCTCGTATCTTCGTCTCCGACGCGGCAGCGGCCGCGCGCTCCTCGTACGGGGAGATCCTGACCAACGAACTCCTCGGCAGGGACGATGACGACCCCGCCGACGACCTGGACGCGCTGGACCTCGACGGCACGGAGGACGGAGAGCCGGACGAGACCGGTGACACCGACGACGCCGACTCCGACCCGGCCGCCGCGGCTCCCTCGGGACCGGTCGGCGAGCGGGACATCCTTCTGGACTTCGGCCTTTCGGACAAGGAGCTGCTGGCACTGGAAACGGACGCACTGCTGGAGATCGCGGAAGCGCTGGGCGCGGGCGATGTGCTGGAGACCGTCCGATAGTGACGGAAACGCCCTACGGATCCGGGGATCCCGTACGCGATCCCTGGGAGGCGCCCATGCGCCTCGCCCTCGCCGAGGCCGAGCGGGCGGTGCTGTCCGGCGATGTGCCGGTCGGCGCCGTCGTGCTCGGTGGCGACGGGGGCGTGCTCTCCGCGGGACACAACGAACGTGAGCTGACGGGCGACCCGACCGCCCATGCCGAGGTGCTGGCGATCCGCAGGGCCGCCGAGCGCCTCGGCGGCTGGCGGCTGACCGGCTGCACCCTGGTCGTCACCCTGGAACCGTGCACGATGTGCGCGGGCGCGATCACCCAGTCCCGGGTGGACCGCGTGGTCTACGGCGCCCGCGACGAGAAGGCGGGCGCGGCCGGCTCCCTCTGGGACGTGGTCCGCGACCGCCGCCTCAACCACCGCCCCGAGGTCATCCACGGTGTCCTGGAGGCCGCCTGCGCCGGGGCCCTCACCACCTTCTTCCGCAACCGCTGAACCCTCCGGCCCCCGCCGCCGACCCCCACCGGGATACGGATTTCGGCACACGGCCCCCGTGGGCTAAGCTCTCTCCCGGTAGCGTGTCCGAGCGGCCGAAGGAGCTCGCCTCGAAAGCGAGTGTGGCGCAAGTCACCGAGGGTTCAAATCCCTCCGCTACCGCTCTCACACCCCTCTGATCTGCGGAAACGCGATCAGAGGGGTGTTGTGCGTGGGGGAACGCCCACCGCGGTGGCCGTCCCGCCTCCCCTGCGGCCCTCCCGCGGCCCCTTGCCCGGCCCGCTGACGGCGGCGAAGCAATCCGGGTCGACCAAACCGAGTGCGACAGATTGCGTCGAAGTAGAGTTGTACGAAACTCGTCGAACTCAGTGTGCTGGAGGTCTGGTGACAAACAACCTGCCGGCCAAGCCGGACGATGTGGTGGACCGGGACCGGGAGTGGGATCTTCTCGCGGATTTCCTTGCCGATCCGGATCCCGCGATGCGGCTCGGCATCGTGTCCGGGCGGCGGCGGCACGGGAAGTCGTATCTGCTTCAGGCCCTGTCCGAGCAGGTCGGCGGTCTGTATGTGACGGCGGTCCGAGAAGAGGGGCGGCTGCCCTCGATCCAGCGGTTCAGTGACGCGGTCGCCGCCCACGCCGGGCTGCGGGCGGGGAGCCTGCGTCTGGCGGACTGGCGCGATGTGCTGTCCAACGCCCTCGATGTGACGGCCCGTTCACCACGTCCGCTGCTGGTGATCGACGAGTTGCCGTATCTGCTCCAGCACTCACCCGAGATCCCGGGGCTGCTCCAGCAGCTGTACGACGAGCGGCAGCGCGGCACCCGGCCCGGGGCCGGACCGGGCCCGCGCCTCATCCTCTGCGGCTCCGCGATGAGCGTCATGCACGAGCTGCTCTCGGGGACGAAACCGCTGCGCGGCCGGGCCGTCGTCGATCTGCGTCTCGGTCCCTTCGACTACCGGGACAGCCGGGCCTTCTGGCAGATCGAAGACCCGCTCACCGCGCTGAAAGTGCACGCCGTCCTCGGCGGGGCACCCGGCTACCGCCCGGTAGCGGCTCGTCCGCATCCCGATGACGGGTTCGACACCTGGCTTGCCCGGACGCTCCTCGACCCGGGCCGGGCCGTCTACTCGCGCACCGAGACCGAGTACCTGCTGCGCGAGGATCCGAGGATCACCCAGCACACGCTGTACTACGACATCCTCACCGCGATCGCGAACGGGGCCACCACCCCCAGCAAGATCGGCGCGGCTCTGGAACGCCCGCGCAACGCGGTCGCGCACCCGCTCGGCGTACTGGAGTCCACCGGGTACATCCAGCGGGAACAGGACATCCTCCGCACCCGGCATCCGATCACCACCCTCGCGGACCCGGTCATCCGCTTCAACCAGCTGATCACGCTGCCGCAGGCAGCCTCCGTGGAGCAGGGCTTCGCCGAGCAGGTGTGGCAGCAGGCGGCCCCGACCTTCAACTCCGAGATCCTCGGCCCGCATTTCGAGGAACTGGCCCGGGACTTCACCCGTCGTTACGCCCACGCCCTGCTGCCCGGTGGACTACCCGGACCGGTCGGTACGACCGAGGTCGCCGACCAGGCCGCCCGGACGAAGCACGAGGTCGACGTCATCGCCCTGGCCGCCGGTGAGCGTCCGCAGGCGTCACGGGCGAGGATCGCACTCCTCGGTGAGGCCAAGGCGACCGCGGCCCGCCGCGGAACCGGCGACCTCCAGCGCCTGGAACACATCCGCACCCTCCTCGCCGAACAGGGGTACGACGTCGGCGGTGCCACGCTGGCCCTGTACTCCCTGCACGGCTTCCATTCCGACCTGAACGAACTCGCCGCCCGGCGCGACGACGTTCTCCTGGTCGATCTGCCCACCCTCTACGGAGGGTGACGTCCGCTCCATGGGAAGCGACGCCCGGGAGCCGGGCCGCCGTGCGTTGCAGGGTCACGGCCACAGCTGAGGTCACCGTGCCCGCGGCGCCAGGTCCGGCCCGGGGGACGTAAGGGGGCCCTTCGGCCTGTCCGGTCGCATCGGTCGCCTCCCGGGTGCCGGGCCTCTGCCAGACTCGTCGTCACATGGCCAACCTCCTGGAGGCGGCAGGGTGAGCACCGAGACGCCCGGAGAACCCCCGGCCGCCGACGATCCGGGCCCTGTCCGTCCCCTCACGGACGCGCCGTCCGGGTCCGCCCCGCCCGCCGGCCGGGTCTGGTACGCGTCCTACGGCTCCAACATGGACGACGGCAGACTCCGTTACTACCTCGCCGGCGGCCGACCGCCCGGGTCGGTGCGGACGCACCCCGGCTGCCGGGACCGGAGCGCACCCGAGCGCTCGCTGCCGATCGAGCTTCCCGGCGTGCTGTACTTCGCCACCGAGTCGTCGGCGTGGACGGGAGGCAGGGGCTTCTACGACCCCGGCGCCGAGGGCCGGGTGTGGGCGCGTGCCCATCTGATCAGCACACAGCAGTTCTCCGACATCGCGGCCCAGGAGATGTACCGGCTCCCCGGAGCGGACCTCGATCTCACCACCGTCCTCGCCGAGGGGAGGGAGGTGCTGGGGCCCGGACGGTACGAGACGCTGGTGTGCCCCGGCTACCTGGACGGCCTCCCCGTACTCACCTTCACCGCTCCATGGCGCTGCGCCGATGTGGAGGGGAACAAGCCCTCGGCCGCCTATCTGAGGCATCTCGCCGCGGGCCTGCGCGCGGCCGGTACCTGGGACACCGCGGCCATCGCCCGGTATCTGGCGGGCGCCCCGGGGGCGGCGGGGTTCTGGACGCCGGACGACATCAGGACGCTGCTGGAAGCGGCCTGACCCGGCCGGTGCCGGTCGGTCCGGCCAGTGCCGGATACGGACAGAGCCCCGGCCGCGGTGGGCGGCCAGGGCTGTCGGGTCGGGGGAAGCGGCAACGGGGGGAACGCCGCTCCCCCCGGCGAGAACCGGTCCCACAGGCCCGCGCCGCATCGGGGGAAGCGCGCGTCGCGTGGCCCCGCAGTGAGGGCCGGTCCTGATCCCGCCGGATTCCTGCCAGATCCGTACGGGCTCGGTCACCATCCTGCTCCTCCGCCGGCATAAAGGTGATCGGCAAAGGGCCCCGATCGTAGGGCCCTTGGTCCATAAAGGCTCGGTTAGACTTCCGCGACTGCGCGATCACCAGAGGCCGGTGAAGGCCAGAGTGCCTGCGGACCCTCCGAGAGCGGCAGGGGTCACAGGGGAACTCCGGGGAGGCAGGGGCTGATGGTGCAGGCGAAGAAGATCGCCCTCTACGTCGTCGTCGTATTTGTGCTGTACACGATCATCACATCCCCGGCGAGGGCCGCGGATCTGGTCCAGATAGGCTTCGAGGGCATATCGAGCGCGGCCCAGGCTGTCGGCGAGTTCATGACCGAGCTGGTCAACTAGAACGCGTACCCCCTGAGGCCCAGGCCCATCAGGAGTGTCCCGTGATCCGCCACCTGGTCCTCTTCAAGCTCAATGAGGGTGTCGCACGCGACGAGCCGCGCGTGGCCGCCGGCGCGAAGGCGTTCGAGGAGCTGGGCGCCCTGGTGCCCGAGCTGGAGTTCTGGGAGTGCGCCTGGAACATCACCGAGCGGCCGATCGCGTACGACTTCGCGATCAACTCCGCCGTCGCCGACCCCGGTGCGCTGAAGCGGTACCTGGAGCACCCCGCCCACCAGGCGGCCGCCGCCCAGTGGCGGGAATTCGCCACGTGGGTGATCGCCGACTACGAGTTCTAAGACCATTTCCGTATGAATCCATACGCCGCCGTCTACTCGTAGGACCGCGCGCGTACCGCTCCGGCGACCTTCCTACGGTTCCGTTCCCCGGCCCCTCGCCTTGGCAGCGAGGGGCTTTTTGAGGTTTAAATCCACTTTCGCCCTCAACACGGCTTTATCTGGTGCTTGCACACAGTGGACATGTCTTGTGATGCTATGACCGCTTTTGACGGATGAGTTGACCGTAGTTGACCGCAAAGGGGTGGCGTCATCGTGCCGGCCAGTACCGCGCCTCAGGCGCCGCCCAAGAACGAGCGCCCGGACGATTCACGAGCCGCACCGGAAGCCGATACGACCACCACCGGGGTCCGCGTCCCCGCGGGCACCGCCCCCGTCACCTCCGACCCGGTCACCACCACTGCCGCCGTACCGTCCGCCTCGGCACCCGCCGCCTCCGGAACACTCGCGGGCACTCCCGCCCCAGGCCCTCCCGGCCCGTCCGGCGGTGCCGAAGCCGGAACCGGAACCAGCACCGGAGCCGGAACCGGAACCGAGTCGGACGCCTCCGGCCGGCCCCTCACCGAGATTCTGACCGAGACCGCCGCCGAGACCCCGGCACGCCACCGGAGCCGCGCCGCCGACACCCGTGCTCTCACCCAGGTGCTCTTCGGCGAACTCAAGGGACTGGAGCCGGGCACCCCGGAGCACTCCCGTGTGCGCGGGGCGCTGATCGAGGCAAATCTGCCGCTCGTGCGGTACGCGGCGGCCCGCTTCCGCAGCCGCAACGAGCCCATGGAGGACGTGGTCCAGGTCGGCACGATCGGGCTCATCAACGCGATCGACCGATTCGACCCCGACCGGGGGGTGCAGTTCCCGACCTTTGCGATGCCGACGGTCGTCGGGGAGATCAAACGATACTTCCGGGACAACGTCAGGACCGTGCACGTACCCCGGCGGCTCCATGAACTCTGGGTCCAGGTCACCGGCGCCACCGAGGACCTGACCACGGCGAACGGCCGCACCCCCACCACCGCGGAGATCGCCGAACGGCTGAAGATCGGCGAGGACGAGGTGCTCGCCTGTATCGAGGCGGGGCGTTCGTACCACGCGACCTCACTGGAGGCGGCCCAGGAGGGAGACGGGCTGCCGGGACTGCTCGACCGGCTCGGATACGAGGACCCCGCGCTGGTCGGCGTCGAGCACCGCGATCTCGTACGGCATCTGCTCGTACAACTGCCCGAGCGGGAGCAGCGGATCCTGGTGCTCCGCTACTACAGCAATCTGACGCAGTCGCAGATCAGCCAGGAGCTGGGAGTCTCCCAGATGCATGTGTCAAGGCTACTCGCCAGGAGCTTCGCTCGATTGCGGTCCGCAAACAGGATCGAGGCATAGCCGGAACGGGTATATCCCTTCCGGGCACATTCGCCGGGCCCGTCCTGCGCACACCCCCCGCGTCCTGCGCGGATTGGCTCATCACTTGTCGACATGTCACTTCAGCGTGTTGCCGACATGTGACATTCTGCGGGAGACGCGTTTGCCGCAGCCTCGCCGCCGGTATCTCAGGGGCAGGCTGCGTTCCTCCGTTGGTCGCGGCCACCGCGACCGACCGCGACCTCAAGGGGGTGGCATGTCCGCAGAACAGGGCAGCTCGAAGGTGCTCACGCTCACAAAGAGCGCACCCGCACCTGTCACGCCTGACAGCACGGAGGCCATCGACACTCGCACTCTGTCCCGTTCCCTGTTCCTGCGGCTGCGTGCCCTGGACGCCCAGGGCACGGGAGACAGTCCCGAGCGGGCCTATGTCCGCGACACCCTGATCGAGCTGAACCTCCCGCTCGTGCGGTACGCGGCCGCCCGCTTCCGCAGCCGCAACGAGCCCATGGAGGACATCGTCCAGGTCGGCACGATCGGGCTGATCAAGGCGATCGACCGATTCGATTGCGAACGGGGCGTGGAGTTCCCGACGTTCGCGATGCCCACCGTCGTCGGCGAGATCAAGCGCTTCTTCCGCGACACCTCGTGGTCGGTACGGGTACCGCGCCGCCTCCAGGAGCTGCGGCTCGCGCTCACCAAGGCCAGCGACGACCTCGCACAGCGGCTCGACCGCTCGCCCACCGTGCCCGAACTGGCCGCCGTGCTCGGGGTGTCGGAGGAGGAGGTCGTCGACGGCCTCGCGGTCGGCAACGCGTACACCGCGTCCTCGCTGGACTCCCCCTCCCCCGAGGACGACGGCGGCGAGGGCTCTCTCGCGGACCGCCTGGGGTACGAGGACTCGGCGCTGGAGGGCGTGGAGTACCGCGAGTCCCTGAAGCCGCTCCTGGCCAAACTCCCGCCGAGGGAACGGCAGATCATCATGCTCCGTTTCTTCGCGAACATGACGCAGTCGCAGATCGGCGAGGAGGTCGGCATCTCGCAGATGCATGTCTCGCGGCTGCTGACGCGTACGCTCGCGCAGCTGCGGCACGGTCTCACCGCGGACTGAGCCGCCGGCGCCGGGGGTTCGCCGGGCGCGACGGCTTTCCTGGTGGCTTTTCCTGGGGGCCGTCGCGCTGGTCTTCCTGGCGGCTTTCCTGGCGGCCGTCGCGCTGGTCTTCCTGATGGCCGTCGCGACGGCCTTCGGGGTCGCGGGGCGGTAGGGCGGGGCCGACCGGGTGCGCCATAGTGCTGCGGCTGGTGGGCTCGGGGAGGGTGGAGCGGGGCCCGGTCCGGGAACGCCGGAGGTTGAGGCCGGGTCCCGGGGAGCCCCGGACGCCCGTGAATCGGGGCCGGATCCCGGGGTGGGATGAGGTGGCCGGGTTCGCCGGAGGTCCTGGGGGCGTGGGTGGCTGGGCCAGGCCAGGGTTCGCCGGAGGTCCTGGGAGTTCGGGTGGCCGGGCTCGCCCCAGGGTCCGCCGGAGACCCCGGGGGTTCTGGGGGTTCTGGGGGTTCCGGTGCGGTTTCAGGGAGGCCGGCCCCGGGTTCGCCGGACATACGCCGATTCGCCGGAGGTTCCCGCGAGTTCGGGCGGGGTTCCGGGTTCGCCGGGCCTTGGCCGATACGCCGGAGGTTCCCGCGAGTTCGGGGCCGGAACCCGGGATGCGGCGGCTCTCTGAGGGCTCGCCCGAAGGTGTCGGAGTACGCCGAGGGTTCCCGGCGGTTCGGGGTCCCGGCCGCCCGTCCGGCGTTTCGAGGCACTTCCGCTGCCGGCTTTCAGGGGTTCCTTATTGACGGTGTGTCAGCCACACTGTCGCGATGCGACGACGACGCCAGAGATCGGTTCTCGCGGCCGTGGTGGTGCTCTGTCTGGGCGGGGCGCTCGCCGCGTGCGGGGGCGGCGGTGACGACGGCTATGCGGCGGTGGGCGCGGCCGGTCCGGATTCCGGCGGCTCCCCGTCGGGCGCCGTACCGCCCCGGGGCAAGGTCGCGTTGGTGCCGCTCGACGGTTCCGGCGGCGGGCCGGAGTCCCCGTCACCGCCCGCCGGGTCCTCCGGAGGTGGCACGGGCGGCGGTACCGGCACGGGAACCGGTGTTACGGGCGGCACGAGTGTTACGGGCGGCGCCGGTACGGGCTCACCGGCCGGAAGCGACGGCTCCACGACCGGCCCGGACTCGGGCACCCCGGCCCCCGGCGGCGCCTCCGGCCCGGGCGGTTCGTCGGGCTCCGGCCCCGGAGGCCCGCCGGCCACCGGCGGTACGGCCGGCGGCGGGGGCAACAGCGGCGGTACGGGTGGTTCCACGGCACCCGGCGGGCCCGGGACCCCGGGCACCCGCCCGCCGGTGAACACCCCCTCGCCGAAGCCTCCCGCGGGCCCCGCCGTACTGTCCGTCGGCGCCCCCGTCCGCGCCGGGCTGGACAAACGGTGGTGCGAGAAGGTGACCGTCGAGTTCCGCAACACCGGCGGATCGGCCGCGACTTCGGGCACCGTCACCTTCGCGACGCACATCATCGGCACCCTCGGTGTCGACTGGGCGACCATCCGGTCCAGTCAGGACCTGCCGGCGCCGATCGCACCGGGAACGACGCGCCGGGAGGCGTACACCGTGTGCGTGGACGCCTGGCGCGTGCCACTGGGGATGCGCATCGAGACCCAGGACGTCACGGCCACCTGGAAGTGAGCGACGCCCCGCGGGCGGCCCAGCGGTACCAGTCGCCCCAGCGGGACCGGGCACCCCGCCGCACGAGACCGCCCGACCGACCGCGCCCTTGTTCAGGAGAGTGCCAGCCAGGCCACCGCGCCCAGCACCACGATCGCCGCGACGACACCCACGATCAGCCCCGCTTTGGGCCCCGACTGGGCCCGTGGAGCCTGGCGGCGCCCCTGGGGCACCCCGTCGTCGACAAAGGCGCGGAACATCTGCGTACTGCCCGCGGGGTCGTAATTGCCCTCGGGGCCCTGGCCTTGGGGAGTATGGGGGTTCTGTGCCATGGGCCACGACCCTAGCGAACCGAGGGGTACGGCCCAACCCCCGGGCCGACGCCCCTCCCGCCGCCTCTCCGGCTCCACCCCCGGGCGCGGAGCCCGTCGTACGCCCCTGACCAGCGGCGCTCCCCCGGGCAGCGCTCCCGGCACCCCGCCGACCACCGGTCTCCACCGCGGCCCGCCCCGGATTCGCCCACCACCCGGGCGAGGGGCCGCGCGCCCGGCAGTGCGCCGGATCCCTCCCGCCCGCGCGCGGTGCCCCTCCCATCCGCCCCCGCCACTCCATGACCTCCGCCATGCGAAGCCTTTACCTTCCTTTACTACTGCAAGCCCCCTTTTCATTTGCCTGGAGCAACCAACTATCTCTATGGTTGCCCTAAGCAATAACATCGAGGGGGGCTGAGCCATGGCGGCACAGACTCAGTACGCGGAACTGGCCCGCCAGCTCAACTCCATCGGCGCCCTCAGACGCAGCATCCTGCGTCTGCTGCCTCCCGAGTGCCCGTCCGGCTCCGCCGCCGTGCTCTCACTGCTGCACCGCCACGGCGAGTTGCGGATGAGCCGGCTCGCCGAGCTGCTCGCCATCGACATGTCGGTGACGAGCAGACATGTCGCCCAGGCCGTCAAGGGCGGCTGGATCGAGCGGGCGCCCGATCCCCATGACGGGCGCTCCCGCATTCTGCGGCTCACCCCGTCGGGCGTGGACATGCTCAACGGACTGCACGAGCGGTCGACCGAGATGTTCGCCCGCCGCCTCAAGGACTGGTCCGACGACGAGATCGGACAGCTGATCGGGATGCTGGCCCGGCTCCGTGAATCCTTCGGCGACTGCCGGACCCGCCCGGCCACCGCCGCCCCCGGGCACCCGCACGACACGACCTGACGTACGCACGCAAAGGACTCCCATGGCTTCGACCACTCCGGCCGATGTGCGGGCCGGCGGTCCCGCGGAAGCGGGCGGCGACGCGCCCATGACACACCGGCAGATCCTGGAGGCGCTCTCCGGACTGCTCCTCGGCATGTTCGTCGCCATCCTGTCGTCCACGATCGTCTCCAACGCCCTGCCCGAGATCATCAGCGACCTGGACGGCGGCCAGAGCTCCTACACCTGGGTGGTGACCGCCTCCCTGCTGGCGATGACCGCGACCACCCCGCTGTGGGGCAAGCTCTCGGATCTCTTCAGCAAGAAGCTGCTGGTCCAGATAGCCCTGGTGATCTATGTCATCGGCTCGGTGGTGGCCGGGCTCGCGCAGAGCACCGGCATGCTCATCGCGTGCCGGGTCGTCCAGGGCGTCGGCGTCGGCGGTCTCAGCGCCCTCGCGCAGATCATCATGGCCGCGCTCATCTCCCCGAGGGAGCGCGGCCGTTACAGCGGATACCTCGGCGCCAACTTCGCCATCGCAACGGTCGGCGGGCCGCTCCTGGGCGGTGTCATCACCGACACCGAATGGCTCGGCTGGCGCTGGTGCTTCTACGTCGGCGTGCCGTTCGCCCTGCTCGCGCTGGTCGTGCTCCAGAAGACCCTGCGGCTTCCGGTCGTCAAGCGCCAGGTGAAGGTCGACTGGGCGGGGGCCGCCCTCGTCAGCGCGTCGGTGTCCCTGCTGCTGATCTGGGTGACGTTCGCGGGTGACAAGTACGCGTGGCTGTCCTGGCAGACGTACGCCATGGTCGGCGGCACCCTGCTGCTCGGCGCGGGCTTTCTGTACGTCGAGTCGCGGGCGAGCGAACCGGTCATCCCGCTGCGGCTGTTCCGCAACCGTACGATCGCCCTCGCCTCGGTCGCCTCGTTCTTCGTCGGTGTCGCGATGTTCGCCGGCACGGTCTTCTTCAGCCAGTACTTCCAGCTGGCCCGCGGCGAGAGCCCGACCATGTCCGGGGTGATGACCATCCCGATGATCACGGGCCTGTTCCTCTCCTCCACCGTCTCCGGCCAGCTCATCACCCGGACCGGCCGCTGGAAGGCGTGGCTGGTCGTCGGCGCGGTGCTGGCGACGGCCGGGCTCGGGCTGCTGGGCACGATCCGGCACGACACGGCGTACTGGCACACCGCGGTCTATATGACCCTGCTCGGGCTGGGCATCGGCATGATGATGCAGAACCTCGTGCTGTGCACCCAGAACCAGGTGTCCTCCGGCGATCTGGGCGCGGCGTCCTCCGTCGTCACCTTCTTCCGTTCCCTCGGCGGCGCGATCGGCGTCTCCGCGCTCGGCGCCGTGCTCGGCACCCGGGTGAGCCAGTACGTCGAGGACGGTCTCGCGAAGCTCGGCCCCCAGGGCGCGGCGCTCGGCGGCGCGGGCGGCGGGGGCATCCCTGATGTGAGCGCGCTGCCCGAGCCGCTGCGGAGCGTGATGGAGAACGCGTACGGACACGGTGTCGGCGATGTCTTCCTCTACTCGGCGCCCTTCGCACTGCTGGCCTTCGTGGTGACCCTGTTCATCAAGGAAGTGGCGCTGAAGAGCCGTGCGCTGATGGGCGAGTCCGCTCAGAAGCCGGCGCCCGCGCGGAGTCAGGTGGACCAGCCCGCCTGAGAGCCGCGCGGCGCCCGGGCCGATACCGGGCGCCACCGTCGCCGGCGCGGACGCGGGCTGCTGCGCCCGGAGCCGGCCCGCTTCCCGGAACTACGGTCAACCCGCCCCTCGACTACCGCCCCCGACTACCGGCGCCCGAGCGCCGGCGCGCCCCGCCACTGTGTCCCGACCGCCGGTGGCCCACCACCGCGCCCGGCCACCGGGTACGGGCCACGGGCAGCACCCGGCGACCACGGAACCAGCCGCCCTCCGGGGCTCTACCGCGCGCGCATCGCCTCGATGCCCGCCACCAGCAGATCGAGCGCGAAGACGAAGTCCCGCTCCCGCATGTCCGCGACCGTGGTGCCGCCCCTCGCCTCCATCAGCTCGCTGGCGCTCTCGAAGGTGCGACGGATCTCCGGCTGCTCGTCGAGCTGCCCCTGGATCGTGCCCAGAGCCTCCCGGTAGTACTCGTCCTCGCTCACCCCCGCCGAGGCGCACCGCTGCACGAACTGGCCCTCGATCGTGCCGAAGCCGTACACGAACTGGAAGACCGCGGCGAGGCCGCCCATCTGTCCCTCGGGCGGCAGGCCGGTATTGCGCATGACCTGCTGGACGGCGAAGGAGAACGCCATCGAATGGGGGCCGATGTTCAGGAAGTTGCCGATCAGTGCGGAGACCCAGGGGTGCCGGACCAGGACCGTCCGGTACTCCCTCGCCAGGGCACGCAGCTGCTCCCGCCACTCGCCCTCCGGGCTCACATCCGGCAGCCGGATCGTCCCGTACACCGAGTCGAGTGCCAGTTCCAGCAGCTCGTCCTTGGTGTCGACGTACCAGTAGACGGACATCGCCGTGACGTCCAGCTCCGCGGCGAGCCGCCGCATCGAGAACTTCGCCGAGCCCTCCGCGTCCAGCAGCCGTACCGCCGCGTCGATGATCTTCCGACGGTCGAGGCCGGACGGCTGGGCCGATCTGCGGCCGCGTTCGGTCCTGGGCGCCAGCCATACGCTGATCCGCGCAGGACGCTTCGCACGATCGACGTCGTTCACCATCGCGCCACCCTCCTCGGTTACCTCTGAGCCGCTCGGACCCGTACCCACCGGACCACCCCGTCCCGATGCTATGCCGCGCTCCGGTACATCACCGCGCGATGGGGTCCGCGTCTACCCGCCATCGCCCCCTCGGTCCGGCCGCCCGCCGTGCGCGTCCGGCTTCTCCGCGCGCCGCAGCAGCAGCGCGGCGAGCAGCCCGCCCGCCAGGACCGCCACCGCGCCCACGAGCTGACTGGTCTCCAGCCCGGAGGCGAAGGCGTCCGAGATCCGCTCCCGCTCATCCGATCCGCCCGCCGCCGCCAGGGCCGCCGGGAGCGAGGCCGCCCCGGCGGCCGAGGGCACCAGCGCGGCGAACCGGGAGTTCAGCACAGCGCCGAGCACGGCGACCCCGAGCCCGTTGCCGAACTCCGCGAGCGTGCCGTTCACCCCGGCTCCCACACCCGCCTTCTCCGGCGGAATCGCGCTCATGATCGCGTTGGCCATCGCGGGCATCGAGAGCGCGAGCCCCGCGCCCATGACCACCAGTCCGAGGAACATCCCGCCGTATCCGTCACCACCCAGAAGAGCGATCGCCGCGAGCCCCGCCGACACCATCGTCATCCCGGCCGCGATGGTCACCGGCGTACCGAGCCGCGACACCAGCCGCGGTGCCACGCCGGTCAGATGGAGCAGCACCACGGTCAGGGCGAGCGGTGCCGTGCGCAGACCGGCGTCCAGCGGGCCGTACCCGAGCACGAACTGGAGATGCTGGGTCAGCAGGAAGAGCGAGCCGCCCATCCCGAACGCGACGAGGACCGCCCCCGCGACCGCCCCGATGAAGCGCTGGTCGCGGAAGAAGTGCATATCGAGCATGGGGTACGGAATCCTCAGCTCCCACAGCACGAAGAACCCGAGCACCAGCACCCCGACGGCCGCCGACGCCAGAACCTCGGTGGAGGTCCAGCCGTGCTCGGGCCCGGAGATGATCGCGTACACCACGGCGGTCATCCCGATCGTGGAGAGCACGGCGCCGAGCAGATCCGGCCGGGTCCCCTGCGGATTCCTGGACTCCGGCACCAGCGCGGCCACCGCGAACAGCCCGATCGCCGCGACGGGGATGTTGATCAGAAAGATCGCGCCCCACCAGAAGTGGTCGAGCATGAACCCGCCGAGCAGGGGACCGCTCGCGAAGCCGAGGGAGTTGACGGTCGACCAGAGGCCGATCGCCTTCACCCGTTCGGTGTCGTCGAAGATCTGGACGACGACGGCGAGGGTCGTGGTCATCAGCAGCGCCCCGCCGACGCCCATGCCGGCCCGTGCGGCGATCAGCTGCGCCGACGACTGGGCGAGCCCGGCCGCCAGGGATCCGATACCGAAGAGCGCGAGCCCCGCGAGAAGCAGCTTCTTGCGGCCGTAGCGGTCGGCGGCGTTGCCCGCGCTGAGCAGCAGCCCCGACTGGACCAGCGCATAGGCGTTGATCATCCACTGGATGTCGGCGGTCGAGGCGTCGAGTTCCCGGGTCAGGGAGGGGATCGCGACACTGAGGACGGTGTTGTCGAGCAGCACGGTGAGCTGGGCGAGACAGATGACACCGAGGATCAGCCAGCGCTGCGGATGCGCTCCCGGCGGGGCTCCCGGGCTCTCGGTTCCGGTGGTCGGCGCTGCCATCACTGCTCCCCTTATACGGCGTACGAGACCATGCCTCGTACACCGTACAGGGACCTTTGTACGGCGTATAGTGAAAAGTCGCGGCGCACCGCCGGGGCCATCGGAGCCCCGGCCGCCGGACACCACCTCTATCGACTAGATCGAGCGTTCCATCCAGGGCGACTCCTCCCCGAGCACGCGCTCCCCCCGGATCAGCCCCGGACCGGTCACGTCCGGCCCCGAATCAGCCCCGAATCACCCCCGGGCCCACTCCCCGTGCTCACTCCCCGGGCTTGATCAGATATCCGGCGCCGCGCCGGGTGTGGATCATCGGCGAGCGGCCGGCGTCGATCTTCTTGCGGAGATAGGACACATACAGCTCGACGACATTGGCCTGGCCACCGAAGTCGTACGACCACACCCGGTCGAGGATCTGCGCCTTGCTGAGCACCCGCCGGGGGTTGCGCATCAGATAGCGCAGCAGCTCGAACTCCGTCGCCGTCAGATGGATCGGGTCACCGCCCCGCCAGACCTCGTGGCTGTCCTCGTCCAGGAGCAGATCGCCGACCGAGAGCAGGGAGTCGCCGCGCGGGGCCGCGATCCCCGACCGCCGGATCAGCCCGCGCAGCCGGGCCACGACCTCCTCCAGCGAGAACGGCTTGGCCACATAGTCGTCCCCGCCCGCCGTCAGCCCGGCGATCCGGTCCTCGACCCGGTTCCGCGCGGTGAGGAACAGCACGGGCACATCGGGGAGTTCCCGCCGCAGCCGCGCCAGGACCGCGAGCCCGTCCATGTCGGGCAGCATCACATCGAGGACCACCGCGTCGGGGCGGAAGTCCTGCAGCGACCGCACCGCGCCCGCGCCGTTCTCGGCGCTGCGCACCTCCCAGCCCTCGTACCGCAGAGCCATCGACAGCAGCTCACTGAGCGCGGTCTCGTCGTCCACGACAAGCACCCGGACGGGGCTGCCGTCGGGCCGGAGCATCTCGGTACGAGTCTGGTGCGAGGTCGTCGTCATGCGGGCGACGCTATGGCGCTCCCCTCAAAAGGACCTTTCCGCTCTCTGGGAATTCTGTGAGAAAACCCTTCATCCGCGCCGCGGCCCCTTGTGCGAACGGCCGGGCCCGTCCGGACCTGCGGATCCGACGGAGGTACGAACACGGGCTGCCGGGGCCGTCGCCCCGGAACTCCCGTACCCCTCACGCCTCTTGCACCCTCACCGGGGCATCCGGTTCAGAACAGCCCGTCCTGTACGGTTCCGCCGCTGCTGGCACTGACATCGGCGACGGGTACGGAGACGCCCGAGCCCGGATCGGCCCCGACGAGGGACCAGCCGGTCATGAGCCGGGTGTCGAGTACGACGAGGCGGTCCTCGGCGGTCCACAGATGCAGATCGGGCCCGGCGACGGCGACGAGGGTGCCCGCGACGGCGCCGCCGCCGATCAGTTCCCGTACGACCGAGGCGGCGGCCGTCAGCCGGCCGAGCCCGAACACGTCCGTATGGTCGACCGGTTCACACGCCAGCGGCTCCAGCGTCTCGGCCAAGGCCCCGAGCGCGAGGGCGCGCCGGTGCAGAGCCTCGATCTCGGCCGCCCGCTCGACCGGCCCCGGCAGCCCGGACCGTACGGCCCGCTTGTCCGCGTACGGAATCCGGTCGGGGATCCCGAGGGCGCTCCGCAGCAGTTCCTCGGTCCGCCGTGCTGCCATCAGGGGCCCGCGCCCCAGCCAGCTGAAGACGACCGCGCCCTGCTCCAGCAGACGGGCGGGCCCGCGGTCCTCGGCGGTGATCCCGACCTTGACCATCCCGGGCCCGAACCAGGCCAGATACACGCGGTACGTCCGGGGATCATCGGGGAGGGTGTCGGCGGCGACCGAGTGGGCCCGCTCCAGCCGCGCGCACTCGGGACACCGCGCCTGTGTCGCACGGCCCAGGACGGCGGAGCCGAGCGGGCAGTCGTTCCCGCGCGCCCCGACACAGCGGCGGCGCCCCTCGGCCCGGAAACCCATCGCCTTGCCGGAGGTCAGCGGGCTGACCCGGCCGCCCTCCCACCGGAGCACGGCCATCCGCGCCCCCGGGGGCCACCCGAGACCGGAGCAGCGCCATGTCATACGTACCTCCGGGAGCACCCAGTCCGGCCGAAAACGCGGAGGGTACCGGAGCGAACTGACATTCCCGTGCCGGGGCGCCGAAATCCGGCCGTTCCCGGCGGGCAGGGAGCCGGAGGGAACCGCACGAGGGGGCGCAGACGCGCATGCGGCGCCGGTGTCCGAATCCACCCGCTCCCGGCTCCATCCGGTCCCGGCCGGATCCCGGTCGGTCACCGTGGGTCCGCCGTGGACCGTGCCCTTCCGGGCTCACCGGGCTCACCGGGCTCACCGGACCGGAGGCGGAGGACGGCCTTCGGACGTACGGCGCCGGGGCGGTCCGGGTCTCCGGGTCTCCGGGCGGGAGCCTCGGGGCCGGGCCACCGGATACGGCTCCGGGATACGGGCTCGCGAGGGCGGGCCCGCGGACAGCCACTGGGCGCAGGCGCGGGCGCACAGAAGGGGGCCAGGCACGGCCCCGTACACCGGACGCGCCGGCGCGGACCCCCGCACCGGCCGGTCGGCGGCGGCCCGTCAGGCCCTGGGCGAGAGGTGCCAGAGCGGGGCGACGTACTGCCCGGGGCTGTGGTGGACCAACAGGGCCCTGAGTTCCTCGCGCTGGGTGCCGTGCAGGCCGAGCGCCTCGGTGAGCCGGCGGAACGTGGTGTGGCTGGAGTTGCGGCCGCGCGCCTCGCGCTCGAAGCGGGCGACCTGGCCGAGGGCGGTCTCCGGGTCGATCTTCTGACGGGGCTGGGTGCCGAACCAGGTCGCCTTGTCCCGCTCGTCGTCGATCTCCGAGAAGCCGCAGATCTCCCGGCTGAGCTGCTCCGCCTCCGCGAGCGTGCGGGTCGGCACGAGGGCCCGCGCCAGCCGGTTGCGGCCGAGGGCGAGGTCGAGCGCGACCTCGTGCACGGTGGGGCCCTCGTCGGTGAGCGGAATCGGCAGGCCGCCCTCCCGGGCCTCGCACAGACCACGGATCCCCCGGACGGTGGCGGCGAGCATCGCCGTCACCTCCGAGGAGTGCCACTCCAGGACGGCGGCGACCGGCTCGACGTGCTCGGGCGCCAGGGTGAGCACGTTCCGCCCCAGGAGACCGCGCAGCTCACCCGCCGGAACCTCCCCGTCCAGACCGGGCCCGGCCACCAGGAGCCGTACCGGGGTGTCGATCCGGCTGCACGCGGCGAGCGTGAGGGCGTCGGCGAGGGGGGTACGGAGGCCCGGCTCGTCGCCCCGGGCCAGGATGTCACCGCCGACGTCCAGGATGTCGACGGACTCCGGTGCGAGGTACCGGATCAGCTCCTCCAGCTGATGGCGGATGCCCTGGGCGCCGTGCCGGGGGTTGACGAGGGCGAGTGTCTGGGGGAGCTCGGCCGCCAGCCGGGGGAACGTGGATCCCGCCGGAGGAATCGGCTCCGCCTTCGCGGTGAACGCGTACACGTTCGCGGTGAGAGGCCGCAGCCCGGTGAAATCGGCCGGGCTCCGAGGCCCCGGCACCGGATCGGCCGCCAGCCGGTCCCACGCGAACGTCAGGATCACCGCCGGTTCCCCGGGGCCGTGGAGAGCAGCGTCCAGCATCGAGGCGGCGATCACGTCGCCCCCTCCGCCCGCTGCCACAATCAGCCGTGTCACCTCAACAGCGTACGGCCCAGGAGCCCGCCGACCCCAGAAGGAGGACCGGGCACGGGGACTCGGGCACCCGGCCCGGGCGCCGGCCCTCGGGGACGTGGCCCGAGCGACCGGCACCCGCACCCGGGCGAAGGCGAGCCCACCCGGGGCGAAGATCCGACTCCACGAGCGGACGCGGACGAGCCGGACCAGCGGGTCCCCGCGGGCCCCGGGACCGAGTGACCGACCCCCCACCGCGACCGGACGAGCCGGGGCACGCGGGCCGACGCCGTACCCGGAGACAGACGGCCCTGCGCAACGGGCGCCCGGAGCCCCCGGGAGATCAGCACCGCATGATGATCACGAGCACGAGCCGAGGGACTCGACCGACATACGGTCGTCGTAGATCGACGTCAGATCGTGCTCCGGCAGATGCCTGGGCTCCGACTTCTGCACGGTCAGCGTGGCGTCACCGCGTACGACCCACCGCCGGGGCGGATCGTCCGCGTCGGTGAAGTCCAGCCTCGCGGGAAAGGGCAGGGTGTACGTACCGCCGCCCTCGCCCGGCGACGAGTACCCGGACAGGGTCCACAGGGAGCAGGCGGGAACCAGGTCGACGTCCAGATAGCGGCCGTCCGCGAAGGTGACGCTCACCTCCCTGATGGAGAAGGAGTTGTGGTTCCTGATGTGCAGCTGGGGCGGCTGGAGCGCGGCCTGCTGGTAGAAGCCCACCTTCGCGGCCTTCTCCCACCTCGCCGCGGCGGCGGAGTTCCGCTCGGCGTCGTGGGACTGACGCAGGCTCAGGACCGAGATGACCACCGCCACACAGGCGAGGGCAACCGAGAACCACTCGGTGGCCGTGCCCCACTTTCCCTTGCGGACCTGCACCCCCGTCCCGGGCAGCCCGCCACCATGGAATGCATCCGACATACGCCAAGCGCAACACGAGAGAAACGACGAGGCCGCTTGTACTACTCCAAGCGGCACACCCGCCCCCGGGACACCACCACACTGCCGTACGCGCCCCGCCCACCCTACGGCCCCCGGCCCCACCCGGAACGCACCACGCGGAGGCACCGCCCTCGGGACCCCGGCACACCCATGTACCGGACGCCGATGATCTCTGTCTCCGGGGATCCGCCGCATGCGAAACTGCACGCCGGGCGCATGCGCAGGGGAGGGACGCGGTGGTGAGGATCCGGACGCGTACGACCGTACGGACGTTCCTTGCTCCGGCATGGTGCGGCGCGATCATGCTGGCCGCGACGGGCTGCTCACCGGAGCTGCGTCCACTGGCGGCGGTCTACACGGACCGGCAGGGCACCGCACACGCGCTGCTGAGATCGTGCGACGACGACGGCCGGGTGCGCGGTCCTGAGCTGCGCGGCACCGCCGTCCCCGCATCGGAAGAGACCACGCCAAACGGAGCGCGGGCCACCGCACCGCAGGCGTCCCGGGAAGAGGAGCCCTGGATCGGATGGGAGACCCGCGGGCTCCACAAGGCCGCGGACTTTCCGCTGTTCGCCCCGCCCTCACCCTGGGCAGCGGAGACCCGTGGCCCCCAAACCCTGCAACCGGGCCACTCCTACGAGCTGACGTTCGCCGATCCCGACGACTCCTATACCTACAGCGCCTCAGTGACATTCGACGCCCGACAACTCGCGGAACTGGCACCCGGAGAGGTGCTGACCCGCCAAGGCCCCATGACACGAGAGTCCTTCGAAGACCTCGCCCGCAAGGCGTGCTGACCCCACCCACCCCACTCTGCGGTCGCGGTGTACGGCCCAACGCGAGGTGCCCCCGGATCTCTCCGGGGGCACCTCGGGGCCTGCGCGCGGCGGCCGCCCGGTGGGCCGCGCAGGGCTGGTAGCCCCTACGACCGCCTTCGGCCACTGAGGCGATCGGGGGCCTTCCTCGTGCTCGCAGGATGCGTCCGCGAGCACCAGGAGGGTTCCGCTACGCTCAGTCACGGAGCGACCGCGCGGACCAGGAGCGTCCCGATATGGCCAGGGTGAGGTGCGTCGAGGACCTGAGCGTCAGCCGAGGCGAACCCGGCCCGGGTCAGCAGGCGCTCCCACACGGCCAGACGGTAGCTGTACCGGTAGGTGAACATCGTTTTGCCTGCGAAGCCTCCCTTGTACATGCCCTGCGGTCCGTATGCGCCGGGGATGGCCGGAGGCTGAGAGAACACGAAGACGCCTCCCGGCTTCAGCCTCTGGCGGACGAGCGGGAGGAGACGGCCCGGGTCGGTGAACCAGACGGCGCCGAAAATGGAGTAGACGGCGTCGTACGTGTCCTCGTGCCGGCTCAGGTACTCCAGGACCTCGGCGCACACGAACTCCGCTCCGGTGCTTGCCCACTTCGGGGTGGTCTTCTTGACCATGACGGGAGACAGGTCGACGCCCCGAGCGGCGATGCCGTGCTGAGCGAGGCAGGCGAGGGCGCGACCGGTGCCGCAGCCGATCTCCAGCACAGATCGAGGATTGCCGAGCAGTTCTGGGCCGGGTCCGTGACCGGCGTACTGGGTCCAGCAGAAGCTCGGCTCCGCGTCGTCCTTGAAGGCCGAGGCTGCGAAGGTGTCCCACAGTTCCGTCTCGGCGGCGATGTCGTGTTGTGCGGGCAAGACGATTCCTCTTCGCAAGGGCTGGCCCCTGTCCTCCGGGGGCGAGGACAGGGGCCGGCGTAGGACCGTTCAGTGACTGCCGGGGACCTTGTTGTCGCACGGCGAGCAGTCCGTGCCGTCGATCGCCCACAGCTCCTCGTCGATGTCGAAGCCGATGGACTTCAGGAAGTCCGCCGTGCGCAGGCACAGACCGTCGCTGCGGCGCTCGATGAACGGGGCGTGATGCTTGTAACGACCCTCGTTGTACATGTCGCAGAGGGCCCACCACACGGGTGTGTCGAGGATGAGTTGGTGAACACCGACGTCGACGAGCTTGCCGACCCCGAGATGGGCACGGGGGTGTTCCATGCAGGCGATGGTGTAGATGACGGCGTTTCCGAGGATGCGTTCGGCCATGTCGCGGACCATGGTGTGGTCGCGCAGCAACAGGGCGACCTCGCGGTCCCACAGGCTCATGCCGCTGTCGAGAACGTTGACGGTCAGGTGCCTGATGTGCGGCTGGACGGCGTTGAGAAGTTCCTTCGGGTCCCGCGTGCGGATGCGGGAGGGGCTATCGAGCGTGACGGTCATGGACGACTCCTTCGGAGACAGGTCGTGCCGTGCCGATTCGAGCCCGTCCCGCCTGGTGCAGCGCGGCACGGACGCTGTGCGGATCCCGTTCCACGAGGGCTACTCGGTGACCTGGCCGGAGCGGGCGACTTGGATGGAGCCCCGGCGGTTGCCGTGGCACAGGCAGGTACCGCGGCTCACGAGCAGGAGCCCGGTGGCAGAGGGCAGAGGGCAGAGCCACGTCCTCTGTCTGGCGGCACTCCACGTGCAGGTCTTCGTAACCGGGGCGGAGAGCGACAGCACACTCCGGGGACGGTTCGGCGGTGTCGGTGGTACTCCTCATCGCACCACCTTCATGACTCGGTGGTGCGGGCACACACAGGGAGGGAACTGCTGCCCAAGACCTCTCGCCGGCTCGGATTCGCCGCCCTCGACGCCCTGCGTGCCCGAGTCGCTCGTGACGCGTCCCTCACGGTCGACGGTGTACACCCTCAACGTCGTCCGGGGCCGGTCGTCGCGTGCTGTGACCATGGACAGGACGGTAGGGGCAGGGAGTTGCCAGCCGCAGTGCGATGTTCTCGAATGTTCTCGCAGTCTGGCTAATGTTCTCGTGTGGTCTCACGCGAAGGGGGCACGCTGTAGTCCGGGTGCGTCAGCCTGGTGATGCTGATGGCGACAGGGCCCCACACCATGGGAGGCGACCGTGGCACGACGACTGCGCTTCACCGGCACCGACAGCAAGAACGGTGGCTGCCCCGCCGTTCACGAGGATCTCGACTCTGGTGAGATCCTCGTGAACGGCGCTCACCGACCCCGAGGACATCGCCCAGCTCCAGCACTTCGGCCCCGGAGATGCTGCGGTGGTCGTGCCGCGTGAACTCCTCGTCAATCACGGGCCCAAGGAAGTCGACCGCGTGCCCGAGCTGATCGGCTTGGAGGAGTTCGGCAGGCTCTTCGAGACCTTCGAGCACTCGGCTTGGCACCTGGAGACCCGTCGGGGCTACGCATCGGACCGGGAGGATCCCGGGTACGCGGAGTTCCTTGCGACCGGTACGGCCCCGTGCGACCTCGACAGCGAGTGGTGCGAGAACATCCGCCGGCAGACGGCCGGCGGCAAGTACGTGGGGCGGGTGCGCGTCGTCGACAACCCTCCGACCGAGGGACAGCTGTTCCTGCTCGACTACGCGAAGTGCAACGCGGCCACCGGCGAGGACGTGCGGAACCTGTGGCGCGAGAACGCGGAACGGCTCCGACTGCCCTCTGAAGACCTCTGGATCTTCGACAGCCGGCTGGTGGCCCTGCTGCGCTTCGACGACGAGGACGCCTTCCACGACGTCGAGGTCATCACGGAGCCTGCCGAGGTCTTGCGGTACTGCCAGGTCCGCGACGCCGCGATGCAGGGGTCCGTGCCGTACGACGAGTTCGCGGCGCAGCTCGGCGCCGACTCCTAGCGAGCAGAACCAGTGAGCACAGACTTCCAGCAGGCCCGGGAGGCCCTCGGACTGCGCTTGAGGGAACTCCGGCTGTCGGCCCTGGGAGGACGGCTCACCGGTACGCAACTCGCTCAGCGACTCGGCTGGCCGCACTCCAAGATCTACAAGCTGGAGAACGGCCGGCAGACAGCCACGAGCGAAGACCTGCGGGCCTGGGCCGGAGGTGTCGGCCGGCCGGACGTCTTCGATGAACTGGACGCCCGGCTCAAGGGCTTCGAGTCCCGCATCCGCTCCTGGCGCCGGCAGTTGGCCGCTGGGCACCGGCCTGTGCAGGACAGTTGGAACCTTGAGGTCGGGCGGTCCCAGGCCATCTACGCCTGGGAGGAGTCTGTCGTCCCTGGCATGTTGCAGACGGCCGACTACGCACGGCACATCTTCCTGCGGTACGCGGACCTTCAAGGTTCGATCCACGACACAGACGCTGCGGTCCGCGCCCGCATGTGGCGCCAGGAGTGGCTGTACCAAGCGGGCCGGAAGTTCTACCCCCTGATATGGGAAGCAGCCCTTCGCGCCCTGGTTTGTCCTCCGTCTGTCCTCGCCGGCCAGCTCGATCGACTCGCCGGCGTCATCGGCATGGACACCATGGAGCTGGGGATCATTCCGCTCGGCGCCTCGCTCAAGATCCCGACCGCCAACGGCTTCTGGGTCCTGGATGAAAGGCTCGTGATCACCGAGGACTGGCATGCGGAGCTGTGGCTGGACGACCCCGACAGCGTGGCTACATACCTGCGGGTCTGGAACATGCTCCAGGAATCCGCCGTATACAGCGTTGACGCGCACAACCTCATCAATGCGGCAAGGCAAGCGTTGAACTCGCGCTGAGGCTGACACGCCCGTGCCGGAACCAACACGGCTTCACCTCGGGCCCCTCCGGGCCGCCGGGTCCGCCAGGAGAGGCCAGGAGCGGCAGGCCTCGGGCGTGGTGCTGCTCCTCAGGATCGAGGGCGGCTTGCTTCAGAGCACGGCGTGAGCGGTCCGTCACCGACGTGGCCCCAGGACTCGAAGTCGAGCGGATAGGCGCCCCGGCGATGGAAGGGCCGTCGACCAAGATGAAGAGAACGTGCCGACGGGCTGCTCCGGGCCTCCGGATCGTTCTCGCCAGCTCCCCCGGGGCCGGGTCCAGCCGTCCAGGCCGTCGAGGTCGCCCATGTCGAGTTCGTGAGGGGTGGGGGCAAGGGGGTGGCCGCCAGACACTGTCGTTTCGGCGTGGGCCGGGCACAGCGACCTGTCGTTCACGAAGCGCACGTACGTCCACCCCGACCCGCAGTCGCTCAAGGCGGGCTCGGAAAAGCTGATGGAGCTGCTCGGCTGAGCTGTAATCAACCAGTCACTTACGGTGACGCGTGAGATTCCGTGAGATGCCAAAGCAAAAGCCCTGACCTCCACTTGGGGGAATCAGGGCCTTGACCTGGCATTTCTCTGTGCACTCGGCAGGATTCGAACCTGCAACCTTCTGATCCGTAGGGTTGGGCAGGCTGTTGGGCGGGGATGCCGCCTTCCTCCCATCTGATCGCTCACGGTCGTGATCAACGGTCTTTGTGTGCCGTCGTTGCCGTCAGGGTTGCCGTCTGGATTGCCGCTTCCCCCTTCTATCCTGCTTTTCTTCTCAGTACTCGCGACACAGCCCCGACGCAGCCGGGTCACAGGGAAGCTGCTTACGTCTTCCTCGACCTCTGAACCATGCCGGTGCAGCAGGCGGTAGCTCTGTAGTCTGAGCCTCGTCCTGTACCGGGGGGGAAGACGTGGCCACACGCCGCATGTTGCGCGATACGCACCCTGCTGTCTTCGCAGAGATCAGCGCCGTGGAGCCAGCAGCGGTTGATCGAGATAGCCTCACTACCGGCAGCGGCCGGACAGTGCTCTGGGCCTGCAGCACATGCGGCCATCAATGGCGCGGCCGAGTAGTCGATCGGACTAAAGCGGGCGGTCGCGGCTGCTCACGGTGTCGGCGGGCGGCATCGCAAGCGACTTGGCAGACGCCGCCTCCTGGCGCATCACTACAAGACCGCTTCCCAGAGATCGCGGCCGAGCTCACTGCAATTGACAGCCACCCAAGACACACCGCATCTGACATCCACGCCAGCTCAAACAAAATGTGCCAATGGCGTTGCGGACAATGCGGCAACCGGTGGAGCACGACACCGAACGCACGAACCCGCACAGGCGCAGGTCGTGGGTGCCCAAAGTGCGGACGCCTGCGGACAATCAATGCGCGCAGGATAGCGCGTCCGGGCGCGTCACTAGCAGATCTACACCCTGAACTGGCGCTAGAATTCGTCGCCAATCTAGAGAACGAACTCACCGCTTCGCAGCTTAAGCCTCATGGCAACTATAAATGTCGCTGGCGCTGCCGCTCCTGTAACAACGAATGGGTAGCGGTTCCACAGAATCGCGTGTCCGGAAAAACGGGATGCCCCGCCTGCTTTGCAGCAAGGCGCGGAAGTTGGAGACGTAGCCCGAAGGGCACTTCCCTGACCGCACACGATGCACTCGGCGAGGTCGCCTCGGAGTTCGTCAGCAATGAGACAACTCCCGATCACGATCTAACTATGCTGAGACCAGGCTCTGCCGATAAGTGCACATGGCTATGCTCGGATTGCGGGCACACCTGGATAGCCCCTGTCGCCTCCCGGGTAATCTCTCACAGGAACCGAAGCGGATCCGGGTGCCGTAAATGTTATGACCGTCGAACTTCCGCAAGGCGCAGAATGCCGAAAGAAGGACAGTCATTAAAGGAGCGCTTCCCACAGATCAGTCAGTCATTCGTCGAGAATCTAACGACCCCGGGAGCGGGACCCGACCGGCTGCGCATCCGCAGCAATGACCGATGTCTCTGGAGATGCAATCACGGGCATGAATGGGAAGCTGTTGTCCTGTCCCGCACCTACGGCTCCGGGTGCCCCAAGTGCACCTCAGCCGGCAGGTCCCGTTTCGAGCTTGAGGTGCAGTCTCTACTCATAGCGGCAACAGGAACCGACGTAGTATGCGACTACGCCGTAGAGCACGTACGCGGCCTGTCAGGACGCCGCCCCCGAGTGGATCTATTTATCCCTGAAATTCAGCTCTACGTGGACCTAGACCCGTTCCACACGCACAGCGCGATCAAACACAGAGATAAGGATGCCAGGAAGAGCACGCTTCTCTGCGGTTTGGACTACGTACGAGTTCGCGCCCGAGGCCTCCCTATTATTCCAGGGGATCACGTAGAGGTCAGCGATAGCATCAAGGATGGAATTAATCCGTGGACTTGGGCATCTTCCCTTCGCCCCGTATTGATTGCTCGCGGATTGCCATTCGAACCTCTCACTAAAGAACAACGAAGGATAGCCCTCGGACAGGCCGCAGAAACCTGGGCAGCAGTTAAGGGACGGGTTAGATTTGAATCCGTCGCTGAACGAAGCCCCGAGCTCCTAATCGAATTCATGGAAAATCTCACCCGTCCAGCGTACGACCTGAGCCTGTGCTCACCTTCCTCGTTCGACGTAGCACAATGGCAGTGCACCAAATGCGGAAACATTTGGGAAACGATGATCCGCAACAGGGCCGTCAGCGGTTCCGGTTGTCACGCGTGCCATCGGCAAGGCGTCAACCAAAACAATGTCGCACGCTCAATGGCACCGCCGGGCGAGTCGCTTGCAGAGCTATTCCCGGAAATTGCTGCTAGATTCATCCGTTGCTTGAACGATCCAAGTCGCTCCCCAGACAACCTCCGCACCAAGAGCAATTTGAAGTGCGAGTGGTTCTGTCATTCAGGAGAGCACACATTTATCGCACCGGTCCATTCGGTATCGAACGGCGCAAAGCGCAGGTGCTGCAAATAGACAATGGCCACCCTGCTATTCCACAGGCTCACTCCGAGTCCTTCGCCCAGTAGTCCCCCAGCATCTCCCCCGGCCAAGTCGGCTGCCGAACCTCCCCACGTGGCCCCATCTGCTGGAAGTACGGGGCCACGTCATAGACCGGCGTTCCGTCGATGGCGTCCAGGTCCGCGACGTGGAGGTCCAGCCCGTCGACCTTGAGCAGGCGCGGGAAGGACTGGCCGAGCTGGTTGGGCCGGCGGTGGTTGCGGTGGACGAAGGTGCCCGTGCTGGGCCAAGCGGGGTTGTTGCGGGGGCTGCGGGCGTGGAGGGCGACGTCGTCGGGTGACGCCTTGTGGAAGTGCCAGACGACGAGCAGGTGCGAGAACTCCTCCAGGCCCTGGACCACCTCGACCGGGTAGTCGGAGTTGAGGCGGATGATCGCGTGGCCGCCCCAGTGGTCGTCTGTCGGCTCGGCCCGGCCGCCGACCACGATGCCGATGGGCTTGATCTCCAGCGACCCGCTCATTCGCTTCTCCTCGTCCCTTGGCGTGACGCGGTCAATCTACTTGGGTCAGATACGCGGCGGCTCGGGTGTCCAGGGCCGTGACGGCGGGGATGCCGCGTCGCCGGTACGGGGACAGGAGTTGGCGCATGTCGACGACGGCTTGGCGGGCCCGGCCGGAGTAGATGCCGTCCTCCATCGCGTCCAGAACGCTGCTCCAGGTCGCGCACGCCTCCTCGACTCCGCCACCCGCGATCTGCGTCGCACCCAGATATCCGAGGGTCACCGCGTGAGTGCGCCGGAACGCGACACCGCGGGTACGGACCGAGTGGCGGAACTCGCGGATCGCCTGGGGCCGGTCGCCGAGGTCCCGCAGTGTGCAGGCGGTCTCGTGCGCGAGGGATGCTTCGCCGAAGAAGAACGTACGGTTCGGCTCGCGGATCCCTTCGCTGGCCGACGCAAGGTCGTCCTCGGCCCGTAGCAGCGCCTTGGTCGCCGACTGCTTCCTGCCGTTCGCGGCCAGGCCGCGGGCGTGGATCACGCCGAGAAGTGCCCGTTCTCTGGGGGTCGCCGCCGCGTACCGCTCCCCCTGGATCGAAGCCTCGGCGAGTGCCAGGCCCTCGCGCGCGAAGCCGAGATCGATCGCCTGGTGTGCCATGGCGCGGAGAATGTGCCCGGAGAGCGGGGCGTCACCGGCTCGGGCAGCGAGCTTCACTGCCAGGACGAAGTACTTCTGGGCGACGGCCTGTTCGCCGTTGTCGAATGCCATCCAGCCGGACAGGTACGACAGCTCGGCCGCTGCGGAGAACATCTCCCGTCTGACCTGCTCGTCCGGGAAGAGGCCGTGGAGGAAGTCTCGTACATCCGAGTGCAGATACTGCACCAGGGCCTTGCGGCCGTGGCCGCCGCCCCGGCTCTGGTCCATGCGCGAGAACGCCACGGTCAGCTCCTGGACCGTCGCGACGTCGCTCCGCCCGACACGCTGCCTGCCGGTCGCGGGACCCGCGGGCCTCTGCGTCATCGCCCCCCACCACTCCTCGTTCGGGAGTGCCAGGGCAGCGGTCGAGTACACGGCCTGGGACAGAAGCACGCGTCTGTCCGCGTCCAAGTCGGACCTCCCCAAGTCGGTCAGCGCGATCAGCGGATCGACGCGCCACTCCAGCGCCTCTTCCGCCGACGAGGTGGGACCTGCCAATCCGATCTCTTGGAGTGTGACGACACGCTTGAGACGACGGGACAGTGCCTGGCTCAAGATTACGGGCGCGGGCCCGGAGGGCTGGGTGCCGCCGACCCACATGCTGACGTGGGAGCGGCCGATGGTCGCGTGTTCACGGAGGTCGTTCTCCAGCGCCACCCGGTTGTACGCACTGGCCGCCTGTGCCCGTGACCAGCCTGCTTCCTCCAGAAGCGCGGCGAGTCTGTCGTTTCGCGTGCGCGCCATGATGCACCCCCGGATCGCTGAACGATCTTTGACCACTTTGACCTACCCGCGACCGCGGCGGGCACGGACCTCGGCAGCATCCACGTTACGAGCAAGGTCACGGCCCCTGAATGGACTTGACGCTCCACCACCTTCAAGAGTTTCCGCCTCAGATGATCTTTGATCACTTTGACCAACCCGGAAGCCTTGACCCCATACCGGATCCCGGATCCTCGCGGTTACCTCGAAGTGTCCGCCGAGCCATCCGCATCAAGGGGAACCGATGGGCACGCACCACAGGCAACACCACCTGCCCGAAGCCCCGGCCGCAGGGCGTCAAGGACCGGAGATCAACGGCACAGGGCAAGCACCGCCCGGCCTGATGACTCTTCGGGTCTCGCGTGACTCGGGGCGGACGTGGGGTCCGTCGCAGATCGTCCGTGAAGGTGATCCGGCGGCGCTCCGGACCGCGCGGATGCGGTTCCCCCCTTGCCGGTGCCCTCGCTGTGCGGGGCGGCTTTCGTTCACATCTGGGAGGTAGCGCAGTGAGGTGTTTATGGCACTCCGTATGCCGGTTCGCCGGTCCGTTGCTGATCATCTCGATCAGCAGCTCATGCGGCTTCGTCCTCGGTGCCGGCCTGGGGATGGGCTCGTACCCGTGATACGCGCTACGGGCTCCGGACGGACAGCGGATCGAGACAAGCAGAGGAGACAGAAGCATGAACGTGTTGTTCAACGGCGGCGGCAGGAACGGAAGTGCCGGGGGCGGGGAGAAGGACAAGCTGCCCGGCCAGCCATGGCCCGGCCCTCCCGTACCGCCCTCACCGGACGGCGGCCCACGCGCGGTCGAGCAGTGATCACGACCCGCCACGACGGGGGAAGGTCCGCCCTGGCGCGTGCCCTGTTCGCGGCAAAGCACCTGACGTCGGACTGGGCGCCCACGTTCGCCGTGGTGCCGCGCTCGGCCTTCCTCCCCGATGTGATCTGGCCATACGACATGGACACAGGTGCCAGCGTCCGGGTGTCACGACTGGATGAGCCGGATGTGTGGCACGGCTACGTGAACGCCGACGTACCGATCGTGACCCAATGGGACCAAGAGAGCGACGAGCACGCACCCGTCGTCGAACCGACCAGTTCGTCTTCGATGCCGAGCGTCGTGGTCGCCATGCTTCGGGATCTCCAGGTGACGGGTGCCTCTCGCGTCTTGGAGATCGGCACGGGAACGGGGTGGAACGCCGCCCTCCTCGCCCATCGTCTGGGCCGGTTCAACGTGGTCACCGTGGAGGTGGACGCTTCCATCGCTGCTCGGGCTCGGGGTTACCTGCGGCGCTTCGGGCTGCCCGTGCAGGTGATCACTGCTGACGGACTACTCGGGCACGCGGCGGGGGCTCCGTACGACCGGATCATCGCCACCTGCGGCATGCGATCGATCCCGTACTCCTGGGTCCAGCAGTCCTGCGCGGGTGGGCTGATCCTCGCGCCGTGGGGCACTCCCTACAGCCACCTGGACGCCAACGTACGACTGACCGTGGCCGACGACGGACGCAGTGCCTCCGGCCGGTTCCTGGGGCCCGTGGAGTTCATGAAGCTGCGTGCACACCATCTGACCTGGCCCGACCACGACGACTACATGTCGCAGCACGGATTCGACGATGCCGTCACCTCGTCCACCGACATCACGGAGGACGACTTCGGTACCGGACGGTTCGACGCGTCGCACTTCGCCGTCGGGCTGAGGGTCCGGGACTGCGTGCGCTCCGTCGCCGAGAAGCGTGAGGGTGCGCGGCCCGTCTGGTTCTACAGCCTCACCGACAGGTCATGGGCCGTGGTCATGTTCCGCGACGGCGAGAAAGAGGCCACTGTCCACCAGGCCGGTGAACGACGGCTGTGGGACGAGGTCGAAGCCGCCTGGCGCTGGTGGGACGCCTCGGGCCGCCCCGGCTATGAACGGTTCGGGCTCACCGTCACTGCGGAAGGGCAAACCGTCTGGCTCGACGAACCGGCCAACGTCTGCCGTAGTACGGCCTGAGGGGCTGCGAAAGCGGCCCTGAAGCATCCGCTCGACAAGGGACCGGACGCCGTGGAAGTCCGGTCCCGTCAACAACTGAGACCGGCCCGCCCCTGAGCCTGGAAGCACGTGGGGCGGGCCGGTCGGCAAGACCGTCGCCTCGTGGTAAAAGTGCCCAAGCGGCGCCCCCGCCGGATGAAGCCCTGGTCAGCCGCAAAGGCCGACCGGTTCCTCGCCGACTGGCGCCGCCCGTGTTGACCACTCTTCGAACCCGGAGAGGTACGTGCCTCGCGATCGGCAGGCTGTCGGACGCCATGGGCGGCACCACCGGCTGACGGCGGTCGGCACGGTTGCTGTACTTCGCTGCTGTACGGCCCAACGCGAGAGGCCCCCGGATCTCTCCGGGGGCCTCACCTATGTGCACTCGGCAGGATTCGAACCTGCAACCTTCTGATCCGTAGTCAGATGCTCTATCCGTTAAGCTACGAGTGCTCGGCTTCCCAGGTGTTTGTCCCTGGTCGGCGTTGCGGGAACAACATTACATGACCCGCGCCGCCAGGTGAAATCCATTAGGCGCACCCCGTCCGAGCTGCGAAAACGTCCTTCTGAGGGGCCCCGGTCGGTAGAGAAAGCCGCAGGTCGCGGCACGGTGGGACAGCGGTGGTACGGGGGGAGTGGGCGAGGTCCGTCGGGGGGGGCGGGCGCGGGGCGGGGGAAACACAGGAACCCCGGACGAGTGGCCGGGGTTCCTGTGATGTGGATGGCGGAGGCGGAGGGATTTGAACCCTCGATGGGCTTTAAGACCCAAACCGCATTAGCAGTGCGGCGCCATAGACCGGACTAGGCGACGCCTCCAGCACGCTCGCGCGGGCGCGAGTGGTGTGCAGATGATGACACAGTCACGCGGGGTGTCACCAATCGCTGCCCACGGTACTAGGCACGCGGGCCGGAGGGCAAAGCGGATACAGCGGATAACCCCGGAGGACGGCCCGCCCCGGCGGCGGTCGGAGCGGCGGGTGGGTCCGGTTGCGCAACGGACCGGCGCGGGGAGCGTTAGAAGCGGTGGGGATCCGGGAGCTACCAGCACCGGGCCCCGGACCCGGACCCCGGACCCGGCACTGGCCGGAGCCCGGGGGCCGCCGGCGCCCGAGGGGCGGGCGGCCCACCGGACACGGGGACCACTCCGTACGAACACCAGGAGCGTTCATGCTGCGCCGTATCGTCCTCACCGCGACCGTCACCGCCCTGTCGGCCGCCGCGCTCGGAGCCACCGCGACCACCGCGGGGGCGTCGGGTCTGCCCGTACCGCTGCCGCTGCTGTCGCCCGCGCCGGACCGGCTCACCGTGGTCGTCTCGGAGACGGGGAACACCCGGACCGACGGGCGGTACGAGCTGGAGTGCGCCCCGCCGCGGGGGACCCACCCGGCCGCCGAGGGCGCGTGCGAGCGGCTGGACCAGCTGGCGCGGCAGGGGAAGAACCCGTTCAAGCCGGTCGGCAAGGACCAGATGTGCACCCAGCAGGCCGGCGGGCCCGCGAAGGCGCGCATCACGGGCACATGGCAGGGACGGCGTATTAACGCCACGTTCACCCGGACTAATGGTTGTGAAATCTCTCGCTGGAACTCCCTGCATCCCGTACTGCCGAGTGCCAGGTCATAGCGCCGGGGCACACAGCACACGCACACAACCCCCCGGACGTCAGATGAGAGCTGCCCCCATCCAACGCCCCGGCACAGCCGCTGCCCTTAGACTCCCTCCAGTGACAGGCTGAGGGCCCTAGGGGCAAGATGGGGAGCGGCTTCAGCGTTTTTCGTAGTTGGTCAGGGAGGAAGCGCCGTCGTGAGCAGCAGGCCATCCCGAGGCGCTGCTCGCCTCGCAGCCATACTCGACGCCCTGCCCGACGGCCTCGTGCTCGTCAACTGCAACGGCACGGTCGTCAACGCCAACACCATCGCGCTCGAACTGTTCGAGACGCCCGGCACCGCCCTGGTCGGACGCGGACTGCTCGATCTGCTGCCCGCGTTCGACTCCCGGCTGATCCCGGGGTCCATGCGCCGCCAGGAGGCCGCCGAGGAACACAGGCGTACCAAGCCCGCGCGGATGGTGGCGCGGCGTACGGACGGCAGCGAGTTCCCGGTGGAGGTGACGAGCGCCAGTCTGGAGGACGGCCGGGAGGCGTACGACTCGTCCAACGCCTACACCGGTGACGAGCTGCTGATGCTCGTCGTACGGGATCTCTCCGGGACCGTGGACACCGAGGCCGAGCTGGCGCGTTCGCGGCGGCAGACGGAGATGATCCTGCGGGCCGCGGCGGAGGGAGTCGTCGGTACGGACACCGAGGGGCGGGTCGTGCTGGTCAACCCGGCCGCGGCGCAGATCCTCGGGTTCCGCGCCAGTGACCTCGGCGGCCAGGAGCTGCACCCGCTGATCCTGCACTCGCGTGAGGACGGGAAGCCGTTCCCGTACCCCGAGTCGCCGCTCGCGGACACGCTCAGGTCCGGGCGCAAGCACCGGGTGCGCGGGCAGGTGCTGTGGGCGAAGGACGGCTCGCGGGTGCCGGTCGATCTGACGACGGCTCCGGTGCGGGACGGGGACCAGCTGGTCGGCGCGGTGATGACGTTCACCGACCGGCGTCCGTTCGAGAAGGTCGCCGAGCGGCACCGGGCCGAGCTGGACGAGACGGCCGAACGGTTCGCCGCCGAGTTCGCCGACCGGGCGGACCGCTACACCGCCGAGATCGAGAGCCGTGACGAGCGCTATCTGGAGCTGGCGGAACGGCACCGGCAGCTGACGGCCGTGCTCGGCGAGTCACTGCGCGGGCCGCTGGAGGAGCTCCGTACGGAACTGGGCACGCTCGCCGCCGACCCGGCCGGGCAGCTGTGGCCCGAGGCCAACCAGATCCTGCACCATCTGGCCGCCGGCTACGCCCGGATGACCACGCTGATCGACAACGTCCTCGGCTTCCAGCGCCTCGGTACGGGCACCGAGCAGCTCTACAAGTCCAACGCGCTCCTCGACGCGATCGTCGGGGCCGGTGTCGAGGGCGCGGTCGAGCTGATCGGGCCGGGGCGGGCGCAGTTCGCGGTGCACGCTCCCCCGATCGAGGCCGAGGTGGACGCGGGGCGGCTGGCGACGGCGCTCGCGCATCTGATCGCGGACGTGGCCGGGGTCGACTCGACCGGCAAGGCCCGCCCGGCGCCGGGCGGCGCCTATGTGGACTCGACGATCGTGGTCGCGGCGGCGCAGCGCGGTGAGGTCGTACGGATCGAGGTACGGGGGCCGTTCGCCGGGGGCGACCCGGTGCACGAGCCGATCGTGCGCGGGATCGTCCGGGCCCACGGCGGAGTGCTCCAGACGCACGAGGTGCCGGGGATGAGCGGCAGCGCGTATGTACTGGAGGTGCCGCTCGGAGAGGGCGCGGGCTCGGTGCCCCCGCCCGGTGAGAACCCGGGGGGCGCGCTCGCCCTGCCGGGGCAGGCGTCGCCGGAGACCTCCGGGGGCGGCGGGAGGCGACGGGCGCGCAGGTCCTCCACGGACGCGTTCCTGGAGAGCCCGCTGAGCCCGCTGGTCGGGGAGCATCCGGCGGACCCGGCCGGTGTCGCGAACGGGCCGGGTGCGGTGGGTACGCCAGGTGGAGCGGGCCCGGCGGGTATGACGGGTACGGCGGCAGGGCAGGGCGGAACGGGTCGGCGGAGGGCCGTCCAGGGCGGTCCCGCGGCCAGGCCGGGTCAGCCGGACCGGGCCACGGGCCGCCCCGGTCCGGCGGGAACCGGCGCGCAGCCGGCGCTGGGCGGTCCGGCCCTCCGGGGAGCGCATCCGGGCCAGGCGGCGCAGGAAGCACAGGCGGCCCGGGGTGCGCACGGCATCCGGGGCGCTCAGGCGATCCCCGGGGCACGGGGAGCCCAGGGCGCGCAGGGGATTCAAGGGGCACAGGCGCCCCCCGGCGGGCGCGATGGCCGCGCCGCCCATGAGCTGATCCCCGCGCAGGACGCCGGGGGCGACGCCTCGGGCACCACGGGCGGCGGCGTCCAGGGCGGTGGGCCTCACGGCACCCCCCAGGACGGCGGCACCATGGGCGGACCCCACGGCACCGGCCGGAGGCGCGGGCGGCCCAGCCCCGCCGAGGAGGGTGTGGCGGTGGTGCCCGCGGGCGCGCCCCTGCCCAGCGAGGGTTCCGTGGTGACGGCCGCCGAGGGCGCGGCTCCGACCGGCCGAGCGGCGCTCGGCGAGACCGTACCGCCCCAGGGGGTATCGGCCGACGCGGGAGGTACGGGGAGGCGCGCCCGGCACGGCGGTGTGCCGGAGCTTCCCCCGGCGCTCGCGCCCGCGTCCGTTCCGGTGCCCGCGACGGGCTTGGCACCAGGGGCCGCCCCGGCTCCGGCGACGGGTACAGCGGCGGTTCCGGCCGGACGGCGGGCCCGGCGCGCGCTGGCCCCCGCGCCCGCCGAGATCCCCGGGGCCGGGCCCGGCGCGGTGTCCGCCGGTGCCTCCACGTCCGGTGGCGCCGGTGGGAACGGTGGCGCCGAACCGGTGGCCCGTACCGCTTTCGCGCTCCCGCCCGCCGAGTCCGACCGCGTCCCCCCGACGGCCGGAGAAGCAGACGCTTCCCTTCCGGGTCGGCACGACGCCGTGCGGAACCTGACCGGCACCGATCCCCACTTCACCCCGCCGCAGCCGCATCCCGCGCCGACGGGCCGCCGGCGCGCGCGGGGCGTAGCGGTGACCGGTCCGGGCGGTACGGATGACTCGACCGGGCAGCACACGGCCACGGAGGACGAGGCCACGGGAGTCGACGGCATGATCCCGGGGGTCCCCGGTATGGCGGTGGGCATCACCGGCGTACCCGCGCCGGCGGGCCAGGGCCCCGACCCGTCGGTGGGCAGCGGAATCGACCCGGCGGCTGCCATGGGGAGCGACCCGGCGGTCGCCATGAGGACCGACCCGTCGGTCGCCGTGGGCATGGATCCGGCGGTCGCCCTGGGGAGCGATCCGGCAGCGGCGACGGGCATGGATCCGGCGGCACAGGGCCTGGTACCCGGGGCGCGGCAGCACGGCACCGGCTCGGTGCCCCTTCCGTCGCCCGCGCCGGAAGGCCCCGTACCGCTGCCCTCGAACGGGCCCCCGTCCCTGGCCCAGCCGCTCCCGGCCGAGGCGCCCGAACCGGCGCCGCTGCCGGCCGACGCGTCGCAGGGGAAGGAGTTCAGCGTACGGACGCTGGGGCAGGGCGTGCCGTTCTCGCAGCAGATCTCCGAGAAGCAGAACCAGCCCGCCCACGGTTCCGGCCGCCGTCGCAAGCTGGCCACACCGCCCGACGCCGAGCGGGCGGAGCGCCCTGAGCCGCCGGAGAGGTCCGAGCGGCCCGCGGGGCCCGAATCGCCGGCCCGCCCGCACCCCCAGCCGGGCCGACCCGCCCAGCACACCGGGCATCCGCAGCAGCCCCCGCACGTCCAGCCCGCGGGCCAGATCCAGATCCAGACCCCGCACGCGCCCGGGGTCCAGCACTCGCACCAGACCCAGTCCGGCCTCCGGCTGCCCGTCGAACGCGAGGCCGAGGGGCGTGCGTACGCCATAGGCGCACCCGACGAGGGCGCGGAGGGCCCGGAACCGCTGGACGGACCCGGCGGCGCGGTCGAGGTGGCCAACCGGCCGCTGCCGCAGCCCGTCGACGACGAGCTGCCGCCGGAGCCGCTGGACAACCCCCGCAGGCTGCTGGTCTGGCCCGCGCCCGATGTCTCCACCCAGCAGGCGCTGAGCGAACGCGGTTACCGTCCCGTCGTCGTGCACTCGCGCGAGGAGGTCGACGCGCAGATCGCGGCGTTCCCGGCCGCGCTGTTCGTGGACCCGCTGACCGGGCCGATCACCCGTACGGCACTGCAGTCCCTGCGCCAGGCCGCGGTCGCCGCCGAGGTGCCGGTACTGGTGACCGCGGGGCTGGGGCAGGCGACCCGGGAGGCCGCGTACGGCGCCGATCCCGCGATCCTGCTCAAGGCGCTGGCCCCGCGCGACAGCGATCAGCACCCCTCACGCGTGCTGCTGATCGAGGAGCACGAGGAGATCGCGCTCGCGCTCACGGACGCGCTGGAGCGCCGGGGCCTTCAGGTCGCGCGCGCCGGTACGGACACGGAGGCGGTCACGCTCGCGGCGCAGATGCGGCCGAACCTGGTGGTGATGGATCTGATGCAGGTCCGCCGCCGCCGGGCCGGGATCATCGACTGGCTCCGCGCGAACGGCCAGTTGAACCGTACTCCGCTGGTCGTCTACACCTCCGCCGGTCTCAACCGCGCCGAGCTGCCCCGGCTGTCCTCCGGCGAAACGGTGCTCTTCCTCGCCGAGCGTTCCACGAGCGGCGAGGTCCAGGCGAGGATCGTGGATCTGCTCGCGAAGATCGGCACGAACTGAGCCGTACGCGCGTGCCCGGGTGACTCGTTGACGCGCACGAACTGTGCCGTGCACGCGCGTACGGGTGCCCGTTGACGCGCGCGGGCGTGCTCGGGCCTCCTCGCGTATGTACGGAGAGGTGTACGGAGGCGGGCGGAGGTGCACGGGGGCGGGCGGGCCGCCCCCGGCCCCGCCCCCGTACCGGTGAGCGCTACAACTCGGTGACGTCCAGCTCTCCGTCCGCGTACTGCCTGCGGATCACCTTCTTGTCGAACTTGCCGACACTCGTCTTCGGCACCGCCGGGATCAGCGCCCACCGCTCCGGGAGCTGCCACTTCGCGACCGTGCCGCCGAGGAACTCCTTCAGCGTCCCGTAGCCCACGGTCGCGCCCTCCTTGAGGACGACCGTCGCCAGCGGGCGCTCGCCCCAGCGTTCGTCGGGCACGGCGACGACGGCCGCCTCGGCGACCTCGGGGTGGGCCATCAGCGCGTTCTCCAGCTCGACACTGGAGATCCACTCGCCGCCGGACTTGATGACGTCCTTCGCCCGGTCGGTGAGGGTGAGGAAGCCGTCGGGGCTGATGACGCCGACATCGCCGGTCTTCAGCCAGCCGTCCTCGCTGAACTTGTCGGCGGGCCTGATCGGCTCGCCGCCCGCGCCGCCGTAGTACGCCGACGCGATCCAGGGCCCCCGGACCTCCAGCTCACCGGCCGATTCGCCGTCCCACGGCAGGAACTCGCCCTCCGGGCCGACGAGCCGCCCTTCGACGCCCGCCGGGAAACGGCCCTGGGTGACCCGGTACGGCCACTCCTGATCGGCGGACAGCCCGGCCGGGGCGTGCGCCATCGTGCCGAGCGGGGAGGTCTCCGTCATACCCCAGGCGTGGCAGACCCGTACGCCCAGCTTGTCGTACGCCTTCATCAGCGCGGGCGGACAGGCCGAGCCGCCGATGGTGACATGCCTCATCGACGACAGATCGCGGGGGTTCGCTGTGACCTCTGCCAGCAGGCCCTGCCAGATGGTGGGGACGGCGGCCGCGTGGGTCGGCTTCTCGCGCTCGATCATCTCGGCGAGCGGGGCGGGCTGGAGGAAACGGTCCGGCATGAGGACGTTGATACCGGTCATAAAGGTCGCGTGCGGCAGGCCCCAGGCGTTGACGTGAAACTGGGGGACGACGACCAGGGTGGTGTCCTTGTCCGTCAGGCCCATCGACTCGCTCATGTTGACCTGCATCGAGTGGAGGTAGATCGAGCGGTGGGAGTACACCACGCCCCGGGGGTCCCCGGTGGTCCCGGAGGTGTAGCACATCGCCGCGGCCGAACGCTCGTCCAGCTCCGGCCAGTCGTAGGACGCCGGGCGGCCCGCGATCAGCTCCTCGTACTCGTGCACCCGTGCCGCGGTGTCCGCGCCCGCGAGCGCGGAACGGTCCCCCGGGCCCGATACGACGATGTGCTCGATCGTCGGGAGGTGGGGGAGGAGCGGTACGAGGAGGGGGAGCACGGAGGCGTTGACGACGACAGCGCGGTCGGCGGCGTGATTGACGATCCAGACCAGCTGCTCGGGGGGCAGACGGAGGTTGAGGGTGTGCAGTACGGCGCCCATGGACGGGATCGCGAAGTACGCCTCAAGATGCTCGGCGTTGTTCCACATGAGCGTGGCCACACGATCGCCGGTGTCGATGCCCAGCTCGTCGCGCAGGGCGTGGGCCAGCCGGCTGGCGCGCTCGCCCGCCTCCCGGAAACTGCGGCGCTGGGGCTCGGGTTCTCCCGTCCAGGTCGTGATCCGCGACGTGGCGTGGATCCTCATCCCGTGTTGCAGGATGCGGGTCACGGTCAGTGGTGCGTCCTGCATGGTGCTCAGCACGGCGTCCTCCCGGTGGGCGCTGGCGCTACGTGAGAGAAGGGGTGTGCCGAATTCTCCGCGCGTAGCGCGCGGTATGTCACTACCTCTTCGGGAGGCGTTTCAGCCGATGCCGTACGGAAACGGCGGCGGGGTCGCGGGTTGGGGCGGCACTGAACCGTGGGAGCCGGGCGGGCGCGGGCGTGGAGTCCGCGATTGCGACGGGCTGCGGGTGGGGGCTGCCGGTGCCGCGGGTGCGGGCACGGGGGCCGCGGGTGGTGCGGGTGCGGGGGCGTGGGGGCCGCGGGTGGTGCGGGTGCGCTCCGGGTGCTGCGGTGCGCCCGGGGGCCTGGCGGTGCGGGATTCCGGGTCGGCAGGTCGTGGAAGTCCGGGACCAGGGGAATCCGGAGGCAGGGGTGTCAGGAGGTCCCACGACCCGTGGATACGGGGGGCCGGGGCCGGATGGGCTTGGGGTGCGGAAGTCCGGAGCCGGACCCTGAGACGCGAAGGTCTGGGGCAGGCACCCGGGATACGGAAGTCCGGGGCTGGGGCCCTGGTGGGCCGGATGGGGCGGTCGGGGCGCCGGTCAGCGTACGGGCGCGAGTTCAGGATCCTCACGCAGCTTGCCCAGTGCCCGCGACACCGCGCTCTTGACCGTCCCCACGGACACCCCGAGCACCTCCGCCGTCTGGGCCTCGCTGAGATCCTCGTAGTAGCGCAGCACCACCATCGCCCGCTGCCGGTCCGGCAGCTTCATCACGGCCCGCCACATGGCATCGTGCAGCACCTGCTGCTCGGCGGGATCGGGGGCGGGTACCGTCTCCGGCTCGGGCAGTTCCTCACAGGCGAACTCGTCCACCTTGCGCTTGCGCCACTGCGAGGTACGGGTGTTGAGCAGGGCCCGGCGGACATAGCCGTCGAGCGCCCGGTGGTCCTCGATCCGCTCCCACGCGACATACGTCTTCGTGAGCGCGGTCTGGAGCAGATCCTCGGCGTCGCTCGGATTGGCGGTGAGAGAACGTGCGGTTCGCAGCAGCACGGGCCCCCGCGCCCGTACATACGACGAGAACGACGAATAGCGGGCGTAGGTCGCATACCGTGCGTCGACTCCGTACGGCGGAGGCACCGGCACGGCGGCCTTCGAGGCGCTTGTGCAGACTGGCGTGGTCATAGGACCACGCTAGGAGCGAGCCCTGCTCCTGCGGATCGGCCACAGGTCCTGAAGGCATGTCCGCCTCAGGTTGTACGGGTGGTGTCAGCCTCACCTCCTGGAGGTGGAGAAGACCCTCAGGGGCGATGACATGGCGCTGGGCGCCGGACGACCCGATCCCCGGGGCGTGCCGGACGCCCGATGCCCGGGGTCCCGGCCCCGAACCGGGGCCGAGGCCCCTCCCCGCCGTGCGCCCACGGCCCCGGCGGCGGTACCTACTCGTGCCGGTGACCGGATAACGCCGGTCGTACGGGTCGTACACCTCCAGGTGGAGACGGGTGGCCGAAAACAATGCCTCGGCGGAGCGTCTTCCGCCCCCCGTCGAGGGTTCGCCCACCGGTTCGTTCACCGGTTCGTTGGTGGGTTCTTTGGTCAGTTCTTTGGTCAGTTCTTTTGTCGGTTCTTTCGTCGGTCGCCCACCGGTCTGTCGTCGGCTCGTCCTCAACCCGCCGTCGGCTCGTCCTCAACCCGCCGTCAACTCGTGGTCGGTGTGTTCATCGGTTGCTCATCTGCCGGGGAGGCGAGGGGCCGGTCCCGGGGCATGCCCACGAACAGTGCCGGCAGCTGACGGCTGATACCTCCCGGCCGTGCCCTGGTTGGGCGCGGGCAGCCGATAAAACGCATTGTCGGTCCCGGCCCGGGCTGCGAGAGCATCCCGTGCATGGAGAAGCCCGCCGAGAGTCTCTGTTCCGACCAGGTGGAGTTGCGCCGCTGGCGTACGGACGATCTCGATGCCCTGAACCGGACGATCCACGAGTCCTTGGACCATCTGGTGCCGTGGATGCCCTGGGCAGCCGCCCCTGGCAGGCAGCACACCGCTGATTTCCTCGCCCGGAGCGAGGAGGAGTGGGAGGCCGGTCAGTCCTTCGCCTATGCCATCACGTCGGACACCGAGGTCATCGGCAGCTGCTCCCTGATGCGCCGCATCGGTCCGGGCGGCCTCGACATCGGGTACTGGCTTCACCCCCGGTGGAACGGACGGGGTCTCGCCACGATGGCCGCCGGGGCTCTCGTCCGCCAGGGCTTCCTTCTGGCGGGCATCGACCGCATCGAGATCCATCACGATGCCGCCAACTCGGCCAGCGGAGCCGTCGCCCGCCGCCTGGGATTCACCGAGACCGAACGCATACCCGTCGCCGATGGGCCCGTCACCCCCGGCGAAGTGGGGATCGACGTCATCTGGCGGATGACGGTGGACGACTGGAAGACGAGAACGGCTGAGCACCCCGGACGACCGAGCTGAGCCCACCCGGGCAGACGCTGGCGCGGCGGCGCGGGCCGCCTGGGCGAGGCTCGGGCACGCACTCCGGACCACCGAACTGAGCAGACCCGGCGGGCGTCGGCTTGGCCAAGCGTCGGCTCGGGCAGACGCCGGATCGGGCAGACGCCGGCTCGCCGGCGCGGGCCGCCAGAGCGAGGCTGCGGGGCGGGCACCCCGGAAACCCGACCCCGGAACAGTCGCCCTTGCGAGGATGCGTACGTCGCCCGCGTGGGCTGGATACCCGTACCAAGTGCCGTATCAGACCTCCGTACAAGACCTCCATATCAGGTGTCCGGATCAGGTGTCCGTGCCCAGGATCAGGCCCGATGTGGGGACGCCCGTGCCGGCGGTGACCAGTGCCCGGGCCGCGCCCGGTATCTGGTTCACCGATGTGCCCCGGATCTGACGGACCGCCTCCGCGATGCCGTTCATCCCATGGAGATACGCCTCCCCCAGCTGTCCGCCGTGGGTGTTCAGCGGTACCCCTTCCTCCGCCACGAAGTCCGACGCCTCACCGGGTCCGCAGAACCCGAACTCCTCCAACTGCATCAGCACAAACGGCGTGAAATGGTCATAGATGATCCCGACGTCCATCTCCCCGGGCCCGAGCCCGGAAGTCCGCCAGAGCTGCCGGGCGACCACTCCCATCTCGGGCAGCCCGGTGAGATCGTCCCGGTAGAAGCTCGTCATCTGCTCCTGCGCCCGCCCCGCCCCCTGTGCGGCGGCGACGATCACCGCGGGGGGCCGCCGCAGTTCACGGGCCCGCTCCACACTGGTGACGACGATCGCCTGACCGCCGTCGGTCTCCTGACAGCAGTCCAGCAGCCGCAACGGCTCGACGATCCAGCGCGAGGCCGCGTGATCGGCGAGGGTGATGGGCTTCCCGTAGAAGTACGCGGCGGGGTTCCGGGCCGCGTACCGGCGGTCCGTGACGGCGACCGGGCCGAACGCGTCGGGCGACAGACCATAGGTGTGCAGATAGCGCTGCGCCGCCATCGCCACCCAGGACGCGGGCGTGAGCAGACCGGACGGCAGATTCCACCCGAGCGCCGCGCCCTCCGCCGACGGCTCCCGGTGCTGTACCCCGGAACCGAAGCGCCGCCCCGACCGCTCGTTGAACGCCCGGTAGCAGACGACGACTTCAGCCACACCCGTCGCCACGGCCAGCGCCGCCTGCTGCACGGTGGCACAGGCCGCACCGCCCCCGTAGTGAATACGGGAGAAGAAGGACAGCTCACCGATACCGGCCGCCTGGGCGACGGTGATCTCCGGGCTGGTGTCCATCGTGAACGTGACGAGCCCGTCCACATCGCCGGGGGAAAGCCCCGCATCGTCCAACGCGGCCCGCACCGCCTCCACCGCCAGCTTCAACTCGCTGCGCCCCGAGTCCTTCGAGAACTCCGTCGCCCCGATACCGGCTACCGCCGCCCGCCCGCCGAGCGAGTCCTTGCCATGCACACTCATATGGCGACCTCCCCGCCGGCGGCCCCGGGAACGGTCACCGATACCGTCCCGGTGACATGGTTGCCGAGACCGTTGGTTCCGATGACCCGAACCTCCGCGGCGCCGTTCTCCACGGACGTCACCGTGCCGCGCAACACCATCAGGTCTCCCGGGTAGTTGGGCGCGCCCAGTCGTATGGCGACCTTGCGGAGCACGGCACGCTCTCCCAGACAGTCCGTGATGTACCGACCGACCAGGCCGTTGGTGGTCAGAATGTTCATGAAGACATCGGGGGAGCCCTTCTGCCGGGCCAACTCCGCGTCGTGGTGAACATCCTGGTAGTCACGGGACGCCACCGCCCCCGCGACGATCAGCGTGCGGGTGATCGGGATCTCCAGCGGCGGCAGCTCATCACCGGCCCGCACCTCGCGCCCGTGCCCGTGCCCGCCACCAGGCTCGCCCGAAACTCCGGGCCCACCCGAACCATGCGATGGGCCTTCCCGGCCCGAACCGTGCAGTGGGCCAGGCCCGCCCGGCCCGTCCCAGCGGTCGGGCTCACCGGCCCGACCCGCCCCTTCGTACTCGCCTGACTCGCCGGACTCGCCGGATCGGCCAGCACCACCGAACCGGCCCGGTCCACCCGACCCGCCCTTCTCGCCGACCCTGCCCGGCTCACCCGGCCCACCGAACCGAGCCGACCCGCTCGGCGCTCCGGAGTCGACGAACCTGCCCGGGTCTGCGCGCCCACCCCGATCAACGGACGCCAGGGGCCCACCTGTCTGATCGAGGTGACCGAGCCGATCCGGCCGGTCGGGCTGACCGCTGTTCATACCGTCCCCTCCTTCGCGAGCAGTGCTCCAAGTTCCGCCAGGACTTCGCTGCCGCACCCCAGATACATGTCCAGTTGCCGCCCCCACAGAAAGTGGCGATGGACGGGGTGGTCCAGATCGGCGCCGAGGCCGCCGTGCAGATGCTGGCCCGCGTGAACGACCCGGGTGCCCGCCTCCGACGCCCACCACGCGGCGGTCAGCGCATGGGTGGCGAACGGCAGGCCCTCGTCGTACCGCCAGGCCGCCTCGTACGCGGTGACCCGTATCGCCTCCGTGTCCATATACGCGTCGGCCGCGCGGAGCAGGACACCCTGGTTGGTGGAGAGCGGACGTCCGAACTGCTCGCGGGTCGAGGTGTGTTGGACGGCACGGGCGAGCGAGCCCGCGCAGACCCCGGCCTGGAGCCCCGCGAAGGCGATACGGCCCATGGCGAGGACCTCCTCGTAAGCACCGGGCCGCCCGCTGCCCCCACCGGGAGGCGCTTCGGAAGGACTCCCGGCGGAGGCATCGCCCGAGGCCGGACCGAGGCCGCCCGGTCCGGACGTTCCGCCTTTCCCGGATGTTCCGGAAGAAGCACCCGTCCGGCTGCCCGTCGAGGCCGGGACCGCTCCGGCGGAGACGTCTGCCACGGCGTGGACCGGGGCACGGCCCGGTTCCCCGAGCCGCTCGGCGGGTGTGCCGTCCAGGACCAGGCGACCCGCCGACCAGGGCGCCGTGGTCTCCACCGGCGCGGTCTCCGCGTCGGCGACCCGGACCCACCACAGAGCCCGCTCGGCATCGGCGACCAGCACATGGGTGGCATCGCGCAGCCAGGGCACCCAGCCCACGGTGCCGGTCAGCGCCCCCCGGGCGGGCCGCGCCCCGCCCGGGGGGCCGGCGACCGGGGCGGGCCGCGCCACGCCCGCCGCCGTACCGCCTCCGTCCGTCCGACCGGGCGCGGCCTCCCGACCGGGCACGACCGCCCGAACGGCCCCGTGTCCGCCGCCGGTTCCGCCGAGCGCGCCCGTCGCGACCACCGTCCCGTCCCGCAGCCCCGGGAGCAGCCGTGCCCGCTGCTCGTCCGTGCCGTGCGCGGTCACCGCCAGCAGTCCATGGACGGCGCTCACCGCGAAGGGGGTCTGCGCGGTCGTACGCCCCTGCTCCTCCAGCAGCAGGACCAGCCCCAGCAGTCCGATGTCCTCGATCGCCGCCATGAGGCCCGTCGCGCACAGGGTCTTCCACAGCTCGGCGTCACTGCCGGTACCGAGCGAGGACAGCCGGTCCGGGGTGGCGAGGTCGCCGAAGACCCGGGCCGCCAGATCCCGGGCGGCGGCCTGCTCCTCCGTCGGGGTGAAGTCCATATCAGCCCTCACCCCCGCCCTTACCAGCGCTCATCCCGGCGCGCGCCCCTCCGCCGGTATCCGTATCCGTCCCGGCGGTGTCCCCATCCGCTCCCGCTCCCGCTCCCGCTCCTGCGGATGTGCCGCCGGTGTCCGTCAGCCCCGATGCCCCCGGCACCCCTGTGGCCCGGAACACCGGGACCGTCAGGTCCTCGTCCACCCGGAGGAACTCCAGCTCCACCGGCATGCCGATCCGCACCTTGTCGTACGGCACACCCGTCACACCGGCCACGATCCGCACCCCCTCCGCCAACTCGATCAGCCCCACCGCATACGGCGGGTCGAAGGCGGGGAACGGAGGATGGTGCGAGACCACAAAGGAGTAGATGATCCCCGCGCCGCTCGCCTCGACGGTGTCCCACTCGGGCGCGCCGCATGTCCGGCATCCCGGCAGCCAGGGGAAGCGGAGGGAGGCGCAGTCCTGGCACCGCTGGATCAGCAGCCGACGCTCGGCGACACCGTCCCAGAATCCGGCATTGTCCCTGTTGATCACCGGTCTCGGCCGCTTGGCCACCGCCCCCGGAGCTACCGGACGCTGCTCCTGCGCCGCCCCCGCATCCGTCGGCGACCGGCCCGCGGCTCGCCTGTCCGTATCCGACCGGCCGGTGGACGGCTTGCCCATGGGGGAGCCAGAGGAACCGGACGCCCCGAACGACCCGGACGCCGCAGAGGACTTCTTCGCCGACGGCTTCCCCCCGGACGGCCCTTCCTCAGACGGCCTTCCCCCGGACAGCCTTCCCTCCGACGAAGTCCCCCGCGGGGCGTACTTCAGAATCCGGAAGCGGTGTGTCCCGGCCGGCTCTCCGTTCGCCGCTATGTCCATCCGCGTCGTAACGAAGTGACCCGTCCCCAGCTTTGTCGTCTTGCGGCCGGACACCGACTCGATCACCGCGTCGAAGGTGATCCGGTCCCCCGGGCGGAGCGGCCGCAGATACTCCTGCTCGCAGTCGGTCGCGACCACCGAGGTGTATCCGGCGCCGTCGAGCAGGGCGAACAACTCGTCCTGGGCGGCCGACCGGTCCGTGTGCCCGGAGAGACCGCCCATCGTCCACGCCTGCAGCATCGTCGGCGGAGCGATGGCATCCGGTCCCCGGTACGCCGGGTTCGTGTCCCCCATCGCCTCGCACCAGTGCCTGATCATCGGTTCGTTGACCAGGTCCTTGCCGACGCCCGCGACGGTGGCCGGCCGCCCCTCGTACGCCTTCAGCCGTTCGTACAGCTCCTCCTGACCGCCCCCGGCGGCCTCCCCGCTCCTCGGTGACTCCATCACCGCCGCCCCCTCTTCATACCGAGCCGCATCGTCGCGACGATCTCCCGCTGCACCTCGCTCACCCCTCCCCCGAAGGTGTTGATCTGCGCTGCCCTGTTCATCCGCTCCAGCTCCCCCTCGCCCGCGCCGCCCGCCGCACCGCCGGCCGGGACCTCGCTCCCGTCCCCGCCGTCCGCCCGGCCGTCCGGCGAAAGGACCGCCCGACCATCCGCCCCACCGGCCTCCGGACCGCTCACCGGACATCTCTCCGGACCGTCCGCCCGGCCCGTCCCCGGCAACGCGCCGGGAGAGCCGGCCCGGATCAACCCGGCCTCCCCCGCGATCTCCTGACACATTCGATACACCGCGACCGCGGATTCGGTTCCCATGAATTTCACGCCGCTGGCATCGCCCGGAGCCAGCCGGCCGGCCCCCACGTCCCCCACCAAACGCCAGTTGAGAAGGCGTGTCGCCGCAAGCCGCGCATACGCCTCGGCGGCCCGGAACTGGATCCACGGTTCGTCAATGCGACGCCTGCCCGTCACCGGATCGGGCGTACGGGCCCGGTCGAGCGCCACCGCGAAGAAGTCCTCGGCCTGCATACCGATCGCGGCCAGCGCCACACGTTCGTGGTTGAGCTGGTTGATGATCAGCCCCCAGCCGCCGTTCTCCTCACCGACGAGGTTCGCGGTGGGCACCCGTACACCGTCGTAGTACGTCGAGGTCGTGGTCAGCCCGCCCACCGTCTCGATGGGCGTCCAGGAGAAACCGGGAGCGTCGGTCGGCACGAGGATGATCGAGATGCCCTTGTGCTTGGGCGCCTCGGGGTCGGTACGGCAGGCGAGCCAGATCCAGTCGGCGTTCTGGGCGTTGCTGGTGAAGATCTTCTGGCCGTCGAGGATCCAGTGCTCGCCGTCGCGTACGGCCCGGGTGCGCAGTGCGGCGAGATCGGTCCCGGCCTCGGGCTCGCTGTAACCGATCGCGAACACGGCCTCACCACTGAGGATGCGCGGCAGGAAGAACGACTTCTGCTCCTCGGTGCCGTACCTCATCAGAGTCGGGCCGACGGTGTTCAGGGTCACCATGGAGACGGGCGCGCCCGCGCGGTACGCCTCGTCGAAGAAGACGAACTGTTCGCCGGGCCCGCGGCCCTGTCCTCCGTACTCGACCGGCCAGCCCAGGCCGAGCATGCCGTCGGCGCCGATACGGCGCAGCAGCGAGCGCTGGGCGGCGGTGTCGGTGGCGGCCGGGGGGCCGTCCGGCATCACGGTCCGGAAGTACGAACGTAGTTCGGCGCGCAGCTGCCGCTGCCGCTCCGTCGGGGCGAGGTGCACGGCGGCGGCCTCCCGGGGCGTACGGGATCTCAGGATCGGATTTCTGACTGTCCGTCAGAAAACTCGTACCTGTCAAGGCCACCGGCCGCAGCCGACCTACCCGGCTCCAGCCATTCCGCCCGGCCGCAGCAGCCCCGGCCGCAAGAGCCCCGGTAACCCCGGCCAACCACAGGAGCCCCGGCCGTCCCCGCCCGGCCGCCGACGTACGCGGCCGCCGGCCACCCCCTTCACCACCCCCAACACAGAAACCGCCTGTGCGGCGGCGCCGAAGCACCGCCGCACAGGCAGTCGTTCACCCCTCGATCGACGCCCCCCTCGGGCCTGGCGTCACCACAGGTTCGTGAAGTTCACGACCGTGTAGTCGTTGTCCTGGTCGATGGCGGTGAAGGCGGAGCCGTTCACGCTCGCGATGTTGCTCTGGTTGGACGCCCCGGCGCCGCTGGCCACCTGCTGACTGGTGGTCGAATTACCCCAGTTGTCACCACCGACACCACTGCCGATGATCGAGGCGACCGTCGCGTTCGATCCGTCGTCCGCGAAGGCGCCGTTGTCGGCCGCGGCGACGCCCGAGAACAGGGCGGCCGTGAGAGGCAGGGCGGCGACAGCGGCGAGGACGCGGGCGGTACGGATGCTTGCCATGTCATTTCCTCCATGAACGGGAAGTGCAGAAGTACGGCTGATCCCGGGTGGCCGGCCGACCGCCCCGGTTCGTGGTCACGACGTCGCGACCTCAGAGTTGCCCAGCAGATCCCCGGCGAACCACCCAAGCCGGAGCGATTCCCCCTCAAGCGTGAGGACACTCCGATAAACCCCTTTCACGCCCGCAGAACCGCAGCTCAGAGCTGTGCACACCCCTTCAGCAAGCGCAGAACCCCGCTCCCGTACGAGGTGAAGCGTTACGGCACTTTTTCGGCCAACCTTCCCCTCTTCCGTTCTTCGAACATCTGTACGAACATAGAGCCATGGCCATCATCGACCGGGGGACCGCCACCCTGGCCCTCGCCCATGCCCTGGCCGCCGCGGAGCGCGGGCTCCCTGTCATCCCGCTGTCGCCCTCGAAGCTCCCGGCCCTGCGCTCACCGCACCGGGACGAGACCGAGCCGGCCCTGTGCCGCGGGGAATGCGGCCTCCCCGGCCACGGCGTCCACGACGCCACCACCGACCCGGCGGGCGTCCGCGCGCTCTTCGCCGCCGCGCCCTGGGCCACCGGGTACGGCATCGCCTGCGGCAGGCCACCGCACCATCTGATCGGTATCGACCTCGACACCACCGAGTCCCCGGGCCACACAGGAACGGCGGGTTCCGTGGCCGATTCCCTCTCCGCGCTCCGGGACCTGGCACTGCGGCATCTGTTCACGATCCCGGAGACGGTCACGGTCCTCACCCCGAGCGGCGGCCGTCATCTGTGGCTGACCGGCCCCCGGGATGTCGTCGTACCGAACTCCGCGAGCCGGCTCGCCCCCGGCATCGACGTGCGTGGATCCGGCGGCTACCTCGTCGGGCCCGGCTCGGTCTCGGCCCATGGCGCGTACCGCCTCGCCCCCGGTACGGCAGAGCTGTCCCCCGCCCCCTGCCCCCGCGCACTCCTGCGCCTTGTCACACCGCCCGCGCGCCCCCGTCGCCCCGCGCACGCCCGTCCCCGACCGCCCCATGGCCAGGGCCTGGTCCACTTCGTCCTCGCCGCCCATGAGGGCCAGCGGAACACCCGCCTCTTCTGGGCGGCCTGCCGCGCGTACGAGAACGGCATCGGCGACTCCCTCGCGGACGCCCTCACCGAAGCCGCCGTCCACGCCGGCCTGACCGAACGCGAGGCCCGCGCCACGATCACCTCGGCCGCCAGACTCACCTCGGGCCGCCGCCGCTGACCTGGAAACCGCGGAGCCGGAAACCGCGAAGCCGGTAGCCACTGAGCTGGAAACCGCTGAGCCGGGAGCCGCTGACCTGACTGCCGCCGACCTGAGAGCCGCCGACCTGATGAGCCGCTGAGCTGGGGAAAGAGCGGGAGAGTACGCGTGGCCCGGGCGGATCCATACTCCCGTGCGCGCTAGCGCCCCGAGCCATAAGGTGCGGAGCCATGAGCATAAGACTGACCGAGATCAACCTCTCCTCCGGGCGCTCCATCGAACTCTCGGATCTGCACCTGTCGACGACCTACGGCGGAGTGCTGGAGGGCTATCCCTACAAGGAGTTCAACGACCGCAAGCTCACACGGCTGATCGAGTCCACCGAAAAACGCCGGCCCCACCACGCGGTCCACCTGATCACGCCTCCCCGCGAACTCCCGGACACCAGCGCGGGCCGAAGGGGCCCGGTCGAACTGCTCCCCGCCGTGACCTGCGTCGGTCTCTTCACCTCCGGACCCATCGATCCGGCCTGCGACCTCTCCATGCTCACGGTCATCTGGTTCCAGCCCACCGCCGAGGTCCCGACCACCAGCACCGCCGACCCCGGCCTCCTCACCCTCGACTGGGAGGCGCTCGCCAAGGACGGCGACTACTAGGTGTATTGCCTTGGGAGGTTGTGGACGGGTGATGCAGGTCTCGGCTGAGGGATCTTGAACGGGTGAGGGCCTTCCGGGTTCGGTGTGGATTGCGACGTCTACACCGAACGAAAGGCCCTCGTGCCCCACCGTAATGCACCCCTGACCGAACTGGGACGCCTGCGCCTGGCCCGTTGCGTGGTCGAGGACGGCTGGCCGCTGCGGCGGGCCGCCGAACGCTTCCAGGTCTCACCCACGACGGCCCAGCGGTGGGCCGACCGGTACCGTGAACTCGGCGCGGCGGGCATGACCGACCGGTCCTCGCGCCCGGATGGGGGAGCCGTTCGACACGGAGACCGGCATTCCTGTCTCGGGGTGCGCGAGCGGAACCGCACGAACTGGTACGCCCACGCTCGCGCGCACTCCGCGCAGAAGTGGCCGAGGGCCGCAGCGAAGCACCGGGCGAGCATCGCGGAGAGTCTGACCATTGCCACGATGGCTCTGTGCCCCACAGGGAAGGGGCGTCCGGAAGACGACCTCTTGCGCCGCGCGCTCTACCAATGGGGGTTCAACGCCGGGCGCCACAGCCAGGAACCGCCCGAGGCGGAAGCAACGACACTGGCGTGGGTCGAGCGGAACGCCCCGGCCGTGATCGACCTGGATAGCGCCAAGCGCATGCGCACGGTCCTGGAGCATCTGGCCAAGCGCCAGGATGGGAAGCCCGCCGCAGCGAACACCTTCCGGCGCCGCCGCGCCGTCCTGAGCAACTGTCTGCGCCTGGTGGTCGAGCACGAGCTACTGCCCGGCAACCCGCTGCACCGCGTGCACTGGGAGACCCCCAAGGCCGTGGAGGAACTGGACGAACGCAGCGTCGCCACACCCGCTCAAGCCCGGGCCCTGCTCGACGCTGTGCGTTGCTCAGGGCCCGCGCGGCGCCCACCTGGTCGCGTTCTTCGCCTGCATGTACTACGCCGCACTGCGGCCCGAAGAGGTGTCCATGCTGAGCACCGACCAATGCCACCTGTCCGAGGAAGGGTGGGGGCGGCTCATGCTCTCCCGAGCTAGCCCTCAGGTGGGCTCCGCCTGGACGGATGACGGCAAGCCGTACGAGGAACGGCATCTGAAGCAGCGGGCCCGTCAAGCTGTTCGCCCCGTCCCCATTCCGCCCGTGCTGGTCGGCATACTGCGCGCCCACATGGACGTGATCGGGACCACCACCGATGGCCGTCTATTCAGCGCGGTACGAGGTGGCCCGGTCCGGTCGCAGGAGTACGGCGCCGTCTGGAAGGCTGCTCGCCGGAAGGCCCTCACCCCGGTGCAGGTCGCCTCTCCGCTGGCCGCCATCCCCTACGACCTGCGGCACGCCTGCGTCTCGTTCTGGCTCCGCTCCGGGGTAAGCCTCGCCGAGACGGCTCGCCGTGCCGGACAGAGCGTCGCCGTGCTCCAGCGCTACTACGCGAAGGTACTGGACGGTAAGGAAGGCCGGATGAACGAACTGATTGATCAAGGCTTTGCCGAGCACGAAGCCACTGAGACGAACAGATCCCGCGCGGACTAGTGGTCATGAGAACGGGGGCTCCACCAAGTAGAGCCCCCGCCAGTGCAGCTACAGGCTGTTCTTACTCACCGCCCAGCTCACCAGACGCCACAGAGCCTGACCCACAAACGTGGCCAGGGTGCGAAGCCCCAATTCCTTGGACAGCTCAGCCTTCTGCTTCGACACTGCTACTCCCAAAGTGTCGGGGTTACCCCCGTTCGCTTTCCTCACGTCGTCTGACGTGAGGGGGGAATTCGTCGAAGCCGGGCCACCCCCGCACACGCGGGGCCAAATCACCTGAGCGGCGTCGCACAGCCTATCTAGCTCGTTCAGAGTTGGCCGCAGGTTGCCCGCACACACTGGTCAAAGGTGGGACACCCTCGATACCGGGTGAGACAGGCTGAGCGCAGAGGGCGGGCCCCGGGATTCGGGGCCCGCCCTCTGACCTGCTACTTCTCTGACCTGCCTGCGGTGGGTGTGGGATTTGAACCCACGGTGACTCGCGCCACGACGGTTTTCAAGACCGTTCCCTTAGGCCGCTCGGGCAACCCACCCGTGCCCCGCCTCACCTGGTGCGGAGCGGCCTACAGAATACCGGCCCGGTGGAGGGGGGTGCAGCAGCGTTTCGCGGGGCGGGTGGAGGGGGCGGGCAGGAAACGGTTCGGTCAGCTGTCGCCGGTGCGCTGGCCCAGGGTGAGGTCGACCTTGTTCTCCTTGCCGGCGCGGTCGTACGTCAGCGTCACCTTGTCGCCCGGCTTGTGGTTCCAGATCTCGCCGATCAGGGTGGGGCCGCTGTCGATCGGCTTGTCGTTGAACTGGGTGATGACGTCGCCCGCCTTGAGGCCCGCCTTCGCGGCGGGGCCGTTCGGGCTCACCGCGGGGGTGCCGCCCGCGCCCTCGGTGGCGATCTTGGCGCCGTTGCCCTTGCCCGACATGTCGACGGTGGCGCCGATGACCGGGTAGACGGGCTTACCGGTCTTGATCAGCTGCTCGGCGACGTTCTTGGCCTGGTTGATGGGGATGGCGAAGCCGAGGCCGATGGAGCCGGCCTGGGACTGGCCGAAGCCGCCGGAGGACTGGATCGCGGAGTTGATGCCGATGACGGCGCCGCGGGAGTCGAGGAGGGGGCCGCCGGAGTTGCCCGGGTTGATGGAGGCGTCCGTCTGGAGGGCGCTCATGTACGAGTTCTTGTTGCTGGAGCCGTCACCGGAGGCGACCGGGCGGTTCTTGGCGCTGATGATGCCCGTGGTGACCGTGTTGGAGAGGCCGAAGGGGGCCCCGATCGCGATGGTCGAGTCGCCGACGGCGACCTTGTCGGAGTCGCCGAGCGCCAGCGGGCTCAGCCCCGCGGGCGCGTCCTTCAGCTTCAGCACGGCCACGTCGTAGCCCTGGGCGCGGCCGACGACCTCGGCGTCGTACTTCTTGCCGTTGGAGAACGTCACGGAGAGCGTGCCGCCCTCGGCCGCCGAGGCGACCACGTGATTGTTGGTGAGGATGTGGCCCTGCTGGTCGTAGACGAACCCGGTGCCGGTACCGCCCTCCGCCTCGCCGCTGCCGCCGATGTCGCCGCCCCCGCCGCCCGACTTCGCCTCGATGGTGACCACGCTCGGCAGCGCCTTGGCCGCGACCGAGGCGACCGTGCCCGGATCGCGCCGGAGGTCCTTGGGGATCTCCGCCGCGGGGACGGTGGTCGAGCCGATGTTGTTGTCGTCGTTGCGCTCGGCGGCCCAGTAGCCGAGGCCGCCGCCGACCCCGCCCGCCACGAGCGCGGCCACCAGGACCGCCGCGAGCAGCCCGCCGGCCCGCTTGCGCGGGGGCTGGGCGCCGACCTGGACCGGAGCGCCCCACACCGTACCGTCGCCGCCTTGGGAGCCGCCGCCGTAGGCAGCGCCCTGGGCGGGGGCGGCACCCGGCGGGGTCGACCAGCCGGGGCCCGGCTGCTGCGACCCGGTGGGGGCCGCCGGAACGGGGCCCGGAAGCTGCGCGGTCGGCGGCTCGGACGGATGAGCACCAGCCGGAGCGCCGCCAGGCGCCGGGGAACCAGCCGGAGCGCCGGCGGGCGGCCCGGCGTACCCCGGAGCGGCGCCCGAGCCCGGGGCCGCGCCGCCGCCGGACACGGTGGCGCCGGCCTCTCCGGCCGGACCTCGCCCGCCGTCCGATACGGGCGCCGCCGCCGGCGGTCCCTCGGGAGTGACTGCCGGCACAGGAGGTACGGGTGGCGCTGCCGGCTGCGCAGTGCCCTCGTTGCCCTCGTTCTCAGTGCTCACAGCTCTCTCTCCTCTGGGTTCCACATCGTTCGCATCGGTCAGGAATCCGCGCTTGAACTGTCCCCGGTCAGCATTTCCCACAGCCCGTCAGGCCACTGTAAGCAGGACCTGTGTGTACTCCTGGAATTCCTTTACATGGTGCACATGACGTAAAACGGGCGCGACTCTCCACCTTGCACCACATTCCGGATGAACACCGCGTCCCCGCCTCCTGCACCCGTCTTCCCCGTCACGGTGACACCATGACGCGGTGACCCAAGCGCGGCAGCACAACATCCAGGTCGTAGCCCATCGAGGCGCGTCGGAGGACGCCCCCGAGCACACTCTCGCCGCCTATATGAAGGCGATCGACGACGGCGCGGACGCCCTCGAATGTGATGTTCGCCTCACCGCCGACGGCCATCTCGTCTGTGTACACGACCGGCGCGTCAATCGCACGTCCAACGGCCGGGGCGCCGTCTCCGCGCTGGAGCTGGCGGATCTGGCGGCGCTCGACTTCGGCACCTGGAGGGGCCGCGAGGACTCCGCCGAGAGCCCCGACTGGGGCGACCCGTCCCTGACCTCCGTACTGACCCTGGAGCGGCTGCTCGAACTGGTCGCCGACTCCGGCCGCCGTATCGAGCTGGCCGTCGAGACCAAGCACCCCACCCGCTGGGCCGGTCAGGTGGAGGAGCGGCTGCTCCAGCTCCTCGGCCGCTTCGGGCTGGCCGCGCCCGCGTCGGCGGAGGAGTCGCCGGTACGCGTCATGAGCTTCTCGGCCCGTTCGCTGCACCGGGTCGCGGCGGCGGCACCGACGCTCCCGACGGTGTATCTGATGCAGTTCATCAGCCCTCGGCTGCGCGACGGACGGCTGCCGGCCGGGACTCGGATCGCGGGCCCCGGCATCCGGATCGTACGCAACCACCCCGGGTACATCGAGCGTCTGCACCGGGCGGGGCACGGCGTCCACGTGTGGACGGTCAACGAACCGGAGGATGTGGAACTGTGCGTCCGGCTGGGTGTGGAAGCGATCATCACCAACCGCCCCAGGCAGGTTCTCGCGCAACTCGGACGGCTGTAACACGCGCCACACCGATCTGCGCACACCACATTCACATACGGCTCGGTACGGCCTTATTTAATCCTTGTTTGCTCACCTATCCAACGTTTGGACCACCCATGACACCCACTCCGTGTCATGAACACCCACTACGGGGAGTGCACCGGCGCATTCGGTACGTACTCAGGAGTCAGGAGTGCGTCATCGACCTGTTCCGGCCCGGTTTCCGGCCCGTTCCCCCGGGGCATTCACACCGTGGCGTGGGGCAAAGGAGGTCTCGGGGGTGGCGTTGGTGGTGGCACAGGAGGTGCCCACGTCGTCGAGCATGGCCGTACCCCATGGCCCTGCGGGCGTGGGCGAGGCAAGACACCGGATGAGAGAGCAGTTGCGGCGCAGCAGCCTGCCCGAACCGGTCGTCGACGATGCGATTCTGATTCTTTCCGAGCTGCTCAGTAACGCCTGCCGCCACGGCAGGCCGCTGGGGCACGCCGAGGTGGGTGACGGGGACATCCGGGCCGCCTGGCGGGTGGATCCGTCCGGCCGGCTGACCGTCGAGGTGACGGACGGGGGCGGTCCCACGCGGCCCGTGCCGTCCACTCCGTCGGTCACCGCCCGCGGCGGCCGGGGGCTCAACATCATCACGGCCCTGGCGCAGGACTGGGGCGTCCGTGATGGTGTGGCGGGCGAGATCACCGTATGGGTGGTCGTCACCGAGGGGAATCGGCGCGACGAATTCGCTACGCGCGTCACCGGGCACGGCCCCGGGGGCGGATTCGATTTCGCGGAGTCGTACGAGGACTGAGCGAGCGGCGGACCGCACTGACGGACCCACCGGCCGGGACCACGGGCACCGGCCGGCATGACCCATACCCCGAAGAGCCCTGGCCCATGCCCCGGAGAGCCGGAACCGAACCGTCCGGGGTGTCCCGAACCGCCCGGGCCGGCCGTGAGCGGCGAGAGACCCGGGCGGTCCGGGGCGGCGGCAGATTTACGGGGAAGGTGTACGGGCCGTTCGGGCGGCGCCCCGGGCCGTACGCGCCTTCTTCCCTGCCTTCGCGCAGCCGGCGCTGGGGGCCGAGTACGGCCATTTACGGCCGGGCAGAGCGTCGATGCCGGTGCCGCGCCCCCGTACGTACCGTGGGCGACTAGGCTCGTTGCCCAAACACAACACGCCCATCACATCCATCCCAACCGTCACAGCAGAGACATTCCGCGGGACACAGCAGTCCCCAGCCACAAGCCACAAGCCCCAGTCAGCAGTCAGCAGTCAGCAGTCAGCAGTCAGCAGGAGTACACGGCAGTCGGCAGTGCGGTACGCGGTCACCGATACGGAGTCCGCGGTACGCACTCGCCGCCAGGCAGCAGAGCCGCAGCCGGCCTCGGGCACCCTCAGGTGCCGCCATCTACGCACCGCCGCTATCGGGAGAAGCCGCACCATGGCCAAGAAGCGCCCCCAGACCAAGGCATCCAGGCCGCAGCCCACGGGCCGGGGCCGCACCGCGGGTGCCGATGAACCCGTACCTGTGGTGGGCGCCCGCGAGCCCTGCCCCTGTGGATCGGGCCGCCGCTACAAGGCGTGCCACGGCCGCACCGCCACGCATGCCGTGACCGAGCTGGTCCAGCGGCCGTTCGAAGGGCTGGCCGGCGAGTGCGACTGGGTCGCCCTGCGCGAACTGGTCCCCGCCGCGACCGCACGGCTCACGCTGAAGGACGGGCTGCCCGAGGGCGTACCGTCCGTCACGCTCGCGACCGTCCTGCCGATGGCCTGGCCCGCGCTCCGCCGCGACGACGGCTCGGTGCTGCTCGGTCTCCAGAACGACACCTCGTCGGGTGACCTCAGCCGCGATCTGGCGGACACGCTGACCCGCGCGCTGAAGGCGGAGCCGGGCAATCCGGTCGGCACCGGGCGCACCGCGTCGGGTGTGGGGCCGCGCCTCCAGGATCTGCTGGACCCCGCGGCGCCCTTTGAGCCTGAGGTGCGCACGGGCTTCGAGTTCTGGATCCCCGAGTCGGCCGAGAACGCCACCCCCGAGGTGGCCGCTTCCCTGGAGCGGGCGAACTCCGCGGCGATCCCGACCGTCAAGCTCTCCGGCACCGACGCCGCGTACTGGTGCGAGACCCCGGAGAAGAACCACCTGCGCTGGGTCATGCCCCACCCCGAGGAGAAGCTGCTGGACGCGCTCGCCCGGCTGCACGCGGCGGGCGCCGGCTCGCTCGGTGAGGGGACCCGGCTCGTCGGGTCGTTCCGCGCGCACGGACTGATGGTCCCGGTCTGGGATCTGCCGAGCGGGATGGGCGCCGAGGAGTGCGAGAAGCCCGCGGTCGAGTTCGCCGGGCGGCTGGCGGAGGCGCTCGCGGCCGACACCCCGCTCACGGGTGATGAGCGCCGGGCCCGCGGCGGCCTCACCAACCGTCAGGTCACCTTGAGCTGACGCCGGCGGGCCCGGGGCCGGGGCCGGTGCGGACCTGCGGCCCCGGGGAGCCGGGGAGCCGGGGAGCCACGGCCCCGGGAGTTCGGCCCGGCGCCTCGCGGAGTATGCGAGAGCATGCCCCCGGCCCGGGGAGCCGGTGCCGCGGCCTGCGACCCCGGGCTCCCGGAGCGGGCCGTCGCCGTCTCACCGGTCACGCCCCCGAAGGCGTACCACCGAGTCTCCGGAGCCATAGGCCTCCGGGGACACGGAACCCGACCCTCCGGACCCCGCCCGCGACACCGGCCGACGCGCCGCCACCGCCGCCCGCAGGCGGCCCGGCAGCACACCGGCCACCGCCACCCGACCGCGCCCCCACCCGGCACCGATCGGTACCGGCCGCGACCGGACACGACCCCGGCCGCCACCCGATCGCAATCGCGCACCGCGTGCAATCGCAAATCCGCGTCCGCCCTCACGATGCGGTGGCCGTCCGTCCGCCTCCGCTTCCGGCGCGTCCGGCCCCGGCGTCCGGGGCCGCCTCCACCGCCGTGGTCCGGCGCGGATACGCCCGGCACGGGCAGGGGCGGTAGCCGCCGGGGCCCGGAGCCGTACATCCCCGGGGCCCGTGGCCGTACGGCGCGCGGGCCCGGAACCGTAGGCCGCCGGACGCCCCGGCCCGTACGCCGACGGGAGCCCGAGGCGTACCCGGGCGCCCCGGGACTCGGGCAAGACCCCCGGAACAAGGCCCCCTTCCCGAGCACCGCCCCGACTGCCCTTGCTTCAGGGGGAGTTGAGGAGTGAGGCCCGGCCCCCGGCCGCCCGATGGCGAAAGTCTGGTGACTCCGGTCACAACTCTCGCCAAGTATGCTGGAGTCGCTGTCCGAATACCCGAGATCGAATTTGCGAACCGCAGATCTCTTGTTACCGTTCTAAGAGCCCGGTCGCTGGTGCATCCCCCGTCGCCAGCGACCGGGCCCTTGTGCGTCCGGACGCCGGGTGCCCTTCCGCGCCGTACCGGCATCCCCTCAACGGCTCGTGGAATCAGCGGAGTTACTGCCGGACCTCAGCAGCAACGGTCCGTGACCCGAGTCGTCCGCGGTAGCGAACTCCGCCACCGCCCAGTACATCCCACCAGGCCGGACGCGCTGTCGGGGGGTCTCGCAGACCCCCGGCTCATCGCCTGCCTCGACCACGCAGTTGATCTGTACGGTACGCCGGCCGGGGCCCATGAGGGCGAGGGCGGAACTCAATTCGCCGCCCGTGGCGTTGCGGTAATACGTACGCGCCCAGGTGTCATGGCCATGGATCAGTACACAGGTCTGGGCCTCGACCCCTTCGGGGGAGGCGAGCTCCGGCCCGCAGCGGGTGGTGGCCGGGGACCCGGCGAAGGCCCGGTGTTCAGGTGGTGTTTCGGCCGTCTGCCGTGCCCTTGACTTCCGGTCGGCCGTCACGGCGGACGGATCGCCCCGAGCCGGATCCGGACCCCCGTGCGCCGTCCGGCCCTCCGGTTCTCCGGAGCCGCCCGCTCCGGTCATCGGGGCCCCGCCGGTGTCCGTTCCCCGCCCGAAAGCCCCGCCGTCGTCCGTCCCCCGGCCGGGGGTCCGGTCGTTCCGGCCGTCCCCGCCCGCCTCGGAGACCGGCGCCGGACGCTTCGGCCACGGCAGCCTCTCGGCCGTGCCCGCCATCGCGGCCGGAGGCAGCAGGACGGCGGCCGCCATGGCAGAAACGATCCCGATCTTACGGAGATTCATGGGCCACCTACCCACTGCGCGGGAATTCCGGATGCTCCGGACACTCCGTCCTGGCACGGCAGACCGAAAGGTATCCACGGAAATCCCGCGTACGGCGGCCCGCTCGCCCGATTCCCGTACAACTCGGGCCCGCTCCAACCCGTACGAGTGACGACCGGGAGGGCGGGCCCGACAGGGATGTCAGTAGGCGAGCCGGCTTCCGCCGTCCGGCGCGCTCGTGCTGGCCTCGACCAGTGCGTCGACGACCGTCTCCACATCCGGCAGCCAGGGAGCGGCGGCCCCGGGCAGCGGCGCCCGCTCCCAGCGGACCTGGCCCGTGCCCGTCTCCGAGGGGGGCAGCACCAGATAGCCGCCCTCGCCGTGGAAGCGCAGCGAACTCGGTACGCAGTCCTTGACGAAGAGCAGTTCGCCCAGTTCCTCCAGGGAGTACGGAGCGACCAGCAGCGACCAGCGGGTCGGTGTGGCGACCACGGGTCCGAGCCGCACGCCCATCCGGTCGAGCGCGTCCAGCGCACGGGCCCCGGCCAGCGCCGGAAGGCTCACCGCGCACGGCGCCCGCCCGCCGGTGGCCAGGACGATCGGCGCGGCGGGCCGGTTGGCCCACCACCAGCGCACCATCCGCTCGTCCGTGGTCGCGGCGAGGAGACCGGGGTCGAAGGGGTGCGCGCCGGGTACGGCGCACTCCGGGTCGGGGCAGGCGCAGCGCCGCCCCCGGCCGCTACCGGCCCCGGACAGTCCCACACCGGGGAGTACGGGCCATCGCCACGCGGCGGCGCAGGTGAGCGCCGCTTCAAGCCGTGCAGGCTGTACCGGCCCCTTCTTACGCCAAAACCGGAGCCTGCGTCGCCTTCCGAGGATCTCGCGCATGAGCGCTCGTTCCTTTCCGTTGAACGCCGAGGTCCACATCACACCGTGTGTGCAACTTTTCACTGTGCGTACGAATACGTCTGGTGTGCGTACTGCGTGCGTGTACGTACTACGTGGTATCACGTGTACCAGTACGTACGGGTCGGCACATCACCGTCCCATGCCCGGTGGCATGGGCGTCCCCCGCATTGCCTGCGGCAGGATCGCCGCCCGGGGCCGAACGTGGGCTGTGCTCATCAAGCGCGTGGCGAGGGATGCGCGCCTGGCGCTTGCTTCCCGTTATAACCGGACCGCTCCCGCGTGTGGGGTCAGTCCGGCATTTCCGCCACTCGGGGATCTGCCTTGGGTCTTCCTCGGGATCTGCCGTGTCTTCCGGCGCGGCCCACGGCTGTTAAGACGCCCGAGCCCTCCGCCGGGTTCCGGGGATCCCAACTGCCCCCGGTCATCACCGTTTACGTACCCACCACGTTTGGTATGACGCTCCCTCCGGTGCCCCTCCGAGGCCCTCCGCCCCGGAGAGATCCGCTGAGGGATCACTGCCGAACGCCCTCAGTCGACCTCAATTGACGGCCGACACATGCATTTTCCGGCCAAGTTCAGGATACGGAGGAAGGGGTGCTTCGGGGACGGTTCGGGGAGGGCCCGGAAACCGGTTCAAGAACAGCCCAAAGGCACACCAAGGGCACGTAGACACCATCAATCCCACTGGTGCAATGCTGGACATCCCCTCACATGTGCGTGTACATGTGGATGCATTGATAGCGGCGCAGAATGACATGGGGGTTTGCGATGCTATTGAGCGAAACGCACCAGCCGGAAAGCTCGCTGCCATGAGCGCCCCACACGTGCCGAAAGTGGCTGGAATCAACTCGTCGGTTCCCAGCCCCACGCACACTGCCGCACCTCCGGCCGCCCTCACCCCCGCCCCGACGTCCTCGGGAGTATCCGCGGGCGCCCTCGTGGAGGTTCCGGCCGAACCGGCGCCCGGGGCCGTCATCCAGGACCGGCTCGCCGGGTGGGTCTCCGATCTGACCACCCTCCACGAACTGACCGAACGCCTGGCCGCCACCGGTTCGCTCGACGACGCCCTGCACGAACTGCTGTGCGCCGGCGCCGCTCTGGTGGGCGCGCGCCGGGGGATGGTCGTCCTCGAACCGCTGCCCGGCGCCGTCTGCCACCCCCCACCCGGCGCGACCCGGGGCCTGGGCGCCGACGAGCCCCCGTGGTACGGCGAATCCGACGGGGACGGGGCCCCTGAACCTCGATCCCGTGAACCGCGCCGGTCCCACCGGAAGCGGTCGGATCTCCCGCCTCCGCAAGAACAGCCGGAGTCGTCGGATCGATCCGATCCACCACATGGGTTGCACAGATCTCCTGAGTCCCGGAAATCCCAGGGATATCCGGGAATTCAAGGATCCGGTCCGTCACATGAGCCTGATGGACCTGACATGTCCGATGGATCCGATGGATCCGATGTGACAGATGGCCCTGACATGTCGGATCGAACTCACGGGTCTCGGGGTTCCGGCAGATCTGATGGGTCCGGCGGGTCTGATGTGTTCAACGGCGCCTGTGAACCCGATGAGATCGACGGGTCGTATGAGGCGCCGCCGCACTCCGGGTGGGCCGAGGGGTCCGGCTGGCCCGCGTACGCCGACGCCTTCGGAGCCGGCCGCCCTCGCGGCCTCACCAAGGGATTCGGGCTCACCCACGCCGAACTGGGCCAGATCGAGACCGTTCCGCGGACGAAGACCGCGTACGGACGGATTCTGGACGGGCGCCTGCCCGGACGGCGGCCCGAGGGGCCCGCCGGTCTGCCGCAGCCCGTCGCCCACCCCGATCTGCTGGCCGACGAGTCGCTCGACCCCCGCCACCGCGAGGTCGCCGCCGGTCTCGGCTGCGCCGCCAGTTACACCCAGCCGCTCGCCTCCGAGGCCGCGGGCACCCTGGGCGCGGCCGTGTGGTTCTACGACGAGCCCGCCGCCCCCGCGGACCGCCGGCGCCATCTCGTCGGCCTGTACACGCGGTACGCCACCGAGCATCTGGCCCGGCTGCTGGAGCTGGAGGCGGCCCGGCGGACCGTGACGACCGTCGCCGAGGAACTGCTGCCCAGCCGGCTGCCCCGCGTCCCCGGAGTCCGGCTCGCCGCCCGGCACCGCACCGGTCCGCGCGGCGGCGGGGACTGGTACGACGCGCTGCCGCTGCCGGAGGGCGCGCTGGGTCTGGCCGTCGGCTCGGTCAGCGGTTCCGGGCCGAGCGCGCTGGCCGCCATGGGGCGGTTGCGGGCATCCCTGCGGGCGTACGCCGTGATGGAGGGCGAGGACCCCGTCGCCGTACTCTCCGATCTCGAACTGCTGCTGCGGCTGACCGAACCGGCCCGGACCGCCACCGCGCTCTTCGCCTACGCCGAGCCCGCGGCCGGCAAGATCGTGCTCGCCGGGGCCGGACACACCCCGCCGCTGGTGATCGGTGAACGGCGCACGGAGTTCGTCGAGACCTCGCTGTCCGCGCCGCTGGGGATGCTCGCCTGCTGGGAGGCGCCGAGCGTGGAGCTGTGCACCGAGCCGGGAGAAACGGTGCTCCTCTATACCGACGGGCTGCTGCGGCGTACCGGGGACGCCATGGACCGGGCGTTCGCGCGGCTGCACTCGGCCGCGGCGAGTGTGCCGAGGGCCGCCCGGGAGGATCCCGGAGCAATCGCCGACCACGTACTGAACAGGATGCTGCCCGGCGGCCGTGCCGGAGGAGGCGGGGGTGGCGGCGGAGGCGAGTGGTACGAGGACGATGTCGTCCTGCTGGCGGCCCGCTTCGACTGAGCAAGGCCCGGGGCTCGGGGTCCGCCTCGGGTAGGGGGTTCGGTGGCTCGGCGGGCCCGTTACGACGGAGGCGGCTCGCGGCGGCTCTGCGGGCGGCTTGGACCGGGGCGGCTCTGACCGCGCTGCGGCCCACGGCGGCTCGGCTGTACGACAGCTCGACTTCCGGGCGGCTCTGAGGCCCCGCGGCCCGAGGCGGCTCGGCCTGCCCGGCGTGCGGCTTCGACCGGGGCGTCCCTGCGGCTCGGTGGCCGGGGTGGCGGCGGTGTCCCGGGGAGACAGCGCTCCGGGGCTCCTGGCTCTCCGCGGCCCGCCGGGCCCACGGCCCCCGCGGGACCTGCTCCCGCCGGTTCGTTCGCCCGGGCGCCCCCTGCTCCCGCCGGGTCGCACCGCCTTCGAACACCCTTCCCTTTAGGTCTGCTTTGTCTCGCTTCTCACACCTCGGAAAGCTGCCTTCACATCGCACATACGATGGAGTCCGGTCCGATGATGTATCGAGGAGGCAGACGTGGCCGAGGAGCTCACCCCGAGTACCCCGGAAGAGGAAGAGCAGCCGGTCAAGCAGCGGAAGAACGGCCTCTATCTGGAAGTTTCCGAGGAACTCGCCCAGAGCATGGCCAGTGGCTGGGCGGACACCGAGCTGCGTGACCTGGAGCCCGTGGCCCAGGCGTCGCACACCGCCGCCCGCCGTGCCGCTCTCTCCGCGCGCTTCCCGGGCGAGCGGCTGGTGATTCCCGCCGGCAGGCTGAAGACCCGCTCCAACGACACGGAGTATCCGTTCCGGGCCGCCACGGAGTACGTCTACCTCACGGGTGACCAGACCGAGGACGGTGTCCTGGTCCTGGAGCCCACCGCCGACGGCCACAGCGCCACGGTCTATCTGCTTCCGCGCTCCAACCGTGAGAACGGCGAGTTCTGGCTCTCCGGCCAGGGCGAGCTCTGGGTCGGCCGCCGCCACTCCCTCACGGAGGCCGAGCAGCTGCTGGGCATCCCCGCGAAGGACGTACGCGAGCTGGCGGACCGGCTGCGTGAGCAGACCGGTCCCGTCCGTGCCGTACGCGGTCACGACTCCGTGATCGAGTCCGCGCTCACCGACAAGGTCACCGCCGAGCGGGACGAGGAGCTGCGCGTCTATCTCTCCGAGGCCCGCGCGGTGAAGGACGCGTTCGAGATCGACCAGCTCCAGCTGGCGTGCGACGCGACGGCCCGCGGTTTCGAGGATGTCGTCAAGGTCCTCGACAAGGCCGAGGCGACCAGCGAGCGCTACATTGAGGGAACGTTCTTTCTCCGGGCCCGTGTCGAGGGCAACGATGTCGGCTACGGCTCGATCTGCGCCGCCGGCCCGCACGCCACCACCCTGCACTGGGTGCGCAACGACGGCCCGGTCCGCTCCGGCGAGCTGCTGCTCCTGGACGCCGGGGTGGAGACCACCGCCCTCTACACCGCCGATGTCACCCGCACCCTGCCGATCAACGGCCGGTTCGACGCGCTCCAGCGCAAGATCTACGACGCGGTGTACGACGCGCAGGAGGCCGGTATCGCGGCCGTGAAGCCGGGTGCGAAGTACCGCGACTTCCACGACGAGGCCCAGCGGGTGCTCGCCGACCGGCTCGTGGAGTGGGGTCTGGTCGAGGGACCGGTGGAGCGGGTGCTGGAGCTGGGCCTCCAGCGCCGCTGGACGCTGCACGGCACCGGTCACATGCTCGGTCTGGACGTCCACGACTGTGCGGCCGCGCGTACCGAGGCGTATGTCGACGGCACGCTGGAGCCCGGTATGTGCCTGACCGTCGAGCCCGGTCTCTACTTCCAGGCGGACGATCTGACCGTGCCGGAGGAGTACCGGGGCATCGGCGTACGGATCGAGGACGACATCCTCGTGACCGAGGACGGCAACCGGAATCTGTCGGCCGCCCTGCCCCGGCAGGCGGACGAGGTCGAGGCCTGGATGGCGTCACTGAGGAGCTGAGCCCCGGCCGGCCGCTTCAGGGGCCCGGGCTGGTGCCGGGCCGGCCCTCGGCCCGGATCGCCGGTCAGAACACGAAGCACCGGCAGGAGGAGGGCCACGCCCCGGGTTTGGTGTGACAGCGTGGCTCAGCCCGGCGTCCCGGGCCCGGGGGCCACGCGGTAATCCGGCCCTTGTCAGCCCGGTCGGTCCTGCGGGGTGACCCATCCCGGCGACCCAAGCCAGGTGCCATGCGGTAATCCGGCCGATGTCATCAGCCCCGGCGCCCACGCGGGCGCCGGGCACCCTGCCGCTGTCGCTTGTCATCAGCGCGGTCCGCCGAGGTGCCCCAGCGCGGTGGCCCCGGGCCAGGTGCGGCGAGGTGGCTCGGCCGATGTCATCAGCCCCGGCGCCCACGCGGGCGCCGGGCACCCTTCCGCTGTCGCTGCTCCCGGGCCTCACCGGGACGGCACTGGGCCGCTCCCGGGCCGGGTGTGCGGGCCCGAGCGCCCTTGGGCCGAACGGGGGGCGCCCGGCATCTCACAGGGCCGGGCGGGTCGGCCGCGATCACCGGCCCTGGCGGAGGACGTGCCGAACGGGGTCCTACGAGACCCTGAGGAGCGCGTCCTCCCGCCATTTCAGAACCTTGTCGAAGCTGACCACGGCACCCCGCCCGGGCCGGTTGCTGAAGTGAACATGGTCCGCCAGCTCCTCGATCAGACAGAGCCCCCGGCCGCTCTCGGCGCTCACCGGCGCGGGCGCCACCAGCGGCCCGCCCGTACCACCGCCACCGGTGCCCGTATGAGCGCACCCGGCACCATTCCTGGCCGGAAAACCAGGGCCGGAATCGGCCACCTCGATTCGGCACTTCTCGCCGTCCAGATACGCCGTGACGCGATACGCCCCCCGGGGGTCGCCCGGCCGCTCGCTGCCTCCGTGCTCCACCGCGTTCGCGCAGGCCTCGCTCAGCGCGACCGACAGATCGAAGGAGATGTCGGGGTCCACGCCCGCCGTCTCCATCGTCCCGACCAGCAGCCGCCGGGCGAGCGGAACGCTCGCAGCTTCGCGCCGCAAGTGGAGTGACCACCAGATGCTCATGCTCCAGCCTCCTGGCTGCGGCTCGACATACCGTTACGTATTGCCCCAAGACATGGCCCGTAAGCCCAGAGTTGATGTGATTGCGCTCATTCGGCGGAAGCGCGCCACCGGGCGGACGGTGTATGCCGGGAGAGTGATCGCGCCCCCTCTATGGCCTCCTGCCCGGTCACCGGGTGCCTCACTCCCCCTGTCACGGGGTGCCTCGGACCCGTCCGCGATCATGGCTCAAAGAGGACCTTCCGGACCTGCCGTACGGGGGTGGAAGGCCGGGTGGGATGATGACCCGGCCATGTCGTCCCCGTCGTCCCCGCCCGGTGTGCGCGCCGAAGCGGGCTCCCGGCTGCTGAGGGCCGCGGTGTTCACCGCGGTCTGTGTCGCGCTGTCCGCGACGGGACATGCCGTGGTCGCCTGTGCGAGCGTCCCCTGGTGGACGCTCGCGGCCGGTTTCGCCGGAGTGTTCGCGCTGGTCGTGCCCTTCGCGGGACGTGCGCGCTCCCTGTCGGTGATCACGGTCGCCCTGGGAGTGGGGCAACTCGCGCTGCACACGCTCTTCGGGCTCGGCCAGCATCAGCTGCGGCTCGCGCCGACGGCCGATGACGTCCTCATCAGGATGGCCGCGAAACTGATGTGCGGCACGGGCGCGGCACCGCTCAGCGCCGCCGACGCCCGCCAGGTCGTCACCACCGCGGGGATCACTCCGCCCGGCCATGGCGCGCACACCGCGGCCCCGGAGGTCCAGCCCGATCTGCTGCCCTCCCTCCCCATGCTGCTGGCGCATCTGCTGGCCGCCCTCGCGACCGGCTGGCTGCTGCGCCGCGGGGATCTCGCCCTGCTGCGGCTGATCCGGCTCTCCACCGACTCCGCGCACGGGATGCACGAAGGGGTGGCCGAGGCGGCCCGGCTGCGCTCGCTGCGCGCCGCTCTCGCTCTCGTACGCGCCCTGGGCGCCGGTCTCCTCCCGGCCCCGCCGCCGGGCACGCCCGCCCGGTGGGCCTCGGACGAGGTCTCCCCGCCGGCCGCGGGCGAGGCACTCCAGCACACCGTGATCAGGCGCGGGCCGCCCGCCCGCTTCGCGCTCGCAGCCTGACACGGCCCACTCGACGGGAGTGCGGCCGTGGTGCCCGCGTACCTCCGTGCGCCGTGGCACACCACCGTCTCTCCTCTTCCGTGGAGTGTCTTCGTCATGAGCCTTTCGTTCCGTACCGCGCGTGCCGCCACCGTGGTGGCCGGTGTCGCCGTCTCCTCCCTGCTGCTCGCCGGGCCCGCCTTCGCGCATGTCAGCGTTCAGCCGCAGGGCGAGGCCGCCAAGGGCGGGTACGCCACCGTCAACTTCAAGGTCCCGAACGAGCGCGACAGTGCCTCGACCGTGAAGCTGGAGGTCAGCCTGCCCACTGAGCACCCGCTGGCGTCCGTGATGCCGCAGCCCGTGCCCGGCTGGAAGGTCGACGTCACCACCTCCAAGCTCGCCAAGCCGCTCCAGGTCCACGGCAAGCAGATCACCGAGGCGGTCACCAAGGTCACCTGGTCCGCCGACGGCTCGAAGATCAGGCCGGGGCAGTTCCAGCAGTTCCCCCTCTCTCTCGGACAGCTCCCCGAGAACGCCGACCAGATGGTCTTCAAGGCGCTCCAGACGTACGACAACAAGGAGGTCGTGCGCTGGATCGAGGAAGCGCGGGAGGGCTCCCCCGAGCCCGAGTCCCCGGCCCCCGTGCTGAAGCTGACGGCCGCCGGGGAGGATGGTCACGGCGCGACGGCCGCGAACGCCGACGCCAAGAGCGGCGAGCACGACCGCAGCGACAAGAACCAGCAGGACAAGACGGAGAACGCGTCGGCGGACAGCTCCTCGGACACCACCGCACGCGTCCTCGGGATCGTCGGCATCCTTGTCGGTGCCGCAGGCGTCGCCTTCGGTGTCCTGGCCGGCCGCCGCCGTACCTCCTGACAAATCGTCTCGCACCCCACCTCCAGGATTGTTTCTCCATGCGAAAGAAGACCGCAGTGGCGGCCGCGCTCGCCGTGGCCGCCGCGCTCTCCCTGTCCGCCTGCTCCGGTGAATCCGGTTCGGCCGAGGACTCCATCGCCGATGTGTCCTCCTCCCAGGCGAACGACAAGCCCGGAACCGTGCTGGACCAGCCGTTCGCCAAACCGGACCTGGTCCTCACGGACACCAAGGGCAAGCCCTACGACCTGCGGGCGCAGACCAAGGGCAAGCCGACTCTGATCTTCTTCGGCTACACCAACTGCCCGGACGTCTGTCCCCTGACGATGAGCAATATCGCCATCGCCGAGAAGAGGCTCCCCCAGGCCGACCAGGACAAGCTCCAGGTCGTCTTCATCACCACCGACCCCGAGCGGGACACCCCCGCCGAGCTGGCCAAATGGCTGCCCAGCGCCGGCGACCCGTCCTTCGTCGGTCTCAGCGGCGACTTCAAGAAGATCCAGACTGCCGCGCGCCAGGTGGGGATCGGCGTCGACGCCGCGAAGAAGGAGAAGGACGGCACGGTCGTCTCCACGCACGGCGCCCAGGTCATGGCCTTCTCGCCCGAGACCGACCAGGGCTATGTGCTCTACGGCGAGAGCACCACCGCGGACGACTACGCCAAGGACCTTCCCCGGCTGATCCGCGGTGAGAAGCCGTGAGCCGCCGGATACCGCGGGCCCGGGAGGCGGCTCATCGCCCGGGTGCGGACCCGGGCCGTGACACGGTGCAGAGCCGTCGGATGCCTCCTGTACCGGACGGGACGGGCGGGACCCGGTCAGGAAGGACGTGGGCGCTGCGGAGCGGGGCTCCTGCCCAGAGAACTGCATGGCTCATCGGTGTCACGGCCCTCAGCACAGGACTTGTGCTGACGGGTTGTTCCTCCAACGGTAAGCCGGACGGCCCGGAGCTGGAAGTGAGTGGCGAATTCATGCCACAACCCGTCAGCGACACGGCCGCCGGGTTTCTGACCGTGCACAACGGCGGCGGCGCGGACGACAAGCTCACCTCCGTCACCAGCACGATCTCCGACGATGTCTCCATCCATGAGTCGAAGGAGCGGACGATGCGGAAGGTCACGGCGTTCGACATCCCCGCCGACGGCTCGCTCGCCCTGGAACGCGGGGGCAGCCACATCATGTTCGCCGGGCTCAAGGAGCGGCCGAAGGAGGGCGAGAAGGTCAGGGTCGAGCTGCACTTCGAGCGGTCCGGCCCGATCAGTGTCGAACTCCCGGTCAAGGAGCCCACGTACAACCCGGCGAAGCAGCCGGGCGGCCGGACGGCGGACAGCCCGTCGAAGCACCACTGAGCAGGAGGGCATCGACCACGCCATGACAGCCACCGCCCCGCGCCCCGGCCGGAACCCGGTCCGGCCGGCCCATCGGCCGGTCCCTCCCCTCGTACGGCTGCTGCTGGCCGCGACCGTGCTGTTCGGCACGGTCCTGGGCTCGCTGCTCACCGGCGCGGGCCCGGCGGCCGCCCATGCCGCCCTGACCGGGAGCAATCCGAAGGACGGGGCGGTGGTCCCCACCGCTCCCCGGGAGGTCACGCTCACCTTCTCCGAGCAGATCGCCATGGGCAAGGACTCCATCCGGGTCCTGGAACCCAGCGGCAAGCGCGCGGACGGCTCCACCGTCCGTGATCTCTCCGCCGACGGCAGGGTCTCGTACGCCGTCGATCTGCTGCCCGGACTGCCCGACGGCACCTACACCGTGGCCTGGCAGGCCGTATCGGCCGACAGCCACCCCGTCTCCGGGGCGTTCACCTTCTCCATCGGCGCACCCTCACGGACCGAGGTCGCCCTGCCGGACCAGGAGGCGGGCGGCGGGTTCGTCGGCCTCCTCTACGACATCGCGCGGTACGGGGCGTACACGGGCTTCGTCCTGATGACCGGCGGCGCCGCGTTCGTCCTGGTGTGCTGGCGCCGGGGGGCCTCGGTGCGGCCCGTGCAGCGGCTCATCGCGTACGGCTGGGTCACGCTGACGGCATCCACCCTGGCGACGCTGCTGCTCCGCACCCCGTACACCGGTTCCGGCAAGCTCGCGGACGCCTTCGACCTCGGCGGTCTCCAGGCCGTTCTGGAGACCAGGACGGGGGCCGCCCTCGTCTCCCGGCTGCTGCTGCTGGGCGCGGCGGCGCTGTTCATCGCGGTGCTGTTCGGGGCGTACGCGCAACAGGGCCGGCTCCGCGGGAGCGACCGGGCGGACGAGGAGGCGGGGGAGGAGCGGCGGAAGGACCTCATGTTCGGGCTGGCCGTCGGGGGTGTGGTCGTCTCGGCGGGGATCGCCGCCACCTGGGCGCTGTCGGAGCACGCGTCGACCGGGATCCAGACGGGGCTCGCGATGCCCCTGGACGTACTGCATCTGCTGGCCGTGGCGGGCTGGCTCGGCGGGCTCGCCGCCCTGCTGACGGCCCTCTACCGGGCCCCTTCGATCGAACCGTCGGCGGTACGGCGGTTCTCCGCGATGGCCTTCGGCTGTGTCGTCACCCTCGCGGCGACCGGCCTCTACCAGTCCTGGCGGCAGGTCGGCTCATGGTCGGCGCTGACGGGGACGGCGTACGGGCAACTGCTTCTGGTCAAGGTCGCGCTGGTGGCCGTGATGATCGGGGTCGCCTGGATCTCCCGGGGGTGGACGGCCCGGCTGACGGTGGCACGGACCGACGGGAGCGCCGGAGGCACGGGGAGTGCGGACGGGACGGACGGAGCCGACGCGGGAGCCCCCGTCCCGGAGCACGGCGAATCCTCAGCGAACGCGGAGACCTCGGGGGACACAGCCGCGGAGAACGCCAGGGACGCGGAGAACTCCGAGGAAACAGACAGCGCAGAATCCGCGGAGGCCGCGCGGGACGGGGCGGCGGAACGTTTCGGAACCGGGGCGCCGGTGCTGGCCGACGGCCCCCCGCCCGGACAAGCCGGACAAGCCGAACAGGCCGAACAGGCCGAACAGGCAGGACAGGCCGAACAGGCAGGACAGGCGGGACAGGCAGGGCCGAGAGGACCGGGCGACCCGGAAAGCGCCACCGAACCCGCTGACCCCAGAAGCCCCGCAGGCCCCGCCGGGGTGGTCGCCACCGAGCCCCGTGAGGATTCCGCCCGGGCCGCCCAGCTCGCCCGGCAGCGCGCAGCCATGGCCACCGCACGGGCGAAGAAGGCACGGGACGCCGACCCCGTACGCTCCGGACTGCGTCGTTCCGTACTGGCCGAGGCGGGAGTCGCCGTTGTCGTGCTGGCCGTCACCACTGTGCTGACGGCGACCGAACCGGGCCGTACGGAAGAGGAAGCGGGCCGGGCCCCGGCCTCCTCGGCATCGGCCGATGCCGCGCCCGCGGGCCCCGCGGAGATCAGCATCCCCTTCGACACGGGCGGCTCGAACGGGAAGGGGACGGTCCGGCTCAGCCTGGACCCGGCCGCTCCCGGAGCCAACGAGATGCACGTCCGGGTCGACGGAACGGACGGCAAGCCGCTGGACGCCCCCGAGGTGAAGGTCTCCTTCACGCTCCGCGCGCAGCAGATCGGCCCCCTCCCCATCACCCCCGAACGGATGGCGGCGGGACACTGGAGCGCGAGCCGGGTGCAGATCCCGATGCCCGGCGACTGGCAGATCAAGGTGACCGTACGGACATCGGAATTCGACCAGACCACCATCGACGAGAACGTGAAGATCGGCTGACCTCCGTGGATCCCTCTACCCAGCCTCCGCGCCCGGCCGACCGTGCCGTCCCGGTGCCGGTGCCGGTGCCGGTGCCGGACGGTGCAACCCGGCCTCAGGACACGGCTCCCCCGACTCCCGGCGGCAGCGGTGTCTCCCGGCGCCGTCTGATCTCCACCGCCGGAGCGGCGGGGCTCGCGCTCGGCGCGGCGGGCGGGGCCGTGGCCCATGCCGCCGCCTCCGGTGACGCCCCCACGGCCCTGACGGCTGTCGGCTCCACCACCGTCGCCTTCCACGGCCGGCACCAGTCGGGCATCACCACCCCCCTCCAGGCCCGCGGCCATCTGATCGCGTTCGACCTGGCCCCGGGAGCGGGGCGGGGGGAGGCCGCGGCCCTGATGCGCCGCTGGTCGTCGCTGGCGGCGGAGCTGATGGCGGGCCGCCCGGCCCCGGGTGCCGACACGGGGGTCGCCCTGGACGCGGGACCGTCGTCGCTGACCGTCACCTTCGGGTTCGGCCGTACCTTCTTCGACCGTACGGGGCTGGTGGCGCGGCGGCCGGCCGGGCTGGACCCGCTGCCCGCGTTCTCCGCCGACCAGCTGGACGCAGGGCGTTCCAACGGCGACCTGTGGGTGCAGATCGGTTCCGACGACTCCCTGGTCGCCTTTCACGCGCTGCGCGCGATCCAGAAGGCGGCGGGCGGCGCCGCCCGGGTGCGCTGGCAGATGAACGGCTTCAACCGCTCCCCCGGGGCCACCGGGCGGCCGATGACCGCCCGCAATCTGATGGGCCAGGTCGACGGGACGAACAACCCGAAGCCGTCCGACCCCGACTTCGAGCGGCGGATCTTCGTCCCGGCCGACACCGGTCAGCCCTGGCTGGCGGGCGGCTCCTACGCCGTCGTACGCCGGATCCGGATGCTTCTCGACGACTGGGAGGCGCTCGCTCCGCGACGGCAGGAGGAGGTCATCGGCCGCCGCAAGTCGGACGGCGCCCCGCTGACGGGCGGTACGGAGACGACCGCCCCGGCGCTCGACGAAAGGGGTGCGGACGGCAAGCCGGTCATCGCCCCCAACGCCCACGCCCGGATCTCCGCTCCCGAGCAGAACGGGGGTGCCGCGATGCTGCGGCGGCCGTTCTCCTTCCACGACGGGATCGGCGCCGACGGGACGCCGGACGCGGGTCTGCTCTTCATCTGCTGGCAGGCCGATCCCCTGCGCGGCTTCGTACCCGTGCAGCGGAAGCTCGACCGGGGGGACGCCCTCTCCCCGTTCATACGCCACGAGGCCAGCGGACTCTTCGCGGTACCGGGCGGCCCGGCCGAGGGCGAGTACGTGGGGCAGCGGCTGCTGGAACCGTAGATTCCGGGGGCGTGCGCGGGTGAGCCGGGCCGGGCGCGCGGACCGGCCGGGAGCCCTGTTGTAAGGGGCGCCGTCCATAGCGAGTGCCTGTTACCGAAGCCCCTGGCGGGTGCCTCATACCAAGGTGCCCGGCCCCTGGCGGGTGCCTGTTACCGGGGGTGCGCCCGGACCTCTCACCGGGGCGGACGGGAGCCGCTGCCGGAGGCGCCCGGAGGGCGGGCCACCACGGGCCGGAGGGCGGCCCGCACCGGGCGCCGGGGGCGTCGCGGGCCCACTAGGGTGACCGTATGTCAGCCACGCGGTACACCTACCTCGGCCCCGAGGGCACGTTCACCGAAGCAGCTCTCCGTACGCTCCCCGAAGCCGCCACCCGGGAACTCGTCCCGATGGTCTCCGTCCCGGCCGCGCTCGACGCCGTACGCAACGGGGACGCGGCGGCGGCACTCGTACCGATCGAGAACTCCGTCGAGGGCGGTGTCACCGCGACCCTGGACGAGCTGGCGTCGGGCGAGCCGCTGATGATCTACCGCGAGGTGCTGCTGCCCATCGCCTTCGCGCTGCTGGCCCGGCCGGGCACCGAGCTGTCCGCCGTGAAGACCGTGACCGGGCATCCGGTCGCCCAGCCCCAGGTCCGCAACTGGCTGCGGGCGCACCTCCCGCACGCCCTGTGGGAGTCGGCCGCCTCGAACGCGGACGGCGCCCGGCTGGTGCAGGAGGGGCGTTACGACGCCGCCTTCGCGGGTGAGTTCGCGGCGGCGACGTACGGCCTGGAGCCGCTCGTCACCGACATCCACGACGCCGAGAACGCGGAGACCCGTTTCGTCCTGGTGGGCCGTCCGGCGCGGCCGGCCGCGCCGACGGGCGCGGACAAGACGTCCGTGGTGATCTGGCAGCGCGAGGACCACCCGGGCGCGCTGCTGGAGCTGCTCCAGGAGTTCGCGGTACGGGGGGTCAACCTGATGCTGCTCCAGTCCCGCCCGACGGGTGCGGGCATCGGTAGTTACTGCTTCGCCGTCGATGCCGAGGGCCATATCGCCGACCGCCGGGTGGGCGAGGCGCTGATGGGGCTGAAGCGGATCTGTCCGGAGGTGCGGTTCCTCGGCTCGTATCCGCGCGCGGGGGTTTCGCCGGCGGACGTGAAGGGGCCACGGGCGGGAACGTCGGACGCGGAGTTCACGGACGCCTCGGACTGGCTGGCGCGCTGCCAGGACGGCCGGCCCTGAATCCGGCCCCGGAGGCCCGGAACCGGGTCCCGGAGGCCGGTCGGGGGCCTGGGCGGGGGAAACGGACCGGAGGAGACGGGCCGGGGCCCGGTCGGGGGAGACGGACCGGAGGCCGGAGATCCGGAACCGGGGACCTGGCCGGGACGGGGCCGGGACCACCCGGAACCAGGACCACCGGTCCGGAGCCGGACACCGGCCGAAGGACCCGGGGGACAGAGGCCATCGCGCTGACCAGAACTGTCCTACCTGCCGATTTTTGTTGTCCACAGAGTTATCCACAGGCTCGCATCTCGACCTGGGGACAAGTCGACAACCAAACCCCCTCCGGTCGACAAATCGGCCGACTCACCCCACTTCCCTCCACAGGGCCGCAGTTCACCCCTGACACCTTCCCGTCACCCCCGTTTCACCGATCAACTCTTTGGGGCGAGTAATTACCACCCAAATGAGCGTGTCGAGCGGGTTTGAGAAGGGGATCCGTACGTTCCGCCCCACCTTCGGGAATGATCAGCTCCACAATCCACAGTTCTCCCACACAGCCTGTGGATAACTTTCCGAACGGCGACATGCCTGTGGACAACACCCGGCCAAGTCCCGCAGCCCACAAGGGATATGGGTCAATTCCGGCCCCGGCGCCATACTCCGTTCCGGCGAATGGGTCACTCGTCATTGACGCGGGTCCGGCACCCCGCCCCGACTTTCCCAAATTCCAGCAATAGGGACAAAATGCCGTCCGGCAGGAATGGACGAGCGGGTGGGGATCGGGCACCGGTAGCCTGGTGGGGTGATTGACCTTCGCCTGCTCCGTGAGGACCCCGACCGTGTTCGCGCCTCCCAGCGCGCCCGTGGAGAGGACGTCGCGCTCGTCGACGCCCTGCTCTCCGCCGACGAGCGTCGCAGGTCCTCCGGCGTCCGCTTCGACGAGCTGCGTTCCGAGCAGAAGGCCCTCGGCAAGCTCATCCCCAAGGCGTCCCCCGAGGAGCGGGCCGAGCTGCTGACGAAGGCCGAGCAGCTGAAGCACGACGTCAAGGCGGCCGACGCGGCGCAGGACGAGGCCGACGAGGAGACCAGGCACCTCCTCCTCCAGCTCGGGAACCTCGTCCACGCAGAGGTCCCGGTCGGCGGCGAGGAGGACTTCGTCGTCCTGGAGACGCACGGCACCGTCCGCGACTTCGCCGCGGAGGGCTTCGAGCCCAAGGATCATCTGGAGCTGGGCGAGGCGCTGGGCGCCATCGACGTCGAGCGGGGCGCCAAGGTCTCCGGCTCGCGCTTCTACTACCTCACGGGCATCGGCGCCCTGCTGGAGCTGGCCCTGGTCAACGCGGCGATCGCGCAGGCCACCGAGGCGGGCTTCATCCCGATGCTGACCCCCGCGCTCGTCCGCCCGCGCGCCATGGAGGGCACCGGCTTCCTCGGCCAGGCGTCGGAGAACGTGTACCACCTGGAGAAGGACGACTACTACCTGGTCGGCACCTCCGAGGTCCCGCTCGCCGCGTACCACATGGACGAGATCATCGACGCGGACCGGCTGCCGCTGCGGTACGCGGGGTTCTCGCCCTGCTTCCGCCGCGAGGCCGGCACCTACGGCAAGGACACCCGGGGCATCTTCCGTGTCCACCAGTTCGACAAGGTCGAGATGTTCTCCTACGTGGCCCCCGAGGACGCGGAGGCGGAGCACCAGCGGCTGCTGGAGTGGGAGAAGCAGTGGCTGACCGGTCTTGAGCTGCCGTTCCAGGTCATCGACGTGGCCTCCGGGGACCTCGGGGCGTCGGCCTCGCGCAAGTACGACTGCGAGGCGTGGATCCCCACCCAGGGCAAGTACCGTGAGCTGACCTCGGCGTCCAACTGCGACGGCTTCCAGGCCCGCCGGCTCGCCGTCCGGATGCGCGACGGCAAGAAGGTCCAGCCGCTGTCGACGCTGAACGGCACGCTCTGCGCCGTACCGCGCACGATCGTGGCCCTTCTGGAGAACCACCAGCTGGCCGACGGCTCGGTGCACGTGCCCCCGGTGCTGCGTCCGTACCTCGGCGGCCGGGAGACCCTGGAGCCGATCGCCCGGTGAGCCCCGCGCCCTTCCCGTACACCCTGATCGCCACGGACCTCGACGGCACGCTGCTGCGTTCCGACGAGACCGTCTCGCAGCGCACACGCGACGCGCTCGCCGCCGCCACCGAAGCGGGCGCCGCGCATATCGTCGTCACCGGGCGCGGTGTGCCGTGGACCCGTTACATCCTGGACGATCTCGGCTACCGGGGTCTCGCGGTCTGCGGCCAGGGAGCGCAGGTCTATCACGCGGGCGAGCACCGGCTGCTGACCTCGCTGACCCTGGACCGCCAGGTCGCCGCCATCGCGCTCGCCAAGCTGGAGAGCGAGGTCGGTCCGCTGGCCCTGGCGGCCAGCCGTGACGGTCTCGACGGCGAGGTGCTGATGAGCGCGGACTACACAGTCCAGGAGGGGCCGCTTCCGTATCTTCCGCTCACCGATGTGTCCGATCTGTGGGCGGCCCCGCTGAACAAGATCTACATACAGCACCCGTCCCTGGACGACGACGCGCTGACCGCGGTCGCGAAGGAGACCATCGGCGGTCTTGTCGACGTGGTCATGGCGGGTGCCGGAATAGTGGAGATCCTGCCGCTCGGTCTCTCCAAGGCCACGGGGCTGTCCCTGGCCGCCCGCCGTCTCGGTCTGCGCGCCGCCGACACGATCGCCTTCGGTGACATGCCCAACGACATCCCCATGTTCGCCTGGGCCGCCCACAGCGTCGCGATGGCCAACGCGCACACGGAGGTCAAGGCAGTGGCAACGGAAATGACCGCCTCGAACGACGAGGACGGCATCGCGGTCACTCTGGAGTCCCTGCTCGGGGCTGAGGCGTAACGTCCCTGCGCACGCGGGGCGGAACCCGCGCCCGTGCGGGGACCGGCGTCTGCATGGGCGGGCGCCGACTTCTACGGACGGGAATCTCCGGGGGCAGGGGTGCGTACCCCTCCGGGAAGGAGGCGGCCCGCGCTCTCGCGCGCTCGAAGCGGCCGCCTCCTCGGGCAACTGCTCGCGCGGCTCCGCGGAGTGTCGGTGGCTACTCCGCGGCCTGCCCGGCGCTGCCCTGCGGGGAGCATGACGGACTCTCGGTCATCGTCGCGCTCCTCTCCCGGCGGGTGAACCGGTCGCACTGATGTACACCCGGCCCAACCACTCTCCCCGGTACGGCGGTTCGGCGCCACCGAATATTGCCGCGCCTCCGGCCGCTCGGCCCCCGCTCGGCCTCTGCTCGGCCTCTGCTCGGCCTCTGCTCGGCCTCTGCTCGGCCTCTGCTCGGCCTCTGCTCGGCCTCTGCTCGGCCTCTGCTCGGCGTCTGCTCGGCGTCCGCCCCATCGGCCTCGCTCAGCCCCTGAGCGCCTACTGCCGCGCCTTTGGCCGTGCCTCGCTCGGGACGACCCGGAGACCGAAGGTGTACGAGCCGAGTGATTCCGCCACGGCGATGAGAAAGAGCGCCATGTGCTCCTGCCCGCGCGCCGTGGCGATCCCGCCGAGGTCGAACAGTGCGCTGTCGCTCCAGCCGAGGTCCCGCAGCAGTGCGGCCACCCGCGCCTTGGCGTCCTCGTCCTCCCCGGAGAGGAAGACATGACCGGGTCCGGTGAGCACCTCGGGCGTGACCATGACGATCGAGTCGACCGTGCAGAAGGTCTTGACGACCGAGGCGCCGGGAAGGGCTTCCTGGAGTTGCTCGCCGATGCTGGAGTTGGGATGGGCCAGCTCCAGCGTGTCGGTGAACCCCACCGCGATGTCCAGGAGCACCTTGCCGGTGAACCGGCTCGCGAAGGGCCGGAGGAGGGCCAGCGACGCGGTCCCGGGGGTGGCGTTGACGACGATGTCGCCGTGGGCGATCGCGTCGGCGACCGTGAGGGCGGGCAGGCCCAAGTCCCTTCTCGCGTCCGGATCGCGTGAACCGAACACGACCGCGTGGCCCGCCTCCGCGAGATGGGTGCCGAGCGCCCGCCCGGCGTTTCCCGTACCGAGAACTCCGATGTTCGTCATGTCCGTGACGCTAGGCTCCGCCCGGGGTGCCCGCTATCGGGCAGGGGAACCAGAAGGGTTGGGGCAGAGCCCTACGACCTCCGCCCTACACCGTTGTTCACAGCGCGGCCGGGGAGGCCCCTGGCCTGGGCCGGGACCCTGCGTACGACAGCGCCGGGCCACGTCGGGTCCGGTGGGGCTCAGAACCGGCCGGGCTCCGGAGCGGCTCAGCCCTCATGCCGTAACGAACTCCGCCCCGCGCCGCGGCGGGCCCAGCCCCATCACGCAACCGACTCCGCCGCGTGCCGCAGGGATCAGCTCCGCGCCGCAGCGGCGCCGGCTCCGCCCGGGAGTCCCGGGCGGAGCCGCTCCGTCGCGGTCAGGCCGGCCGGAGCCGGCCCATCGCGTCAGGCCGCCGGCGCTCCCGGAGCCTCACTCCTCGCCCGCGAGCTTGAGGACCCGCAGCTTCTGGCCCGCGTACCAGGTCGCGGCCACGGTGACGACCGCGAGCAGGATCACCGCCGCCGGCAGCCCCACGTCCGAGCCGATCATCCCCTCGCCGCCGATCTTCTCGGCGAGCGCGAGGGCCCACTGCTGCACGCTCAGCATGCGCGCGCCCTCGACCAGGCTGCCGAAGAGTGACTCCCACACCAGGGCGTAGACGAGGCCGATGACGACCGCGTGCCGGCTGACCGTCCCGAGGAGCAGGAACATCGCGCTGTAGGCGATCGACGCGACCAGCGCCGCCACCGTGTACGCCACCGCGATCTGCTGGCCGTTGCCGTTGAGGATGAGGCCCGCGATCAGCGTGGGGATCGCGGAGAAGGCCATGGTCACCGCGATCGCGACGATCAGCTTGGTGAAGATGATCGTCGGCCGTTTCACCGGTTTGGCGAGCAGATAGACGATCGAGCCGTCGTCGATCTCGGGCCCGATCGAGCCGGTGCCCGCGATCACTCCGATCAGCGGCACCATCGTGGCGATGGCGAACCCGCCGAGCACATCGGCGGCGACCTGGTCGTCCGCGCCGTTGAAACCTCGGACCGCCGACGCGATGAGGATCAGCAGCGCGGGCAGGATCAGCAGGATCGCGGCCCGGCGCCGGCCGAGCACGGCCCGGTAGGTGAGCCGGGCGACTGTGGGGTTGTACATGACGTCACAGCTCCTTTCAGGCCGCTACGAGGTAGGAGAACACCGACTCCAGGGACTCGTCCGAGGGCGAGACCGTGAGCAGGCGGATGGAGTGGTCGCGGGCGACCCGCGGCAGCAGTTCGGTGAACCGACCGAAGTCGACCGCCTGGATACGCAGCGCGCCCTCGGCGAGGTCCACCTCGATGCCCGCCGTCGACGGATCGGCGATCAGCGCGGCGGCGAGCGCGCGGTCGTCGCTGGAGCGCACGAGATAACGGTGGGGACGGTCCGTCATCAGCCTGCGGATCCTGCGGAAATCACCGGACGCCGCGTGCCGTCCGGCGACGATCACCTCGATGTGCGAGGCGAGTTGCTCGACCTCCTCCAGAATATGAGAGGAGAAGAGCACCGTCCTGCCCGTGGCGCCCATACGCCGTAGAAGCTCCATGAGCTGCATCCGCTGGCGCGGGTCCATCCCGTTGAAGGGCTCGTCCAGCAGCAGCACGGACGGTTCGTGGACCAGCGCGGACGCCATCTTCACACGCTGGCGCATGCCCTTGCTGTACGTCGAGATCTTGCGGTCCTGCGCGTACTCCATCTCGACCGTGGACAGCGCCTGCTGGGCCTCCTTGGCCCCCAGGCCGTGCAACTCGGCGTTGGCGACGACGAATTCACGGCCGGTGAGGAAGTCGTACATCGCTTCCCGCTCCGGTACGACGCCGATCCGGCGGTAGACCGATTCATTGCGCCAGATCGGCTCCCCGTCGAGCGTGACGCTTCCGGTGGAGGGGGCGAGGAAGCCGCCCATCATATTGATGAGCGTGGACTTTCCGGCACCGTTGGGGCCCAGCAGGCCGGTGACGCCGGGACCGATGGCCATGGTGACGTCGTTGACGGCCACGACGTTCCCGAACCACCGGGAGGTGTGCTCGATGTGAAGAGTGCTCATGGGCGCGGCCCATTCTTTTGAGGGGTCTTGAGAGTTCGAGGGGGCGTGAGAGGGGTGGCGGTGGGCGACGGATGGGCGGTCACAGCCCGACCTTTCGGTAGCGGCGCATCAGGATCCCGTACGAGCCGGCGATCAGCGCGAGGACGGCCAGCAGATAGATCACACCGACGCCCGCTCCCGGCCCGGCTTCCTGCGGGAAGTTGGAGGTGGCACCGAGGAAGGCGGTCTGCACACCGTCGACGAGCGTGGCCGGGGAGAAGAGGCCGAACCACTTGACCGCGCCGGCCGAACCCGTCTCCGAGGCGATCGCCTGGACGGTCGAGACGGCGCCGTAGGTGATGGTCAGAGTGGCGATGATCGCGGCGACTCCGAAGCCGCGGCGCGGGGTGAGGGCCGCCATCACCAGGCCGATCCCGCCGTAGAGGACGGACAGGATCACCACCGAGACCAGGCCCTGGGCGAACCACTTCGTCTGGTCGGCGAAGTCCATCTTGGCAAGCAGCGAGCCGATGTAGAGGATCAGCAGCGGAGCAGCCGTGAGGATCAGCAGGGCCGAGGCCATCGCGCCGAACTTGGCGAGTACGTAGTCGATCCGCTCGATCGGGCGGGAGAAGTACAGCGGCACGGTCTTGAACCGCAGATCGCGGGAGACGGACTGCGGCGCCTGCGCGGCCAGATAGAGCCCGATGATGCCCTGGGTGATGATCGCGTAGGAGGTGTACTCCAGCGGGAGCTTGTCGGCCTTGGTCGCGATGGCCACCGCGACGATGATCGCCGCCGGCAGACACATCACCGCGAAGAGGATCATCGGCAGGACCTTGGACTTGGCCGAGCGGCCCAGTCCGTAGGCACCGCGCAGGGACTGCGAGAACAGTGAGCGGCGCGCGTAGGCGCGGCCGAGCCGCTGGCCCTCGTAGTTGCGGTAGCCGATGTTGTGGATACGGGCGGTCTCGGGGGCCGCCCCCGGGGTCTGGGTGCTCATCGGGGCTGCGCCTCCATCTCCTGGTCCGCCGACGGCCCGGGGGCGGGGCCCGCCGCCCGGTCCGGGGTCGCGGTGTGGAAGACCTCGGCGATGTGGTGACGCCGCTGTTCCATGCGTACGAGTCCGAGTCCGAGCGCGGCGACGGTGTCGCGGACGATGTCGTACGTCTCGTCCCCGGTCGCCTCGACGAGCACGATGTGGCCCGCTCCGGGCAGACCGTCCTCCACGCGCGCGTGGAGCGTGATTCCGGCCGCGGCGAGCCGCTCGCGGAGCACGGCCGTGCCGTCGGGGTGCTCGTCGGTGTCGGTGACCTCCACCGCGAGGGTCGCGGTGGACTGGGTGAAGTCGCTGGTGGAGCTGGAGCGCAGCAGCGATCCGCCGTCGATGACGACGACGTGGTCACAGGTGCGTTCGAGCTCGCCGAGGAGGTGTGAGGTGACCAGGACCGAGATCCCGAAGTCGGTGTGGACCCGGCGGATCAGACCCAGCATCTCGTCCCGGCCGACGGGGTCGAGCCCGTTGGTCGGCTCGTCCAGGAGGACCAGCTTGGGGTCGTGGACAAGGGCCTGGGCGAGTTTCACCCGCTGTTTCATACCGGTCGAGTAGCCGCCGATGGGACGGTAGCGCTCCTCGTACAGGCCGACGTGCCGCAGGGTGTCCGCGGTGCGCTCACGGGCCGCGGTCGGCGGAAGTCCGGACATGCGCGCCATGTGGACGACGAACTCGGTGGCCGAGACGTCCGGCGGCAGACAGTCGTGCTCGGGCATATAGCCCACCTGTTCCCGGATGGCGCCGCCGCTGGTGGCGACGTCGAGCCCGAGCACCGCGGCCCGGCCTTCCGTGGCGGGGGACAGACCCAGCAGGATCTTGATCAACGTGGACTTGCCGGCTCCATTGGCACCCACCAGACCGGTCACACCCGGTCCGATGTCCATGGTGAGCCGGTCAAGCGCGGTCACCCGGGGGAACCGCTTGCTCAGGCTTTCGGTCACGATCACAGTCACGGGTTCGACGCTAGTGGCGTACGACACACAGGACGTCAGCCTGGGCGGCTGGATCGGTGTCCGACTCCAGAGGGACGGACCCGTAGGGGGTCCATACCAAAGTGGACAGGTCAGCCGACCGAAGTCGGTGGGCCGGACCGCGCCGGGGGAGGCCGGGGGAGTTATCCACAGGCCGTGTACGCCCCTTGACGCAGCCGTCGGCCATTGTCACATTCATCAGTGTCACCTTACGGACACGTAGCGCGACCGGCGCGCGGGAGGGGGAGTGGCATGACCTCGGGCATCACGAACGAGGGGGTCGGCGTGGGTCCCGACGGCTCGCGGGAGCGCCGGGTGCGTACGGGCGGAATCGAGCTGTGCGTCGCGGAGTCCGGCGACCCCGCACGGCCCACGGTCGTACTCGTCCACGGGTATCCGGACAGCAAGGAGGTGTGGTCCGAGGTCGCCGGGCGGCTCGCCCACCGCTTTCACGTGGTGATTTATGACGTGCGGGGGCACGGCCGTTCGTCGGCGCCGAGTCCCCTGCGCGGTGGCTTCACCCTGGAGAAGCTGACGGACGACTTCCTGGCGGTCGCGGAAGCGGTCAGCCCGGACCGGCCGGTGCATCTCGTGGGCCACGACTGGGGGTCGGTGCAGGGCTGGGAGTTCACCACCGTCCGGCGCACGGAGGGCCGTATCGCCTCCTTCACCTCGGTGGCCGGGCCGTCGCTCGACCACTTCGGGCACTGGATGAGGAAGCGGACGACCCGGCCCACCCCCCGCCGCCTCGCCCAGCTCCTCGGCCAGGGCGCCAAGTCCTGGTATGTGTACGCGCTGCTGACGCCGGTGCTGCCGGAGCTGGCCTGGCGGGGGCCGCTGGGCAGGAGGTGGCCCCGGATCCTCCGGCGGATGGAGAGGCCGCCGACGGGCGGCTATCCGACCCCGTCCCTGCCCGAGGACGCGGCCCGCGGTGCCTGGCTCTACCGGGACAATGTCCCCGCGCGGCTGCGCCGCCCGCGCCCCGACGCCCATGCCCACGCGCCCGTCCAGCTGATCACACCGACCGGTGACGCGTTTCTGTCCGAACGGCTCCATGACGAACTGGACATATGGGTTCCGCGGTTGACCCGGCGGACGTTGTCCGCCAAGCACTGGGTGCCGCGCACCCGGCCCGATCAGCTGGCCGTCTGGATCGGGGACTTCGTCCGGGCCCATGACGGGGGCCCGACGGCGGGCACGGCCGGGCCCGTGCCCGCACCCGCACCCGTGCCCGTGCCCCGGGGGCCGTACGCGGAACGGTTCGGCGGCCGGCTCGTGCTGGTGACGGGGGCGGCCAGTGGCATCGGCCGGGCCACGGCCCTCGCGTTCGCGGCGGCGGGAGCGCGGATCGTGGCCGTGGACCGGGACGGGGAGGGCGCGGCCGGGACCGCCGAGACGGCACGGCTGGCCGGAGCCCCCGACGCCTGGGGCGAGACGGCGGACGTCGGCGACGAGGAGGCGATGGAGAAGCTCGCCGGGAAGGTCGCCGCCGAGTACGGCGTGGTGGACGTCCTGGTCAACAACGCGGGCATCGGGCTCGCCGGGCCCCTGCTCAGGACCGGAACCGAGGACTGGAAGGAAGTTCTCGACGTCAATCTGTGGGGTGTCATCCACGGCTGCCGGCTCTTCGGCGGGCAGATGGCCGAGCGGGGGCAGGGCGGCCATATCGTCAATATCGCGTCCGCCGCGGCCTATCTGCCGTCCAGGGTTCTCCCCGCGTACAGCACCTCCAAGGCCGCCGTGCTGATGCTGAGCACGTGTCTGCGGGCCGAGTTGGCGGGCAGGGACATCGGAGTCTCGGCGATCTGCCCGGGGTTCATCCATACGAACATCACGTCCACCGCGCGCTTCGCCGGGGTGGACGAGGCCGAGCAGCAGCGCCGCCGTCGGAAGTCCGCCCGGCTGTACGGGCTGCGGAACTACCCGCCGGAGAAGGTGGCCGACGCGGTTCTGCGCGCGGTCGTCCGGAACCGGGCGGTGGTCCCGGTGACTCCCGAGGCCCGCGGAGGGCTGTTCCTCTCGCGCGTATCTCCCAAGGTGCTGCGCGCGATCGCCCGGCTGGATCCCCCGCTGTGAGGACCGGCGTGCCCGGCGACGGAACCGCTCGGTCGCGGCGGCGGTCCACGCGGTCGCGGCGAGCGGCCTGGTCGTCCCCACCGGCGGTGAGGCCACCGCGCGGAGCCGGCCGGGGCTCCGGACGCGGGGATTCGTCCTGGCGGTCTCATCCCTGCTCCGGGTACGCGGGAGGGGCCTCGCGGGGCGGATTCCGGCAGCGGTCCGGTGCAGGCCGGCACGGCCGTATCCCGTTGCGGGCGCCGGTCGTACCATCCCTCGCAGAGGCGTTCGGGAGCCGATCGCGGGGCCGGGGGTCCGGACGCGTCCGGTGTCGTGGCAGGCCCGTGGGGAGGGCCCCTCGGGAGGGCTCACCGGTGGGGCGGGTCCCGCGTGCGGCTCTTGGGTGTGACGGCTGTGTCCCGGGGAGCGGGGCCGGCGGGGTGGGTGACCGCGGGGCGGGCGGAGCGGCCGCGCCGTCTGTCGTACGCGGTCCGTCGTCGAGGGAGCGGGCTTGTCCGAGCAGTCAGTCGCCGAATACCGGATCGAGGACCTGGCGCACCACAGCGGCGCCACCGTCCGGACCATCCGCGCCTATCAGGACCGGGGCCTGCTGCCGAGACCCGAGCGGCGCGGCCGTTCCAATGTGTACGGCACCGCCCATCTGGCCCGGCTGCGGCAGATCGCCGGTCTGCTCGACCGGGGGTACACCCTGGCCTCGATCAAGGAGCTGCTGGACGCCTGGGACGCCGGCCGGGGGCTCGGCGGGGTGCTCGGTCTGGTCACCGAGGTGCAGGGCCCCTGGACCGATGAGGAGGCCACCCGGATCACCCGCGCCGAACTGGACGAGACGTTCGGCGGCTCTCCCGGCGAGCGGGCCCTGGCGGACGCGATCGAGCTGGGCGTCCTGGAGCCCCTCCCGGACCGGGACGACGCCTTTCTCGTCCCCAGCCCTCAAGAACTGGCGGTCGCCGCCGAGTTGCACGCCGCCGGGGTTCCCCTGGCGGCAATCGCGGTCCATCTGCGGGAACTTCGCGGTCAGGTCGAACACATCGCGGCCCGTTTCCTGGAGTTCACCACCGAGCATGTCTTCGCCCGGTATCTGGGGCACCGTCCGCCGACCGACGAGAACGCGGCCGAGGCGGCTTCCCTGGTCCGCCGGCTCCGGCCGCTCGCACAGCAGACGGTCGACGCCGAACTGGCGCGGGCGATGCGGACGTTCGCCACCCGGAGCCTCCAGCAGCACCTGACGAGGGAGGATCCCGCTCCCACCGTCTCCGAAGCCCGTTCCATCACCCTGCCCATGAGGACAATCCAGGCGGTTCAGGCTCTGGTTGGCCCGGAGAACACGGCCGCGTTCATCGCTGCCGCAGCCGAACGGGAGGTGCAGACAAGGACCTTGGACGCCCTGACCTCACAAGATGCTGAGCGAAGGGAACTTGGCCAAGAACGCTGACAGGAGGCGGAGTTGTCCACAGATTTTTCAATAACCCTGTGGATAACCCTAGTTGGCTGTGGATCAAACCTGCCGACCAGAAGTTATTTCAGTGGCGGCCAGAAGACCACTGGGGTGACCCTGAGGCCATGACGCCCGAAGAACGACGCACCGTGAGAGTGTCGAAGTACCTCTCGAAGCATCTGCGCCATCAGCCCGAACGCATCGGCATCAGCCTCGACGAGAACGGCTGGGTGGAGGTCGAGGAGCTGCTGCGTGCTGCTGCCGCGCACAACTTCCCGTTCACCCGCGCCGAACTGGACCATGTCGTCGCGGTCAACGACAAACGGCGGTTCACCATCGAGGGCACCCGTATCCGCGCCAACCAGGGGCACACCGTCGAGGTCGACCTCGGTCTCCCCCCGGTCGAGCCTCCCGCGTATCTGTACCACGGCACGGTCGCCCGGAATCTGGATGCCATCCGCGCCGACGGCCTGCGTCCCATGGCCCGCCACCATGTGCATCTCTCCTCCGACCGCGAGACCGCGACCCGCGTCGGCGCCCGCCGGGGCCGCCCGGTCGTGATCCCCGTCGACTCCGGCGCGATGCACCGAGCGGGCCATGTTTTCCGGGTCAGCGCGAACGGAGTATGGCTCGCCGACGCCGTACCCCCGCAGTTTCTGCGTTTCCAGGAAGGCTAAGGGCCGAACCGGGCGCGGCCGGAGGTCCCGATGCCGGACGGTCGCCCGGGCGCGGGACAGCGGTCCGGGCGCGGGGCCGTCCCGGTGACCGGGTGCCTGCCGCCGCCGGGACGCGGGGCCCTTGGAACGGCCGGTACGACGGTCTCGAAGCGATGGCTCATATGGCGCCGGCCGACCCAGGCGACACGGCCGTACCGAAGATCCGAGCGTGGGCAGAGGCCGGTTCCTCCTCGGTCACGCTGCCGACGCCCACCGCCGCAGCGGCCATCGCGGAGCGGCTGCGCCTGGGCACGCTCGTCACCCCGGTCAAGCCACGGTTGCCTCCGCAGGTTGACCCGATGAAGCGCCTTGGCCGTCAGTGAAGGGAAGCTTCGGCATCGGCGGCGCGCCTGCGTCTGGTGGTGGCGCAAAGTAGTGATGCAGCCAACTTTAGGAACATGTGGCACGGAGCGTGGTCACGGGGACGAGAGGAAGGCGTAGGCAGCCTGGCCATCGGCTCTTGCGGCGTCATCGCGCAGTTCGCGCCAGGCCTCGTGCTCCGGGTCGTGCAGCGCCATGGCCAGAGCCAGCTTCTTTCGGTCGGACTTCTCCAACTGCCCGCGCATCTCGATTGGGTTCATCGGCAAGGACAGCAGGAACGCCAGATCACGGTAGTGCCGGTCGGGTGACGCGGTTTTGATGCTCACCGCGGCGGCCTTGGCAATGACTGCACCTAACAGGCTTGGACGGTGGATGATGCCCAGGCGTTCTCCGAGCTTCACTTGGACAGACTCGGTGCGCTGCACGGCCTGGCGGCCTCCGGGTACTTCCAGGGTCGGCCCTGGCGGAGTGGTCGTCAGGTCCACCCGTGATCCCAGATTGTCCGGGGCCAGCACATCCACCACCAGCAGTCCTGGCGCAGCATCGCGATGGTAGCGGTGCAGCAGGTTGCCTTGAGGAGACATGCCGGCAGGGACGAACCCAAGAGCACCGAGACAAGCCACCAGTCGGCTCAGACTCCGTTGGTCCGACTGGAGATCCGCGAGCACGTCCAGGTCTGCGCTCGCGGCCGGCGGTGTCCGTCCATGTTCCAATCCGTGCAGCAGGACCATTTGCCGCCGATCAGAGACCACGCCTGCGGAACTCTCTCCGATAGGTCGAGCAGCACGTTCCACAGCTCCACCAGTGGCCCGGTCATGAGATTGGCCTCGACCGTGACAACAGCCGTCGCACCCGTCATTCGGCCTCCACCCGCTTCTGAAAGTTGTCGATGAGCTGCTGCAGAAGCTCTGCAGCAGCGATGTCACCGCGGTCCTCCTGGAGGTCGAGCAAGTCCACCGCCACCACTGCGGCCGGTGCATCGCCGCTCTCACCATGGGCAGCATTCGAACGCAGATAGGGCCATGCCTCCCCAGGAGGCACATGCATCAGCAAGTTCCCCTTGGCATAGTCGAGGTCGAGTCCGAACCCTGCCTCCAGCTTCCCCACCTTGTCCGGGTGCACGTAGATCTCAGCCTTACCCGGAGCCAGATAGCTTGCCCCTACCCGTGCCGCCGCACTCACACCTCCGCGAACCACGTCGGGATCGGCGAGCAAAGTCGGCAGCAGTCCACTGTGAACGCGGTAACGTCGGCACTCGGCTCGGGTCCGTACCAGCTGCCCCAGGCGGGCGACCGGCAGTCCGTCGTGAGCTGCGATGTCCCTTAGTCGACTCGTGATCCTTGATCGCTCTGCATCGGACAGATCCAGGGCTCTTTGCCCACTGAGGGCGGCAAGGAGACCCCAAGCATTGCGTACGGAGAGGGAGCGGCTCGTCACGCTGCCGCGCTTTTTCCGCTGCTGAGCACTACTGCCGTCGACCAGCCAGCGCCCTCCGACGAGCTGCCCTTCCAAAGTCCCTGCTCGGAGGAGCTGCCTGACGCGAGAGTCGTCGATGCCGAGCAACGCAGCAGCTTGCTTCACTGAGAGCAGTTTCATCGACCCTCCTTGCGTCTTCTCTCCCGAAAGCAGGAGAGAAGACGCAATAAGCATCCTTGGAAGTGAGCCTTGCGTCAAACCTCCCGCCATCAGGAGGGAAGGCGCAAGGAGCTAGCGCCGTGGGGTCACCCATATGCGACTGAGTAGCGTGATTCTCGCTGTACGGCCTTGGGCACCAGGGTGCAGGAATGGCCAGGCGCCGAAAGCCTCGGCTTCCACCGGCGTACACCGACGACCGTCTGTCCTGACATACCTGGGGCACGCTCGTCACCCCGGTCGAGCCTTGTTCGGCTGTCGCCGTGTGACTGCGGTGCAAAGAATGCGGCGCGGCTCCCCGCTGAGCAACCGGTGGCGGATCCGGCCGGGTCACCGCTTCCGCCGCACAACCCCGAGACTCGTTGTTCGTGAGCTTCTTCGGCTCAGCCACCTGCTCAGTGGGCAATACGGCCGCGGCCAGGGTTGCGTCAGCCATGCCGTCAAGCGGCCCGCGATACGCAGGCGGCCTCGCCTCTCCGTTGTGGGGCTCAGTGCCGCCCGGTGCCGAGCAGCTCACTCAGGCGGTCTCCGATGACGGAGACGCCCGGACGGGGCTCGTTCTCGTAGTACCAGGGCTTGCGTCGGCGCAGCAGCGCCTCGCCGTGCTCCCCCCAGGTGAACGAGGGCTTCCGCAGCAGCTTTCGGAACACCTCGTCGGCGTTCTCCGGGTGAGCGGTGACCAGGCGGCGGATCGGCAGAGGCGTGATCGACTCCTCGCGCAGATAGGTGCGCAGCAGGTCCTGGTGCTGGCGCCGGCCCGCGAGGGCGGGGTCCGCGAAGAGGTCCCACAGCATCCCGTAGTCCGCGTAGAAGTTCATCCCGTCGACGTCGTCATAGATGACACCGATGGTGTCCGAGTCCGCCAGGTCCCGCGGCAGCTCGAAGAGCGGCAGGTCCGGGCCGGAGAGCCGCCTGCGTCGGGACCGGCCGGATCGTGCGGCGACGGCGGTCTCCCGGAGGTGGCGGTAGTAGGCGTTGAGGAGTTCCTCGGCCTCAGCAGGCGGGAGGACCAGTTCATCGCCGCCGCAGAACTCGACGAACGCGGCCCGGTCCTCCCGCATCCGCCGCCACCCCCGCTCGATCTTCTCGGGGTTGCGGAAGACGAGATCGGGGCGGCCGCTGGCCATTTCGAGTGCCGCTGGGGCGATCTCGGAGGCGATGGACCGGGGGTAGTACGACATCGCCCCGGACACCAACCACGTCCCGTCGGCCCCGTGCACGGGCACCAGGCAGACGTGGAGGAATCCCCCCTTGGACACTCCACGGAACGCCGCCCGCCCGACATTGGAGTACGTGCGGTACTCCAGGTCGTCGACCAGGTTCAGCAGCACGACGGCATCCCCGTCCTTGCGCCGGATCTCGAAGATGCCCTCGACCGGGTCACGCCAGCCGAGCAGCAGTTCCCGGTCGGCCTCGGTCAGGTCCTTCCGCCCGGAGACGAACCGGTCCACCACGGTCGACCCGTCCGGCAGGCGGTACCGCAGGATGAAGTGGTCGGTGATCCGGATCGCCTGGTCCTCGTCCAACTGCCGTGCGGGACCGGCGGCCTCCAGCAGAAGGGGCGTCAGCCACCGGTCGAAGCGGGGGCTCTGGGCGAAGGTGACCAGCTCTTCCTTCAGCTCGGCGCAGCGCTCGATGAGATCGGTCGGTGACGGCTCGGCGGCACCCTGGGAGCCGCGCTGTACGGACTTGGCCACGTTCTGTTCCTCCGTGAGAAATTCGGGAGGTCCGGCCTCAACCGGCCCGGTGACGGGGCGCCTCGGTCCACTCCGCCCCCTTCGGGTGCCGGGCTGCGCAACGGCAGCTCCGGGAAGCCGGTCGACTGCCGGACCCGGTCACGCGAGCATAGGGCGACGACCCCGCCGCCGGGCGTGAGGTGGACGCCGTCCACCGTCACCTCGACGCCGAGAACCGCAGTGGCGAAGCGCAGCTCCAGATACTCCTCAAGGATGGTGACCAGTCCGGCCGGCTGCTCGTCCTCGCCGCAGGCGCCGGCAGTCGCCTCTTTGGAGCACGGCCCCTGGTCCGGCGTTACCCAGCGTGTCAGCAGAGCCACGGTACGGCACCCATCGCGACCCGTCCTGGCTTTTCCTGTCCCCGCCGCCGGCGCCTGTGCGGCAGCGGGAAGCCCGTATCGTCGGGGGCATGCGACTGAGCACCGTGATCCTCCCCGTCCGCCCCTGGCGCAACGGAGGGCGGGAACAGTGGACACACGCCGAGGACCTCGGCTTCCACACCGCGTACACCTACGACCATCTGTCCTGGCGCACCTTCCGCGACGGCCCCTGGTTCGGCGCGCTGCCGACGCTCACCGCCGCGGCCACCGTCACGGAGCGGCTGCGGCTGGGCACGCTCGTCACCTCGCCGAACTTCCGGCACCCCGTCACCCTGGCCAAGGAGCTGATGTCGCTCGACGACATATCCGGGGGCCGGTTCACGCTCGGCATCGGCGCGGGCGGCAGCGGCTTCGACGCCACCGCGCTCGGTCAGGAGGCATGGACGCCACGGGAGCGAGCGGATCGTTTCGCCGAGTTCGTGCCCCTGCTGGACCGGCTGCTGACCGAGGCCGACGTCACCCACCGGGGCACCCACTACTCCGCCCATGAGGCCCGCACCATTCCCGGCTGTGTGCAGCGCCCGCGCCTGCCCTTCGCGGTGGCCGCGACCGGCCCCCGCGGAATGGGCCTGGCCGCGGCGCACGGACAGGCGTGGGTGACCGCGGGCGATCCCAAGATCTTCGAGGAAGGCACGCCCGAACAGTCGCGCGAGGCCATCCGCGCGCAGATCGAGAGGCTCGGTACGGTGTGCGCCGGGACCGGCCGGGACGCCGCCGAGCTGGACAAGGTCCTTCTCACCGGGTTCACCCCGGACCGGGGGCGGCCGCTGGAGTCGCTGGACGCGTTCGTGGACTTCGCGGGCAGGCACTTCGCGCTCGGGATCGACGAGATCGTGATCCACGCGCCGATCCCCGACTCGGACTTCGCGGCCGACCAGGCGGTCTTCGAGAAGATCGCGACCGAGGCGCTCGGGCAGTTGCGCTGACCGCGATCCCGGGGCACCTGATCCCGGACGCCTGTTCCCGGGCACCCGGTCCACGGCGCATGGCCCCCGGCACCTGATCCCCGGCATCCGGGCCCGGAGCCGGGCGGACCTCCCGGGTGACAGCGGCGCTACGGCACGCGCGCGGGGCACCCACGGCCGCGCACCCCGCCCGTACGCCCCTCCGCCCCCGCCCGCGCGGCGACCGCTCCCGCGTTCCCGAGAGCCGCTCCGCGGCCTTGCGGGAGGCACCCGTAGGGCGACAGGCTGCGAGTGGGCCGGGTCATCTGGAACGATCGGGTGCGAGATCCCCGCCAGGGAGGTGCCGGTTGAACGCTGACGCGCCGACGTCCGACGGCACCGCCAGCCCTGGAGACGACGCGATGCCCCGACAACTCGGCGATGCCCACTGGCCCGTCGACTCCTTTGTCGGGCTGCTGTCGGAGAATTCACGCCGGGAGCTGTTCCGGGAGGGCACCGTCCGGATGTACTCCCCCGGGGAGTCGCTGATCCTCCAGGGTGAGGACTCCAGCCATGTGATGGTGATCCGCCACGGTGTGGTGAAGGTCGTCTCGCACACCGCGGAAGGTCACACCGCGCTGCTGGCGATCCGCGCCTCCGGGGACATCGTCGGCGAACTGGGCGCGCTCGACAGCCGCCCCCGGTCGGCCACCGTGATCGCCGTGGGCAGGGTCGTCGTCTCCGTCATCACGGGCCAGGGCTTCCGGCTGCTGTGCGAGCGTGAACCGCAGTTGCCCCTCACTCTGATGCGGATCGTCACCAACAGGCTGCGGGCCTCGGACCAGGCCCGGATCGAACTCGGCGGGTACACCCCCCGGGTCCGGCTGGCGAAAATGCTGACGTCACTGGCGAAGTCCCATGGCACGGCCGGGGAGAGCGGCGTACGGATCGGCATCCCGCTCAGTCACAGCGATCTCGCGTCCCTGATCGGATCGTCCCAGGCGAGTCTGGAGAGGTCGCTCCGGGCCCTGCGGGTGGAGGGGGTCATCGACACCGGATACCGGAATCTGGTGATCAGGGATCTTCCCGGACTGACCCGGATCGCCGACGACTGATCTCGCGTGGAGAACCCGAGGGCGGTGGACGAGGGCCGTGGGCGAGCGGTGTCCAGCCACGGGCCGTAGAAACCGTACGCACAACAGCAGACGAGCAACTGGACATAGCAGACAGGAGTTGTGGGCTACCACCCCCACAACTCCTTCTGCCTCAACGACCGGAGCGGGCTCGGCAAGTGATCCCGGCAACGGCGTGACCAGCCTAATTCCCCCGCCGGAAGCGGAACCTTGTCAAAGTAAGGGATCTGGGCGACTTTCTTGCCGGCATCGGCCGTTCCCTGCGGGTCTGGATCGGCCGGGCGCCCGCCCGTACCGTGTGATCTGACCGGCCGTGGTCGTCAACCACGCTTCCTACCAAGGCGTTGGCGCCCGTGGGGGCACGCGTTCGCGCGTGCGCGCCCGAGCGTCGCGGCCGGTCGTGAGCAGGGCTCGGCAGTCGGAAGTGATCCCGGGAGACGGTATGGACAAGGGAACGTGTGGATGGTGGCGCTCGGCCCGGCAGTGGTGCCGGCCGCCGTGGAGCCGGTCGCGTACGAGGTGTTCAGGGTGAGCGGAGCCGCTCGGGCGGAGGGCGGGGGGCTGTCGAGGCTCCCCGTCCTGCCCGAGCGGCTGTTCACGGAACCGTTCCGCCGGCTGCGGGAGCTGGGTCTGCCCCCCGGTGACCTGCTGATCTGCGGCAGCGCCCCGCTGTACATCCGGGGGCTGCGGGACCGGATCACCGATCTCGACGTGGTGGCGCGCGGGCGGGCCTGGGAACGGGCGCTGACCCTCGGTACGGCGCACCGGACGCCGATCGAGGGCTCGCTGTCGATCCGCCCGCTCGACGGGCGGATCGAGATCACCGACGAGTGGTACGTGAGCCTGCTCGGCGAGGTGGACCGGCTGTTCGACCGGGCGGATGTGTTCGGCGGGCTGTACTTTCTGTCCCTCGCCGACACGATCGCCTGGAAGCGGCACCTCGGCCGGGACAAGGACCTTGAGGATCTGCGCCGGCTCGCGGAACGGGTGCGGGCGGCCGGCCTGGAGGTGACCGGCCTGGACCCCGCCGGCCTCGATCTGACCGGCCTGGACGAGGTCGCTCCGGGGGCGGCCGCTCGGCCCCCGGCCAGCAGGACGCCGGGCGATCCGGTCCCGGCCGCCGGGGGGCCCACCGCCGCGGGCGAGGGCCCCTCGGGCGCCGCCGGTCCCCGCCCAGCCGGTTACCCCGACCCAGGCCGCCGGGCCTGAAGCCGGCCCGGTACACCGGTCCGCCCGCGCTGACCGAGGCGGTCCCCGCGGGGGAGCCAGAGCCGCTGCGCCCCCAGCGCGGGTAGCGCGCGCCCCCTGCGCCCCTTCAGTCTCATACGTTCACCCGGTTACGCTCCCCTGCCCCCGCGCACCCACTCATATGTGCGCCCACCCACACACCCGTGCGGCACATACGGGAGAATGCATGGGTGACCCCCGCAACGGATTCCCGTATCCAGCCCCCCACGCCCCGGCTGATCGCCACCGATCTGGACGGCACGCTGCTCCGTGACGACAAGTCCGTCTCGGACCGTACGGTCGCCGCCCTCGCCGCCGCAGAGGAGGCCGGGATCGAGGTCTTCTTCGTCACCGGGCGTCCGGCCCGCTGGATGGATGTGGTCAGCGACCATGTCCACGGCCACGGCCTGGCGATCTGCGCCAACGGCGCCGCCGTGGTGGACCTGCACGCGGGCGGGACGATGCTGGAGGTCCGCTCCCTGGAGCGGGCGACCGCCCTGGAGGTCGTACGCACCCTGCGCGAGCGCGCGCCCGGCACCTCCTTCGCGGTGGAGACGACCGGCGGGTTCCACCATGAACCGACCTATACGTCTCAGTTCACCTACGATCCGGGCACCATCGTCGCCGTCGCCGAGAAGCTGCTGCACGAGGAGGCGGGCCGGGGTGCCCCGGTGCTCAAGCTGCTCGCCCAGCACCCCCGGCTGGAGCCCGACGACTTCCTCGCACTGGCCCGCGCGACCGTGGGGGCGCACGCGTCCGTCACCCGCTCCAGTCCCAGCGCGCTGCTGGAGATCAGCGGCCCGGGGGTGAGCAAGGCCAGCACCCTCGCGCGCTGCTGTGCCGAGCGCGGTATCTCCGCCGCCGAGGTCGTCGCCTTCGGCGATATGCCCAACGATGTGGACATGCTGACCTGGGCCGGGACCTCGTACGCGATGGGCAACGCCCATCCGGACGCGATCGCCGCGGCCTCCGGGCGGACCACCGCCAACAACGAGGACGGTGTCGCGATGGTCATCGAGCGGATCCTCGGGGACCTGCCCTGACACCACCCGGTCCGGTCCGCGAACTGTCCGGCCCGGCCCGCGCGCCTACCCGTCCCCCCGCGCACTGTCCGGCCCGGCCCGCGCAGGTTCCCGTCCGGTCCGGGCAACGTCCGGTCCGGGCAGCGCCTTCCCGTCCCCCCGCGCACCGTCCGGTCCGGCCCGTGTCAGCCGGCCGGGGCCGGTTCCAGGCGTACGCCCCGCTCCCGGAACCACTCCGCCGGATCCACCCCCGACCCCAGATACGGTGTGAGCCGCACCTCGAAGTGCAGATGCGGACCCGTCGAATTGCCCGTCGTCCCCGCCTGTCCGATCCGCTGGCCGGGGCGCACCCGCTCGCCCTGGTCCACGGCGACGGACGCCAGATGGGCGTACTGCGTGTAGTAGCCGCCCGGGTGCGCGACGATGATCTCGATGCCGAAGGCTCCCCGGCAGGAGACCGACCGCACCCGGCCCGCGCCGACCGAGCGCACCGGCGTGCCGATGTCCACCGCGAAGTCCTGCCCGGTGTGCCGGCGCGCCCAGCGGGCACCGCCGCTGCCGAACCCGGCGGACAGCCCGTACCGCTCGACCGGCGTGACCCAGGCGGTTCCCGGAGGGACGCCCGGGCCGTGCCCGCCGCGCCGCACCGCCCCGGCGCAGGTGCCCGACGCGACGCTGCTGTCCGCCTGGCCCTGGAGGGCCCACTTCACCTCCTCCAGCCGGGTCTCGATGCGCTGTTTGACGGTGGCCAGTCTCTGCTTGCGCGTGTCGAAGTCGTGCCAGGCCGCCCTGGCCCGGCCCTCCGCCACCGCGAGCCGGCGCTCAGCGGCCCTGGACCGGCTGATCAGCCGGCTCAGGGCCGTCTCCGCCTGCCGGGCGAACCGCCGTCCGCGCATCAGCTCGTCGGGATTCCTGGACATCAGCAGCCGTGCGGCGAACAGCAGCCGGCCCCCGGAGCGGTACTGGGCACGGGCGACCGCCCCCACGGTCTCACGGACCGAGGCCAGCTCACGCCGCCGCTCCCCGAGCCGGCGCTGCAACCGGTCCGCACCGGCGAGCTGCGTGTCGGCCGCACGCCTGTTCCGCTCGTACTCGGCGGTCGCCTCGGCCGCTTCCTCGTAGAGCCGGGCCACCTCGGTACCGGGGTCCAGAACCGGCCCGTGCGACGGACCGTCGGACGCCGTCGCCCCGAAGGGCGTCAGAAGAACGCACAGCAGCACCACCGGTACGAGAAGCAGCAGCCGGTCGCGGTGTCGTGAGCCCATGTCCGGGATCGTCGCCCGGTACGGACGGGAATCCGGGGACCCGGACGGTGTCGTACGGCCACCTGGCCGAGGAAGAGACCCGCGTGCCCGCAGTACACACGCCCACACGCCGCACGGCCGCGGTCCGCGCGCCCACGCACACCCGGGGTGGGCGCGCCCACGGCCCCGACGCCCGGAGTCCGCGCACCCCGGCCCGCGCGCCCATACGGCCGGATCCCGCGCACGGCCCGCACGCCGCACACCCGCGGTCCGCCCGGAGTCCGCGCCTCCGGGGTCCGCGCGGAGCCCACGGTCCGCACGGACATACCGTCCGGACGGCCATGGCGGTACGGACGGCCATCGCGCTACGGCTACAGCGGCGCCTCCCAGCACACCGTCGTCCCCTGTCCGTCCTCCCCGATGCCCGGTCCGCAGGTGCTCGATCCGCCGAGCGCCTCCGCCCGGCGGGCGAGATTGCGCAGCCCGCTGCGGCGGCCGCCCGCCGGGATTCCGACCCCGTCGTCGGCGACGGTGAGCCGGACGCCGTCGGAGCCGTCCGGAAGCTTGACGGTGGCGTCGACGACGACCTCGATCCGGGACGCCCCTGCATGCCGGAAGGCGTTGGAGAGTGCCTCGCGCAGTGCCGCGATCAGGTTCTTGCCGGTGAGCTCGCCCACGGTGGTGTCCACGGTGCCGAGGAAGCGGTGGCCGGGCTTGAAGCCGAGGGGGACGGCCGCCATATTGATCTCGCGCAGTACGCGGGTCCGCAGCCCGGAGGGTGCCTCGGCGGGGCCCTGCTGGAGCGCGAAGATGGCCGTGCGGATCTCCTGGATGGTCACGTCCAGTTCGTCGACCGCCTTGCCGACGCCGTCCTGCACGGCGGGGACGACCGACCGGCGCTGTGCGCCCTCCAGCATCATCCCGGTGGCGAACAGCCGCTGGATGACCAGATCGTGCAGATCACGGGCGATGCGGTCACGGTCCTCGTACACCGCGAGCCGTTCCCGGTCGCGCTGTGCCTCCGCCATGATCAGCGCCAGCGCGGCCTGGGAGGCGAACTGGGTGGCGAGGGTCCGCTCGGCCTCGGTGAACTGCCGCGCGCCGCGCGCCCGGGGGGTGGCGAGCGCTCCGAGCACCCGGCCGCCGCTCTGCAGCGGCAGCATCATGCTGGGGCCGTACCGCCCGGCGGTCCTGGTGATCAGCCGTGGATCGGTGGCCGAGTCCGCGACGAACACGGGTTCACCGGCGAGCAGGCCGGCGATCGCGGGGCTCTCGGGCGGGATGACCGTGCCCAGTGAGGTCGCGGGATGGTCCGAGGCGACCGCGACGATCTCCAGGCCACCCTCCTCGGCGGGCAGCAGAACGATCCCGGCGGCGGAGTCGGCGAGTCTTCGCGCCTGTTCGGCGACCACCGTCAGGGCGTCCTCGGCGTCGCCCCCGGAGAGCAGGGCGGTGGTGACGGCCACGGATCCGTCGATCCAGCGCTCGCGCTGCCGCGCGGCCTCGTAGAGCCGGGCATTGCCGATGGCGATCCCGGCCTCGGTGGCGAGGACGCGCACCATATGGAGGTCGTAGTCGTTGAACTCGGCCCCGCCGTGCTTCTCCGCCAGATACAGATTGCCGAAGATCTCGCCCTGGACGCGGATGGGGACGCCGAGGAAGGTCCGCATCGGCGGATGGCCCGGGGGAAATCCGGCAGAGCGCGGATCGGACGTCAGATCGGCGAGCCGGACCGGGGCGGGGTCGTGGATCAGGGCGCCGAGCAGTCCCCGGTGGCCGTCGGGCCGGTGTCCGATACGCCGGGCGACCTCCTCCCCGACCCCGTACGTCACAAAGTCGGAGAGGCCCCTGCCCTCCTCGTCGACGACGCCGATGGCGGCGTAACGGGCCTCGGCCAGTTCGGCGGCCGTCTCACAGATCCGGTCGAGGGTGGAGTGCAGTTCCAGTCCGGTGCCGACGGACCGCATGGCCTCCAGCAGCTGGGGGATACGGGAGGTGAGCTCGGTGGACAGGCCCTGGAGGCTCCGGGTCGCCCGGGTCGCGGCGTCGAGCGGATCCTTCGGTCCGGAGGGATCCTGTGGATCGCGGGGATCCTGCGATTCAGGCGCTGTCATGCCCTTGAGCCTAGTAATTCCTATTTAGAGAGGAAAGTCGGCTCCCGGGGAGGTACGGAAGCCGGGCCCTCGGCGCGCCCCTGGGCCACCCGGGCCCGAAGCTCATCCCCCGAACCCCCGGGCCCGGGGCTCGTCCCACGGCCCACCCGGATCGCCGCCCGGCCCCCCTCACGGTCGACGAGGCCCTGCCCGTACGGGCAGGGCCTCGTCGCCTCAGACCGCCTCAGACGCCTCAGACCGCTTCAGGCCGCTTCAGACCGCTTCAGACCGCTTCAGACCCTCGCAGTCGCCTCCGGCAACCCCGCCCCGAGCAGTTCCGCCGCACGGTCCGTCGCCCGCTCGCGCTCCAGCATCCGCCGCAGCGGACCCTCCTCGGCGGCCAGTTCGGCGTACGGACCGCGCTGGACGGCCCGCCCGTCCTCCAGGACGACGACCTCGTCCACGGTGTCGAGCCCCCGCAGCCGGTGGGTGATCAGCACGGTGGCCGCTCCCCGGGCGGTACGCCCCTCGGTCGCCGCCAGCAGATCCGCCGTCAGCGCGTCGGCCGTCGCCAGATCGAGATGCTCGGCCGGCTCGTCGAGCACCAGGACCGGGAAGTCGGCGAGCAGCGCCCGCGCCAGGGCGAGCCGCTGCCGCTGGCCGCCGGAGAGCTGGGCCCCGTGCTCGCCGACGAGGGTGTCCAGGCCCTCCGGCAGCGCGTCGACCCACTCCAGCAGCCGGGCGTCCGCGAGCGCCCGGTGCAGTTCGCCGTCGGTGGCCTCCGTACGGGCGAGCCTGAGGTTCTCCCGCAGGGAGCTGTCGAAGAGGTGGGCGTCCTGGGCGCACAGCCCGACGAACTCCCGGACCGTGTCCCCCTCCAGTGTGTCCGCGGGCACCCCGCCGATCGTGTACGTCCCCTCCCCGGCGTCCAGGAAGCGGAGCAGCACCTGCGCGAGGGTGGTCTTGCCCGACCCCGATGTCCCCACGACGGCGATGCGCTTGCCCGCGGTGACCGTGAGGTCCAGCCCGGCGAGGGCGTCCCGGTCCTGGCCCGCGTACCGGGCCCGCAGCCCCCGGACGCGCAGGGGAAAGGCCGAAGCGGGCGCGGCGGCGGGCCGCTCCGGCTCGTGTACAGGCACGGGCGCGTCCAGCACCTCGTACACCCGCTCGGCGCTCCGCCTGACGCGCTGGCGGTACTGCACGGCGAGCGGCAGTCCGTTGACCGCTTCGAAGGCGGCGAGCGGGGTGAGCACCACGACGGCGAGGTTCACCCCGTCGAGCCGTCCGTCGCGTACCGCCTGCACTCCGGCGAGCGCGGCGAAGACGACCGTCAGTCCACAGGCGAGAGCCGAGAGGCCGGCGCCGACGGCGGTGGCGGCAGCGCCCCGAGAGGCGATCCGCGTCAACTGCCGGTCGGCGTCACGGGTGCCCACGAGCCGGTCCTTCAGGGCTCCGGCGACGGTCAGTTCGGCCGTTCCCCTCAACAGATCGACGGTACGGGTGGCGAGCGCGCCCCTGGCCGGGGCGAGCCGGTGTTCGGCGCGGCGCGCGACCATACCGCTGACCAGGGGTACGGCCAGCCCGGCGACCAGCAGCCCCACGGCGAGTACGGCAGCGGCCTCGGGCAGCAGCCAGGCGGTGAAGCCGACCGCCGCGAGGCTCACGACGAGGGCCGAGCCCGCGGGCAGCAGCCAGCGCACCCAGTAGTCCTGGAGGGCGTCCACATCGGTGACCAGACGGGAGAGGAGATCGCCGCGCCTGCTCTTGCGGAGTCCGGCCGGGGCGATGCGCTCCAGACGGCGGAAGACGGCGACCCGCAGTTCGGCGAGCATCCGCAGGACGGCGTCGTGGGAGACGAGCCGTTCGGCGTAACGGAACACGGCACGGCCGATGCCGAAGGCCCGCGTCGCCGTCACGGCCATCATCAGATAGAGCACGGGCGGCTGCTCGGAGGCGCGGGAGATCAGCCAGCCGGAGACGGCCATCAGTCCCACGGCGGACGCCAGTGCCAGGCTGCCCAGCAGCAGCGCGAGCCAGAACCGTCCCCGCTGCTTCTCGGCGGCCTTCCGCACCCGGGTGAGCACCGGGATCCTGTCCTCGGTGCCCCCGCCCTCGAACCGGTACCCGTTCCTCTGACCGTCCCGGTCGAGCCGGTTGTCCCTGTCGAGGTCCCGGTAGAGGTCCTCCCAGGCCTCCCCGTCCGCCCTGTTCCCCCTGCTCCCTCTGTTCGTTCTGTCCGGCGTTGCCTCCCCTTGCACCGTGGAGGGGACGGCCGGGGTGCGGACGGCGGTCCGTACCGGCTCCGGAGCCGGCGGCGTGGTCCGGGTGAGCGTGACCACCCGGTCCGCCACGGCCAGCAGGGCGGGACGGTGGACCACCAGCAGCACGGTCCGTCCGGCCGCCAGCCGCCGTACCGCCTCGACGATCCCTTCCTCCGTCTCCCCGTCCAGAGCCGCCGTCGGCTCGTCCAGCAGCAGCAGGGGCCGGTCGGCGAGGAAGGCCCGTGCGAGCGCGAGCCGCTGGCGTTGGCCCGCGGAGAGCCCGGCGCCGTCCTCACCGAGCACGGTGTCGGTGCCCCGGGGGAGCGCGGTCACGAAGTCGTACGCCCCGGCCTCCCGCAGCGCCGCCTCCACCGCCCGGTCGTCGGCGTCCGGCCGTGCCAGCCGTACGTTCTCGGCGACCGTTCCGGCGAAGAGGTACGGCCGCTGGGGGACCCAGGCGATCCGCTCCCTCCAGCGGTCCGGATCGAGGTCGGCGAGGTCGACTCCGCCGACGCGCACCGTGCCCTCGGCCGGTTCGGTGAAGCCGAGCACCACATTGAGGAGGGTGGATTTCCCGATGCCGCTGGGGCCGACCAGGGCGACGGTTTCCCCCGGTTCGACGACGAGCGAGGCGGCGTCCAGTGAGGGCTCGCCGCGCCCGTCGTGGCGCACGGTCACCCCGTCCAGCTCCAGGCGGGCGGCGGCGGGCACCGGCCTCGTACCGCCCGTGCGGGGCTCGTTCTCCAGGACCTCGAAGATCTCCTCGGCGGCGGCCAGACCCTCGGCAGCCGCGTGGTACTGCGTCCCCACCATCCGGATCGGCAGATAGGCCTCGGGCGCCAGGATCAGGATGACCAGACCGGTGTAGAGGTCCATATCGCCGTGGACCAGCCGCATTCCGATGGTGACGGCCACCAGCGCGACGGACAGCGTGGACAGCAGCTCCAGTGCGAAGGAGGAGATAAAGGCGATCCGCAGCGTACGCATGGTGGCACGCCGGTACTCCGAGGTGATGGTGCGGATCGACTCGGCCTGGGCCTTGGCCCGGCCGAAGACCTTCAGGGTCGGCAGCCCGGCGACCACATCGAGGAAGTGACCCGACAGCCGGGACAGCATCCGCCACTGGCGGTCCATCCGTGTCTGCGTGTACCAGCCGATCAGAATCATGAAGAGCGGGATCAGCGGCAGGGTCACCACGATGATCGCGGCGGAGACCCAGTCCTCGGTGACCACCCGTGCCAGTACCGCCACCGGCACGACCACCGCGAGACCGAGCTGGGGCAGATAGCGCGAGAAGTAGTCGTCGAGCGCGTCGATTCCCCTGGTGGCACCGGCGACAAGGGAGCCGGTACGCCGGCCGCTCAGCCAGCCGGGGCCCAGGGCGGCGGCATGAGCCAGCAACCGTCCCCGCAGCTCCGACTTGACTGCGGCACTCGCGCGATGAGCGGCGAGTTCGGTCAGCCAGGAGACCACGGCCCGGCCGGCGGCGACCGCCGCCAGCAGGACCAGCGGGGTCACCAGGTCCGACGCGGAGAAGCCCTTCTCGAAGGCTCCCACCACCACTTCGGCGATCAGCATCGCCTGGGCGACGACCAGCGCCGCCCCGGCCAGGCCGAGCAGCACTACCGCGATCAGGAAGCGGCGGGTGGTCCGGGCGTACCGGAGCAGACGCGGGTCGATCGGTTTCACGTGAAACATCCCCTGTAGCTGATGGGACGGCTGATGGGTCCGGGCATCTCCACGGCCGGTCTCAGCGACCGGGCCCGGGCGGTCTCGGCCAACGGCCCGGACGGGCTCGACAACCTCACAGGGCGATACACCTAGTGCGCATCGGCGATGTGCTGCGTACCGATGCGCTTACGGAACACCCAGTACGTCCACCCCTGGTAGAGCATCACCAGCGGTGTGGCGATACCGGCGCACCAGGTCATGATCTTCAGGGTGTACGGAGTGGAGGAGGCATTGGTGACCGTGAGGCTCCACGCCTCATTGAGCGACGACGGCATGACGTTCGGGAACAGCGTCAGGAACAGCATCGCGACCGCGGCCACGATCGTCACACCCGAGAAGCCGAACGACCATCCCTCGCGTCCCGCCAGGTTCGTTCCGATCGCGGCCACCAGCGCCGCCACCGCCACGATCATGGCGATCAGGCTGCCGCCGTCTCCTCGCGAGACCTGGGTCCAGATCAGGAAGCCGAGGGCGAGTACGGCGGTGAGCAGACCCAGCTTCGTGGCGAGCGCGCGGGCGCGGACCCTGATGTCCCCCAGCGTCTTCAGCGCGACGAACACCGCGCCGTGGAAGGTGAAGAGCGTCAGGGTCACCAGTCCGCCGAGCAGCGAGTACGCGTTGAGCAGGTCGAAGACATTGCCGACGTACTCCTTGTCCGCATTGATCTTCACCCCGCGCACGATGTTGCCGAAGGCCACACCCCACAGGAAGGCCGGGATCAGCGAGGACCAGAAGATGGCGTGCTCCCAGTTGGTCTGCCAGCGCTCCTCCTCCCGCTTGTGCCGGTACTCGAAGGACACTCCCCGCACGATCAGACAGAACAGAATGATCAGCAGCGGCAGATAGAAGCCGGAGAAGAGAGTCGCGTACCAGTCCGGGAAGGCGGCGAAGGTCGCACCGCCCGCGGACAGCAGCCATACCTCGTTGCCGTCCCAGACGGGCCCGATGGTGTTGATCAGGACGCGCCGCTCCTTGCGGTCGCGGGCGAGCAGTTTGGTCAGAACACCGACACCGAAGTCGAACCCTTCGAGGAAGAAGTAGCCGATCCACAGGACGGCGATGAGTACAAACCAGACGTTGTGAAGTTCCATGCCTCAGCAGCTCCTCGGGGCCTCAGTAGGAGAAGGCCATCGGCCGGTCGGCGTCGTCGTCATGACCGCCGATCCTGGTGGGCGGATTGAGGTCGGCCTCCGTGAGCTCCGGGGGCCCTGCCTTGACGTACTTCACCAGCAGCTTGACCTCGATCACGGCGAGCACCGCGTAGAGCAGGGTGAAGGCGATCATCGAGGTGAGCACCGCGCCCTGGGAGACACCGGGGGAGACCGCGTCCTCGGTGCGGAGCACTCCGTACACGACCCAGGGCTGACGGCCCATCTCGGTGAAGATCCAGCCCCAGGATGTGGCGATCAGCGGGAAGGTGATGGTCCAGAGCGCGATGTTCCAGTACCACCTGCTGAGGCGGGGGCCCAGCGCCTTCTTGCGGAAGAGCACCAGATTCGGCACATCGTCCTCACCGGTCCGCAGCGCCGGTGGCAGCAGGAACCTCTTGCGGGTGAGCCAGAGGCCGATCACTCCGACGGCCACGGACGCCATACCGAAGCCGATCATCCAGCGGAAGCCCCAGTAGGCGACGGCGATATTGGGCCGGTAGTCACCGGGCCCGAACTTCTCCTGCTCGGCCTTGTTGACGTCGTTGATCCCGGGCACGTACGACTCGAAGTCGCCCTTGGCCAGGAACGACAGCAGGCCCGGAATCTCCACGGCGACCTTGTTGTGGCCCTTGTCGACGTCCCCGTAGGCGAAGAGCGAGAAGGGGGCCGGCGCCTCGCCGTCCCACAGCGCCTCGGCGGCGGCCATCTTCATGGGCTGCTGCCGGTACATGACCTTTCCGAGGACATCACCGCTGATGGCGGTGAACACTCCGGCGACGATCAGGGTGACCAGTCCGAGCCGCAGCGAGGTCCGCATCACGGGGATGTGCTTCTTGCGGGCCAGGTGGTACGCGGCGATGCCGACGAGGAACGCGCCGCCGACGACGAAGGCGGCGGTGATGGTGTGGAAGAACTGCGCGAGGGCGGTGTCCTGGGTCAGAACGCGCCAGAAGTCGGTCAGCTCGGCCCGTCCCCGCTCCTCGTTGATCCGGTAGCCCACCGGGTGCTGCATCCAGGAGTTGGCGGCCAGGATGAAGAACGCGGAGAAGATGGTGCCGATCGAGACCATCCAGATACAGGCCAGATGGATCTTCTTCGGCAGCTTGTCCCAGCCGAAGATCCACAGACCGATGAAGGTGGACTCGAAGAAGAACGCGATCAGCGCTTCGAAGGCGAGCGGAGCGCCGAAGATGTCACCGACGAAGCGGGAGTAGTCGGACCAGTTCATGCCGAACTGGAACTCCTGCACGATGCCGGTGACGACACCCATGGCGATATTGATCAGGAACAGCTTGCCCCAGAACTTCGTCGCCTTCAGATACTTCTCCTTGCCCGTCCGGACCCAGGCGGTCTGGAGGCCCGCGGTGAGCGCGGCGAGGGAGATCGTCAGGGGGACGAAGAGGAAGTGGTAGACGGTGGTGATGCCGAACTGCCATCGCGCCAAAGTCTCCGGCGCCAGAGCCAAGTCCACGTCATCTCCTTACATCGACGAGGTCGTGCGGCAGTTTGCCTGACATGTCCGCTCTTCAGCGGAACCAAAAGGACACGCTTGTGAACGCGTTCACATTCACAAGCATTATGGCTCATACGAAATCCACACTGATGACCGGGGGGTACCTCTTGACGTCTACGTCCGGATACGGGTAGGGCCGACCGCCTCGGTCACCCCGGTCCGGCACCCGGGCGCCACCACGGTGATACGGGCTCACGGGCCGACCGGGCGCCCGCCGACCGGCTCCTCAGGGGCCCCGGGCAGGCTGCGGGCAGCCGTACCGGCGAAGGAGCCCGCCGGACGATCGCGGATTCCGCCGGACGGTGGGCGGGCCGGGGCGGCCGAGCACAGGAGGCGGGTCATCCGGGCGGCCCGGGCCGGAACGCCGTGCGGTTGTCTGAGCACCGGAGTCCCATCGGCCCCGTCAGCACCTTCGCCCCCTTCGCCCACCCCAGTCGCCCCCGGGGGCCGTGCGGACGCCGGACCCGCTCCCGGCCGGCCTTCGCGGCGCGCCGCCCCGGGGGCGGAAACGGGTCCGGCCCGGACCCCCACCGGGATCCGGGCCGGACGGCACCGGGCTCATACGGCCCGCGTACTCCGGGGGCGGCCGCACCGCTCCCCCGCGGCCGCTACATCGCCTTGAGGAACGCGTCCGCCGTGTGCAGAAGCAGATCATTGGCCTCGGTCTCACCGATCGTGATCCGCACCCCCTCGCCCGGGAACGGCCGCACCACGACACCCGCCTTCTCACAGACCGCCGCGAAATCGGCCGTACGCTCCCCGAGCCGCAGCCAGACGAAGTTCGCCTGGGTCTCCGGCACGCTCCAGCCCTGCTTGACCAGGCCCTCGTACACTCGCGCCCGCTCCCCGACCAGCGCGCCGACCCGGCCGAGCAGCTCGTCCTCGGCGCGCAGGGATGCCACCGCCGCGTCCTGCGCGAGCTGTGTCACACCGAAGGGCACCGCGGTCTTCCGCAGCGCGGCGGCCACGGGCTCGTGCGCGATCGCAAAACCGACCCGCAGCCCGGCGAGGCCGTACGCCTTGGAGAAGGTCCGCAGCACGGCCACGTTCGGGCGCTCGCGGTAGATCTCCACGCCGTCCGGTACCTCCGGGTCCCGGATGAACTCGCGGTACGCCTCGTCCAGCACCACCAGGACATCGGAGGGCACCCGGTCGAGGAATCGTTCCAGCTCGGCCCGGCGCACCACCGTGCCGGTCGGATTGTTGGGGTTGCAGACGAAGATCAGCCGGGTCCTGTCGGTGACCGCGTCCGCCATCGCGTCCAGATCGTGCACCTCACCGGCGGTCAGCGGCACCTGCACCGGGGTCGCACCGCTGATCCGGGTGATGATCGGGTACGCCTCGAAGGACCGCCACGCGTAGACGACCTCGTCCCCCGGGCCCGAGGTGGACTGGAGCAGCTGCTGGGCGACGCCCACCGAACCCGTACCGGTCGCCAGATGGGTGACCGGCACCCCGAAACGGTCCGCCAGCTCGTTCATCAGGCCCGTGCAGGCCATGTCGGGGTAGCGGTTGAACGCCTGCGCCGCGGCGACCACCCGCTCCATCACACCGGGCAGCGGCGGATAGGGGTTCTCGTTGGACGACAGTTTGTACGCGACGGGGCCGTCGGCAGCCGCGGCCTTGCCGGGCTTGTAGGTGGGCACACCGTCCAGCTCGGCGCGCAGCTTCGGGCTCGTCTCACTCACCGCAGATCCTCCTCGACCGTCCGTACATCCGGGAGCGGAGGCTCCGGGCGGGATGCCCTGAGCCGGCGCCTTCCGAACCAACACCGCGGAAACCAATACTCCTCACCTTATGAGGATTCCCGCCCTCTGCGTATGGCCCCTGGGCGGGGAACCTGCGCGGACCGTGCGCCACCCCGCCCCGGACGGCCCGCGGAACCCGCCCCGGACACCCCACAGGGCCCGGGCCGGACAGGTCGCGGCCCCCGGCGCAGGGGTCCCGGGGCCTCAACCGGACGGGCCGGATCCAGGGGGGAGCGCTCGCCGCCCTGGCGCACGCCGGTGGCTCGCTCCGTGGCGCGCGTCCCCCGTGAAGGTGAGTTGAGACCTCTTCGAAACATCGACCGTTCGGCAGGTCGATACGACCGCACACCCCAGGCGCAGCAAGTTACATGGTCAAGTCCCTTAATTTCCAAGGAAGTTCATGCCTTATGATCATGCAGAATCGTGCCTGTCAACGAGTGAATATGCGACCGGCCCAACCACCCGCGCGCGCCCTAATATCGGCTCGCCATGACAGCAGCAGGGAAGCACCAGGTGAGCCGGACGGACACATCCCGCCGGGGAAGCCGGCAAGGTCGGGCAGGCATCCGAGACGTCGCCGCCGCAGCCGGAGTCTCCATCACGACTGTCTCTGACGCGCTCAACGGGAAGGGCCGGCTCCCGGACGCCACCCGCAGACATGTCCGCGAGGTCGCGGACCGGTTGGGCTACCGCCCGTCCGCCGCGGCCCGAACCCTCCGTACCGGCAAGTCGGGCCTCATCGGTCTGACCGTGACGACCTACGGGGATGAACCTTTCACCTTCACGGAGTTCGCCTATTTCGCCGAGATGGCGCGAGCCGCGACCTCCGCGGCGCTCGCCCGCGGGTACGCCCTGGTGATCCTCCCCGCGACCTCACGCCATGACGTCTGGTCGAACGTCGCACTGGACGGCACGGTCGTCATCGACCCCTCCGACCACGATCCGGTCGTCACCGAACTCGTCAGACAGGGCCTGCCCGTCGTCTCCGACGGCCGCCCGGCCGGGACCCTCCCGGTCACCGCCTGGGTCGACAACGACCACGAAGCCGCCGTACTCGATCTGCTCGACCATCTCGCCGACGCCGGTGCCCGCAGAATCGGACTCCTCACCGGCACCACCACCGACACCTATACGCGTCTGTCCACGACCGCCTACCTCAGCTGGTGCGAGCGCGTCGGCCAGGACCCCGTCTACGAGTCCTACCCCGCCCACGACCCCTGCGCGGGCGCCGTCGCCGCCGACCGGCTGCTGGCCCGCCCGGACCGGCCGGACGCCGTCTACGGTCTCTTCGACCCCAACGGCACCGACCTCCTCGCCGCCGCCCGCCGCTACGGGCTGCGCGTCCCCGACGACCTGCTCCTGGTCTGCTGCAGCGAGTCGACCGTCTACGCCACGACCGAACCGCCCATCACGACGCTCTCGCTCAAGCCGCGGAGGATCGGCACGGCGGTCGTCCAGCTCCTCATCGACGCGATCGAGGGAATCGACCAGGACCGGCCGGTCGAGCAGGTGATACCGACGGAGCTGATCGTCCGGACGTCCTCACAGCGCCGCTCCCCGCGGACGACTGTGAGCGCACCGCGCTCTCCGTCGCCGGACTAGAAACCCTCAATAGGGCCCTATTCGGGCGAATCAACCGACGTGTCAGGGGTGCGGATGGATTCACCACCCCTGGTGCGTCACAGAGCGCGGGCCTCATTCCTATGATGGGCGCACGACACCGCGGACCACCCCGACCAGGCTGGGCCGAGAGGTGAACGGCGGCGCGACGGTGGTGGAGGGGTCGATGACTCAGGGGGCCGGTCAGGGACCCGTGGTGCGGACGGCGACATTGCGCGATTTCCGCGTTCCGCCGTACGCGCAGATGCCGGTGCGATCCGAGACGGCCCGGGATCCCCACGATCACCAGCACTCCCCGGCAGCCCGGGGATCCGGCGGTCCCGCCCGGGGTTCCGACGGGCCGACGCCCCCTCAGCAGACACCGGGGGCACCCGGGCACCGGACGCCCCCGGTGGACCCCCGCCGGGCACACCCGCCCCACCAGAAGCCTTCCCCCGGGAACGACGCGCCCGGGGAGCAGCGACCCCCGGCGCCCCACGACACCCAGGCGCCTCCTCCGCCTCCCCAGCCGCCGAGCGCTCCCTCCGGCCACCCCGGCAACGCCGTCCCGGCGGACGAGATGCCCGAGGGTTACACCCCCACCGAGCGCGATCTGCCGGTGATCCGCAGGGGCGGCTCCGGTGACACGGTCCGGCCCCAGGCCGACCCCGACGAGGCACCGGCTCCCGAGGGTCTCGGCCCGCTCTATGTGGTCGGCGATGTCCACGGCTATCTCGACGAACTGCTCGCGGCCCTCACCGCACAGGGCCTGATCGACGCCGCCGGCAGCTGGGCGGCGGGCCATGCCCGTCTGTGGTTCCTCGGCGACTTCACCGACCGGGGCCCCGACGGCATCGGGGTCATCGATCTGGTCATGCGGCTCTCCGCGGAGGCCGCCGCGGCCGGCGGCTACTGCAAGGCCCTGATGGGCAATCACGAACTGCTGCTGCTCGGCGCCAAACGGTTCGCCGACACACCGGTGAACTCCGGTGCCGGAACGGCCACTTTCCAGGCCGCCTGGCTGCTCAACGGCGGTCAGAAGGCCGATATGGACCGGCTCCAGGACGTTCATCTTCAGTGGATGTCCCGCCTCGACGCGATGGTCGAGGAGGACGGGCATCTGCTGATGCACTCCGACACCACGGCGTATCTGGAGTACGGCTCCACCGTCGAGGACGTGAACGAGAGCGTCCACGAGATCCTGACCCGCAATGACGCCGACGAGTGCTGGGACCTGTTCCGCAAACTGACCAAACGCTTCGCCTTCCGCGACGAGGCGGGCCCCCAGGCCGTGCGTGAGCTGCTCTCCACCTATGGCGGCCGCCGGGTCGTCCACGGCCACAGCCCCATTCCGTATCTGCTCGGCGAGGTCGGCACGGAGGACGGCGAGGACGGGGAGCGCCCGGTCGTCGAGGGCCCGCACGTCTACGCGGACGGGCTGGCCATCGCCATGGACGGCGGTGTGACCATGGCCGGAAAACTCCTTGTCGTCCAGCTTCCGCTGCCCGGCTGAGCCAAGCGTCGCAAGCGATTTATCGAAACCCCCTGTCACCCCGTGCCGTACCGGCTCTACCATCGGCTTATCCGTAGCAGGCTCTCCTCCGTTTGCGGCCGGCCGATCCGTCGTAGCACGGATGATCCGGCCCTACGGAGCATCGGGGGATGCACATGAACAGCGCTCCGCACCTGCTGGCCGAGGACCGCGCCGAGTTCGAGCGCGTCCTCGACGACGCGCTGCGTCACGCGCACGAACGGCCCGAACTCGCCGCCATCGGCCAGCGACTGAACGCCACTCAACTGCGCACCATGGCCCTGAACGCGACGGCGCTGATCAGCACCGCCGCTTCGGCCGAGTACGAGCACTACCGGAAGATCCGCGAGGAGGCACGCGCGCCCGCGGTCACGGCGGGCGGACAGGGTTCCGCCCCGGACGCCGCGTGGTCCGACGGCAACGGCGCCGGGTTCGCGGCCGTCATAGCCGTCCTCGCGCCCGTGCTGGCCGCGACGGCGGCGGTGATATTCCTGCTCGCCGGCTACCTCCTGAAGATGCTCGACCCCACACCCTCCTTCGCGACGCCCCTGGTCTCCGCGGGCTGGTTCTTCGCGGCGCTGACGGCGGCGGCCATCCTGGTCGCCGCGGTCGGGCTCCTGCTCACCGCGCTGCGCAACGGCGCGACGCAGGTACCCGCCGAGGAGCTGACGGGTGAGCTGCCCGACGAGGTGGCGCGGGCCAAAGACGCCTGGCGGCACGCCCTGCTGGAACGCGGGATCCTGCCGTTCCTCCAGGCCTCGCTGGCGGATCCGAGCGCGGATCCCACGTCCACCGCGCCGCCGCGCCATGTGAGCCGTATCCCGAAGGTGGGCTACAGCGGACCGGAGTACTCCAGTCCGAGCGAGGGCTCGACCTCCGGGCAGCGGCCCACATTCACCAGTCCCGACTTCACCAGCCCGGACTTCGGCGGGCCCGAGCACCAGCCGGAGTGACCTCCTCCGTACGGGCCGGGGCCGACGTACCCGCTGACGGCACGGTTCCTGCCCCGGGCCGTGCACATGGGCAGGTCCGGGCCGCACACGGCCGGCGGTCCGGCCGCCCGGGTTCACAGGATGCCGGCCTGCCTCGCGGCGGTGATCCAGCGGGGGAACTCGGAGAGCAGCCGGTCGTACAGTTCCGGGTCGGGGACGAGCGCGATGTCGTCGACGGCGAAGAAACCCGCGTTGTCGACACGGCGGCCCGGCATACGGTCGAACCGCTCCAGCACCCCGTACGGCGCTCGTCCGAGGCCCACGAACTGCCAGAAGACCGGTTCCTCGGACGCCTCCTTCAGCTCCTGCTCGATCTCGGCGTTCCGGTACACACCTCCGTCGGAGAAGAACAGCACCAGGGTGGGCGCGGGCACCGGGTTCTCCCGGACGAAGGTCCGGATCTCGGCGATGACCTTCTGTTCCTCGTTCTGGACGCCGACCGTCCGCATGTCCACCTGACCGGGCCGTAGGGGGGCGTCGATCTGCTTGTCGGTCCCGAGACGGCGTTTCAGCCACTCGGGCAGCTCCCCGGGACCCGCCTTGCCGATCCGGACATGGAGTGCGAGCCACTCGGGCAGATCCCCCGGACTCACGTCCGGCAACCGTGCGGGATTCGTCGCGAAGGTCCATGCCTGCATCTGTCCGTCGTCGTCGAGCTGCGCGGCCACGGCCGCCATCCGTTCCACCACATCGGCCACGACCCCCGTGGAGTACAGGGAGGACATGGAGCCGGACGCGTCCAGCACCAGGACGACCCGTGCGGTGAGGCCGGCCGCGCTGTGTTTGCGCAGGCTGACGGACACCTGCTCCTTGCGCAGGGACAGCCGCTCGCGCATCTCGGTGGGCAGCTGCTCCTCCCCCTTGACGAGCCTCGGGGCGGGCGCGGCCGGGGCGGCGGGCACCTGGTCCGGTGAAGCCGCCAGCGGAGCAGCCCGAGCAGCCCGAGCTGCCGGAGCCGGGGAAGCGGGGGCCGGGGGAGCCGGGGCGGAGGCGGCGGCGGGCGGCTCCTGGGGGGCCGGTAGGAACGGACCAGAGAACCGGTGTTGCTGTCAGAAGTTTTGACAGCGTGTGATCGGGGCCGCCAGGGTGTGGGGGTGAGCGATGACCCGAGGATCGGTTTCCTGAAGGCCGACGTGGCCAGGTTCTGCGATGGCCTTGCCGAGTTGGCTCCCGCGATCCGGCTCCGGCTGGTGGTTCAGCTGCGGGAGGCGCTGGACGAGGTGACGGACGCGGCGTTGGACGAGGGGATGGCGGCGGCGAAGGCGGAGGGCTGGGGGCTGCGGCAGATCGGCAGTCAGACGGGCCTGTCGCACGAGAAGGTCCGTTACCGGCTCGCCCAGGCGGCGGGCGAGCCGGATGGGGTGGCCTAGACCGGGGTGCTGGTGTCGGCGGGCTTGCGGGTGGCGCGGAGCTGACCGCCGTGGACTTCGGCGGGCAGCGCGAAGCTGTAGCGGCCGTGGAAGTTGATGTGGGCGAACATCAGCGGCGAGAGGCGGGCGACGTCCTCGTCGCGGACGTGGATTCCTTCGGCGCGCATCTCGGCGATGATCTGCTGCAAGTAGACCGTGTTCCACAGGATCACGATGTTGAGCATCAGTCCGAGTGCCCCCAACTGATCTTCTTGGCCCTCCCTGTATGCCTGCCTGAGCTCGCCCTTCTGGCCGTGGAAGATGCGGCGGGCGAGCTGGTGGCGGGACTCCTGTCGGTTGAGCTGGGTGTTGACGCGGCGCCTGAGCAGTTCGTCGGTGAAGTACGACGACAGGTAGGCGCTGCGGTCCAGACGCCCGAGTTCCATGACGGATTTGCCGGTGGGGGTGGGTTTGCCGCCGGGCGCGAGGACGCGCAGGGCTTCGGAGGCTTTGATGGTGCCGGAGTGCAGGGAGCCGGCCAGGCGGAGCATGTCGTCCCAGTAGGTGGTGATCTGCTTGAGGTTGATCTTGTCGCGGGTGAGGTCGTTGAGGCGGCCGTAGTCGGCGTCCGGGTCCGTGCGGTACAGGATGGCGCTGCCGGCGTCGGCCAGGCGCGGGGAGAACTGGTAGCCCATGAGCCTGAACAGGCCGAACACGATTTCCGAGGAGCCGTGGGTGTCCGAGGTGATTTCGACGGGCCGTAGCGGTGTCTCCTGTTCGAGGAGGCCGTCGAGGATGTAGAAGGAATCGCGCTGGGTGCCGGGGATGAGGATGCCGTGCAGGCCGCTGAACTGGTCCGAGAGGAAGTTGTAGAACGTCACCCCGCGCCGACGGGTGCCGAAGTATTTCGGGTTCGGTCCGGAGTTGAGGGTGCGGATCGGCGTGACGAAGCGCAGGCCGTCGGCGGAGGCGAGTTCACCGCCGCCCCATGCCTGCACCAGGGGCAGCCGCATGTGGTGGTCCACGAGCCGGGCGTTGGCGAGGCTGAGGGTCTGGGCGCGCAGGTAGTTCTGCTCGACCCAGAACAGCCGGTCGCGGGAGAGTGCGTCGACGCCGTCGTGGACGATCGGCTCCACGCCGACGTTGGTGGCCTCCGCGGTGAGTACGGCGGCCACGGACAGCGGCAGGTCGTCCATGCGGGAGCTGGCTTCGGAGACGTGGGTGAAGTCGGTCAGGAACGGGGTCCAGGAGTTGACCTCCAGCACCATCTCGGGCAGGTCGACGGCGGGCATCCGCTTCTCGACCTCCTTGTGGAGCTCGACCAGGGAGGCGGGCTCGTCCTGGCGGTCGAGGCCGGTGAGGATGATGCGGTCGCGGCCGCCCTGCTGCTCGATCCGTACGGCCGGGTTGGCGGCCAGGCCGTCGGCGAAGTCGCGGTGCGCCTTATCGAGCCGGTCGGTCCAGCCTTTGAGGATCTTGTCGGGTTTCTCATCGAGGTCGAGTTCTTCGCAGACCCGTGAGCGGGCCGCCTCCCATGCGTCGTCGTCCAGGAGCCGGGCGTTGGGGTCGCCCCACTTGCGCAGGCCGGGAACGTACACCTCGTGCCGGTGCAGCGCGGTGCGCAGGGCTTCGGTGCTGGCCACGATGAACGCCCGCTTCTCGACGCTGCCCACCGGCATCGGCGGGGGCGGGAAGACCAGGCGGCGCCACGCGGGGTTGAGGACCTTGGCCGGGACCTCCCAGGCTTGGATCGGGCGGCGGCGCCCCTTGAGGGACTTCACGAAGCGGAGCGCGTCCAGCACCGGCTCGCCCGCCGCGCTGGCCTCGAAGCTGAGTATGTCCGGCGCCGGCGTCTCGGCCGCGCTCGCCTCGATGGCGAACGTGGTGAGCAGGCCGGGCAGGAACCGGGCGATGGTGTTGTAGCGGGCCGCCAGCATCTGCTCGGAGCCGTCGTCGGGCTCCTGGGCGAGCTCCTTGACGACCTCGGCCGCGGCATGGAACGGGGCGACGTCGACCGCGTCGAGGGCCGCGCGGATGTCGCCGTCCGGGTCGGCAGCCACGCCGGACACCGTGAGCCAGGCCGTGCGCAGCAGGATGGCTGCGGCATCGAGGTCCTTGAGAGTTCGCAGCCGCTTCTTGGTCATCTTGGCGGCGGAGCTGCGGATGACGTCGCCCATCACCAGGTCGAAGACCTCGATCGCCTCATCGGCGGCGACCTGCGGCATCACCGAGGCGAACGCGACCAGGGTGGCCAGGCGCCGGTCGCCGCCGAGGTCGGCGACCGCCTGGGCGCGGGCGGCCTTCGCGAAGCGGACCAGCGCCTGGAGCCGTCCGGGCGGGATCGAGGACAGATCCCAGCTGCTGCCGCCCAGCGCGTTCAGCGACTCATAGCGCTGAAGGGCCTTGCCCACCCCGCGCGCGGAGATGTCCCGCGGGGAGCGGCGCATCCGGTCCAGCTCCGAGATCCGCTTCCCGGCGGGGACGACGACCAACTGCTGAAGCTGCGCGGCCTGCTCAGGCGTGGGGGCGTCCGCGAGGGTCGCCCACAGCCGCTTCTCCGCCCGCTCGCGGGTGCCGGAGACCAGCCGCTCCAGCACGGTCACCCCGGGCAGAACCACCTTCTTGTCCACCAGCCGCTTGGTAGCCAGGTCGAACAGCAGGGTCGGGCGCTCGGAGCCGATCCAGGCCCTCTGGTACAGCCAGCGGGCCAGCGTGAACCACTGGTCGAACTCGAACTTCGTGTAGCCGTACGCGGTGCGGATCTGTTCCTGATGGTCCCAGCGGTGTTCCATCGCGCCGTACCCGGCGAGGTCGCCGACCTGAAGGCCCAGTTGCTCGGCGACGTAGTCCACGACGACGGCCGGGACCTCCTCGGGGTTGTCGAGGAAGGTCCCCAGGTAGCGGACCGTGCCGAGCTGGAGCGCCCAGCCGAGCCGGTTTCTGGCGCCCTTGGCGGCCATCGCCCGGCGCCGCGCGGTCTTATCCATCAGGAAAGACCCGGCAAGCTGCCCCTCGTCGGGTTCCTCGGTGAAGCGACCGAAGCGCTTGCGCTGCTCCTCGCTCAGAAAGTTGGTGGGCACGCCCGCTCCCTCGGTCATCGACAGTCGCGCGCGATGATCGCAGCCAGAACCAGCAGGTCACCGAGGTTCGGTGATAACCCCACCCGCCCCTGAGGGACCTGGTAATGGTCCGATGCCGCACAGCAGTCGAACCCAACGGGCGACGCTGCTCGTTGAGCAGGGCATGGGACGAGCGCCAAGGGATCTGGGCTCGGCCTGGCGCTGAACGCCGTGGTGCTGTGTTATCTGGGGCACACCGAGTACATGGACCTGGCCGTCGGTGAACTCCGCGTCGGCGGCCGAGAGGTCGACGCCGAGGTTCTCGCGCACATCTCCCCGGCCCGAAGCTCTGCGGTCAACTACTACGGCTCGACCACCGTCGACTACGACCGCGAACTCGCCCAGCTCGACGAGAAGGGCCACCGGCCGCTGCGGACCGTGAACGTGGACGAGCCGGGAGCCGGGCTGTAGACGGCAGCTGGCTCCGGTGTCGCCCCGTACGGGGCGACACCGGAACGGTCAGCCGTACATCGCCACGCGGTAAAGAGCCGCAAGCGCGTCGTCGATGGGATGGGGCTGCGGCTTACCGGAGGAGTCGAGACTGTTCCACCTCTGCAGGTTCACCGCGACGGCCATCTGCCGCATCCCGTCGGCACGGGTCATGGCCAGCGCCCCACCACCCCAGACCGTGCCGCCATGACCCCAGAAGGTGCCCTGACCGGGACCCTCCATCGGGTGCAGGCCGAGGCCGTAGTCGATCGTCTTTCCCTCTTGGGAGATGACCGGGACGGAACGTTGCATCTGCGCCAGCGACGACGGGCTGACGATCTCTCCGGCCAGCAGCAGGCCGTAGAAGCGGTTGAGGTCCGCGACGGTCGATATCAGCGAGGCCGCCGGCCCCACCCATGACATGTCGTAGACGCTGTAGTCGCGCGGCGGGTCGATCATGCCGAACCACGCCTCGTAGAGCTGCGAGTGCGGCCCGTCGACGTACGGTCCGGCGGGGAGTTCGGTGTCCCGGAGCCCGGCGCGCTCGATGATGTTCCGGGCGATGTACTGCTCGGCCGTGGTGCCGGTCACCTGTTCCAGGAGTTCGCCGAGGAGCAGGTAGTTGGTGTTGGAGTACACCCCCGGTGCACCGCCCGGGGCGCCGACAGCAGGTGCGGTGACCCCTATCTCGATCAGTTCAGTGGGGTCGAACCGTGTGAACCGGTGGTCGTCCAGGCTCTGGGGCCCGGTGTCAGCGAGGGCAGGGAACGCCTTGAGGGAGGGGTAGGCGTAAGGGAGGTACTCGGCGAGGCCGCTGGTGTGGTTGATCAGCATCCGGACCGTGATCGCGTCACCGCGTTCTCCGGGAACCAGCTTCGGAAGGTACCGGCCGATCGGCGTGTCGAGACCGATCTGACCACTCTCGACCTGCTGCAGAACCGCTGCGGCGGTGAAGCTCTTGGTGATGCTGCCGACCCGGTGCCGCATGCCGGCGGCGACGGGGCGACCGTTGGCAACATCGGCGACTCCGGCAGCGCCGCGCCAGACCTCCTCGCCGTCACGCACCTCGGCGAACAGGCCCGGCATCCCGGCGTGGTGGACGTTTTCAATGGCGGCATCCAGCGCCGCGGGATCCAGTGAGTTCCTCACGACATGCGTCCTTTCGCATCGCTCGGGGCGGGCTCCGCATCGGTCGCCCGAGCCGGGTGACAGGGCACGCGTGGCACGTCGGCCCGCCTGCTGCCGGGTCGCTCGGCACGCTCATGACCTCATTATGCACGCGGTGCGTGCAACGCCATGCGCATGAGTTAGACTGAGTCCGACGAGAGGGGTGAAATGGCAGGTCGAAGGCGTTGGTCGACCGAGGAAATCCTGGATGCGGCAGCGGAGCTGCTGCGCACGAGCGACACAGAATCGTTCAGCGTGCGCAAGCTCGCCGCGACTCTCGGGACCGATTCCTCCAGCCTCTACCGGCACTTCCGCAGCAAGACCGAACTGCTACGCGCGGTCGCCGACCGGATCCTCCTGGCTTCCATGGACGGCTACCGCGCCGAGGGCGACTGGAAGCAGCGCATCACCGCCCTGGCCCTGCGCGTGAGGGGAGCGTTCGGCCAGCAGCCCCAGCTCGCCGCGATCTGGGGACGCTACGCGTCGGGCGGCGCAGGTTCCCGGCTGGTCATGGAAGAGATACTGCAGGCCCTGCGCGCATCGGGACTGCCCGACGAGGAGATCCCGGCACGCTACCACCGGCTCGCGGTCCTCATCGCCGCGCTGATCGCCTCCGAGGCCGGAGTCAGCACCATCACCCCGGAAGAGTACGAACAGGGTATGGAGCTGTTCCGCGTCGCGGTACTCGGCGCCGACCCCGAACGCTTCCCCACCCTGGCCCACTTCGCCCGCGACGTCCGCCCCCTCGGGGTGGATCGCCGCGCCGCGTTCGATGAGATCCTCGCCGCCCAACTGGCCCACATCGAAGCCGCAACCTGCCCGAGCTAAGTCGACCGGCTCGGGAGTGTCGGCAAACGATCGAATGAAGACAGGCGCGGCGGGCGTCCAATGAACCCGGACTTTCCGGGGCCTCGATCCATTGAGATCCGATGGCGGCTGATGACAGGGTTTGCTGACAGCTAGGGTCGGATGCGACCACCGACACGGGGAGCGGCATGGCCAACCTGGTCTACAAGAGGGTGTCGACCGACCAGCAGTCGACCGACCGTCAGAACCTGGTCCTGGACGAGGCCGGGATCGAGGACCCGGTCGTCTTCGAGGAGGAACCCGGCACCTCCAGCCGCCTCCACCCGCTGGAACGGCCGAAGTTCGGCGAGCTGCTCACGTACGCACGGCCGAGCGACACCGTGCACATCTCCGAGATGTTCCGCCTGGTGCGCGGCACCACTCACATCCTCGACGTGCTCGACGTCCTCCACCGTGACCGTCTCGCCCTGCGCATCCACGACGGCGCGTTCTCCGGCATGGACCTCACCGCACGCCACCCGCGCACCGGGGAACTGCTGTCCACCGTGAAGTTCATGGTGCAGACTCTCGCCGCCGCCGGCGAACTCCAGCGCGACCTCCAGCGTGAGCTGACATACGACGGACTGCGGGCCGCCGAAGCCAAGGGCAACAAAGGCGGGCGCCGCCCGGTCGTCACCGCAGCGAAGGCCGCCGCCGTCCGCGCCGCATACCTGGGCGGCCAGTCCATCGCCGCTCTGGCCCGAGATCACCACGTCAGCCGCGGTGCCATCCGTACCGCGATCGCCGACCTCCTGCCCGCACACACCGCCGTCGACCAGGACGTCCCGGCTCCGGAGCTGCCCGTCGTCCTCGACATGCCGGGCAAGGTCGCCGACTTCCTCCGCGCCGCTGAACTGGGCGACACTGAGCGAGCCGCGCTCGACCAGGGCCAGCCCGTACGACGCGGCACGGGCTACACCCTCCGTGTCACCGCCGTGCCCGCGGTCCACCGCCAACTCCTCGACCGCTGCCAGGTCCTCGACGGTGCAGGCGCGATCCCCGCCCAGCGCAAGGCCCGCCGCGAGTACGAGAACCGCGTCAGCACGCTCACACCGATCGGGCCATGATCAGTACAGTCCGGGCACGGCGCCGGAGGAGTGGCCAGGGGCCATCCACTCGTGCAATGCGAACCGGCGGTACACATTCGGTCCGACGACCCTGTCGTACTCCCCGATGGCCGCGCGATCGAGCGCATCGTTCCAGCGATGCATCCAGTAGCGATCCGCGACCCAGTAGACGGTCTCGGCGACGGACGAACCGTCGATGACCAGGCTGTGGTCACGGACCCGGCGCAGGCCCTCGGCAAGGTCATCCGTCGTAATCGGCGTCCCCTTGCTGGCGGCGACGGCGGCGAGCTCGTCATCGACGGCATCCACCCCATGCTCCAGGGCGTAATCGAGGGACTCGATCGCGGCTTCCCGGCCGTCCCTGAGGTACTCGGCGTACTCCTGGCCGCCGCGCTCCAGCCGGGCGGCGAACTCCTCGGTGGTGAACTTGCCGCGGCTTCGGGCGACCAGTCCGGCCAGCATCGTGGCCTGGCCCTGGGGCTCCTCGGCGGTTTCGGTGGCCAGGCGCCGGCGGGCGGCGGTGTACGAGATGCCTTCGGCGTCGGCGAGTTCGCGGACGTCCTTCTTGAACTGCTTGTCGGTGGTCACGGTCTCTCCCGAGTCCCGGTGACGGCGAAGACCCCACGCATCCCCACCGCGGGCACGGAGCCACGGACAGGCGAATGTCAGCGCGTGAGGCGGTGCCCCTTGTCCTCATTGCCGCTCGCGGCGTGGGCGCGATGCGACTCGGAGTCGGGCCGACGCAAGGCGGCCGACTTCCACTTTAGGACGCCGGATGCTCCCGGGACACGCATCACCACGCGATCCGTAGCCCCGATCACACGCTGTCAAAACTTCTGACAGCAACACCGGTTATCTGGTCCGTTCCTACCGGACCCCCCTCCTCCGCCACACCGATGCCGAAGTCGGTGGCGAGCCCGGCCAGCCCGGAGGCGTACCCCTGTCCCACCGCGCGGAACTTCCACTGCCCGTTCCGCAGATACAGCTCTCCGCCGATGAACGCGGTCTCGGTCGTCGCCTCCAGGTCGAATCGCGCCAGCTCGTCCCCCGTCCCGGCGTCCAGCAGCCGGAGCACCGGCCCGGACAGCAGGCCGAAGGTGCCGCGGTCCACCGAGGCGGCCAGCACGACCCGCTCGATGTCCGCCTCCAGTCCGCCCAGGTTCACCTCGATCGTGTCCGTGACGGCACCGGAGCCCTGCTGTTTGCCGAGATGGCGTACGGCACTGGAGGCGTGGTGCGGCTGGTTGTAGAAGACGAAGTCGCCGTCGCCACGCGCTCGTCCACCGCCGGTGAGCAGCAGCGCCGAAGCGTCGGCGTCCGGTGCCCCCGGCGCGGGTACCCAGGTCAGTACCGCCCGTACCGCGGAGGAAGCGACCGGAAGATTCGCGCCCTTACTCATAGATGCGGATGCCATGGACTCAATGTGGCTGAGGCGGTGGAAATCCGGACAGGGCTTCCACCGCCCGACGGGCCTCCGTACCGGGGTCAGTCCGCGAGCGGCAGATAGACCCGGTTTCCGTTCGCCGCGAATTCCCTGGACTTCTGGAGCATGCCCTCGGCGATCTCCTCATCCGTCGCGGCCGAGGCGGGCTGGTCACCACCGAACTGCTCGGTGATGCTCCTGCTGATTTTCATGGAGCAGAATTTCGGACCGCACATCGAGCAGAAGTGCGCGGTCTTGGCGGGCTCGGCCGGAAGCGTCTCGTCGTGGAACTCCCTCGCGGTGTCCGGGTCGAGAGCCAGATTGAACTGGTCCTCCCACCGGAACTCGAAACGGGCGTCCGAGAGGGCGTCGTCCCATTCCTGGGCTCCCGGGTGCCCCTTGGCGAGATCGGCCGCGTGTGCGGCGATCTTGTAGGTGATGACACCGGTCTTCACATCGTCCCGGTTCGGCAGACCGAGATGTTCCTTGGGGGTGACGTAGCAGAGCATGGCCGTGCCCCACCAGGCGATCATCGCCGCTCCGATGCCGGAGGTGATGTGGTCGTACGCGGGAGCCACATCCGTCGTGAGCGGGCCGAGCGTATAGAAGGGGGCCTCCTCGCAGATCTCCTGCTGGAGGTCGATGTTCTCCTTGATCTTGTGCATCGGGACATGACCGGGGCCCTCGATCATCGTCTGAACCTGAAAACGCCTGGCGATCCGGTTGAGTTCCCCGAGGGTCCGCAACTCCGCGAACTGCGCCTCGTCGTTGGCGTCCGCGATCGAGCCGGGCCGCAGCCCGTCCCCGAGCGAGTAGGTCACGTCGTAGGCGGCGAGGATCTCGCACAGTTCCTCGAAGTTCTCGTAGAGGAACGATTCCCTGTGGTGCGCGAGGCACCAGGCCGCCATGATCGAGCCGCCGCGCGAGACGATCCCCGTCTTGCGGCGGGCGGTGAGCGGGACATGGCGCAGCAGCACTCCGGCGTGGACGGTCATGTAGTCGACGCCCTGCTCGGCCTGTTCGATCACCGTGTCCTTGTAGATCTCCCAGCTCAGCTCCTCGGCCCTGCCGTCGACCTTCTCCAGGGCCTGGTAGAGCGGGACGGTGCCGATCGGCACGGGTGAGTTGCGCAGTACCCATTCGCGGGTGGTGTGGATATTGCGGCCGGTCGACAGGTCCATCACCGTGTCGGCTCCCCAGCGGGTCGCCCAGGTCATCTTCTCGACCTCCTCCTCGATGGAGGAGGTGACGGCGGAGTTGCCGATATTGGCGTTGACCTTCACCAGGAACCTCTTGCCGATGATCATCGGCTCGATCTCCGGGTGGTTGACATTGGCCGGGAGCACCGCGCGGCCCGCGGCGATCTCCTCCCGTACGACCTCGGGAGAAACGTTCTCCCGGATGGCCACGTACTCCATCTCCGGGGTGATCTCTCCCCGTCGGGCGTACGCGAGCTGGGTCACCGGCCCTCCGTCACGGCTCCGGCGGGGCCGGCGCGGACGGCCGGGGAAGACCGCGTCGAGGTTCCTGAGCCCGCCGCGCGGAGACGTGTGCTTGATCCCGTCGTCCTCGGGGCGCACGGGACGGCCCTCGTACTCCTCCGTGTCACCGCGCGCGGTGATCCAGTGCTCCCGCAGCGGCGGCAGGCCACGGCGTACATCGGTCTCGACGGTGGGGTCGGTGTACGGACCGGATGTGTCGTACAGCGTCACATCCGTGCCATTGGTGAGGTGCACCTGACGGACCGGCACCCGGAGGCCGGGGCGCGAACCCTCGACGTACCCCTTGTGCCAGCCCGGCTTGCGCTCGCCGGCCCCGACGGCCCGGACGGCGCTGTGGTCGGCGGCGTTCTGGTCGGCGGCAGGCGTGCGTGCGTCCTGAACGGTCATGAGACCTACTCCCTACGCCGGCATTACCCGGTAACAGGTTCGGCGGTCGACGCAGCGGTTTCCGCAGACGGCGTACTGGCGTTGGCCAGACGGGTCGTACGGCGATCAGCGCCCTCTCAGCCCGGTGCTCCGAGCTCCCGCGTGTGCAAAGGTGCCACCACGCTAGCGTCATTTCTGGCGTGCTGAACAGGGGCCCCGGCCCGTTCTTGCGATGATCGGCCGGTGACCTCTTCACCGCCCGACCATCAGCAGCCGCACGGACCACCGGGGCCCCGGCGGCCACAGGAGCCGTCGGAGCCGCCGGAACCCCCCGCGCACTCCCACGGCCACACCCACAATCATGGCCCGGCGGCCCCCGTCTCCCGGCATCTGCGCAAGGTCATCGCCGCGGTGCTGATTCCGTTCGCCACCGCGGTCGCCGTGGGTCTGGTGGTCCTGTGGCCCGGCTCCGCGCCCGGCCATGAGCGCACCGGGGTGGGCTTCGACCGTCAGACCCAGCAGGGCACGGTGACCCGGGTCGACGCCGTCGACTGCAAGGACGTGAACGCCGCGCAGGTCCCGCCCACGGGCGACACCAGTACTCCCCAGGGCCGCGAGGCGGTCAACGCGCGGAAGGGCGAGTGCGGGAAGGCAACCGTCAAGGTCACCAGCGGCAAGGACGCGGGCCGCACCTTCACCGAGATCATCCAGCCGGACGCGCCACGGCAGCTGGAGAAGGGGCAGGGGGTGGTGGTCGCCTTCGCCCCCGACGCGCCCCGCGATCTCCAGTACTCCGTGATCGATGTGAACCGCAAGGTCCCGATGGCCGTGCTCGCGGGGATCTTCGCGCTGGCGGTGGTGCTGGTGGGGCGGATGCGCGGGGTGATGGCGCTGGTCGCACTCGCCGCCTCCTTTGCCGTACTGACGCTGTTCATCCTGCCCGCGATCCTGGAAGGCTCCAATCCGCTGATCGTGGCGGTCGTCGGGTCGAGCGCCATCATGCTGATCGCGCTGTACCTCTGCCACGGGCTGACCGCGCGGACGTCGGTAGCGGTGCTCGGCACGCTGATCTCGCTGCTGCTGATCGGACTGCTCGGCTCGGTGTTCATCGACTGGGCGGACCTGTCCGGCAACACCGACGACAACACGGGTCTGATCCACGGTCTGTATCCCGGGATCGACATGAGCGGTCTGCTGCTGGCGGGCGTGATCATCGGCTCGCTCGGTGTGCTCGACGATGTGACGGTCACCCAGACGTCGGCCGTGTGGGAGCTGCGGCAGGCCGATCCCGGAATGGGGCCCCGGGCGCTGTACCGCGCCGCCATCCGGATCGGGCGGGATCACATCGCGTCCGTGGTCAATACGCTCGTCCTGGCCTACGCGGGTGCCGCGCTGCCGCTGCTCCTGCTGTTCACCATCGCCCAGAGCAGTGTGGGCACGGTCGCCAACAGCGAACTGGTGGCGGAGGAGATCGTCCGGACGCTGGTCGGGTCGATCGGTCTGGTCGCGTCCGTGCCGGTGACCACCGCGCTCGCGGCGCTGGTCGTCTCCGCCGACCGGCCGGGGGCCGACGACCCGGTGGCGAGGAGTGTGGCGCCCCCGCGCGGCGGTGCGCCGGGGCCGGGCGGGCTCGGTGGACTCGGGCTCCCGGGGCGGGGCGGCACAGGTCGCCGCCGCAGAAAATAGCCCGGGCGGCAGCGGGGAGAGAGCGTCCGAGCCGGGCGTACGGTCCGGGGCCGGGAAGCTGGCGGGGGCAAGGGTCGGCGGTCTGGACCGGGACCGCGGGCAGGGGCGGGGACGGGGGTGGGCGTACGGACCGGGGCGCGGTCCGGGGTCGTGACGGTGGCGGGCCCGGGATCCGGGCCCGGGCGGGATCCGGCGTACGGACCGGGGCTGGACCCTGCGACGGACCACGGCGGAACAGGGGATCCGGGATACGGACCGGGGCGGGACCCGTGGTGCGGAGGGTCCGCCTCCGGCTCAGCCCGCGTTCTCCTCCGCGAGGATGGTCCTCAGCGCCTTCTCCAGGGCGTCCTCGAAGTCGCCGAACGCCCGCTCCTGCCCCAGCGGCACCAGTCGGTCCGTGCGGTCGAGGAAGGCGACGACCGGCGCGGCGCTCACCTGGAACAGCGCCCGCTCCCCGCCCACCTGGAGGCGGATGCCGAGGTCGGACAGCTCCTCGGGACCCATGGGAGCGATATGCACATCGCCGTCCCCGCTCGGCCCGACGATGCCGTCGAGCAGCAGATCGCGACTGAAGGCCCAGGTCACAGGCACATCCCCGGGCAAATGGAAGGTCATCCGCACGGCGTACGGATCCTCCGTCCCGTATCGCAGCTCCACCGGGATCCGGAACGAGAGCTCCTCGGACACAAGAAAGCTCATCAGGACCTCGGCCTGGACCGACTCATGCATCGTGTACCCCGCAGTGGATGAAGCCTGCTAGAAGAAGCTTGCAGAAAACGGTCAGGAAGGATTCCCCTGAACCTCTTGGTGCAATCGTGCTCTAAGCGACCAGAGAACTACAAGGAGTGATTTTTCAGATACTGATAGAGAACGCGAGGGAGCTCAGCAACCCGCCTATGCCCTTGCGCAGTTGCTCGATCGCGGGTAGCAGCCGCTCCTCCTGATGCAGGGGAAGAGAGATCGCCATGGCCGCCGCGGTGGATCCGGCTGTGATAGGGATCGCCGCGCAGACCGTGCCGAGGGCATATTCCTGCCGTTCCACGACCGGCTGCATACGTTCGACGGCCGCGAGCCGCTCCAGCAGCGCGCGCCGGTCGCGTACGGAATAGGGCGTCACCGGCCGCACGGGATGCCGGTCCAGATGGTCCCGGCGGGCGGCCTCGCCGAGCTGGCTGAGCAGACACTGGCCTACGGCATGGGCATGGCCGGTCTCGCGGAAGTCCGCCCACTCGGTGACGGCGGGGGCGTACGGGGTGTCCGAGACGGCGACGAGTTCGATCTCGCCCTCGCGGTAGACCGCGAAGTAGACGGGGACTCCGATGGCGTCCCGCCAGTGCGCCAGCGTCTCCTCCAGCCTGGTGCGACGATTCTGCATAGACCCGCCAAGGGCCAGCAGCTCCACACCGTCCCCCATGACGAAGACGCCCTTCTCACGGCGCAGATAGTTCTCATGGGTCAGTGTCCGCAGCAGGTGGTAGGCCGTGGGCAGCGGAATGCCCGCCTCCCGGGCGAGCTGCTTCGCCGGCGCCCCGTCCGGATGCGACGCCGCCGCCTCCAGCAGCCTGAGCGCCCGCTGTACCGAGCCGATCAGTGTGGGAACGGCGGCATGTGTGCCGGCGGCGTTCGTGAATGTGTCCAAAGGTCACCCCCGGGCATCGTGACGGGCGACTCGCCCGCCCGCGGGGGCCGTCCCCGTGTGCCCGCCGCGCGGCCCCTCGGAGGATTCCCACCTCGGTCCCAGGGGGGCGCTCAAGAGGTCACAAGAGGGCTCACTAGGGGTGGTGAATCCGGAAGCCTGGCAGCGGATTGCCACTGTAATGGTCGCCCTACCCCCTGGACCTGGGGTTTGGGGGGTGTTCCCCCGGCTGGGTTAACACCCGTACCGACAGTGGTTACCAGTCACCGCGCGAGTTCGAAGAGGTCATGAACTTCCGTACGACGAAGACCAGTCCACCCACGAGCGCGACCAGGGCGAGGGCCTTGAAGAGCAGACCGATCACAAATCCGACGACGCTCGTGATCAGTCCGCCGAAAACGGCCAGCACGATGACGGGCACCGCGACCCACTTCACCCACCACGGCATCCCTGCGAATATCCCTCGCACGGCCATCGCTCCTCCTCGTATTTCTGAGTTCCTGCCCTCGATGCTAGGCGGACGGAGCGCGGGAACGGTGGGCTCCGGGCCCTTGAACTCCCCTGATCCGCCCCCTAGGGCGCCCGGTGCGCGGGATCAGCTCTCGGGGGGAGAGAAGACCACCATCACCCGCAGATCCTCCGTGATGTGGTGGAACTTGTGCGGCGCCCCGGCAGGGACGTAGATCACACTGCCGCGTGCGACCTGGTTCGTCTCCGTGCCCACCGTGATCGCGGCCCGGCCGCTGACGACGAAGTAGACCTCGTCCTGGCCGTGGGGCTGCTGCGGATCCAGCGCCCCCGCGTCGAGCGCGTAGAGACCGACCGACATATTCCGCTCGCGGAGGAACTGGAGATACGCGCCGTCGTTCGCGGCGCGCTCCGCCTCCAGCTCGTCCAGCCGGTATGCCTTCATCCCGCGTCCGCCCCTGCCCTCGTTCCGATCATGTCTGCCACGATCAGACACATGAAGAATTTCGTAGTCAAGACGATCGCGAACGCGGTGGCCCTGGCTGTGGCCATATGGCTGGTCGCGGACATCACGCTCACCGGTGACAGCACCGGGAAGAAGACGCTGGCCCTGGTGCTGGTCGCCCTGATCTTCGGGCTGGTCAACGTAGTCGTCAAGCCCCTGGTGCAGCTGCTGGCGCTGCCGCTGTTCATCCTCACCCTCGGGCTGATCACCCTGGTCATCAACGCGCTGATGCTGCTGCTGACCTCCTGGCTGGCCGACACGGTCGGTCTGGGTTTCCAGGTCGAGGGCTTCTGGACCGCCGTGCTCGGCGCGCTGATCATCTCGGTGGTCTCCTGGGCCGTGAACGTCGCCCTGCCCGACGGCGACTGAGCCCGATCCCGCAGGATGGGGTGACAGGCGGACACGCGGCACGAGGAGCGGCAGGGCAATGAGCGCAGGCGCCGGAGACGGTACGCGGGCGGTACGGGCGGGACTGCCCGAGCCGGTGAAGTACGAGCCGACCCTGCCGGGCCCGGTGTTCGCGGCCCACTTCCATCTCCCGGGCGAGCCGGTCGGCCCGTACACCTACGGCCGGGACTCCAATCCGACCTGGACTCTTCTGGAGCGGGCGATCGGGGAGCTGGAGGCGCCCGGGGAGCCCGTCGAGACCGTCGCCTTCGCCTCCGGGATGGCCGCGATCTCCGCCGTGCTGTTCTCCCTGCTGCGGGCGGGGGACGCGGTGGTGCTGCCCGCCGACGGCTATCAGGCGCTGCCCCTGGTGGGCGAGCAGCTCACGGCGTACGGAGTGGAGGTCAGGACCGCGCCGACGGGCGGCGACGCACAGCTTTCCCAGCTCAAGGGGGCACGGCTGCTGTGGATCGAGACCCCCTCCAACCCGGGGCTCGATGTGTGCGACGTACGGCGGCTGACCGGGGCCGCACACGCCGCCGGCGCCCTGGTCGCCGTCGACAACACCCTGGCGACCCCGCTCGGCCAGCGCCCCCTGGAGCTGGGTGCCGACTTCTCCGTGGCCAGTGACACCAAGGGCATGACCGGCCATGGCGATCTGCTGCTCGGCCATGTGACCTGCCGTGACACCGCTCTCGCGGCCCAGGTGCGGCGCTGGCGCAAGATCGCCGGGGCGATTCCGGGGCCGATGGAGGCATGGCTGGCCCACCGTTCGCTCGCCACCCTCCAGCTGCGGATCGAGCGGCAGTGCGCCAATGCGCTCGCCCTCGCCGAAGCGCTCCAGGAGCGGGACGAGATCACGGGGCTGCGCTATCCGGGGCTGCCGTCGGATCCCTCGTACGCGAACGCCACCCGCCAGATGAGGCGGTACGGCGCGGTGGTCTCCTTCGTACTGCCCGACCGCGGCCACGCGGAACGCTTCCTGGGAGCGCTCCGGCTGGTCGACGACGCGACGAGCTTCGGCGGGGTGCGCTCCTCGGCCGAGCGTCGGGGCCGCTGGGGCGGTGACGCGGTGCCGGAGGGTTTCATCCGCCTCTCGGCGGGCGTGGAGGACCCCGAGGACCTGCTCGCGGATGTGCTGAGGGCGCTCGACGAGGCGCGGTAGGCCCGCGCGGATCGGCCGGGAGCGCCGGAACACCGCCGGTCAGGGGTTCGTTCGCGGAGAGGACGGCGGCTTTCTCGGGGAGAGGATGGCCCGAGCCTCCCCCCTCATGGCTCGGGCCATCCCGGTTCCTTCCCCCGAAGAACCGCGCGAACAAGGCTAGTTGACTGTGCGTCAGTGTCCAATCACAGTAGCGACAGCGACCTATCGACTTATTTATAGTTGGACGGTCTGCGGGCATCGTCGGTCGGGAGGCCATGGGCATGGATCTGGCCCTGCTGCGCACGTTCGTCACGGTGCACCGGGCCGGTTCCTTCACCCGTGCCGCCGCACTGCTCGGGCTCTCCCAGCCCGCCGTGACCGGGCAGATCCGCACCCTGGAACGGCAGCTGGGCCGTCCGCTGTTCCTCCGCCAGGCCCGGGGCGTCACCCCCACCACCATCGGTGACGAACTCGCCCACCGGGCCGCGCCCCATCTGGACGCCCTCGTGGAGATCGCCGAGGCCGGACTGGACGACGAAGCGGGCGTACGCACCCTGCATCTCGCGGGACTTCCCGAGTTCACCTCACTGCGCGCCCTGCCCGCCCTCACCCCGCTGCTCTCCCGGGGGCTGGCGCTGCGGGCCTCCTTCGGGAACTCCGAGGAGACCCTGGAAGGGCTGGCGGCGGGACATCACGATCTGGCCATCACCACGGCCCGGCCGCGCGGTGGGCTGCTGACCTCGACTCCGCTCTGCGACGAGGAACACGTCCTGGTCGCCTCCCCGCGCTGGGCGGCACGGCTGGGGCCCGATGTGCTGCACGGAGGCCATGTCGTACTGGAGCAGTTGCCCGTGGTGGAGGTCCATGAGTCCCTGCCGCTGGTCTCGCGCTACTGGTCCGCCGTCTTCGAATCCCGGCCCGCCGCCGCCGGCACCGTGATCGCCCCCGATCTGCGTGCCGTTCTGGAGACCGCCGCCTCCGGCGCGGGGCTCGCCGTCCTGCCGCGCTATCTGTGCGAGGACGCGCTGGAACGCGGGCGGCTGGTGGCGCTGCTCGACCCCCCGGTGCCTCCGCTGCGCACCTATTTCCTCGTCGTACGCACCGGAACCCTCGCCCTGCCGCATATCGCGCGGGCCCATGAAGGGCTGCTGCGCGCGGCCGTCGACTGGTGAGCGGGCGGCAGCGGGTTTCAGGACGGGCCGTCCGGGCCATTTTCCAGTCATGACCGAACGCCCCGTGGTCAGGCGCACCGCACGCGCCATCCTGCTCGACGGCGACGATCTGATCCTGATCAAGCGCACCAAGCCCGGTGTGGATCCCTACTGGCTGACGCCCGGCGGCGGGGTCGAGCCCGATGACGCCACCGTCATCGACGCCCTCCACCGCGAGCTGGACGAGGAACTGGGCGCCAAAATCACCGATATCGTGCCCTGCTTCGTCGACACCGTCGAGCACATCGCGGACGGCGGAGTGACGGGCGTCAAGGTCCAGCACTTCTTCGTCTGCCGCCTGGAGTCCATGGACCCCGCGCTGCGCCATGGCCCGGAGGTCGACGAACCCAGTGGGGAGTACGAGATCGTACGGGTCCCCTTCAGCCGGATGGGGATCGCCGGGGTCCATCTCGTACCGCTGTCGCTGCGGCACTACCTCGACGGCAATATCGAGGGTGTACGGGCGATGCACGCGCCCGACCTGGGCTGACCATTCCCGGGGAACCGTCCCTGGACACCGGACAGACCGCTGTCACCCAGGTCCGGAGTGGCCGCAGAGCCGCGCTGAGTCATTGCCTGCCCCAGGCGTCGCCCGTCTTGGGCGGCGACCGGGGCAGGGGCATGTACGCCGAGGCTAGTACCGCCGTTTACTCCCGCTGTCAGACGCGGGACGACAGCTCTGCCCGGCACGGTGTTTCACGTGAAACCACTGAAGCGTCCCCGACGGCGTGCCGTCCTTGTCATCCATATCTCCGCGTCCGCCGGCTGGCTCGGGCTCACGCTCGGCCTGCTCGCTCTGGCGACCACGGCGATCACCACGGACTCCGGCACCATGACCGAGGCGGCGGCCCGCTCGATGAAGGTCTTCACCGACTGGCTGGTGCTGCCCCTCGCCCTGCTGACCCTGCTCAGCGGACTCACTCTGGCCCTCGGCACCCCCTGGGGTCTGCTGCGGCACCGCTGGGTCGTCACCAAGTTCTGCATCACTCTGGTGACCGTCACAGCCTCGGTCTTCGCCCTGCGACCGGGCGTCGATCACGCGGTCCGGAGCGTGGCCTCAGGTGCCCCGCTGCCCAGTGAGAACGATCTGGTGATGGGCCCGATCGTCTCCTTCAGCGCCTATCTCTTGATGACCGTCATCTCCGTACTGAAGCCATGGGGGCTCACCCGTCGTGGTCGGCGTCTGCGCGCGGGGGCCACTTCCCGGAAAACACTGGACGAGCGATCACCGGGCCAGACAGTCTGATCCTTATGCCAACTCCTCTCCCGGAACTCCCCATTCGCCGTCTCACCATGGACGACCTTGTTGCCTGTGCCGATCTCGCGGAAGACCGTGGCTGGCCTCGCGAGGAGCACAAGTGGGGACTGTTGCTGGCCGCGGGGACCGTGCACGGAATCGACGACCCTTCCGGCAAGGGGCTGGTGGCCAGCTGTGTGGTGACCTCCTACGGCGCTGAACTCTCGGCGATCGGCATGATGGTCGTCGCGCACCGTTACGCGCGTCAGGGCATCGGCCGCCGGATGATGCGGCATGTAGTGGACGAAGCCGGGGCCACCCCGCTCACCCTGTACGCCACCCCGTCCGGACAGCCGCTGTACGAACAGCTGGGCTTCACGTCGGTAGGGCGCGCCGAGATGGTTCGTGGGCGCCTCCGGGACTCCGCCCTCACCGCCGCGGCCGACGCGACCACCCGCCCCGCGACCGCCGAGGATCTTCCGGCGATCGTGCGTCTGGACACCGAGGTCTTCGGACTCGACCGCACCCATATGATCGCCCGGCTGCCGGCCTTCGCCGACCAGCTGAGGGTGGCGGAGGAGGACGGCGTCCTCACGGGGTACGCGGCGGCCTGGCCGAACATGGATACGCATGTCGTGGGCCCGCTGATCGCCGGGGACACCAGAACAGCCAAGGCCCTGATCGCCTCACTCGCCGCAGGGACGGACCGTGTTCTGCGAACGGATCTCGACAGGCGCCATGAGGAGCTGCTGACCTGGGTGAAAGAACACGGCATGGAGACGATCGCCTTCAACGAGGTGATGGTCCATGCCGTCGACGAACTCCCCGGCGACTGGTCCCGGCGCTTCGCCCCGCTCTCACTCGCCTGCGGGTGACCTCGGGGGACGATCGGGGTACGAGCGCCGACGGATACAGGTAGGGCAGGCACGGGTACGGGCCGATCGGGCGAGGTCGGGACGAGGACGATCAGCCCGGGTGGGGCGGACGCGCTGGGACCCGCCGCACGGTGGTCCCGGGCCGGGCGGGTGCGAGATGTTTGCAAGCGCGGAATATTGCGCTTGTCGTCTACCCTGGATGCAGCGCCCTGTTGTCGGGCAACGGTCGGGCAACCAGCGGATCGAGCACAGGGCAGCACGGAGGAGGAACAGTGATGACCGCCACGGATCCCGCACTCACGGCGCTCTCCCAGAGCTGGTGCGCCCTCTCTCTGCTCCACGGGAAGATCGAGGCCCAGGTCGAGCGGGCTCTGGAGGGCAAGCACGGTCTCAGCGTGCGTGAGTACTCCCTCCTGAACGTCCTCAGCCGCCAGCACGACGGCCCCGGCGGCCACCTTCAGATGAAGCAGGTCGCCGACGCCGTCGTACTCAGCCAGAGCGCGACGACCCGGCTGGTCACCCGGCTCGAAGACCGGGGACTGCTGACCCGCTATCTGTGCGACACCGACCGCCGAGGGATCTACACCGATGTGACCGAAGCCGGACTGGCGCTGCTCGCCGAGGCCCGGCCCACCAATGACGCGGCACTGCGCGAGGCCTTCGACGAGGCCGCCAAGAACCCCGCGCTTGCTCCACTGGTCCAGACGGTCGAGGAGCTGCGGCCCCCCGCCTAGTGCTGTGGCCGGATAGGTTTGCCGTGGGCCCGCGGCGTCCGGTGCGGTGCAGCGCAAGGCGGAGGTCCGCAGCTCGTACTCGCCGTACTCGCGCGGTCCGACAACGCGGCTGGGGGTACCTCCGGGCCGCCAGGCCCAGGGGGAGCCGTGCAGGGCGTCGCGGGCCGGTGAACCTTTCCGGTCACAGCACTAGCCTTCCGGATGGGAGTGTTTCACGTGAAACACCGTCACGGCCGCAGCCCGCGCCAGCCTTCCTTGTCGACTCCGCCGGGCACTCCGGCGTCCTGCTCATAGGGCTCGCGGGTGAAGACGAAGGACCCGACATCGAGATGGCGTACGGATCCGTCGTCCCTGCGGACCACCTGGAGCGTCTCCCCCGCGTAGTAGCCGTTCTGGCCGGTCCAGGTCCCGTCCCGCTCCGCGACGAACCGGGCCCCTCGGCCCGAGCCGCTCAGAGGCTGGAGCTCCAGCACCCGGTCGGGGAGCAGCCGCAGCCCAAAGGACTGGGTACCCCAGTACCAGGGTCCGGTCAGTACCAGAAGATCCGGTTCGGCCTCCCGCAGGGGCCGCCAGGGTTCGGGGATACGCGGCTCGGCCTCGGCCACGATCCGGACGAGGTCGGCGGTGACGGCCCCCACGGGCGGCCCCGAGGTCGCGTTGGCGAGCACCACCGCGGCCACCGCGTCCTCCACGCTCACCCAGAGCCCCGCGACAAAGCCGGGTAGCGAGCCGGTATGACCCACGAGGGTGCGGCCGTCCTGCCCCAGGATCTGAGTTCCCAGTCCATAGACGCTGCCGAGGGCGCCGGTCTCGGCGGGTACGGACGGTGCACGCATCTCCCGTACGGAGGACGCGCTCAGCACCCGGTCGTCGCCTTCGGCGAGGAAGACGGCGAACCGGCAGAGGTCGGCGACCGTCGACCACAGCTGTCCGGCCGGGGCCATCAGCCCGAGGTCCTCGGGGGGTTCCGGCAGCAGCACATCGGCCCAGGGATGCACCGCCCAGCCGTTGGCGTACGGAGCCCCCGGCTGGACACTCGTACGCTCCAGGGCCAGCGGTTCCAGGATCTCCCGCCGCAGTACGTCCGCCCAGGCCGCGCCGCGTACCGCCTCGACCAGGGAGCCGAGGAGCGTATAGCCGGGGTTGGAGTAGTGGAAGCGACGGCCGATCGGATGCATCCGCGTCCGGTCCCCCAGCACATCGGCCAGCTCGGGCCGCAGCGAAGCGGGAGTCCGCTCCCACCACGGTGCCGGCGACTCGGCGCTCAGACCGGCGCTGTGGGCGAGCAGTTGGGCGATGGTCACGTCCCCGACGCCCGACCCGGGCAGATGCTTGTCCAGGGGGTCGTTCAGATCGAGCAGCCCCTCGTCCCGCAGCCTCATCACCAGGACGGCCGTGAAGGTCTTGGTGATGGAGCCGATGCGGTACTGCGTCTCGGCGTTTGCCGGCGTCCCGTCGCCACCGGACCGGGCCCCGGTCCACACCAGCCGGCCCTCACGCGCCACCCCGGCGACGAGCGAGGGCGCCCGCCCATCCGACTGAGCGACGGCGATGCGATGCAGAAGGGCTCGCTCGGTGGCGGGCAGGAGCTGCTGCTCTGACAGGGATGAGGTCATGACGCAGGTCTATCGCCGACCGGGTGTCCGAGTCGACCGCACGGCCCGCCATTACGCGACGCGCGGAAGCCCTCGGGCCCTCGGCCGCTCAGGAAGTGAGGCCGCTCCGCACCTGGAGCCATGCCTCCGGCCGGGAAGTGAGGCGCCCCGCCAAGAGTGCATAACCGCCGCCCGGGACACTCTCGCCAATCTCTTCGAACCCGAACCCGAACCCGAGGCCGGGTCCGAGCCCGAGCGCGCCGGGATCCGGTTGCCGACCGAGCGGCTGGCGGCGCCGCTCCTCGGGCGACCAGCCGCAACGCGAACACGGACCGGCCAGGGGTGCCGGTCGCGTACCGGACAGCAGGGACTCCGCCGCTGCGGGCCGTGGGCCGGTTCACCCGCGCCGACCTGGCGATCACTCCGGAGCACGGACGCGGACCGCGTACAGCACGGCCACGGCGCACGGCACCAGCAGCAGCCCGAAGGCGGCGCCGTATCCGGCCGGTTCACCCCATCCGATCGACAGGAAGGCGTTGAAGACGCCGGACGCGGCCCCCAGCACGGAGATCTGGCCCAGGTTCTGGTTGGTCTGCATCGCACTGCTGGCGTATCCCTGACGGCCCGCTGGGCTGTGGGAGAGCGACAGCACCGTAAGAGAAGGAGCGAACAGGCCCATCCCGACGGCCGCGACGACCATGGCCGACGCGGCGACGAACGCGGACATCGCCGGAACCGTCCCCACAATGGCGACGGCGACCGCCCCCGCCAGCACCAGGGCGCCGGTCACGACCAGACGGTGGCGCGGCCAGTGGTTCAGCAGATGGCCCTGCACCCAGGAGGAGGCCGCCCAGGCCAGGGCGGCACCGGTGAAAGCCAGCCCGATCCCCACCGGGGGCACGCCCCGCTCGGTGACCAGCAGCAGGGGTACGAAGGCCTCCAGCGTGAAGAACACCCCGGACCCCAGACCGCACAGCAGCACGGTGGCGGGCAGTCCTCGCACCGCACGCCAGGTGCCCGGCGGCAGCAGCCTCGGCGCGAAGACCACCAGCAGAGCGAGCCCTCCGACCGTGAACAGCAGATGGCGGGGGTCCCAGCCGGAAACTCCGTACTGCCCCAGGGCCGCGCCCAGGCTCACGGCGGTCGCGACCAGAAGCGCGGGCCGTGAGGCCGTTTCCCCGGACGGCGTGGGTGTGGCGGACCAGGAACTGCTCCGCAGCAGAGCCACGACCACCAGCGCGGGCACCAGGGTCAGGGCGGCCAGCCCGTAGAACACCGCCCGCCAGGTCCACCACTCGGCCACCAGACCCGCCAGGGGCGGGCCGACCAGTGACGGAATGATCCAGCAGGTACTCATCAGCGCCAGAGCGCGGGGCCGCACATGGCCGGGATAGGTCTGGCCGATGGCGGTGTTGATCGCGACCGCGACCATACCGGCCGCCAGCCCGTCCAGGAAGCGCCCGGCCGCCAGCTGCCAGATGGAGGTACTGGCCCCCGAGACCAGCAGAGTCACCACCGCCAGCACCATGCCCGCCGCCAGCGGCCGGTGCGCACCGGCCCGATCCGCCCAGTGGCCGCCCAGGACCCCGCCCAGCAGACTCGCGGCCACGAAGCAGCCCGCGACGAGCGGGTAGAGCGACACCCCGTCGAGCGCCCGCGCGGCCGTCGGGAGGGTCGGCACCACGGCCAGCGCGGCCAGCCCCGTCAGGAACATCACCGCGGCGAAAATGGAGGTGGCGGCCGCGTACTTACGGGAGAACAGCCCCTCGGTGACCTCGGGCCGCCCCGGCGCGGGATCAGCCGCCACCTCTTCCACCCGGCCGGCACCGGCCGGGTCCTGGGAAGGCACCGCCGAGTCACTCTCTGAGCACTTCGGATCATCAGTCACAAGCGCTGAAGTTATGTGGGACATACATTCGACTGCCACTCGTTTTCGCCCGCCCCCGGCGAGCCCCGCCCTGAGCGGTCAACGGTCACCGCCCGCCGCCCAGGAGGTCACCGCCGTTCAACAGGTCTCCAGAGCCGCTCAACCGGTCCGTTCCCCGCCGCCGTACAGTCGCCCCAGCCGACGTCCCGGCTTCAGTGGCCGGAAGGGGCGGAGTCATGTCGAGATGATGCCCGGAAAGCCTCCGCGTGACCGAGGGGTCAGCGGGGCCGGGATGCGATCCGGCGACGGGCAGAACCCCAGACTTCCTCGAACTCCTCGGAGGTCAAGTGCTCAGGGTCGTGCCCTTCCCATTCCGAGACGGGCACCTCGGCTGTGATCCCGAACCTGCTGTCGTACTCACCCAGGCAGCCGGCGTCGTGGGCCTGCTGCCATTCTTCGAGGGAGGCAGCCGCGATCGGCATCAGCTCAGGGCCTTGGAGTTCGACTTGCCGGGTCACCCAGCCCTCGGCATCGACCTCGAAGTAGAACCAGACATCTTCCTCGTCCCAGTAGCAGCGCATCCAGCTCATCACCGGACCATGATGACCGTGTTCCGCCCGTCGGCCACAGTGGCATCCGGAATCCCGTCGGAAGACCGTCCCGCCTCGGGCAACTGCCGGTCCGCCCAAGGCGCCGGCGCACGGGTCCCGGATGTCCGCGCCGCGATCCGTCATCGCTCACACCGGTGAGCGATGACCTGCCGGACCCGGGGCTGACCAGAGGGACCGGGTGGACTCTCAGGATCGTGTCATTCCCTCGGACCGCCCTCGGCGGAGTCGACCGTGGCGAGCGCGGGTCAGATCGAGGCTCGGAGGACCTTCCGCAGCAATGCGCCGAACTCGGCGGGGTGCGTGGTGAGGCCGGTGTGCCCGCCGGGGAAGTGCTGGAGTTCCGTGCCGAGCCGCTCGGCCAGGAACGCCGCCGAGCGGTAGGGCAGCTCACCGCGTGAGCCCTGGCCGCCGACGAGCACGAGTCGGTCCGACAGCTCCTCCAGCCGACGGATGTCCGGGGCGTAGGACATGAAGCGGGGCACGATCCGGCCGACGAAGTACGGCAGGTTCGCCATCGTCTGCTCGGTCCGCGCCGCTGCTTGCGGCGGAAGCCTGAGCTCGGCCTCCGGCCCGGTGGTGTCACCGCCCTTCTTGAGGCCCGCGGCGAACACGGCCGTCGCCGGCATGAGCCCCCGGGTGCGGAACGTGTTCTCCACGCGTGCGATGAGCGCGCGGTGTTCAGCCGCGTCCGGCAGGACCTCCACGACCGGCGGCTCGTGCGCCACCACGCGAGCGATGCGTTCGGGGTGGACGGTGAGCAGATGCAGGGCGGCGATCGCGCCCGAACTGGCGCCGAAAACTCGGGCGGGCTCACCGGGCGACAGCAGTTCCAGCATCCGGAACGCGTCATCGGCGTGCTCGGTCACGTACTGCTCGGCGTCGGGGTCGTCCAGCGTGCTGCGGGACATACCGCGCGGGTCATAGGTCGCGACCGTGTACTCGGCGGCCAGGTCGTCGGCGATGCCGTCGAAGGAGGCCGCGCCACCCGTCCCTCCGGGGATCAACAGCAGGAGCGGGCCCTGACCGCGCACTTCGTAGTGCAGGGTCGCGCCGTCGACACGCAGGCTGCCGATGGTGGGAGCGGTCATGCGGAATCTCCTTCTCGGGAAGGTGGCCAGTGCTCCAGGAGGGCGTGCAGGGCGTCGAGCGCGCGGACCCAGGACTGCTGCGGAGAGCGCTCGTGCGCGAAGGCGCCCGCCGCTTCCAGGGCGACGAACCCGTGGAACGTACTGCGCAGCAATCGGACCGCGTCGGTCAGATCGGGCTCGGCCAATCCGTAGCCGTGCAGCATGCCGTAGGTCAGTTCGACCGCACGCCGTGGTCCGGGCGCCTTCGCCGCCAGTTCGGGGTCGATCCGGATCGGGGTCTGCGTCGCCGTATAGCGGCCCGGATGCCGGTGGGCGTACTCTCGCCAGGCGTTGGCGAACGCGACCAGCGCGTCCTTGCCGGCTCGCCCGGTGGTCGCCTCCGCGATACGGATGGTCTTCTCGTCCGCCGCCAGCAGCGCGATCCGACCACGCAGATCCTCCAGGCTGCGGACGTGCGTATAGAGGCTCGCATCCTTCACGCCCAGCCGCCGTGCCACCTGTGACATGGTCACCCGATCGAGCCCGACATCGTCAGCCAGCTCAGCGCCCGCGATCGTCACCCGCTCCGTCGTCAGCCCGGCCCGAACCATGCACCCTCCCCAGAAACTTAGGCTCTCTAGTTCTATCCTAGGACCCCTAGGGTGCAAGGGGGCACGAATTCAGCAAGGGCGCCCCCGGGCTCACGGATCGCCTGACTATTCCTCAGTTTCCAGTCAGGTCGGGGCATCACGGGGTAGGGCCATTGCCTGTACCGGCCCGGCCGACCGCCAGGAGGGCGGCATCGCATGAGGCTCCGCCGGAGCCCGGAGGCCCGGAGTCCGGCAACGGCGGCACACGTACACCGCTGTGCCCTCACGACTGCCCCGGTGCCACGAGAGCCGGAGAACCAGGAGCCGGATCAGGTCTGGGCCATGTCCACAAAACGGGAGTAGTGGCCCTGGAACGCCACCGTGATCGTCGCCGTCGGGCCGTTACGGTGCTTGGCGACGATCAGGTCCGCCTCGCCCGCGCGTGGGGACTCCTTCTCGTACGCGTCCTCCCGGTGCAGAAGGATCACCATGTCCGCGTCCTGCTCGATGGAGCCCGATTCACGCAGGTCGGAGACCATGGGCTTCTTGTCCGTACGCTGCTCGGGGCCACGGTTCAGCTGGGAGAGCGCGATCACCGGGACCTCCAGCTCCTTCGCCAGCAGCTTGAGGTTCCTGGACATGTCCGAGACCTCCTGCTGGCGGCTCTCGGCGCGCTTGGAGCCGCCGGACTGCATCAGCTGGAGGTAGTCGATGACGACGAGCTTCAGATTGTTGCGCTGCTTCAACCGCCGGCACTTCGCGCGGATCTCCATCATCGAGAGATTCGGGGAATCGTCGATGTAGAGAGGGGCCTGGGAGACGTCGGGCATCCTGCGCGCCAGCCGGGTCCAGTCGTCGTCCGTCATCGTGCCGGAGCGCATATGGTGCAGCGCCACCCGGGCCTCCGCCGACAGCAGACGCATCGCGATCTCGTTGCGCCCCATTTCGAGGGAGAAGATCACGCTCGGCAGATTGTTCTTGATCGAGCACGCGCGGGCGAAGTCCAGCGCCAGGGTGGACTTGCCCATCGCGGGACGGGCGGCGATGACGATCATCTGGCCGGGATGCAGGCCGTTCGTCAGGGAGTCGAAGTCCGTGAAGCCGGTGGGAACGCCCGTCATCTCGCCGCTGCGCGAGCCGATCGCCTCGATCTCGTCGAGCGCGCCCTCCATGATCTCGCCGAGCGGGAGGTAGTCCTCGCTGGTGCGCTGCTCGGTGACGGCGTAGATCTCGGCCTGGGCGGAGTTGACGATCTCGTCGACATCGCCGTCGGCCGCGTATCCCATCTGTGTGATCTTGGTGCCGGCCTCCACCAGCCGGCGGAGCACAGCCCGCTCGTGGACGATCTCCGCGTAGTACGAGGCGTTGGCCGCGGTCGGCACCGACTGGACCAGGGTGTGGAGATACGGCGCGCCGCCGACCCGGGTGATCTCGCCGCGCTTGACCAGTTCCGCAGCGACCGTGATGGGGTCGGCGGGCTCCCCCTTGGCATAGAGGTCGAGGATCGCGGTGTACACGGTCTCGTGCGCGGGCCGGTAGAAGTCATGGCCCTTGATGATCTCCACGACATCTGCGATCGCGTCCTTGGAGAGCAGCATGCCGCCGAGGACCGACTGCTCGGCGTCCAGATCCTGGGGTGGTACGCGCTCGAACCCCGGGGAGCCGCCGTCCCAGCCGCCGGTGTCCCTGCCGCGCTCATGCTGGTCCTCACGGCCGCCGCGGGTGTCGTTGCGGCGCGGGCGGGAGACGGGCAGACGGTCGCCGGGGCCGCTGTCGGCCGCCCACGGGTCGTCCAAGGGCTCGGAAATGCTCACCCGGGCCACCTCCTCCCGTCCGCGCAGCGGACCTCGCCGTGCCCCCTCTTTCTACGGCACAGGACTGACAAATCGAGCGGCCCCGCTCCGCTTACGGCGCGTCGGACAACGGTCCACGGTAGGCCGCTCTCCACCGTCAGCCAATCTGGTTATCCACAGGCCATGTGGATGAGTGATCAGATGCTGTGGAGAACCCCTCGGAACCTGTGTACGGACCGGGGGACAGGGCTGTGGACAACGACGTGATCTCCGCACTTCATGCCATCTGACCTGGCACTTTTCCATCCACTGGCTGTGGGGGAGAAAAAGTTTCCCAACCGGACCAAGATCAGAACAAACGGCCCACCGTGAAGCCGCCGAACCGGAGCGCAGTAAGGACTCAATGACAGTTGCATCTCTTACCTGTGGAAGATTACCTTGAGGCAATGACCCAGGCCCCCGCGTCACCGAAGGCACTGCGGCGACGCCATGACCGAGAGATCGTCGCCCTCGCCGTCCCCGCCTTCGGCGCCCTCGTCGCCGAGCCTCTCTTTGTGATCGTCGACAGCGCGATCGTCGGCCATCTCGGCACCCCGCAGCTCGCCGGGCTCGGCGTGGCCGCGTCGCTGCTGATGACCGCCGTCAGTGTCTTCGTCTTCCTCGCCTACGCCACCACGGCGGCCGCGGCACGCCGCGTCGGCGCGGGCGATCTCGCGGGAGCCATCCGCCAGGGCTTGGACGGCATCTGGCTGGCCCTGATCCTGGGCACTGCCGTCGTCGCCGTCACTCTCCCGGGCGCACCATGGATCATCGATGTCTTCGGGGCCTCTGACACAGCCTCCCCATACGCCATCACCTATCTCCGGATCTCCAGCCTCGGCATACCCGCGATGCTGATCGTGTTCGCCGCCACCGGTGTCCTGCGCGGTCTCCACGACACCCGCACCCCGCTGTATGTCGCCCTCGGCGGTTTCACGGCCAACGCCGCCCTCAATGCGGGCCTCGTCTACGGCGCCGGGTTCGGCATCGCCGGATCCGCCTGGGGCACCGTCATCGCTCAGTACGGCATGGCCGCCGCCTACCTCGTCGTGGTGGTACGAGGAGCCCGTCGCCACAAGGCATCGCTGCGGCCCGAGGCCGCCGGGATACGCGCCAGCGCCCAGGCCGGCGTTCCCCTGCTGATCCGTACGCTCTCCCTGCGGGCCGTGCTGATGATCGCGACTGCCGTTGCCGCTCGCCTCGGCGACGCCGAGATCGCCGCGCATCAGATCGTTCTCTCCCTCTGGAACCTGATGGCCTTCGCGCTCGACGCGATAGCCATCGCGGGCCAGGCGATCATCGGCCGCTATCTGGGCGCCGGGGACGGCGAGGGAGCACGGGTGGCCTGTCGGCGCATGGTGCAGTGGGGTATGGCCTCGGGAGTCGTTCTCGGCCTGCTCCTGGTGATCTCCCGCCCGCTCTTTGTGCCCCTGTTCAGCAGTGACCCGACGGTGCATGACACCCTGCTCCCCGCACTTCTGGTGGTCGCACTGATCCAGCCCGTCGCCGGAGTGGTCTTTGTGCTCGACGGTGTCCTCATGGGGGCGGGGGACGGCCCCTATCTCGCCAGGGCGATGCTGGTGACCCTGGCGGTCTTCGCGCCCGTCGCCCTACTCGTCCCTGAGCTCGGCGGCGGTCTGACCGCCCTGTGGTGGGCCATGGCGCTGATGATGACCAGCCGCCTGGCGACCCTCTGGCTACGGACCGGCTCCGGTCGCTGGATCGTCACCGGGGCGACACGCTGACCGGAGAGCCGACATCTGTATGCCGATGTTTCACGTGAAACATCGGCATACGGGAAGCCACCCGCACAGAACAGAAGGGCCGCACCCCTCAGGATGCGGCCCTTCTCCCGTTCCGACGTACACAGCACTGCCCGATGCAGCACTCTTGTACGCAGCACTCAGGCGGCGATGACCTCGACGCCGAGCTTCGCGGCAACCTCGGGGTGCAGACGCACGGACACCTGGTGCGAGCCCAGGGTCTTGATCGGCGAACCGAGCTCGACACGACGCTTGTCGACCTCCGGGCCACCCGCGGTCTTGATCGCCGAGGCGATGTCGGCCGGGGTGACGGAGCCGAAGAGGCGGCCAGCGTCGCCGGAGCGGACGGCCAGACGCACCTTCACGGCCTCAAGCTTGGCCTTGACCTCATTGGCCTGCTCGATGGTCGCGATCTCGTGGATCTTGCGGGCGCGGCGGATCTGCGCCACGTCCTTCTCGCCACCCTTGGTCCAGCGGATCGCGAAACCGCGCGGGACCAGGTAGTTGCGAGCGTATCCGTCCTTGACGTCGACGACGTCGCCGGCGGCACCGAGGCCAGTGACCTCCTGGGTAAGGATGATCTTCATGATTCGGTCACCCTTCCCTTAGCGCGCGGTGGACGTGTAGGGCAGCAGCGCCATCTCACGGCTGTTCTTCACGGCCGTGGCGACGTCACGCTGGTGCTGCGTGCAGTTGCCGGTCACGCGGCGGGCACGGATCTTGCCGCGGTCGGAAATGAACTTCCGCAGCATGTTCGTGTCCTTGTAGTCCACGTAGACGGTCTTGTCCTTGCAGAATGCGCAGACCTTCTTCTTCGGCTTGCGCACAGGCGGCTTCGCCATGTGATTCTCCTGTGTGATCAAGAAGTGGGGGTACGAACGCCCCGGGGAGACCCCTGTCAGGGATCCCTAGAAGGGGGGCTCGTCCGAGTAGCCGCCGCCGGAACCGCCGGAACCGCCGGAGTTTCCACCCCAGCCGCCTCCGCCGCCGCCCTGCTGCTGACCGCCGGAAGGCGCGCTGGTGGCCCAGGGGTCGTCGGCGGGTGCACCGCCGCCGCCCTGCTGCTGGCCACCGCCGGGACCGCCGCCCCAGCCGCCTCCGCCGCCGCCCTGCTGCTGACCGCCGCCGTAGCCGCCCTGGCCACCGCGGCCGGTGGTCTTGGTGACCTTGGCCGTGGCGTTCTTGAGACTGGGGCCGACTTCCTCGACATCCAGCTCGTAGACCGTGCGCTTGACGCCCTCGCGGTCCTCGTAGGACCGCTGCTTCAGACGCCCCTGGACAACGACACGCATGCCGCGCTGAAGGGACTCGGCGACATTCTCCGCCGCCTGACGCCAGACCGAGCAGGTCAGAAAGAGGCTCTCGCCGTCCTTCCACTCATTGGTCTGGCGGTCGAAGGTGCGGGGAGTGGACGCGACGCGGAACTTCGCGACCGCCGCACCGGACGGGGTGAAGCGCAGCTCGGGGTCGTCGACGAGATTGCCGACGACCGTGATGACGGTCTCGCCTGCCATGGGTGAACCTCTCGGCGGGATTGCTTCTGGCTGCTTATTGCTACTCGGACCCGATGACCGCTGAGCCGGAAGCTCAGTGGGTCTCGGGACGGAGGACCTTGGTCCGGAGGACCGACTCGTTCAGGTTCATCTGCCGGTCGAGCTCCTTGACGACCGCAGGCTCGGCCTGCAGGTCGATGACCGAGTAGATGCCCTCGGGCTTCTTCTTGATCTCGTAAGCGAGACGACGACGGCCCCAGGTGTCGACCTTCTCCACCTTTCCGTTGCCCTCACGGACGACGGAGAGGAAGTTCTCGATCAGCGGGGAGACAGCGCGCTCCTCGAGATCGGGGTCGAGGATGACCATCACCTCGTAGTGACGCATGTGGAACCCACCTCCTTTGGACTCAGCGGCCACGGTCGTTCCGTGGCAGGAGGGTCGTGATGCGTTGCTGCAACTGTGTCCGAGTAAATCAGGCCCCACTGACAATCGCGGGGGATCGGCTTCTGGCCTGGGCAGACACCGGTGCAGACCGTACAGAGTACCCGCAGACGTGCGTCCGGTTGAAATCCGGCGGGGGACGGGCACAATCTGTACACATCGGGTGGGCGCGGCACTACTATGCGCCGCGCTCCGGCTACGCCAGGAGGTGCCGCATGGCACAGGCAGTGCGACGTCAGGTTTCCCTCTTCGCCACGGACGGCAAGCCCCACCCCCTCCAGGACACCCTGGTCGCGGTGACCCTGGTGCTCGGTGTCCTCTCCTTCGTATCGGCGATGTTCCACAACCTGCATCTGCTCAGCTCGTGGACCGGACTCGTCGGAATCCTCACCGGGGCCTACGGGCAGTTCATCTCCGCCACCACCCGTGAGCGGTTCCTCCTGGTCCTGGGCCTCGGCCTGTCCGCCGCCGGATTCTTCCTCGGCATGGCCTTCGGGGGTCTGTTCGGCGGGCTCATCGGCTGACCCGCTTTCCGACCCGGTTGCGAACGCGGCCGTCAAGGCGGCTCGAAGGCGACCATTCGGGGCGCTCCCCCAGCGCAGTAGGCTTCGGCGCGAGAGCCGGAGCCCCTGACCATGGGGACACACCTGCCGAGGAGCGCCCCGCATGAGCCTGACCCTGAGGACCATCAGCCGAGAGCAGCATCTGGCATACATCCGGTCTCTGCCGTCGGCAAGTCACTGCCAGGTCCCGGCGTGGGCTGATGTGAAGACCGAATGGCGCTCGGAGAATCTGGGCTGGTTCGACAAGCACGGCGAACTCGTCGGCGTGGGTCTGGTGCTGTACCGCCAGCTGCCCAAGATCAAGCGGTATCTCGCGTATCTGCCCGAGGGCCCGGTCATCAACTGGTACGCGCCGAACCTGGACGACTGGCTCCAGCCCATGCTGAACCACCTCAAGCAGCAGGGCGCCTTCTCCGTGAAGATGGGCCCGCCGGTGGTCATCCGGCGCTGGGACGCGCCCGCCATCAAGGCCGGTATCCAGGACCCGGACGTCAAGCGGCTGCGGGACGTCGAGGCCACGCACATCGAACCGCGCGCCTTCGAAGTGGCGGACCGGCTGCGGAAGATGGGGTGGCAGCAGGGCGAGGACGGCGGGGCCGGCTTCGGTGACGTCCAGCCGCGGTACGTGTATCAGGTGCCGCTGGCCAACCGCTCGCTCGACGATGTCCTCAAGGGCTTCAACCAGCTGTGGCGCCGCAACATCAAGAAGGCAGAGAAGGCGGGCGTCGACGTCGTCCAGGGCGGCTTCCAGGACCTCCAGGAATGGCAGCGGCTCTACGAGATCACGGCCGTGCGCGACCATTTCCGGCCACGCCCGCTCTCGTACTTCGAGCGGATGTGGCAGGTGCTGAACGCCGAGGACAGCAACCGGATGAGGCTGTATTTCGCCCGGCACAACGGAGTGAACCTCTCCGCCGCGACGATGCTCGTCGTCGGCGGTCACGTCTGGTACTCCTACGGAGCCTCCGACAACATCGGACGCGAGGTCCGGCCCTCGAACGCGATGCAGTGGCGGATGCTCCGCGATGCGTACGCCATGGGCGCGACCGTCTACGACCTGCGGGGAATCAGCGACTCCCTCGACGAGACCGACCATCTCTTCGGCCTCATCCAGTTCAAGGTGGGGACGGGCGGCGAGGCCGTCGAGTACGTCGGCGAATGGGACTTCCCGCTCAACAAACTGCTGCACAAGGCCCTCGACATCTATATGTCGCGCCGCTGACACCAGCCGTGCCGCCGATGGCCGACGCGCCGCTGACGCTCCCGACGCCCACGCCGTAACCTCGTAGATCCCGTTCATACCTCTGATACACCGCAGCCACCAGAAAGGTTCCGGGCCGGCCATGGCGCTCTCCCTGTACGTCGACACCACTCGCTGGCGCGCGCACCAGAAGTCCGTCATCGACCAGTTCCCCGGCCTGGTGCCGGTCTGCAAGGGAAACGGCTACGGCTTCGGTCATGAGCGGCTCGCGGAGGAGGCGTCCCGCTTCGGCTCCGACACCCTGGCCGTCGGCACCACCTACGAAGCGGCCCGGATCAAGGACTGGTTCAGCGGTGATCTGCTCGTCCTCACGCCCTTCCGCCGGGGGGAGGAGCCGGTTCCGCTGCCCGACCGGGTCATCCGTTCGGTCTCCTCGGTCGACGGTGTCCACGCCCTGGTGGGCGCCCGTGTCGTCATCGAGTGCATGAGCTCCATGAAGCGCCACGGGGTGTCCGAGCAGGATCTGGGACAGCTCACCTCGGCCATAGAGGATGTACGGCTGGAAGGCTTCGCCCTCCATCTGCCCCTGGACCGTACCGACGGCTCCGACGCCGTCGAGGAGGTCATCGGCTGGATGGACCGGCTGCGGGCCGCCCGGCTGCCGCTGCACACCATGTTCGTCAGCCATCTGCGCGCCCAGGACCTGGGCCGACTGCGCCAGCAGTTCCCGCAGACCCGCTTCCGTGCCCGGATCGGCACCCGGCTCTGGCTCGGCGACCACGACTCGACCGAGTACCGCGGCTCCGTCCTCGACGTCACCCGGGTCTCCAAGGGCGACCGCTTCGGCTACCGCCAGCAGAAGGCCGCGTCCGACGGCTGGCTGGTCGTCGTCGCCGGCGGGACCTCCCACGGCGTCGGGCTGGAGGCCCCCAAGGCGCTTCACGGAGTGATGCCGCGCGCCAAGGGTGTCGCCCGCGCCGGGCTGGCGACGGTCAACCGCAATCTCTCGCCGTTCGTCTGGGCGGGCAAGCAGCGCTGGTTCGCCGAGCCCCCGCATATGCAGGTCTCGATCCTGTTCGTGCCCTCGGACGCCCAGGAGCCCAGGGTCGGCGACGAACTGGTGGCGCACCTGCGCCACACGACGACCCAGTTCGACCGGCTGGTGGACCGCTAGAACACCTCAGGCGGCGGGAGCGGGCACGGGGACCGCCCGGGGCGGGCCTGGCGTCCACCCGGTGGAAGACCGCCGGCCGGGCTCAGCGCTTCCGGACCCGGGGCGTCCCCCGCGGAGCGCCCGGCTCAGAGCGTTCGCCCCCAGTCCACCCTCGGCCCCTCCGGCCCGGGCGCCGCGTACCTCCGCGAGCGGGCGGCCGGCCCCACGGCGAAGACGTCCGCGGCCCGGTCGAGCACCCCTCCCGAGGGGTCGTCCGAGCCGTCCTGCCGTACGCCGTCCCGCTCGGGCAGCAGGATGTCGCGTACCACCACGGCGCACAGATACAGCGTCCCCAGCAGATGCGCGGCGATCGCCACCTGGTAACCCTCGGGCGGCAGCCCCTGGTGCTTGGCGCCCGTGGTGTACGCGAGGTACATCCAGATCCCGAGGAAGTACACGACCTCGCACGCCTGCCAGATCAGGAAGTCGCGCCACCGCGGCCGGGCCAGTGCGGCCAGCGGAACGAGCCACAGTACGTACTGCGGCGAGTAGACCTTGTTGGTGAGGATGAACGCGGCGACCACCAGGAAGGCGAGCTGGGCGAAGCGGGGGCGGCGGGGCGCCCCCAGTGCCAGGGCCGCGATCCCCGCGCAGGCCAGGAGCATCAGCAGGGTGGCGTAGGTGTTCACCCGGCTGACGTCGATCTGTTCGCCGGTGCGCTGGGTGATGATCAGCCAGAAGGAACCGAAGTCGATCTGCCGCTCCCGGCTGAAGGTGTAGAACTTCTTCCACCCCTCGGGCGCCAACAGCATCACCGGGAGATTCACCACGAGCCAGGCTCCCGCGGCCGCCGTCGCGGCGGTCCCGAACTCCCGCCACCTCCCCGCCCGCCAGCACAGCAGGAGGAGCGGCCCGAGCAGCAGGACGGGATAGAGCTTGGCGGCCGTCGCCAGTCCGATGAGGACACCGAAGGCGAGCGCCCGGCCACGTGACCACATCAGCATCGCGGCGGCGGTGAGCGCCACGGCCAGCAGATCCCAGTTGATCGTGGCCGTCAGCACGAAGGCGGGTGCCAGCGCCACCAGCAGGGCGTCCCAGGGGCGGCGGCGGTGGGTGCGTGCCACACAGACCGCGATGATCACGGCGCAGATCATCAGCATGCCCGCGTTGATCATCCAGTAGACCTGCTCCCGGTTCTGGATGGAGCCGTCGGCCACATTGAGCCATGAGGCGACCTGCATGAACAGGCCTGTCAGCACCGGATACTCCAGATACTCCATGTCACCGGACAGCCGGTCGAAGTACGGAATCTTCCCTTCCGAGAAGCCCCGCCCCAGAAAGAGATGCGGAATGTCCGAGTAGCAGGCGTGGGTGTACTGCGATGTGGCTCCGCGGAACCAGGCCCAGTTGTAACAGGGCATCTTCTGCACCATGCCCAGCGCAAACATTCCGATCGCCACCAGTGCGACAACGCGTACGGGCGTGAGATAGCCGCCGCCCGTACGCAGGGCCCAGCGTCCGGCCGGGCCACCGATCAGCTCGCTGCCGGACGCGGCGACGGAGTCCCGCCGGGTGGGCCGTACATCAGGCCGGTCGTCCCGGTACACGCTCATCTCTTCTGCGCTGGGCATGGTGCTCATCCTGCCGTACCGGACGGGTACGCCGCGGGGGCCGGCGCATCCGCGTACGCCGCTGTGCTTCGTGCACAGGCTGTACGCGCCGGATGCGCCGGCCCCCGTGTGGTGCGGGTCCTGAGCGGGGGCGTCAGCCCCCTCGCCCACCGAGGATGCCTCCGTTGTCGGAACCACCTCCGCTGCCGCCCGAACTACCCGGGCTGCCATTGGCACCGCCCTGATTTCCCGGACTGCCGCCCGGACCTCCCGGACCACCGCCAGGGCCGCCCGGACCGCCGTTGGCCCCGCCCTGACCGCCATTGCCGCCGTTCGCCCCACCCTGACCGCCGTTGCTGCCGCAGTCCGGGTCGAACCAGGGATCGCAGGACTCACCCGGGTCGGGCGAGTTGCTGACCGGCGGAGGCGTGGACTCCTCTTCCTCCTCCGGAGGCGCCTCCGGCGTCTCCTCCCTCGGCGTCTCCGGCGCGGGCGGGGGCGGGCTGGAGGCGCCACCACCCCAGACGGCCTCACCGATCGGCTGCGGCTTCGGGAACCTCTTCACCGGCATGCCCTTGAGCACGTCGGACATATACGTCTGCCAGATCTCGGACGGGAACGAGGAGCCGTGGATCTTCGGCTGATCACCCGTTCCGAACATCTCGAGGAAGGTGCGGTTGGTGTTCTTCTCGTTGTCGTCGAGCCGGTACATGTCGATCGCGGTCGACAGCTGCGGTGTGTAGCCCACGAACCACGCCGACTTGTTTCCGTCGGTCGTACCGGTCTTGCCCGCGACATCCCGGCCCTTGATCTGGGCGTTGTTACCGGTGCCGTCGGGGTGCTCCACGACGTCCTTCAGCACATCGGTCACATTGTTCGCCACGGCCGGAGTGAAGACCGCCACGGGATCGGGCTTGTGCTGGTAGATCCGGCGGCCTTCCTTGTCGACCGACTCGACCGAGTACGGATCGTTCTGCTGGCCCTCGGCCGCGAAGGTCCCGTACGAACCGGCCATCCGGATGGCGCTGGGGGTGGAGATACCGATCGAGAACGACGGCACGTCCGACTTGTCGAGCGACTCCTTCAGCAGACCCGTCTCGATGGCCGTGGTCCGCACCTCGGGGATGCCGATGTCCATGCCCAGCTGCACGAAGGGGGAGTTCGCCGAGCGGATCATGGCCTCGCGCAGGGTCATATTGTCGTACGACTGGTCGTCGTCGTTGACCTGCAGCCACTCCCGGTCGTTCTCGTCCCGCCACACCGAGCCGTCATAGTTCTTGATCTTGAGACGGTTCTTGCCGTTGTAGACGCTCTTGTCCGGGTCGACCTTGGTGCGCTCACCGTCCGACTGCTGCGGGCCGCCCTTGGGGTCCCGCACCCCATGGGTCATCGCGGCGGCGAGCACGAAGGGCTTGAAGGTCGATCCGACCTGGGCACCCGTGTTGTTGGCGTTGTTGGTGAAGTGCTTGGTGGCGTCCGTACCGCCGTAGACGGCGACGATCTTCCCCGTCCCCGGCTCGACCGAGGCACCGCCGAACTGGACGTGTGTGTCCGTCTTCGGGCGCTTCTTGGGGTCGATGTGCTTCTTGTAGATCTTCTCGATGGACGCTTCGAGCTTGTCGACCTTCTTCTTGTTGAAGGTCGTGTGGATCTCATAGCCGCCGAGTGCCAGAGCGTCCGCGGTGATCCGCCCGGTGCTGAGGACGCTGGACTTCGCGAGGTCGACCAGATACCCGATCTGTCCGCCGAGCTTTGCGCCCTTGACGACCGGCTCGGTCCTGGGGGGCGCTGTGAAGCGGTCCCGCTCCGCCTTGTCCAGGTGACCGTCGTTGACCATCTCGTCGAGCACCCAGGACCAGCGCTTGGTCACCCGCTCCAGATTGGCCTCCGGCGTCGCCGCCGGGTCGATGGCGACCGAGCCGGCCGGGTCGTAGTACGTCGCTCCCTTGAGCAGCGTGGTGAGGAACGCGCTCTCGCTGACGTCGAGGTCCTTGGCGTCCTTGCCGAAGTACGTCCGGGCCGCTGCCTGGATCCCGTACGCGCCGCGTCCGTAGTACGAGGTGTTCAGATAGCCGGCCATGATCTGCGACTTGTCGACCTCGGTGCCGACCTTTATCGAGATGAACAGCTCTTTGAGCTTGCGGCTCGGGGTCTGCGACTGGTCGCCGAGGACCGCGTTCTTCACATACTGCTGGGTGATCGTGGAGCCGCCCTGGGTCTGACCGCCCTTGGCCATGTTCAGCAGGGCGCGGCTGATACCCATGGGGTCGATGCCGGAGTCGGTCTCGAAGCTCTTGTTCTCCGCCGACTTGACGGCGTTCTGCATATGCTTCGGGATCTTCTCGATCCCGATGTTCTGCCGGTTGATCTCACCGCCGGTGGCGGCCATCTGGGTGCCGTCGTCCCAGTAGTAGACGTTGTTCTGCGCCTCGGCCGTCTTGTTGGGGTCGGGGACCTCCACCATCGCGTACGCGATCGTCGCGGCGCCCATCAGACTTCCGAGGAAGGCGAGTGACAGCCCGGTGACGAGCTTCCACGAGGGCACCCAGCGGCGCCAGCCGTCCTTGTTGCGGCGCGGGTAGTCGATCAGCCGCTTCTTGCCGGGCCGCCGTCCGCCGTGGCCCGGGTCCTGGGAGGCCCCGCCGGCGCCGCCGCCTCTGCGGCCACCGCCCCGGCCGCCACGGCCGGCGCCGGTATCGCCGTCCATACGGCGGCGGCCACCGCCGCGCTGGGCGGCGCGGCGGGCCTCCGCCCGTCCGCCGCGGGGGCGCTCCTCGCCGTGTGACACGGAGGCGGAAGCGGTACTGGTGCCCCGGGGCGGGGCTGCGCGGCGGCCGGAAGGCTGCTGGGCGGCGCGCCTGGCAGCCGCACGCCCGCCACCTTGCGGCTGCGGCGGTTTGCGACGGTGCTCGCTCATCGAACGATTACTCCTCGGGCAGGCGAGTCGCCTGGAAGCGGCAGTGGAGTTCCGGTCCCCCCGAAATGGATACGGACCAGCCGCGCAAAGGGCTCATCCGCTGTGCATCCACGGCGACGACGTCCGCGGGCGCCATATGGTTCCCGGTGGTCTGCATCCGCACAGACTACGCACGACCAAAACCCTCCCGACCCTGAAGTTCACCCCAAATCAGGCAAGTTGCTGGTGATGAATTGACGATGTGACGCCGTTCACCTTGCCCCCTCTTGTCGCAGGGAGCAGGCCGTCATATCGTGCTGATGTATCGGTTCGATACATCAGCACGAGATAAGCACCGAGGACGGCGAGGGAGGCGAGGGTGAGCAGACGCTCCGGGATCCTCGAGTTCGCCGTGCTCGGTCTGCTCCGTGAGGCCCCGATGCACGGGTACGAGCTGCGGAAGCGGCTCAATACCTCGCTGGGAATCTTCCGGGCCTTCAGTTACGGGACCCTCTACCCCTGCCTCAAGACGCTGGTCGCCAACGGCTGGTTGATCGAGGAACCGGGCAGCGCTCCCGAGGACGCCCTCGCCGCTTCACTCGCGGGGCGCCGCGCCAAGATCGTCTACCGGTTGACGGCGGAAGGAAAAGAACACTTCGAGGAGCTGCTCTCGCACACCGGTCCCGACAGCTGGGAGGACGAGCACTTCGCGGCTCGCTTCGCCTTCTTCGGACAGACGGAGCGCGAGGTGCGGATGCGGGTGCTGGAGGGCCGCCGGAGCCGGCTGGAGGAGCGTCTGGAGAAGATGCGCGCCTCCCTGGCCCGTACCCGCGAGCGACTCGACGACTACACCCTTGAGCTTCAGCGGCACGGCATGGAGTCCGTGGAGCGCGAAGTGCGCTGGCTGAACGAGCTCATCGAGAGCGAGCGGGCGGGGCGGGATCAGCGAAGTTCCTCCCCCGACGGCGCGGCTCAGCAGCACCACACATCTGGGTCGACGGGCGGCCTGCCCCGACGGGGTACCGAGCCTCCGGGAGATACCTCCCCCGGGCCCTCCACCTCGCCGGATCCGTCCGACGACACCGTCAACTGAGACCCCGCGGTTCGCAGGGTTTCATCCGGAACAACGAGAACAACAGGGAGCAACCGGAATGGGTTCGGTTCGCGTAGCCATCGTCGGCGTGGGCAACTGCGCCGCCTCGCTGGTGCAGGGCGTCGAGTACTACAAGGACGCCGACCCGGCCGGCAAGGTGCCGGGTCTGATGCACGTCCAGTTCGGCGACTACCACGTCCGTGACATCGAGTTCGTGGCCGCCTTCGACGTGGACGCCAAGAAGGTCGGCCTCGACCTCTCGGACGCCATCGGCGCCAGTGAGAACAACACCATCAAGATCTGCGATGTGCCCAGCGCCGGTGTCACGGTGCAGCGCGGCCACACCCTCGACGGGCTCGGCAAGTACTACCGCGAGACGATCGAGGAGTCGCCCGAGGCACCGGCGGACATCGTCCAGGTCCTCAAGGACAAGCAGGTCGACGTTCTGGTCTGCTACCTGCCCGTGGGCTCCGAGGACGCCGCGAAGTACTACGCGCAGTGCGCCATCGACGCCAAGGTCGCCTTCGTCAACGCTCTGCCGGTCTTCATCGCCGGGACCAAGGAGTGGGCGGACAAGTTCACCGAGGCGGGCGTCCCGATCGTCGGTGACGACATCAAGTCGCAGGTCGGCGCCACCATCACGCACCGTGTCATGGCGAAGCTCTTCGAGGACCGGGGCGTCATCCTGGACCGTACGATGCAGCTGAACGTCGGCGGCAACATGGACTTCAAGAACATGCTGGAGCGTGACCGTCTGGAGTCCAAGAAGATCTCCAAGACCCAGGCCGTCACCTCCCAGATCCCCGACCGGGAGCTGGGCGAGAAGAACGTCCACATCGGCCCCTCCGACTATGTGGCCTGGCTGGACGACCGCAAGTGGGCGTACGTCCGCCTTGAGGGCCGCGCCTTCGGTGACGTTCCGCTGAACCTGGAGTACAAGCTCGAGGTCTGGGACTCCCCGAACTCCGCGGGTGTCATCATCGACGCCGTGCGCGCCGCGAAGATCGCCAAGGACCGGGGCATCGGAGGCCCGATCCTCTCCGCGTCCTCGTACTTCATGAAGAGCCCGCCCGTGCAGTACTTCGACGACGAGGCCCGTGAGAGCGTCGAGAAGTTCATCAAGGGCGAGGTCGAGCGCTAGTGCTGTAGACCTTCGGGGCGGACACGCCCGCGAAGACAGCTCATCCGGGACGGCCGGCCGGTCGTCCGTGCTGAGCCGAACGACCGCGGAGGGTCCCCGGGCAATCAGCCCGGGGACCCTCCGCGTCTGTGGAACCCGGGTGTGTGACGCTTGATCACATGTCTGCCGTACGTGATCTGCGCGTACTCCTGCGCCTGACCAACTTCCGCCGGCTGCTCGCCGTGCGGCTGCTCTCCCAGTCCGCCGACGGCGTCTATCAGGTCGCACTCGCCACCTATGTGGTGTTCTCGCCGGAGAAGCAGACCTCACCGGCGGCCATCGCCTCCGCCATGGCCGTACTGCTACTGCCGTACTCCCTGATCGGCCCCTTCGCCGGTGTGCTGCTGGACCGATGGCAGCGACGGCAGGTCTTTCTGTACGGGAATCTACTGCGGGCCCTTCTGGCGTGCGGAACCGCGGTCCTCATCCTCGCCTCCGTGCCCGACTGGCTCTTCTATGCCTCCGCCCTCTCCGTGACGGCAGTCAACCGCTTCATCCTCGCCGGGCTCTCGGCCGCCCTGCCCCGGGTGGTCGACCAGGAGCGGCTCGTCATGGCCAACGCCCTCTCACCGACGGCCGGCACACTGGCCGCGACCGCGGGTGGCGGACTCGCCTTTGCCGTCCGCCTGGTGGCCGACGACTCCGATGCCGCGGTCGTCCTCCTCGGCGCGGGCCTCTATCTCTGTTCGGCTCTCGCCTCCCTGCGGATCAGCCGTGAACTGCTCGGCCCTGAGCAGGGACAGGAGCAGCCGCGGCTGGCCGCGGTGATCTTCTCCACGGCCCGCGGTCTGGTCGAAGGGCTCCGTCATCTGTCCGAGCGCCCGTCGGCCACCCGCGTGCTGATCGCGATGACGCTGATGCGCTTCTGCTACGGAGCGCTGCTGGTGATGGTCCTGATGCTGTGCCGCTATGCCTGGTATGAGAACGAGCAGGAAGGCCTGGCTCTGCTCGGGGTGGCGGTGGCGGTTTCCGGGGCCGGCTTCTTTGTCGCAGCCGTGGTGACTCCCTGGGCCATCGAGCGGCTCGGCCGCTACGGCTGGATGATCGCCTGCTCGGGAACGGCGGCAGTCCTCGAACCGGCTTTGGGGCTGCCGTTCGAGCCGGGGCCGATACTGGTCGCCGCCTTCATCTTGGGGCTCGTGACCCAGGGCACGAAGATCACCACCGATACCGTGGTGCAGACATCGGTTGACGACATCTACCGTGGCAGGGTCTTCTCTCTCTATGACGTCCTGTTCAATGTCTCGTTCGTGGGAGCCGCGGCTGTCGCCGCGCTGATACTGCCCCCTGACGGACGGTCGGTCGAGTTGGTCGTCCTCGTCGCTCTGATCTACGCGGCGATCACTGCGGGCATAAGCCGGTGGAGCCGTGTCAGTCGCTCCGGCTAGCATGCGCGCTTATACAGCATTCACTTACTATGGGGGACCCTCGCATGACCTTTCCGCCACCCCAGGGCCAGAATCCGCCGCCACAGGGCGGGAATCCCTATGGAAACCCGGGCCCGTACGGCCAGCAGCCGCCCACGCAGCCCATGCCCCCGGCCGGCGGATATCCGCAGCAGCCCCAGCCCGGGTTCGGAGGGTACCCGCAGCAGCCCCAGCCGCAGTGGGGTGCGCCTCTTCCTCCGGCGCCCCGCAAGTCGCCCCTCAAGAAGATCCTTCTGATCGGCGGCCTTGTCGTCGGGCTGATTGTGATCGGCATCGTGGGCTTCGCGGCGAGCAAGGACGAGCCCGATCGCGCGAAGGTCGGGGACTGCATGCTCAATGAGGGGACCCAGAGCAAGCCGGAACTGAAGATTGTGGACTGCAATCGCACAACAGCCGAGTACAAGGTCGTTGATGTCATCAAGGACACCTCGGATGCTTCGGTCTGCGAGTCCAAATCCGACCTCGGCTACTGGGAGCAGAACTCCGGACGCAGCAGCTCCAGCAAGGACTTTGTGCTCTGCCTCGACCAGATCACCTAGTAATGCGATAGCCGACCAGAGCGAAGGGGCGATGTTTCACGTGAAACATCGCCCCTTCGTCATGCGCGCCAGGCCGGTCCGACCCTCATGTTTCACGTGAAACATGGCACCGTTTCACGCTCGATCCTGGGCCGCCCACCACTCCTTGAGCGCCGAGACCGCAGCATCGTGGCCCATGGGGCCGTTCTCCAGTCTCAGCTCCAGCAGGAAGGCGTACGCCTTGCCGATCACCGGACCAGGACCCACGCCAAGGATCTCCTGGATCTGGTTTCCATTCAGGTCGGGCCTGATGGCATCCAGCTCCTCCTGCTCCTTCAACTGGGCGATCCGCTCCTCAAGCCCGTCATAGGTACGGGAGAGGGCAGCCGCTTTGCGCTTGTTGCGGGTGGTGCAGTCGGAGCGTGTGAGCTTGTGGAGGCGCGTGAGCAAGGGCCCGGCGTCACGCACATAGCGCCGCACAGCAGAGTCGGTCCACTCGCCCTCACCGTAGCCATGGAACCGCAGATGCAGCTCCACCAGGCGTGAGACATCCTTGACCAGGTCATTGGAGTATTTGAGGGCGGTCATCCGCTTCTTGGTCAACTTTGCCCCCACCACCTCGTGGTGATGGAAGGAGACTCTGCCGTCCTTCTCAAAGCGACGGGTCCGCGGCTTACCGATGTCATGGAGCAGCGCGGCCAGCCGCAGCACGAGGTCGGGGCCCTCCTCCTCCAGATCGATGGCCTGCTGGAGGACGGTCAGGGAGTGCTCGTACACGTCCTTGTGCCGATGGTGTTCATCGCTCTCCAGCCGCAGTGCGGGCAGCTCCGGGAGCACATGGTCGGCCAGGCCGGAATCCACGAGGAGGGCGAGCCCCTTGCCAGGGTGCGCGGAGAGGATCAGCTTGTTCAGCTCCTCGCGCACCCGCTCGGCGGAGACGATGTCGATACGCGCGGCCATCTCCTCCATGGCCCCGACCACCTCGGGTGCCACCTCGAAGTCCAGCTGGGCCGCGAATCGAGCGGCCCTCAGCATCCGGAGCGGGTCGTCGGAGAAGGACGCCTCGGGTGTGCCGGGGGTCCGCAGCACTCGGGCGGCGAGGTCCTCCAGCCCATGGTGCGGATCGATGAACTCCTTCTGTGGCAGCGCGACGGCCATCGCGTTCACCGTGAAGTCGCGGCGGACGAGATCCTCGCCGATCGTGTCGCCGTAGGACACCTCGGGCTTGCGGGAGGTCCTGTCGTACGCCTCGGAGCGGTAGGTCGTCACCTCGATCTGATAGCCGCTCTTCTGCGCTCCGACGGTGCCGAAGGCGATCCCCACATCCCACACCGAGTCCGCCCAGGGACGGATGATCTTCAGTACATCATCAGGGCGGGCGTCCGTCGTGAAGTCCAGATCATTGCCGAGCCGGCCGAGCAGCGCGTCCCGGACCGAACCGCCGACCAGAGCGAGACTGAACCCGGCATCCTGGAAACGGCGGGCGAGGTCATCGGCGACGGGTGCTACACGCAGTAGTTCGGTCACTGCGCGGCGTTGCACCTGACTCAGTTCGGTGGGGTTGTCATCATTGGCGTTCGGCACAACAGAAGAGGGTACGTGCCCCGGCGGCCCCGGGGTCCCGTCATTTACGGCCGCCTCTCCCGCGCCCTCCCCGGGCGGACCCCTCCGCCGCCCGATCGCGGGGATCAGCTCGTGTCACCCGCGGATGAGGTGTGCCCGAAAGGCCCTTGCGATCTTGTGGGGCGGTCCGCGGCACTTCGGCACAGCGCATCTCGTTACCATGCGTGGACGCAATGAGCGACAACGACCAACGGCATCAGACGACGAGGGACGGACGGGCGCGTGGCCGAGGCGGCAGACTTCCAGAGGATGAATCCCTCTCCTGCCCGCCGGTGGCTGCGCCGCGCAGCCACCGTAATGCTCTGCGCCCCCCTTCTCGGAGGGCTGCTCGGAGGGCCCGTCACCCCGACCGCCCATGCCTCCGACGCCGCCTCGGGTTCGCGCACGGTGGATGTGTCCATCAACACACTGACACCCAGCGCTCCGGGGAAGGACGACACTCTCACCATCTCGGGCACGGTCCTCAATGAGGGCAAGCAGACCATCACCGGTGCCGAAGTGGATCTGCGGCTGGGTGCGAAGCTGACCGGGAGAACGGCCATCGACCGAGCCGCTCAGCGGACGGGATTCGACCGGAGCGTCGACGGGGGTGCCGTCGGTGACAAGTACACGGTGAAGCTGCCCGAGCTGCTGTCCGGGGTCAGCCGGGAGTTCGCGCTGTCGGTGCCGGTCGAGGAGCTCGATCTCGGTGACGAAGGCGTCTACCAGCTCGGCGTCACCCTGTCGGGACAGACCCCCGACGAGCCCTTCGAGCAAGTGCTGGGTATCGAGCGGACCTTCCTGCCCTGGCAGCCGGAGGCACTGGAGAAGAAGACCCAGCTCACCTACCTCTGGCCGCTGATCTCGTCGACCCATCTCACCTCCGAGACGGGATCGGACGCCCAGCAGACGCCGGTCTTCGAGGACGAGTCCCTTGCCAGGGAGATCGCACCCGACGGCCGGCTCGGACAACTCGTCGCTCTGGGAAGCGAGTTGCCCGTCACCTGGGTCATCGATCCCGATCTTCTCGCCACCGCCGAGGCCATGACGAGGAACTACGAGGTCAAGAACGGAAACGACACCGTCCCGGGCAGGAACCAGGCCGTCGCCAAGCAGTGGCTCAGTTCGGTGGAGCGTGCGGTTCAGGGCGACAAGGTGATCGCGCTGCCGTTCGCCGACCCCGATCTGGCCTCCCTGGCACACCGTGGAAAGAACGTCTCCGGGGCGCTGAGCCATCTCCAGCAGGCCACGGAGGTCGCGGAGCGGACCGTGGAGACGATCATCCACGAGAAGCCCTCCGTGGATTTCGCCTGGCCCGTCGAAGGGGCGATCGATTCCTCCATCGTGGATGTCGCGACCTCGGCCGGTGCGCACAATGTCATCGCACGCGGCGACAGCCTGCGTGACGACCTCCCGTACACGCCCACCGCGGCCCGCCCGATCGGCGGTGGGACAACGGCCATGGTCGCCGACACGAGGCTGTCCAAGGCGTTCGAGGGCGACATGCTGAACAGCGGCACCTCGACCCTGGCCGTCCAGCGGTTCCTCGCCCAGACCCTCGCGGTGAGCCTGCAGGATGTGGACCACCAGCGGAGCATCGTCGTCGCGCCCCAGCGGACGCCGACCGTGGCGCAGGCGCAGTCCATGGCCCGGGCTCTGGAGGCCCTCGACCAGCGCTGGACCCAGCCGATCGACCTCGTCGCGGCGTCGGAGGCCAAGCCCGAGGACAACGCCGCGACCAAGGTGCCCCCGGCCTCGCGCTACCCCGCCCATCTGCGTAAGCGGGAGCTGCCGACCCAGGCGTTCCAGGACATCCGGGCCACCCAGATCGCACTCAACGACTTCAAGGTCATCCTGACGGCGATGGACCGGGTGGAGACGCCCTTCAGCCGGGCCATCGACCGGGAGATGTCCACGGCGTGGCGGGGTCAGACCGAGGCCGCCCGGCAGTACCGCGTCGAGGTCCGCACCAATCTCCGGGGCCTCTCCGAGGAAGTACAGCTGATCGAGAAGTCGCAGATCACCCTGTCGGGGAGGAGCGCGACCATCCCCGTCACCGTGCAGAACAGGCTGGTGCAGGGGGTCGACAATCTCGTTCTGCGGCTCAGCTCGGACAATGCGGCGCGCCTGAGCCTCGACGGGGACAAGGGGGTCGACGAGCGGCCGATCAAGGTCAAGGGCGGTCACAGCCAGTCCGTGAAGTTCAACGCCCAGTCGAACGTCAACGGCCAGGTACAGATGACGGCCCAGCTGTACACCGAGGACGGCAAGCCGTACGGCCAGAAGATGCAGTTCACGGTGAAGGTCTCCGAGTTCACGCCCACCGTGATGCTGGTCATCGCGGGCGGTGTCCTGCTGCTCGTTCTCGCCGGTGTGCGGATGTACACCCAGCGCAAGCGCGCCTCCGTCCACGACGGGACAGCGGAACAGGACGACACAGCGGAGCAGGAAGGGACTGCCGAAGAGGACCAGGCAGTGCAAGGCCCCGACGGCGACACCGGGGAGACCACCGGAGAACCGGCCTCCGGCGCCGCCGGGGACGTCCCGCCCCCCGTGGCCGAGAACGGCCCGCCGGAGGATCCGGACGGTCCCGGAGAAGACATCGCCGGCCCGGATCCCGGGCAGCCGAGTGACCCGACGCCGGACACCCGTCCGGAAAGCGGCAACCCGTCGGGCACGGGTGAGAAAGTGGACCGTTGAGCGATGTCGTGGCCGGCCGGCCGGGGACGATGAGGTGGGGTAGCAATGAACGCGCCGTACGACGGTGACCGCGGTCAGGGCGCTGGCGTGGACCCGGCGGGCCAGGTACCGCAGCAGCCCGCCGCCGACCCCGCGCAGGATCCGTATCTCCAGCACGCCTACGACCAGGATCCCTATCGGGCGCAGGATCTGTCCGCCCAGGACCCGGTGACCGAGGCGCTCTACGACCGCGCCGCCCATCCCCCGCCGCCCCCGGGCACCTATGAGGAGCCCCCGCCGCTGTACCAGCAGCCGCCGTCTCCCCAGTACGCGCCCGACCCCCGGGTCTGGGCGCAGACCCCGCCCCCCGAGCCCTCGGGGCCGTCCCGCCATCTGCCCTACGGCGACGACGCGCGGACCACCCAGTACACGGGCGTCGACGATCTCGTGACACGGGCGGGGGAGCAGGAACCGGAGACGGACGCCTTCGCCCATCTCTTCCGTGATCAGCAGGGCACCGCCAAAACCGTCCCGGCACCCGCGCAGGAACCTCTTCCGCCCCCGCCCGCCCCCAAGAGCTCGGGCGGGCGGGTCGCGAGCCTTGCCAAGTCCAGCGCCGTCATGGCGGCGGGCACGATCGTCTCCCGCCTCACCGGCTTCCTGCGGAACCTCGTCATGGCCGCGGCCATCGGTGTCGGCGTCCTCAGCGACACCTACCAGGTCGCCAATGTCCTGCCGACGATGATCTACGTCCTGGTCGGCGGCGGCGCCCTGAACGCGGTCTTCATCCCCCAGCTCGTCCGGGCCATGAAGAACGACGAGGACGGAGGCGAGGCATACGCCAACCGGCTGCTGACCCTGGTGGTCGTCCTGCTCGCGGGCGTCACCACGGTGTGTGTGCTGGCGGCACCGCTGCTCATCCGCATGATGTCGCCGACCATCGCCGCCGACCCGCAGAAGATGGACGTGGCCGTCGCGTTTGCCCGCTTCTGTCTGCCCACCCTGTTCTTTATGGGCGTCCACGTGGTGCTCGGCCAGATCCTCAACGCACGCGGGCGCTTCGGCGCGATGATGTGGACCCCCGTCCTGAACAACATCGTGATCATCGCGACGTTCGGTGCCTTCATCTGGGCGTTCGGGAGCTTCACCGAGTCCGGTGTCAGCACCGCGACCATCACCCCCGAAGGCGTCCGGCTCCTCGGCATCGGCACCCTGCTGGGACTGACCGTCCAGGCGCTGGCGATGCTCCCGTATCTGCGGGAGGCGGGCTTCAGGATGAAGCTGCGCTTCGACTGGCGGGGCCATGGTCTGGGCAAGGCCGCGGGCCTCGCCAAATGGACGTTCTTCTTCGTCCTGGCCAACCAGCTGGGCATGATCGTCGTCACCCAGCTCGCCACGTCGGCGGGTGCGGCAGCCGAGAAGCACGGTTTCACCGGCACCGGCATCACCGCGTACAACTTCGCACTGCTGCTGTGGCAGCTGCCGCAGGCCATCATCACCGTCTCCGTGATGACGGCCGTACTCCCGAGGATCTCCCGTTCCGCCCATGACGGCGACCCCGCGGCCGTGCGTGACGACATCTCGTACGGGCTGCGCACCTCCGCCGTGGCGATCGTGCCCTCGGCCTTCGCGTTCCTCGCCCTGGGCGTACCGATGGCGGGTCTGCTGTACGCCGGGTCGGGCGCCGAGGGTGCCCGCAACATCGGATTCACTCTTATGGCCTTCGGACTGGGACTGATTCCGTACTCCGTTCAGTACGTCGTCCTCCGGGGCTTCTACGCGTACGAGGACACCCGGACCCCCTTCTACAACACGGTGATCGTCGCCCTCGTCAACGCGACGGCCGCCGCGATCAGCTTTGTGGTGTTGCCGGCCCGCTGGGCGGTCGTCGGGATGGCCGCGTCCTACGGCCTCGCCTACATGATCGGTGTGGGCGTCGCCTGGCGCAGGCTGAAGAAGCGGCTCGGCGGCGATCTGGACGGCTCGCACGTCATGCGCACCTATGCCCGTCTCTGTATGGCCTCCCTGCCTGCGGCGATCATCGGCGGCCTGGCCGCCTTCGGTATCACCAAGGCCCTCGGCAGCGGTGCCGCCGGTTCACTCGCCGCCCTTGTCGGCGGTGGGATCGTACTCCTGGGCGTCTTCTTCCTCGCCGCGAAGCGGATGCGGATCGAGGAGCTGAACTCCATGGTCGGTATGGTCCGCGGCCGCCTCGGACGCTAGTACGGTCGGCCTCCTCGGCCGCGGTCGTCCGGGCCCGCGGCCGGAAAGCCCGGAGAATGCGCAGGTGCCCCGGCACCTCGGTCCGGCAAGATCCGGATCACGGGCCCTGGGCTCGCGCTCCGGCCGACGGCTGAGATCCTGGGACGGCACGGTCCCGCACAACCATCGCCGACTTCCGTGTGTCGTGCATAGCGTCGGACTGTGGGCACAATTGGCATGGCTGTTGGTTATGCGCAACGGAATGGGGAGGCAGGAACGACGGTGGCGGAACGTAGCACGGCTGCCGTCGACGTGGCCGACAACAGCGGAGACGACCCGCTGACCGCGCAGGCGGGCAAGGCCACGACCGACGGGGCGGCTGAATCCCAGGACACGGCGGAGAAGACCTCGCCGGACACGAACAGCGAGCCGAAGGGCGACGAGCCCGCCCCCGCCGCACCCGAACTGCACAGCGGCCATAAGCTCGCCAAACGCTACCGCCTCGAAGAGTGCATCACCCGTCTGGACGGTTTCAGCAGTTGGCGGGCCGTCGACGAGAAGCTGCGCCGCGCCGTCGGGGTGCATCTGCTGCCGGCCGACCACCCCCGGGCCCGTTCGGTGCTGGCGGCGGCCCGCTCCGCGGCGCTCCTCGGCGACCCCCGCTTCGTCATGGTCCTGGACGCCGTCGAGGAGAACGACCTCGTCTATGTGGTCCACGAGTGGCTCCCGGACGCCACCGAGCTGACCGCGCTGCTCGCCGTGGCCCCCATGGAACCCCATGAGGCCTACCAGCTCGTGGACCAGCTCTCCCAGGCCATGACCGCTGCCCACCGCGAGGGGCTCGCGCATCTGAAGCTCACCCCGAGCGCCGTGCTGCGGACCTCCAGCGGGCAGTACCGCATCCGCGGACTCGCCGTGAACGCCGCACTGCGCGGGATCACCGCCGACCGGCCGCAGCGCACCGACACCGAGGCGATCGGCGCCCTGCTGTACGCCGCCCTCACTCAGCGCTGGCCGTACGAGAACGACGCATACGGTCTCTCCGGGCTGCCGAAGGGCGTCGGGCTCCTCCCTCCCGACCAGGTGCGGGCGGGGGTCCACCGAGGACTCTCCGAGCTGGCCATGCGCGCGCTGGTCAACGACGGCGCCACCGCCTCCCGGCAGGAGCCTCCCTGCACCACCCCGGACGAGCTGGCCAAGGCCGTCGGGGCGATGCCCCGCATCCGCCGTCCGGAGCCCACCTTCACCAACCCGCCGGAGTACCAGCGGACCACCTATCAGCAGGGGACCTACGGCCGACCCGCCACCCGGACCGGACCCGTCGCCGGCCAGACGATGGCCGTCCCCCTGGCGCCTCTCGAAAGCCGCACGGGCAAGGTCCTCAAATGGGGAGTCGCGGCCCTGCTGATCGCCGCGCTGGGCCTGGGCAGCTGGCAGATCGCCGACAAACTGCTGTCCAGGGACAACGACTCGACACCGACGCAGACCACGCCCAAGGAGCGTGACGACGACGAGAAGGTGAAGGCGCCGGACAAGCCGCTGTCGATCAAGCACGCGACGGAGTTCGCCCCCAGCGGCTCGGGGATACAGGAGGACGAGGTGCCGAACGCCGTCGACGGCGCATCGCACACGTCCTGGGTCACCCCGCAGTACCGGGGCTACCCGAACTTCGGCAACCTGGACAACCGCAAGCAGGGCAGCGGGATCATCGTGGATCTCGGCAAAGTGCGCGATATTTCCGGCTTGAAGATCGACATGTACCGCGGCGGTCAGAAGGCCGAGGTCCTCGCCGCCGGCGAGGACGCCACCGAACCGACGTCGCTCTCGGACTTCTCCCAGCGCCTCACCGGCCTCAAGACCGTGGGGGAGACGTTGGAGACCACCCTCGACGAACCCACCCGGACCAGGTACGTACTGATCCGGATCGCCGAACTGCCGCCGGAGGGATCCTCTTCGAAAACCTATCGGGGCGGTATCTCGGAGATTCAGCTCCTCGGCCGCTGAGAAGGCGCCGGTGGGGCGCTCCCCACCGGCCTTCCGCGGCCCCTGGACGGCGATCCCCCCGTCAACGGCCCCCCGGTCACGGGATTCTTCATCCCTATGCCCCCGCCGGCATGAATCGTGATAGACAGACCGAGCCGCAGCCGAATCGACCGACGACAGGATTCGCTCGGAAGCCCCGCACTGAGCCGTCGGCGGGACGGATCCGGCGGCAGGCAACGCAGGGCACGGGCGGGGTGGGACAGAACAGAGGGTGGAGGCCGTGACGACGGGGGCGTCCAACACACCCAGTGACGCGGAACTTCTGGCCCGCCATGTGGCGGGCGAACCCGATGCCTTCGGAGAACTCGTACGCCGGCACCGTGACCGGCTCTGGGCCGTCGCACTGCGCACCCTGGGGGACCGCGAAGAGGCCGCCGATGCGGTCCAGGATGCTCTGGTATCCGCTTTCCGGGCCGCCCACACCTTCCGTGGCCAGTCCGCCGTGACCACCTGGCTCCACCGCATCACGGTGAACGCCTGCCTTGATCGCGCCCGCAAGGCCGCATCGCGCAAGACATCACCCGTGGACGACACCGAGCGTCTGGAGCAGCTCCTCGAACCCCATGAGTCCGCCGAGGCCCCGGCCGAGCGCCGGGATCTGCACCGGGAACTACTGGCAGCACTGGCCAAGCTCCCCGTCGATCAGCGGGCGGCTCTGGTCCTGGTGGATATGCAGGGCTACTCGGTCGCCGAGGCCGCCAGTGTGCTCGATGTGCCGACCGGGACGGTCAAGAGCCGTTGTGCCCGGGGGAGAGCCCGGCTGCTGCCCCTGCTCACCCATCTGCGCGGTGACGCCGGGGAAGACGGCGGACTTGGCACAGGAAGGAACCGGACGCCGGGGACATCCGTCCCACCGGGGTCGAGGCACGAGGACGCAGGGCCGCATGATCCTGCTGCTGCGAAGGGCGGAGGTGGACGCACGTGACACCCACGGCCGACATGACTCGGCACCCGGACGTCTCGGAGATCTCCGACCTCACGGAAGGGCTTCTCTCCCCCGCCCAGAGTGCCGAGGTGGGGCAGCATCTGGACGGCTGTGAGCCGTGCGCCGATGTCCGTGCCTCCCTCGAAGAGATCCGTGGACTTCTCGGCGCCCTCCCAGGTGTCCCGGAGATGCCCGAGGATGTCGTGAGCCGTATCGATGCGGCCTTGGCCACCGAGGCTCCCCTGGACTCCGCCGCGCCCGACCCCAGCGCTCATGTTTCACGTGAAACATCGCCCACTGCTCAGCAGAGCGAGACCAAGCCTGGCGACCGCCCCGCTGGACATGCCCGTGGTACGACGGGACCGGGTCGCGGTCACCGCGGACGCCGCCGTCGCACCACTGTGCTGGGGGCGATCTTCGGGGTGGCGGCGGTCGGATTGAGCGTGCTGGTGGTTCAGTCCCAGTCCGGCGGAGACAACCGGACGTCTGCCCAGGACGTCGCCACGACGTCCTCAGCAGGGGACGAGGGCCACTACTCCGCGTCCACCCTCAGGAGCCGGGTCAAGGCGCTCGTCTCCACCACGCCACCCCAGGGGGAGACCAAGAGCAACAGGGGAAGGACCCCCCAGGAGAGGACACCCTCCATCGCGTCTGCGGAGCCAAGAGTCGCAAGGTCGCCTTCAGTACCTGCCTGTGTACAACTGGGCACGGAACGAACCGACGCACCGATCGCGGTGGAGCAGGGCGTGTACCAGGGCATCGACGCCTATCTCCTCGTCCTCCCCGACCTCACGGATCTCCAGCGCGTCCATGCCTTTGTCATCGATGCCGCCTGCGTAAGCGAAACGCCCTCGTCCCCCGGGAAGGTCCTGCTGACCGACTCCTTCCCTCTCGGCTGACATATCCGACCGCGCTGCGCGGCGGGCTCGGGAATGCGAGCCCCTTAGGATCCGTTGGGTGGGGTGAGAGTCATTGACCGGCCCGGCAGTCAGCAGACAGTCTGCAGAGACGAGGAAGAAACCCGTGAGCGACGTCCGTAACGTGATCATCATCGGTTCCGGGCCGGCCGGCTACACGGCGGCGCTGTACACGGCACGTGCTGCCCTGAAGCCGCTGGTGTTCGAGGGTGCTGTGACCGCAGGTGGCGCGCTCATGAACACCACCGATGTGGAGAACTTCCCCGGCTTCCGGGACGGGATCATGGGCCCGGACCTGATGGACAATATGCGGGCGCAGGCGGAGCGCTTCGGCGCGGAGCTGGTCCCGGACGATGTCGTGGCCGTCGATCTGAGCGGTGACATCAAGACCGTCACGGACACAGCGGGCACGGTGCACCGGGCCAAGACCGTGATCGTGACCACCGGCTCCCAGCATCGCAAGCTGGGCCTGCCGAACGAGGACGCCCTGTCCGGGCGCGGGGTGTCCTGGTGCGCGACCTGTGACGGCTTCTTCTTCAAGGACCAGGACATCGCCGTGGTCGGTGGCGGCGATACGGCGATGGAGGAAGCGACCTTCCTCTCCCGGTTCGCGCGCTCGGTGACGATCATCCACCGTCGTGACACCCTGCGTGCCTCCAAGGCCATGCAGGATCGCGCCTTCGCCGATCCGAAGATCTCCTTCGCCTGGGACAGCGAGGTCGCCGAGATCCACGGTGAGCAGAAGCTCTCCGGACTGACCCTGCGCAACACCAAGACCGGTGAGACCTCTCACCTCGCGGTCACGGGTCTGTTCATCGCCGTTGGTCACGACCCCCGGACCGAGTTGTTCAAGGGCCAACTCGATCTGGACGACGAGGGCTACCTCCAGGTGGCGGCTCCCTCCACCCGTACGAACCTCGTCGGGGTCTTTGCCGCAGGTGATGTCGTCGATCATACCTACCGCCAGGCCATCACGGCCGCCGGCACCGGCTGCTCGGCTGCTCTCGATGCCGAGCGCCACCTCGCCGCCCTCCAGGACGGCGAGAACGCGGTCCAGCCGGCGGAGCCGGCCCCTGCGGTCTGATTCCGCACCGACCCTTCACCCACGATGAAAAGGAGGCCGCCGTGGCCGGCGCGCTGAAGAACGTTACCGACGACACCTTCGAGGAGGCGGTCCTCAAGAGCGACAAGCCCGTACTGGTGGACTTCTGGGCCGCCTGGTGCGGACCGTGCCGTCAGATCGCGCCGTCCCTGGAAGCCATCGCGGCCGAGCACGGTGACAAGATCGAGGTCGTCAAGCTCAACATCGACGAGAACCCCGCCACCGCAGCCAAGTACGGCGTCATGTCGATCCCCACGCTGAACGTCTACCAGAACGGCGAGGTCGCCAAGACCATCGTCGGAGCCAAGCCCAAGGCCGCCATCGTGCGCGACCTGGAGAACTTCATCGGCGAGTAGAACAGCGCTGTTTCACGTGAAACATGGATGTGGGCTCATTCCCCGGGGGATGAGCCCACTTCCTTGTCGAGAGGGTCAGAGCGGACGGAGAACCGGCTCCTTCTGCACAGCCCCCAGAAGCCGGTCCAGGGCCAGCTCCACATCTTCCTTCCAGGAGAGCGTGGTCCGCAGTTCCAGTCGCAGCCGTGGATGGGTCGGGTGCGGACGCACGGTTTTGAAGCCGACGGCCGTCAGATGTTCGGCTGGCAACACACAGGCGGGCGCCTTCCAGCGTGCGTCGCCAAAGGCCTCGATGGCGCGGAAGCCTCGACGCAGTACATCCTTCGCCACGGTCTGCACCATGACTCTGCCGAGCCCTTGCCCCTGATACTCCGGGTCGATCCAGGCGGTCATCAGCTGCACCGCATCCGCCGAGACAGGGCTGGTCGGGAACGCCAGCGAGCGTGGCACATACGCCGGAGGCGCGTAGAGGACGAAGCCGACCGGTACATCATCGACATAGACGATCCGGCCGCATGAACCCCACTCCAGCAGTACCGCGGAGATCCATGCCTCCTTCTCCAGCTCCGGCCTTGCGGCCTTTACCGCCGCTTCCCCGCTGACCGGATCAAGTTCCCAGAAGACACACGCACGGCAGCGCTGGGGAAGGTCCGAAAGGTTGTCCAGCGTGAGGGGTGCAAGCCGACGCCCCATGAAGGCTGTTCCTCGCTTCCTTTCCCGGCCGCACTACGAGCGGCTGCCAGGACGCTCCGCTCATGGAGCAGACTGCTGATGAAGCCGGACAGTGCCCCCAGGCCCAGTCCCGCTGTCACCAGCCGACTGCGGCTGACCGTTCGCATGGCTCTCGCCTTCCTCCGAGGTGATCACGGTGGATGCGCCCATACCAGATCGCATCGTATCGACCCGCTGTTGACGCGGGTACCGCCACAGCACACAGGGCGGGCCGTGTCCCGGTGAGTCACCAAGACACGGCCCGCCCTGTGGACTGGCGAAAGGGTCTTCAGCCTTCGTCGTCCTGCTGGGCATCGTCGGTGAGCCCATGCTCCAGGACTCGGCCCTCGCCCGGCGCGAGTGTGCCGAGGATGCGCTCCAGATCCTCTATCGAGGCGAACTCGACGACGATCTTGCCCTTCTTCTGCCCGAGGTCGACCTTCACCCGTGTCTCAAAGCGGTCCGAAAGACGGGTGGCCAGGTCGGAGAGTGCGGGCGAGAGCCGGGCACCGGCCCGGGGACCCTTCGGCTTGGCTGTGCTCGTCTGGCTGGAGTTGAGCAGTGTGACGATCTCCTCGACCGCACGCACCGAGAGCCCCTCGGCGACGATCCTGTGCGCAAGGCGGTTCTGTTCCTCGGGGTCCTCCACCGAGAGCAGTGCCCGGGCATGGCCCGCGGAGAGCACACCGGCCGCCACCCTCCGCTGAACGGAAGGAGACAGCCGGAGCAACCGCAGCGTATTGGAGACCTGGGGGCGTGAGCGTCCGATACGGTCGGCCAGCTGGTCATGTGTGCAGTTGAAGTCCCGGAGCAACTGGTCGTAGGCGGCGGCCTCTTCCAGCGGGTTCAGCTGAGCGCGGTGGAGGTTCTCCAGCAGCGCGTCCAGCAGGAGCTTCTCGTCCTCCGTGTGCCGGACGATCGCGGGAATCCGCTCCAGCCCTGCTTCACGGCAGGCCCTCCAGCGGCGCTCACCCATGATGAGCTCATACCCCTCGGGCCCCGACTGCCGGACGACGACCGGCTGGAGGAGCCCGACCTCCTTGATGGAGGTGACCAGCTCGGCCAGCGCGTCCTCGTCGAAGACCTCACGAGGCTGCCGTGGGTTCGGCTTGATCGCATCCACCGGCACTTCGGCGAAATGTGCTCCGGAGGGCTCCACCAGCTGCGGTGCGCCCCCCGGCTCCGGCGAGGACATCGCCATATCGGGGGCCGTGGCCGCCGAGGGCAAGGTGGCCACCTTGGCGGCCGCAACACCCCGCTCCGCCGTCAGTACCGGGAACACCCCCGAAGAGCCGGGGGCGCCGCTGGGCGGTGCCTGCTTCTCCTGGGGAGCGGCAGGGATCAGGGCACCGAGTCCCCGCCCCAACCCTCTACGTCGCTCACTCACTGGATCCCCTCCGAGATGTTCTGCTGGTTGTTCTGGGCGCCCAGATGGGCGTGCTGCGGGTCATAGCGGACGCCGACCCCGCGCATCGCGATCTCGCGAGCCGCCTCAAGGTACGACAGGGACCCACTGGAACCGGGGTCGTAGGTCAATACCGTCTGCCCATAGCTCGGAGCCTCCGAGATGCGTACCGACCGGGGAATACTCGTCCGCAGGACCTCTTCCCCGAAGTGGCTGCGGACCTCGTCGGCGACCTGGGAAGCAAGCCGGGTACGGCCGTCGTACATGGTGAGAAGGATCGTGGACACATGCAGCGTCGGGTTGAGATGCCCCCTCACCAGGTCCACATTCCTCAGCAACTGGCCCAGGCCCTCCAGCGCGTAGTACTCACACTGAATGGGGATGAGCACCTCCGCGCCGGCGACAAGCGCGTTGACGGTCAGCAGACCGAGCGAGGGCGGACAGTCGATCAGGATGTAGTCCAGGGGCTGCTCATATGCCTGGATCGCCCGCTGAAGTCTGCTCTCCCGCGCCACCAGCGACACCAACTCGATCTCCGCACCGGCGAGATCGATGGTGGCGGGGGCGCAGAAGAGTCCTTCGACGTCCGGGACCGGCTGGACCACTTCGGAGAGCGGCTTGCTCTCCACCAGGACGTCATAGATCGAGGGGACTTCGGCGTGGTGGTCGATTCCCAGTGCCGTGGAAGCATTGCCCTGTGGATCCAGATCCACAACCAGTACCCGCGCGCCATGCAGCGCGAGGGAAGCAGCAAGGTTGACCGTGGTGGTGGTCTTCCCTACACCGCCCTTCTGGTTGGCGATGACCATGACGCGTGTCTGTTCAGGTCGGGGAAGACCCTCACCGGCACGCCCCAGCGCCTCCACGGCGAGCTGGGCAGCTCGACCAATGGGGGTGTCGTCCATCGGGGGCGGTGTTTCACGTGAAACATCCTCTCCCGCCGATTCGGTACGGGGACCGGGGACCGGATCGGTCATCGGTCCCGCGATGTTGGCGTCGGACCGCAAGGATTCACTCTCCTCGACTTCAGGCTCGCGATGAACAGAGCCTGCCATGCTTTCGGGGTCATGAACCAGCGAGGCCCGTGCTTCTGTGGACGAATCCATCTCCCTGAACAACTTCGTCACCCCTGGGAGGGGCTTCCGGGTCCGAATCGGGGCGGCAGCACGCCCGCGGCTGATGATCCCTTGCAGCAGTGAGCGACGTTTCACGTGAAACACGATGCCTGGGCACCAGAACGAGATCCGGACGACACTCCGAAATGCGTACGTATCGAATCTCGCGGGGAGCTTCTTCCCAAGACCACTTCCCGAGGTTCCGGGCCATCTCCATGGAACTCGGGACCGACTGACTCTGTGTTACCCGTCCTGCGCTACCGCCCTCGGGAACGCGCCCCGTTGTCAGCGCACACCCGTCAGCCACAAACCGGCTCAAGCACAACCGCGGGCACCTGAGCGACAGCCCCGGGTCAGCGACGCCGGCGGGTGCGGCTCGTGCGGGCGGCTTTGGCGCGCTTCGCCGCGAAGCGCACGCCGCCAGGACTCTCCCCCACCTCGACCCGTACCACTGTGGAGAGCGGATCGACCAGCCCCTCACCGACATGCAGGACCGAGGTCCCCACCACACCGAGCTTGCTCAGGGCCGCCCGGGCACCCCGGAGCTCCTCCTCGGCGGTATCGCCTTTGAGCGCCAGCATCTCCCCGTACGGCCGCAGCAGCGGCACACCCCAGCCCGCCAGCCGGTCCAGCGGAGCCACGGCACGCGCCGTCACCACATGGACGGGAGGCAGGGTGCCGAGGACCTCCTCGGCGCGGCCCCGGACGACGGTCACATGGTCCAGGCCGAGAAGCTCGACGACCTCCTGGAGAAAGTTCGTCCGCCGCAGCAGAGGTTCCAGAAGCGTGATTCTCAGATCCGGGCGTACGAGCGCCAGCGGGATACCAGGGAGACCGGCGCCCGAGCCCACATCGCAGACCGTGACCCCCTCGGGCACCACTTCCGAGAGCACGGCGCAGTTCAGCAGATGGCGTTCCCACAGGCGCGGCACCTCGCGAGGACCGATCAGCCCGCGCTTGACTCCCGCATCGGCGAGCAGCTCCCCATACCGCACGGCCTCGGGAAAGAACTCTCCGAAAACCCTCTGCGCCGCTTCGGGAGCCTGGGGAAGCTCCGCTGCCTCCGTCACGGGGACCGTCCTTCCGTACCGCTGTCGCACTGCGGACTGTGGTGGCTGACTATCAGGCTGACAAAGATCGGCCCCGCCTGCGAAACAGACGGGGCCGAGAAAACGATGAGGGTCAGGCGGGGAGCACGACGACGAAGCGCTGCGGCTCCTCGCCCTCGGACTCACTGCGCAGCCCGGCCGCGGCGACCGCGTCGTGCACGACCTTGCGCTCGAAGGGCGTCATCGGCTTGAGCTTCACGGGCTCGCCGCTGTTCTTCACCTCGTCGGCGGCCTTGGCTCCCAGTTCGGCGAGCTCGGTGCGCTTGCGGGCCCGGAATCCCGCGATATCCAGCATCAGCCGGCTGCGGTCACCGGTCTCCCGGTGGACGGCCAGCCGGGTCAGCTCCTGCAGAGCCTCCAGGACCTCACCATCACGCCCGACGAGCTTCTGGAGATCCCGGCTGTTCGCGTCGCTGATGATCGAAACCGCGGCCCGGTCGGCCTCGACGTCCATGTCGATGTCGCCGTCGAGATCGGCGATGTCGAGCAGACCCTCAAGGTAGTCGGCGGCGATCTCCCCCTCCTGCTCAAGGCGGGTCAGGGTGTCGCTTCCCTCGGCGGCAGCGGGGATGGTGCCTTCCGTCACGGATGGACTCCTTCTTGCTTACTTCTTGGACGACGGGTGCTTGGGGCGCTGCTGGCCCTTGCGCTGTCCGGACTTGGGCTGCTGTCGCGCGGATCCCGAGGACGCCCTCCCGGCCTGCTTGGGCTTGGCGTCCTCAGGGGCGTTCTTCTCAAGGGACGGCTTGGTCTCGGACCCCTCCGAGCCGCCCGCCTTGGTCCCGCCCTGGTGGGTGGTGCCGGACTGCCGCTTCGCCTTGGTCTGCCGCTTGGGCTGCTGGCGCCGCTGCGGGGCGCCGCCCTCGGCCTCCAGGACCGCCGTGTCGGCCTTGGCCACGGTGCCGTCCGCCTGGGCGGCGTATCCGGCCTTCGACAGTCCGGTGATGAAACGGCGCTCGTTGTCGTTGCGGTCCGGGCCCTTGGCGACGATGGTCTGGACGATCTTGCGCTTCCGCCGCGAGCGGACCTCACCGTGGGCGGTGGCGCTCTTCAGCAGCCGGTTCAGGTACTGGTCCTGGGCCTTGCTGCCGGGGGTCGGGTTCTGGTTGATCACATACATCTGCTGGCCCATGGTCCACAGGTTGGTGGTCAGCCAGTAGACGAGGACACCGACGGGGAAGTTGATGCCCATCACGGCGAAGATGACCGGGAAGATGTACATCAGCATCTTCTGCTGCTGCATGTACGGCGTCTTCACCGTCAGGTCGACGTTCTTCTGCATCAGCTGGCGCTGGGTGTAGAACTGCGACGCCGACATCAGAATGATCATGATGGCGGTGACGATGCGCACATCGGTCAGCGAGGCGTCGAGGGCGGAGACCTTGCTCGCGCTGTCCGTGAACTTCGACGCGAGCGGCGCACCGAAGATATGGGCCTGCCGGGCGCTGGCGAGCAGCTGCTCGTTGATCACACCGACCGTGTTGCCCGAGGCGATGTTGGAGAGCACGTAGTACAGCGCGAAGAAGAACGGCGACTGCGCCAGAATCGGAAGGCACGAGGAGAGCGGATTGGTGCCCGTCTCCTTGTACAGCTTCATCATCTCTTCGGACTGACGCTGCTTGTCGCTCTTGTAGCGCTCCTGGATCGCCTTCATCTTCGGCTGGAGCGCCTGCATGTTCCGCATCGACTTGATCTGCTTCACAAAAAGCGGAATCAGACAGATACGGATGAGAACCACCAGCGACACGATGGACAGTCCCCAGGCCCAGCCCGTGTCAGGGCCGAACATCGCCCCGTAGAGCTTGTGGAACTGGACGATGATCCATGAAACAGGCGTGGTGATAAAACTGAAGAGACTGGCAATCGTGTCCACTAATCAGGCTCCTTGAGCATTGGGCGAGGTCTCTGCGGCCGGACTCGGGGGCTCGGAGGCCGGCCCCCGGGAAGGCACATCTGCGCAGTGCCCGCCCTTCTTGCCACGCACGGCGTCACGCAGCATCTCGTGCCACCGCGGACGCTTGCGGGGCGGCACATGGTCCACTCCGCCCGGGGACCACGGGTTGCACCGCAGAATCCGCCAGGCGGTGAGCACTGTGCCTTTCACCGCACCGTGCCGGTCGATGGCCGTGTATCCGTAGTGGGAACACGACGGGTAGTACCGGCAGACGGGCCCCAGCAGAGGGCTGATCGTCCACTGATACAGCTTGATCAGAGCCAGCAGCGGGTACTTCATCGCGCGCCCCCTCCCAGAAGCCGCTGGAGGGCGGCGTCCAGGTCTCGGGCCAGCTGTGCTTGGTCGGCGTCGCCCGCGCCGGGCAGCGCCCGTACGACAACCAGGCTACCGGGGGGCAGCTCGGGGAGCCGATCGCGTATGAGGTGCCGCAGTCTGCGCTTGACCTGGTTGCGTACGACCGCACCACCCACGGCTTTGCTCACGACGAAACCCGCACACGTCGGGGGAGCGCTCTCCCCAGGCGCGTGCGGGTCCGGTGAACCGCTGTGCAGATGGACGACGAGGGTCGGACGGCCTGCCCGGCGCCCTCGTCGTACCGCGGTCGCGAAGTCCTCGCGCCGCCTCAGCCGATTCTCGGTAGGCAGCACGTCATGACCTGTACGCGATCAGGCGGACAGGCGAGCGCGACCCTTGCTCCGGCGCGTCGCGAGAATCGCGCGGCCGGCGCGGGTACGCATGCGCAGACGGAAACCGTGGGTCTTCGCACGACGACGGTTGTTCGGCTGGAAGGTGCGCTTGCTCACTCGGGGGCTCCAGAAAGTGATTCGTAGGTGGCGGGACATCGCCTGGCTGTCACCGTGCGCCCACGAGTAGCTCGCGTTTCGCCCGAGTGCACCGCTTCACGATCACGGATCGTGATCTTTGCCCATCGGAGGCAGGCGGCAGCAGCCATCGACAACTCGACCTGGTTACGGTACGCGCGGCTACGCCATCCGGTCAAACCAAGCCCCTCGCACCGGCCACTGTGCACAGGCTGTGGACAACAACTTGAACCGTGCGGGTCGCCCTGACTACCGTGGCTGAACTCCGAATCTTTTCCTTTCTGTCCTTGACTGTCCTTCCCATACCGTCCCGAGAACCACACATTCGTGGGACCTGCGAGAGAGCGTGCCTTGTGGCTGACGTACCTGCCGATCTTGCCGCAGTGTGGCCACGAGTGCTGAAACAGCTCCTCGCCGACGGCCAGCAAGGAATCGAGTCCAAGGACAAACAGTGGGTCGAGCGCTGCCAGCCGCTCGCGCTGGTGTCGGACACCGCGCTGCTGGCCGTCCCCAATGAATACGGAAAGCGCGTCCTCGAAGGCCGGCTCGCCCCGCTGATCAGCGAAACCCTCAGCCGGGAATGCGGACGGCTGATCCGCATCGCGATCACGGTCGACGACTCGGCCGGAGAGCCCCCGGCCCCTCAGCAGCCGCCGTCCCCGCAGCCGGGGCCTCCCCGCTATCAGGGCCACCAAGGACATCAGGGGCACGGAGGACACGACGAGCCGGGGGCGGACCACTACCAGCAGAGCGCCCCCTACAGCGGATACGGGCACCGGCCGGCCGACGACGGGCTGCCGGAGATCCGTCCCGCGTACCCGGAGTATCAGCAGCAGCGGCCCGAGCCGGGCGCCTGGCCGCGCACCCAGGAGGACCTGTCCTGGCAGCAGCCGAGGCTCGGCGGCTTCCAGGACCGTGATCCGTACGCGACCACCCGGCCGCACCAGCCCCAGCGCGACTACCGCTCGCCGCAGCCGCCCGACCACCAGGGCTATGAGCCCCAGCGGCCGGAGCGGCACGAGCGACCCGACTCCCAGCCGCCGCACCGCGGTGGCCCCACGGGTGCGCCGGGGCCGCTGGGCGCCCAGCCCTCGCCCGCGCCGGGCCCCGGGGAGCCGCATGCCCGGCTCAACCCCAAGTACCTCTTCGACACCTTCGTCATCGGCGCCTCCAACCGCTTCGCGCACGCGGCCGCGGTGGCGGTCGCCGAGGCGCCGGCCAAGGCGTACAACCCGCTCTTCATCTACGGGGAGTCCGGGCTCGGGAAGACGCATCTGCTGCACGCGATCGGGCACTACGCGCGCAGCCTGTATCCGGGGACCCGGGTGCGGTACGTCAGCTCCGAGGAGTTCACCAACGAGTTCATCAACTCGATCCGGGACGGCAAGGGCGACACCTTCCGCAAGCGCTACCGCGATGTGGACATCCTGCTGGTCGACGACATCCAGTTCCTGGCGAGCAAGGAGTCGACGCAGGAGGAGTTCTTCCACACCTTCAATACGCTGCACAACGCCAACAAGCAGATCGTGCTCTCCTCCGACCGGCCGCCCAAGCAGCTGATGACGCTGGAGGACCGGCTGCGCAACCGGTTCGAGTGGGGGCTGACCACGGATGTCCAGCCGCCCGAGCTGGAGACCCGGATCGCGATCCTCCGCAAGAAGGCGGTCCAGGAGCAGCTGAACGCTCCGCCGGAGGTGCTGGAGTTCATCGCCTCGCGGATCTCGCGCAACATCCGTGAGCTGGAGGGCGCGCTGATCCGGGTGACGGCGTTCGCCTCGCTCAACCGGCAGCCGGTGGATCTCGGGCTCACCGAGATCGTGCTGAAGGACCTGATCCCCGGCGGCGAGGACTCGGCCCCCGAGATCACCGCGGGCGCGATCATGGCGGCGACCGCGGACTACTTCGGGCTGACGGTCGAGGACCTGTGCGGCTCCTCGCGCAGCCGGGTGCTCGTCACGGCCCGGCAGATCGCCATGTATCTGTGCCGGGAGCTGACGGATCTCTCACTGCCGAAGATCGGTGCGCAGTTCGGCGGGCGCGACCACACGACCGTGATGCACGCCGACCGGAAGATCCGTGCGCTGATGGCCGAGCGGCGCTCGATCTACAACCAGGTCACCGAGCTCACCAACCGCATCAAGAACGGCTAGCGGGGCCTTACGCCCGCGCACCCGGGGATCTGTCGTATCTCTCTGTACCCGTTCTCTCCGGGATCCGCCGTATCCCGCCCGCCCCTCGCCGGGATCCGCCGCACCCCGACCCGCGTCCTCTCCCCACCACGCCCGCGCCCCGGCCCGTCCCGTCCCGTCCCATCCGCCGGGCTCCGACCGCGCCGTCCTCCGCTCTGCCCCCGGCCCTCCATGGGTCCCGCGCACCCCTCCGAACGCCCCGGAAGCCCCGTGCCCCGGGGCGTTTCCACGTCCTGTGGACGCCCGGCCCGGAGCCCGGCCCGGGAGGCGGTGTTCGATTACGGGCCCGGGTGAGGTGGTTCTCCACAGATCCGGGGAGAATCTTCCGTCCACAGCCTGGGGACTGCAAAGTTGTCCAGATCCCATCCACAGGCCGGGCCGCCCGTACATGATCACAGCAGGTCAACCGGTTGGGGATTTGTGGCCAACCGTCATCCACAGGCTGTGGACACAGAACTCGTCCACAGGCCCTGACCTGCGTTGTCCACCGGTGCCCCACAGGCAGAGCCCGGTTTCCCACAGCTTCTCCACACCGCTGTCCACTGTTCGGCAACAAAACACCGGCTCTCACCGGGTCGAGTGAAAGCGGTCACACCAACGAGGCGGATTGGCCTGTGGGGAACCTGGGTAAAGCTGGGGACAGGCCTGGGGAGAACTGCCCCTCGGCTGTGCATCGGTTGTGCAGAACTTTCCGGTGTCCACAGAAGCACCCGGTTGTCCACCGGTTCCGCCCACAGGCACGGTGGACAAAAAAGTGGGTCTGACCTGCGTGGACGACGTTATCCACGGTTTCCACAGGCCCTACTACTACTCCCACTCAGAGTTACCGGGGAATTGGTTTCGAAGGGGGCCCTGTGCACAACTCGCTCCCGGAGCCCGCCACGCCGGTTGTCACGACTTGACCCCGAGCCGCACCTACTGTCGGTGCCGTACGTCAGACTGGTCCCCGGCGACACAGCCGACGACACAGGCCAGCAGGGCGAGCCAGCGACAGCAGGAGGCGGTTCCGGTGAAGATCCGGGTGGAGCGCGATGTACTCGCGGAGGCGGTGGCCTGGGTGGCCAGGAGCCTTCCAGCACGTCCCCCGGCGCCCGTGCTCGCCGGTCTGCTGCTGAAGGCCGAGGACGGCGCCCTCAGCTTCTCCAGCTTCGACTACGAGGTCTCCGCGAAGGTCTCGGTGGAGGCGGACGTCGACGAGGACGGCACCGTGCTCGTCTCCGGCCGTCTGCTCGCCGACATCTGCCGCGCTCTGCCCAACCGGCCGGTGGAGATTTCCACAGACGGTGTACGGGCGACCGTGGTCTGCGGCTCCTCGCGGTTCACCCTCCACACCCTGCCTGTGGAGGAGTACCCGGCGCTGCCGCAGATGCCGACCGCGACCGGCACCGTGCCCGGTGAGATCTTCGCCTCCGCCGCCGCCCAGGTCGCCATCGCGGCGGGCCGCGACGACACCCTTCCCGTCCTGACCGGCGTGCGCATCGAGATCGAGGGCGACACCGTCACCCTGGCCTCCACCGACCGGTACCGCTTCGCGGTCCGTGAGTTCCTGTGGAAGCCGGAGAACCCGGACGCGTCCGCCGTGGCCCTGGTGCCCGCCAAGACCCTGCTGGACACCGCCAAGGCTCTGACCAGCGGAGACACGGTCACACTGGCGCTCTCCGGCTCAGGCGCCGGGGAGGGGCTCATCGGTTTCGAGGGCGCCGGACGGCGGACCACGACCCGGCTTCTCGAAGGCGATCTGCCGAAGTACCGGACGCTGTTCCCGACCGAGTTCAACTCGGTGGCGGTCATCGAGACCGCGCCGTTCGTCGAGGCCGTCAAGCGCGTGGCCCTCGTCGCCGAGCGGAACACTCCGGTCCGGCTCAGCTTCGAGCAGGGCGTACTGATCCTGGAGGCCGGCTCCAGCGACGACGCACAGGCTGTGGAGCGCGTCGACGCACAGCTGGAGGGCGACGACATCTCGATCGCCTTCAACCCCACGTTCCTGCTCGACGGTCTGAGCGCGATCGACTCCCCGGTCGCCCAGCTGTCGTTCACCACCTCCACCAAGCCGGCCCTGCTGAGCGGTAAGCCGGCCGTGGACGCCGAGGCGGACGAGGCGTACAAGTACCTGATCATGCCCGTGCGGCTCTCCGGCTGAGCCCGCCCGGACCCGGTGGTCACGATCCCGGCGGGCCGCTCGGCGGGAGCGGGCCGCCGGGCCGTAACGGGTCCCGCGGCGTAGGCTCGGACGCGGGTACGAATCGGCAGACAAGCTTAAGGACACTGAGATGCAGCTCGGCCTCGTCGGCCTCGGCAAAATGGGCGGCAACATGCGCGAGCGCATCCGCCGCGCGGGCCACACCGTCATCGGCTACGACCGCAACCCTGACCTGGCCGATGTCCACAGCCTCAAGGAGCTTGTGGACAGTCTCCACGGACCGCGGGTCGTGTGGGTGATGGTCCCCGCCGGTGCCGCGACCCAGTCCACCATCGACGAACTGGCCGAACTGCTCTCCCCCGGCGATGTCGTCGTGGACGGCGGCAACTCGCGCTGGACGGACGACGAGAAGCACGCCGTCGAGCTGGGCATCAAGGGCATCGGCTTCGTCGACTGCGGTGTCTCCGGCGGTGTCTGGGGCCTGGAGAACGGCTATGCGCTGATGTACGGCGGCGAGGCGGAGAACGTCGCCAAGGTGCAGCCGGTCTTCGACGCGCTCAAGCCCGAGGGCGACTTCGGTTCCGTGCACGCGGGCAAGGTCGGCGCCGGCCACTTCGCCAAGATGGTCCACAACGGCATCGAGTACGCGATGATGCAGGCGTACGCCGAGGGCTGGGAGCTGCTGGAGAAGGTCAACTCCGTCACCGACGTACGCGAGGTCTTCCGCTCCTGGCAGGAAGGCACGGTCATCCGTTCCTGGCTGCTCGACCTGGCGGTCAACGCCCTGGACGAGGACGAGCACCTGGAGAAGCTGCGGGGTTACGCACAGGACAGCGGCGAGGGCCGGTGGACTGTGGAAGCCGCCATCGACAACGCCGTACCGCTGCCCGCGATCACCGCGTCGCTGTTCGCCCGGTTCGCCTCCCGGCAGGACGACTCCCCGCAGATGAAGATGATCGCCGCGCTCCGCAACCAGTTCGGCGGGCACGCGGTGGAGAACAAGAAGTAACGGCTCCGAGCCGGGGGAGGTCGGCCCAGATCCATGCACGTCACGCATCTGTCGTTGGCCGACTTCCGCTCGTACGCCCGGGTCGAGGTCCCTCTCGATCCGGGCGTCACGTCGTTCGTGGGGCCGAACGGTCAGGGCAAGACCAATCTGGTCGAGGCCGTCGGCTATCTGGCGACGCTCGCCAGCCACCGGGTCTCGTCGGACGCGCCGCTCGTACGGGCCGGAGCCGACCGGGCGGTGATCCGGGCGGCCGTCACCCAGGGCGAGCGCTCCCAGCTCATCGAGCTGGAGCTGAACCCGGGGAAGGCGAACCGGGCCCGTATCAACAGATCGTCGCAGGTCAGGCCGAGGGATGTGCTGGGGATCCTCCGTACCGTCCTGTTCGCGCCCGAGGACCTGGCGCTGGTGAAGGGTGACCCGGGCGACCGGCGGCGCTTTCTCGACGAGCTGGTCACGGCGCGTGCGCCGCGTATGGCGGGCGTGCGCTCGGACTACGAGCGTGTCCTCAAGCAGCGCAACACGCTGCTGAAGTCGGCGGCGCTGGCACGGCGGCACGGAAAGTCGTCGGCGACCTCGGGCGCGGATCTCTCCACACTGGATGTGTGGGACCAGCATCTGGCGCGGGCCGGGGCGGAACTGCTGGCTCAGCGCATCGAGCTGATCGGGGTGCTGCAGCCGCTGACCGACAAGGCGTACGAGGCACTGGCGCCGGGCGGCGGGCCGATCGCTCTGGAGTACCGTTCCTCCGCCGGTGCGGCGGGCGAGGAGCACGGGCTGCCGCCCGGCCGGGACGAGCTGTACGAACGGCTGCTCACCGCGCTGGGCGAGGCCCGCAAGCAGGAGATCGAGCGGGGCGTGACCCTGGTCGGGCCGCACCGGGACGAGCTGGTGCTCAAGCTGGGGCAGCTGCCCGCGAAGGGCTACGCCAGCCATGGCGAGTCCTGGTCGTACGCGCTGGCGCTGCGTTTGGCTTCGTACGATCTGCTGAGGGCGGAGGGAAATGAACCCGTCCTCGTTCTGGACGACGTATTCGCCGAGCTGGACGCCCGGCGCCGGGAACGGCTGGCGGACATGGTGGCTCCGGGCGAGCAGGTCCTGGTGACGGCGGCCGTCGACGACGATGTGCCGGGGGCACTGGTGGGGGCGAGGTTCACCGTGGCCGGCGGCGAGGTGGCACGGGTATGAGCGAGGCTTTCCCGATGCCCGAGAACCGGAATCCATCCCTTCCTCCGGCTGCGTCCCTTCCTCCGGCGGCAGCTGTGCCTCCCGCGGTGCCCGAGGCTTCCGGGGTCGATCTGGCGCGGGTGGCGCTGCGCGCGGCCAAGGAGCAGGCGCGGGCGCGGGGCGCGGCCGCGCAGGAGAAGCGGCAGGCGCGCCGAGGCGGCGGGCTGCGTTCCGGAGCCCGTGCCGACGGCCGTGATCCGCTCCCGCTGGGTGCGGCGATCAACCGGCTGATCACCGAGCGCGGCTGGGAGACGCCGGCCGCGGTCGGCGGGGTCATGGGCCGCTGGCCGCAGATCGTGGGCGAGGGCCTGGCGAATCACTGTGTACCGGAGAGGTACGACGAGGACGAGCGGGTCCTGACGGTCCAGTGCGACTCCACGGCCTGGGCCACCCAGCTGAGGCTGCTGGCCCCCCGGCTGGTGGCACGCCTCAATGAGGACCTGGGCCAGGGCACGGTCCGCCTCCTCAAGGTCCAGGGACCGAGCGCACCCCGCAAGGGCTTCGGTCCCCTGCGGGCACCGGGCAGCACGGGGCCCGGGGACACCTACGGGTAGCGGCGGCTCCGCTTCCGGCAGCCGGCCGGACTCCCGGCCGGGCGGCGTTCCGGCCTGGTGGTGAGGGGGCGGCCGGGCGGTGAGGGGTGGCCGCCGGGCCACGGGCCCTCGGCCACCGGTGACCCGGAGCCGGGACACACCGCCGTCCATCGGATCCCCAGGACGTATGTACGACGAATACCGCCCGGCGCCCGGTGGCAGGTCCCGTTGCGGTGCCGGGCCGGGTCCCGGTGTGCGGGCGGGCCGGGCACGGGCCGTAGCGGACCGGGCCACCGCGGGAACGTCCCTGAGCGCTGGGGCGGCTGCCCGGCCGCTGCCGGACGGTCGCGCCGAACCCGGTACCGGCTGTCCCGTACGCCGCCGGCCCCTACGCGGTCGTCGGGAGCCCCTCGTAACGCGGACAGAACCGGGTCCGGCGTGTGCCTCGTGGCCCCTGAGGCACACGCCCGTCCAGTTCCGCCGGGGCCGGGCCCGGGAGGCATACGGGTCCACCCCACCACCGCCGGGACGCACGCCGCCCCGGGCGTCCGTCAGGGGCGGGTTCCAGCCGCGGCAAGGGATGGAACCGGCCGCCGCAGGGTGCCCGGAGCCGTCCGCCATCGGCGCGGGCACCCCCGCGCGGCCCTCGCCCGGGGCCTTCCTCACCGTAGCCGACGGTTGACAGGCCGGAAGCGCTCAACGCCCGTGTGGGGCTCCTGGAGCCCCTTCCCGGATATGGGGAGTCGGACAGGCGGTGTTCAGGGCGGCACATGCGGACTCAGCTACCGCCAAACCCCCATTCATGTCGGCGGTACCGGTAGACTGGTGGACAATCCCGCCACCTTGCGGAACATGTCGAACGACGCAGCCGCTCCCGCTTGCCCGGAGAACGGCTTGTGCTGTGCCAGAAAGGGCGCTTCGTGGCCGATTCCGGCAACCCCAACGAGAACAACCCGTCCACCTCCGCCGACAGCGGCGAGGCCGCCGCCTCGTACGACGCCAGCGCCATCACCGTCCTCGAGGGGCTGGACGCGGTCCGCAAGCGGCCCGGCATGTACATCGGATCGACCGGTGAGCGTGGGCTTCATCACCTGGTGTACGAGGTCGTCGACAACTCCGTCGACGAGGCGCTCGCCGGGTACGCGGACACCATCGACGTCACGATCCTCGCCGACGGCGGCGTCCGGGTCGTCGACAACGGCCGTGGCATCCCCGTGGGCATCATTCCGTCCGAGAACAAGCCCGCCGTCGAGGTCGTGCTCACCGTGCTGCACGCCGGCGGCAAGTTCGGCGGCGGAGGCTACGCCGTCTCCGGCGGTCTGCACGGGGTCGGCGTCTCCGTCGTGAACGCGCTCTCGACCAAGGTCGCCGTCGAGGTCAAGACGGACGGACACCGCTGGACGCAGGACTACAAGCTCGGCGTCCCCACCGCCCCCCTGGCGCAGCACGAGGCGACGGAGCACAGCGGCACGTCGGTGACGTTCTGGGCGGACGGCGACATCTTCGAGACGACCGAGTACTCGTTCGAGACGCTCTCGCGCCGCTTCCAGGAGATGGCCTTTCTCAACAAGGGCCTGACCCTGACGCTGACCGACGAGCGGGAGTCCGCGAAGGCCACGGCGGGCGCCGACACCGCCGAGGAGCCGGCCGAGGACCAGGTCCGCACGGTCACGTACTACTACGAGGGCGGCATCGTCGACTTCGTCAAGTACCTGAACTCCCGCAAGGGTGAGCTGATCCACCCGACCGTGATCGACGTCGAGGCCGAGGACAAGGAGCGGATGCTCTCGGTCGAGATCGCGATGCAGTGGAACTCTCAGTACAGCGAGGGCGTTTACTCCTTTGCGAACACCATCCACACGCATGAGGGGGGTACGCATGAGGAGGGCTTCCGCGCCGCGCTCACGGGCCTCGTCAACCGGTACGCGCGCGACAAGAAGCTGCTGCGCGAGAAGGACGACAATCTCTCGGGCGAGGATATCCGCGAGGGTCTGACGGCGATCATCTCGATCAAGCTGGGCGAGCCGCAGTTCGAGGGACAGACCAAGACCAAGCTGGGCAACACCGAGGCGAAGACCTTCGTCCAGAAGGTCGCGCACGAGCACCTGACCGACTGGTTCGACCGCAATCCCAATGAGGCCGCGGACATCGTCCGCAAGTCGATCCAGGCGCAGACGGCCCGTGTCGCCGCCCGCAAGGCCCGTGATCTGACCCGCCGCAAGGGACTGCTGGAGTCAGCGTCGCTGCCGGGCAAGCTGAGCGACTGCCAGTCGAACGACCCCACCAAGTGCGAGATCTTCATCGTCGAGGGTGACTCCGCCGGCGGCTCGGCGAAGTCCGGCCGTAACCCGATGTACCAGGCCATCCTGCCGATCCGCGGCAAGATCCTGAACGTCGAGAAGGCACGGATCGACAAGATCCTGCAGAACACCGAGGTCCAGGCACTGATCTCGGCCTTCGGTACCGGAGTCCACGAGGACTTCGACATCGAGAAGCTCCGCTATCACAAGATCATTCTGATGGCGGACGCCGATGTCGACGGCCAGCACATCAACACCCTGCTGCTGACCTTCCTCTTCCGCTTCATGCGGCCGCTGGTCGAGGCCGGTCATGTGTTCCTGTCGCGCCCGCCGCTGTACAAGATCAAGTGGGGCCGGGACGACTTCGAGTACGCGTACTCGGACCGTGAGCGTGACGCGCTCGTCGAGCTGGGCAAGCAGCAGGGCAAGCGGATCCGGGAGGACTCGATCCAGCGCTTCAAGGGGCTGGGCGAGATGAACGCCGAGGAGCTGCGGGTCACCACCATGGACCAGGAGCACCGTGTGCTCGGCCAGGTCACGCTGGACGACGCCGCGCAGGCGGACGACCTGTTCTCGGTGCTGATGGGTGAGGACGTCGAAGCCAGGCGCTCGTTCATCCAGCGCAACGCCAAGGACGTCCGCTTCCTCGACATCTGAGTCGGTCTCAGCTGACCGTACGAAAGGAACGAAGACCAGCAATGGCCGACGAGACACCCACCCCTGCCACGACCGAAGAAGCGCCCGTGCTGCGGATCGAGCCCGTGGGGCTCGAAACGGAGATGCAGCGCTCCTATCTCGACTACGCGATGTCCGTCATCGTGTCGCGCGCGCTGCCCGATGTACGGGACGGTCTCAAGCCCGTCCACCGGCGCGTGCTCTACGCGATGTACGACGGCGGCTACCGCCCCGAGAAGGGCTTCTACAAGTGCGCCCGTGTCGTCGGCGACGTCATGGGTACCTACCACCCACACGGCGACACCTCGATCTACGACGCCCTGGTGCGCCTCGCCCAGCCCTGGTCGATGCGGATGCCGCTGGTCGACTCCAACGGGAACTTCGGTTCCCCGGGCAATGACCCGGCCGCCGCCATGCGCTACACCGAGTGCAAGATGGCGCCGCTGTCCATGGAGATGCTCCGGGACATCGACGAGGAGACCGTCGACTTCCAGGACAACTACGACGGCCGTAACCAGGAGCCGACGGTCCTCCCGGCGCGCTTCCCGAATCTGCTGGTCAACGGCTCGGCGGGCATCGCGGTCGGCATGGCGACCAATATTCCGCCGCACAATCTGCGCGAGGTCGCGGCCGGCGCCCAGTGGGCCCTGGAGCACCCGGAGGCCACCCACGAGGAACTGCTCGACGCGCTGATCGAGCGGATCAAGGGCCCCGACTTCCCGACAGGTGCCCTGGTCGTGGGACGCAAGGGCATCGAGGAGGCGTACCGCACCGGCCGCGGCTCCATCACGATGCGCGCGGTCGTCGAGGTCGAGGAGATCCAGAACCGTCAGTGCCTGGTGGTCACGGAGCTTCCGTACCAGGTCAACCCGGACAACCTCGCGCAGAAGATCGCCGACCTGGTGAAGGACGGCAAGATCGGCGGGATCGCCGACGTACGCGACGAGACGTCGTCCCGGACCGGCCAGCGGCTGGTCATCGTGCTCAAGCGCGACGCCGTCGCCAAGGTCGTGCTGAACAATCTGTACAAGCACACCGACCTCCAGACGAACTTCGGCGCGAACATGCTGGCCCTGGTCGACGGGGTGCCGCGCACGCTGTCGCTGGACGCCTTTATCCGCCACTGGGTGCACCACCAGATCGAGGTCATCGTCCGGCGGACGAAGTTCCGGCTCCGCAAGGCGGAGGAGCGGGCCCACATCCTGCGCGGTCTGCTCAAGGCGCTGGACGCCATCGACGAGGTCATCGCGCTGATCCGGCGCAGCGACACCGTCGAGATCGCGCGCGCGGGCCTGATGGACCTGCTGGTGATCGACGAGATCCAGGCGAACGCCATCCTGGAGATGCAGCTGCGCCGGCTGGCCGCTCTGGAGCGCCAGAAGATCGTCGCGGAGCACGATGAGCTCCAGGCGAAGATCAACGAGTACAACGCGATCCTCGCCTCCCCCGAGAAGCAGCGCCAGATCGTCAGCGAAGAGCTGGCCGTGATCGTCGAGAAGTTCGGCGACGACCGGCGCTCCATGCTGGTGCCCTTCGACGGCGACATGTCCATGGAGGACCTGATCGCCGAGGAGGACATCGTCGTCACCATCACGCGTGGCGGCTATGTGAAGCGGACGAAGACGGACGACTACCGGTCGCAGAAGCGCGGCGGCAAGGGCGTACGGGGCACAAAGCTCAAGGAAGACGACATCGTCGACCACTTCTTCGTCTCCACGACCCACCACTGGCTGCTGTTCTTCACCAACAAGGGCCGGGTCTACCGTGCCAAGGCGTACGAGCTGCCGGACGCGGGCCGGGACGCCCGGGGGCAGCATGTGGCCAATCTCCTCGCCTTCCAGCCGGACGAGCAGATCGCCGAGATTCTCGCGATCCGCGACTACGAGGCCGCGCCGTATCTCGTTCTCGCCACCAAGGGCGGCCTGGTCAAGAAGACACCGCTGAAGGACTACGACTCGCCCCGATCGGGTGGTGTCATCGCGATCAACCTCCGGGAGACGGACGGCGGCAGCGACGGCGTCGCCGACGAGCTGATCGGCGCCGAACTGGTGTCGGCCGAGGACGATCTGCTGCTCATCAGCAAGAAGGCCCAGTCGATCCGGTTCACCGCGACGGACGAGGCGCTTCGCCCGATGGGACGTGCCACTTCGGGTGTCAAGGGGATGAGTTTCCGCGAAGGAGACGAACTTCTGTCGATGAATGTGGTCCGGCCCGGTACGTTCGTCTTCACCGCTACCGACGGCGGATACGCGAAGCGGACCGCCGTCGACGAGTACCGCGTCCAGGGTCGCGGCGGCCTCGGAATCAAGGCCGCCAAGATCGTGGAGGACCGCGGCTCGCTCGTGGGCGCCCTGGTGGTCGAGGAGTCCGACGAGATTCTCGCCATCACCCTCGGCGGTGGTGTGATTCGCACGCGAGTCAATGAAGTCAGGGAGACGGGCCGTGACACCATGGGTGTCCAACTGATCAACCTGGGCAAGCGCGATGCCGTGGTCGGTATCGCTCGTAACGCCGAGGCCGGTCGGGAGGCCGAGGAAGTCGACGGGACCGGCGCCGACGGTGACGGAACCGAAGAGGTCGCCGAGACCTCTGAAGAGGGCGTAGAGATGACCGAGGCCGGCGGTGGTACGGCCGAGGCGGCAGTCGAGGGCACCGCGCCCTCGGCCGGGGAGCACGAGGAGTAAAGCGTGAGTGGAGCCACGGGCGCCGGGCCGGCCGCTGCCGGATCTGCTGGTGGAGGGAACGGTGCCCGTGGCTCCGCCGCGGACTCCCAGGGGGTTACCGTGACAGAGACCCGCGGGGGCCAGCCCCCCTTCGAGATGTTCGGCGGCGAGCAGCCCGCGCCGCAGCAGGCGGCGGGGCCGTACCACCCGCCGCAGGCGTATCCGTCACCCCAGGGCGGCGGAGGGACACAGGGCGGGGGCGTGCGCCTCCCGCGCACCGGAGCGCGTACGACACCTCGTACGCGCAAGGCGCGGCTGCGGGTGGCCAAGGCGGATCCGTGGTCCGTGATGAAGGTCAGCTTTCTGCTCTCGATCGCCCTGGGCATCTGCACCGTCGTCGCCTCGGCGGTGCTGTGGATGGTCATGGACGCGATGGGCGTCTTCTCCACCGTCGGCGGGACGATCAGCGAGGCCACCGGCTCGAACGAGAGCAATGGCTTTGATCTCCAGGCGTTTCTCTCCCTTCCGCGCGTGCTGATCTTCACTTCGGTGATCGCGGTGATCGACGTGGTGCTGGCGACGGCGCTGGCGACGCTGGGAGCGTTTATCTACAACCTCTCCGCCGGGTTCGTGGGCGGCGTGGAGCTGACGCTGGCCGAGGACGAGTAGCCGTACGTCCGGACCCGGTCGGCCCTGGTCACGGGGGCCGGGGCCGACCGGCTGGGGCCTCTCGTTAACGGATTTGGGAGCTGCGCCGGACGTGCGCTAATCTTCAGTGGTCAGCGCGCAGCGCGGCGGGGCTATAGCTCAGTTGGTTAGAGCGCATCCCTGATAAGGATGAGGCCACAGGTTCAAATCCTGTTAGCCCCACAGCAGAGAACAGCAGGTCGGAAGCCCTGTAGATCCCCGGGATCTACAGGGCTTCTACACTGTTCGATCTTGATACCCCGCTACTACCCCGTAACTCGAAAATCGCGTGCCCGTCTCATGGAATCTCATCTACTGCCTGTAGACGGCCCGTGGCCCTGGGTAGAGTGACGGGTGGGGAGACGGACTGAAGCTCCCAGCCGTCCGTCTGACGCCTAACCCCTGACAGACCCGGTGGTGAATTGTCGGGAGGCTTTCCCGCCGGACAGAGACGCCCCCCTGCCACGATCGCAGGGGGGCGTCTTGCTGCAACAGTAGACCGCCCCACCCCCAGGGAGGGGTGGGGCGGTCAGGGTCGGCCGGATCCCGTGGGCGTATCGCGGCCCGCAGCGGACGCCCATCACGCCGCAGGCCGCGCGCCCCCGCGCCCCCGAAGAGACGCGGAGTCGGTGGATGCTCAAGCAGGAGCCGACTTCGTGCGGATTGCCACGTTCCGGCCAAATGCGCAGGTCACGATTCGGAGTCGATACCCCCGAGCCTTCATGATCACGCATTGATGGGTCTGCCCTGCATACAAACGATCATGGCGTTGCCACGGTATGAGGGATGCCCCGCTCCACGCCGCCCCCCGCCCGAGTCATCACCCGGCGGCGCCAGATCGGTGTCCAAATCCGGGCGGCCCGCATCCACGCGAACCTCACCCAGCAGGACATCAGCGAGCGCACCGGCATCGACCGCGCAACATACGGACGCATCGAGCTAGGACACGCCAGCGCCCTACTCGACTCCCTCATCCTGATCGCCGACGCCATCGGCGTACCCCTCTCCCAACTCGTCCGGGACTGAGGCCCCGGCCTGCCCGCAAAAGAGGGGGCAACGACAGGCCGGGGCGGCCTCAGAAGTCAGGGGCAGGCCCATACCTCGGTGTCGAGGACGTGCTCGCCGTCCCGTCCCCGGGCCCAGCCCTGGTGCACGGCCCCGGTGGTGAGCAGACGGCCGCAGGCGTAGCACGAGCGGCACTGGTACTGCGCCCACGTAAGGTCGGCTACCGGTGGCACGGGCGCCTCCCCGCACGGTGGGCCGGCCGGGTCGGTGACCGCGGGGGCTCGAACGGCCGGGGTGACGAGCGAGCAGCCGACGGGACCGGACTTCCCGTGATTCGGCACCGAGGGCAGGTGCAGGGCGGATAGGCCATCGATCGGATTGGTTGTACTGGAGGAGCCGGTCCGTTCTGGCTGCTGACGACGATCCGCGACGAGACGGGGCGGCGGGCACTGTTGGGGCTGACTCGGTAGACATGGAGGGTCATCGCCGGCCGGGTGGCGGCTGCGTCTGCTCCAGAGGGTTCCACTAGGCGGCCTCCGTGCTGCTAGTCCCGCCGGGTGCCGTGGCGAATCCTGTGGGCATGGTGAAACGCGGTTCTCCGAGCGCTCGCAGGAACTTCCGTTGGCCGGAGAACTCGGTGCGGGCATGGAGCCAGCGGTGGTTGTCCAGGAGGTACGCCTGCCCGGGGGCGAGGTCGAGGCGGTGCTGCCGGGCCAGCAAGGCGGCTTTCAGGTGAGGCAGGTAGGGCTCGGCGAACGGGCTCCACCGGGCAAGTTCGTCCTGCCTGAGCCGGATGCTCGCACAGCCTCCGGCGTGGAGCGTGAAGACCTGTGAAGGATGTCCGGTACCTGTCCCGAAGTACACGGACCGCGGCCTCGACAGCGTCTCGACGGCCTCGGGGCAACGTGCAAGGAGTTCGCTGAGTACCTCTTGTCCGTCGACCAGCAAGGAGTGGCCACCGGCCTCTGCTTTCTGTTCGCAGACCAGGAGAATCAGCCGGGGTGGACGGGGTACCTGGGAGCGGTCGGTGTGCGCGGCGAGCTCCCCCTGCCCGAGCCCGGCGTGCCCCGGGCGGTCAGCGTGCCGCCGTGTGTGCTGGATGGTGGTCAGACCGTCGGGATCGCTGTTCGGGTGAGGTGACAGGTCCATGAGGCGCTTGGCGAAGGTGAGGACATTGCGCCGGGTGAACAGCCCTTCCACGGTCACCAGCCCGTGATCGCACAGCCGCCTGGCGATCTCGTGCTCAGCCTCCGGGGCGTGGACGTCGACACGGTGAGCTGTGAACAGGACCGCGTGCTGCTCTATCACTTCGGGCATCTTCTGCTCCAGGTTCGGCGGGCGGTGTTGTCACAGTGGAAGCGGGAGACAGCAGCCGTAAAGCGACAGATTGTCGACTCGAAAATCCGGGCCGTGCGGGCACCTTGCCGAAGGGGAACTGCTACGTTCCGACCGTCCGGGTCCGCCGCGCAGGACGAGGTACCTCATGCCATACACACCCCCCTTGTGGCCCGTCTCCGTCAAGGCCGTCGCTCTCGACGCCCAGAACCGGGTACTCCTGCTGAAGAACGAGCGGCAGGAATGGGAGCTGCCCGGGGGCCGCCTTGAGATCGGCGATCCGTCCGAAGGCGTCCCGACCGACGAGAGCCCGGCCCGCGCCGTGGAACGTGAACTGCGTGAGGAGACAGGCTGGGAGGTCAAGGCCGGCCCCCTCATCGACGAAGGCGTCTGGATCTACGAGCCGATCCCGGGGCGCCGTGTACTGATCGTGACCTACGGCTGTCACGTCCTGACACCCGACCGGCCCCCCGTACTGAGCCACGAGCACAAGGAGATCGGGCTCTTCACCACCACCGAGGTACCGCACCTGAATATGCCCAGCGGGTACAAGCAGTCGATCGCGGCCTGGACCAGCGGGCGGTAGCCATGGCCGGAGACGGAACGCCGTTCCGGCAGTTCGCTGATGCTCCCCGGCTCTCGGAACATGCCCAGTGGCACTGGGCCACCCCGCAGGCCCAGCCAGTCCTGGCGGCCGGCGACCTGGGCGGGATCCTCCGCTTCTACCGATCCGTTCACCGGCTGAACCAGACGCAGCTCGGCTCGCTGCTCGGCTACGACAAGACCTACATCTCCGCCGTCGAGACCGGGAAACGCAGCCTCGACGACGTCGGATCCCGTCGGCGCGTCTGCGAACAGCTCCGTCTTCCCCCGCACGTACTCGGCATCACCGACCCCGCCGACACCGACCACCGGGCGATGCTCCAGTTCGGTGAGTCCACCATCCGCCTTGCCGAGATCGCCCGCCAGTCCGGCCACGCGTCCGAGGCCGTGGAGGAACTGTGGCCGTTAGCCGCCCGGCTCGAAGCGCGCGTCGATGACGGACACACCGAACGGGACGTTCTCCGCCTTCTCGCGCAGGCTAGCGTCGGCCTCGGCGTCGCGTTGGGGAACGTCCTTCCAGAGGAACGACTCGGTACCGCCGCACGGTGGACGGCCAGAAGCATCAAGATCGCAGACTACTTCGGCGATCCCGGATTCACGTCGTACATCCTGCGCATGCACGGCAATGAACTACGCAAGGCAGGTCTGCGCGGAGCTGCCGTGGAGCGCCTGCTCCACGCCGCCGCCATCGCGCCGACCGCGGACGCACGGGCTGCGGTCCTGCCGCTCCTCGGACGGGCGGCAGGCGCGCTCGGTCATGCTGAACTCTTCGACCGGGTGACGCAGGAATGCGTCGAGCTCCTGGAGACGGTGCCGCACACCAGCCTCTTCAACCCCTTCGCCCTCCACGAGATCCGGCTGCGGGGCCTGGTCGCGACTACTGCGCCATCACCCAGATCCGATACGAGATCAACAACTCCGGGCACTGGCACTACCGTCAGCCCGCTGTGGATTGCACCGACGGTGTCTCAGGAGAAACGGGCCCCTGGTACTACTCCCTGTACCCCACCCGTCACGTCCAGGTCCGAGCCTGTATCGGCTACCCCAACGGCACCGACGTCGTCTGCTCCTCCACCTGGGGCTGACCTCGCACCGCCGGCCCGTCCCGGTGGTCAGATGCATGCAGCAAGACACCGCCCCCCGCCCCTCCTTGAGTTCTAACGGTCGTCGCAACACCTGACTTTCGGGAACGCGATGGACTTCGAGATCCGCGACCGCCGCTTGGCGCCGGGACGCAAAGGCCTGGCCCGCGAGCGGGAGGCATACTTCCAGCTCATGCGGCAGGGAGTCAGTAGCGCACAGGCATGCAAGATCGTCGGGATCAACCGGCGGACGGGCAAGCGCTGGCGCAACGGCACAGCTCCAACGAAGAAGAGACCCGGCTTGCCCGCGCACAGAGCGCGGGCAAGCCGGGTCGATTCGTCGTCTCGTTACCCGACGCAGGACGAGAGGCTGTACATCGCCGACATGGTCAGGGAGAGGGCATCGGTCCGGAAGATCGCCTCGGAGCTGAAGCGGAGCCCGTCGACCGTCAGCCGCGAGATACGCCGCAACCAGCACCCGACCAACGGCCAGTACAGGCCCCACGCCGCACAGGCCCGCGCCGAGTCCCGGCTGCCCCGCCCGAAGCCCGCGAAGATAGCCCAGAACACCGAGCTGCGGGACTACATCCAGGACGGCCTGGAAAAGCGCTGGAGTCCGGAGCAGATCGTTCACCAGCTCCGCCGGGACTTCCCCGACCGTCCGGAGATGCACGTGGTCCACGAGACGATCTACCAGGCCCTCTACATCCAGTCCCGCGGCGAACTCCGCAGAGAACTCGCCCGCGCCCTGCGCTCGGGACGGGCCCGCCGCAAGCCCCATCGTCAGTCCAACAAGCGGCAGCCCCGCTTCTCCGCGCCGATGGTGATGATCAGCGAACGGCCGGCCGAAGCCGCCGACCGGGCCATCCCGGGCCACTGGGAGGGCGACTGCATCGTGGGCTCCGGCCACCGCTCCGCGATCGGCACACTTGTCGAACGCTCCACCCGCTTTGTGATGCTGGTCCACCTGCCCAATGGATCGCGGGCCGAGCACTTCCACGTTGCCCTGGCCGACACGGTCAAGACGCTCCCGCCTCACCTCAAGAGGTCCCTGACCTGGGACCAGGGCAACGAGATGGCACGCCACCACGTGTTCTCCACCGCGGCCGACATGCCGGTCTACTTCTGCGAGCCGGGGAGCCCCTGGCAGCGCGGCTCGAACGAGAACACGAACGGCCTGCTACGGCAGTACTTCCCCAAAGGCACCAACCTCTCCACCTACACCCGCGAGCAGCTCGACACTGTGGCTGCGGAACTGAACAGCCGCCCACGCAAGACGCTCGGCTGGGAAAACCCAGCCGAGCGCCTGTCTAAACTGCTCGCACCCGCCCCTCACTGACCCCGTGTTGCAACGACCGCTGGAATTCAAGGAAGGGCCGGACAGGGGGCGTACTGCTTCCCGGTGCCGGGAAGCTAGCAGGTCATCACGTCTTCGGGGCGTTCCGAAGCCCCCGGACCTGCCCGTCGCCGGGGCCTCGGCCGTGTTCAGCCGCAGTCGTTATTGTTGATCTTCAGCGAGCGCGTCGTGTCGTTCAGGTTGTAGGTCCCCAGGATCTACAGGGCTTCCGCCTTTGTGATCTTGATACCCCGAAACGATCCCAGGACTCGGAAATCCCGCGCCCGCCGCCGTGCTTTTGGGGCCGGGCGTCGTTGAATCAGGAAGGTGCCCGGGCGTGTGTCCGGCCGTCGCCTCATCTGTCGCGGCGGCCGCGCGGGATGGGGCCGTACAGCTTCCGGTACTCCGTGAGGTCGGCCTCCGCCACGTAGGCACCGCCCGGCAGACGCCGCATGCCGGGGTGCTCCGGGGCCTTCCGGTTCACGGGCACGCCGTCGACGTCGCTGCCCAGGTACGGATGCTGCTGGCCCGCGGAGTTCTCCACGCACTGCTCGTACCGCTTCTCGGCCAGCGCCCGGCCCGTATAGTCGACCACCCGCCAGTCGGCGTCCCCGCGGACCATGTCGAGCCAGTACCGCACGCTCCCGTCGAGGGGATCCGTGTACTCGGTGACGCTGAACCCGCCTGAATGACTCTCCGTACTGCGCAGTACGGTGCCGGCCTCGTGGGCCTTCCCGTACAGGTCCCAGTAACGGTCCCGCAGCCTGCCCCAGTGGCCGAAGAGGCTGTCCCCGTCCGCCTGGCAGTACAGCACCCGGGAGCCGTCGCTGCGGCGCACGACGAAGAACGGCCGCCGGTCGATGGGCACCTGCTCCCAGCGTCCTTTGTGGAGGCCCATCAGGCGCTGTATCGCGGTCCAGGCGGCGTGCTTGTCGCCGAAGCGGCGGGTACCGAAACCGGCGTGGTCCACGAACCAGCCGGCCGTCCCGCCGGTGAGTTCGCCCACCTGGATCTGCGCCGAGCAGTCCATGGGGCCGTAGTCGCGGAGCGCCCACTGCATCACGGCGCGGTACCGGCCTCTGCGGAGGACTATGGCGTCGCCGTCGCTCATGACACGACCATAGCCGCGGCCCGGCCCGGTGAGCACCGGGTTGAACTCCTTTGCCCGGTAGGCGAAATGAGCCCGCAGTCCGCCCGATGCCGCTGGTACGGGCTCTCGCACGGCCGACGGGGTCAGTCCCGGCCGCGGCCCCGGCGGGTGGGGCCTGGGAGTGGCGCCGCAGGCTTTCCTGGCGGCGGTCCGGTGTGGCTCTGTCCATCCCGTACGGCGGTTCTTTATGCGAGACCGACGCGCTGTCCGGAACAGTAGTTGGCGCAAGGGCAAGAGGTACGTAGGTCACCGATCGGTATCGGTCGGTGTGTATAGTCGGGCGCCAGAAGTCCTCATACGTCAAGGAAAGACGAGGTCGCGCGGTGAAGAAGCTTCTCCTGGTCGCACTGGCCGCCATCGGCGGGCTCCTCGTGTACCGCCAGATCCAGGCGGATCGCGCCGAGCAGGATCTGTGGACGGAGGCGACCGACTCCGTGCCCGCAGGTTCGGGTGTGTGAGACGCCACAGATTTTTGGACTGAAGCCCTGGTCGCGCAATGCGGCCGGGGCTTAGTGCTGTCTGCCCCCACGGTGATTTGCTTCAGTGAATACTTTGCTTGCTCAAGCAAAACTTCTGGGTGGGGGTGGGGTGCTTCGGGTGGGTTGCGTGGTGGGTGAGGCTGACCCGGTCCGCTTGGTCGGCCTGATCGATGTGGTTCGCGTGGTTCGTGTGACGGGGGTGCGGCTCAGGACTGGGACAGGGCCCAGAAGCCGACGCCGAAGCAGATCAGCGCGAGGACCAGCACCGGGATCACGATCTTCGGCGTGGGGGTCCTGCGCCGGTTTCTGCGGGCGGCCCGGCGGATTTCCGCCCGGGAGAGCGGAACCTGAGGGGCTCGGGCGGTGTAGGTACGAGTAGGAGGGGTTTCGTACGGCGCCGGTGCCGTGGGAGCCGCTCGGGGCCGCAGGAGGTGCGGCTCGGGTGTCCGGGCGTGGAGGGGGTGGGTGCTGTGCGCGGGTACGGGATCGGGGGCGGGCGCGGCAGCCGGTGGCGGTGTCTGCCCGGGCGCCGCGGGCAGGGGAGCGGGCGTGGGGGGAGGAGTGGCCGGCTGGACCGGGTGCGGTGGCGGTGTGGGCGGCTGCTGGGGCGGTGGTGGCACCAGGACGCCACCGGTCCCCGTGCCCGGCACGGGAGGGGCGGCGGGGGGCGCGGGGTGCCCGGGTGGCTTCGCGGCCGTCTGTCCGGTGCCGGATGCCGCCGCCGCCCGTGCGGCCTGGGTGCCGGGCGCGGGAGGCCCCTCGGGCCCCGACGGGCCGAAGCCGGCCGGAAGCGGCTCCAGTTGATCGAAGATCTCGACCGGCTCGTCGTCGGTGGCGTTCTCGGGGAGCGCCTCGACGGCGGTCATCAGGGCCTTGCGGGCCCCTGCGGCGCTGCGGAAGCGGTCTTCGGGGTCGGGCTGGAGCAGCCCGGCGAGGACCTGCCACAAGGGCTCAGGGATGCCCAGAGGGGCCCCCGGGGTGCCATGGCCGGTGAAGTGCTCGACCAGGGCCACCGCGTCCGGCTTCTGGCCCTGGAGCAGATAGAGCCCGACCAGGCCGACGGCGAAGAGGTCGGCCGGGAAGTCCGGCTCCGAGCCGGTCATCTGCTCGGGCGCGAAGTAACCGGGCGTGCCCACCACATAGTTGGTCTCGGTCAGCCGGGGTTCGCCCTTGCGCATGGCGATACCGAAGTCGGACAGCCGCAGATGCGGCCGCCCGGTCCCGGTGGCCTCCAGCAGGATGTTCGCCGGTTTGATGTCGCGGTGCACCACGCCCTCCGCGTGCACGGCGGCGAGTCCGGACAGCAACTGATCGAGCAGGGTGCACACATAGCGAGGCGGCAGCGGGCCGTAGTCGCCGATGACATGCGCCAGCGACCCGCCGCCCACCAGATCCATGGTGAACAGCACCTTGTCGTCGTCCGCGGCCCAACTGGCCGGGGCGAGGACATGCGGGTGATCGATACGCAGGGCCTGTTCGCGGACGAAGCGCAGCAGCGTGTGGGCGTCGCTCTGCTGGAGCACCTTGGCCGCGACATAGCGGCGGCGGCGGTGGTCCCAGGCACGCCAGACGGCGCCGGCACCGCCGCGCCCGATCGGGTCGATCAGCTCGTACCGAGCCGCGAAGACCTCACCCATGGCGCTGCGTCCGCTCCCCGTTCCCTCGTGAGGCGGTGGTTCCGCCTCGCTGCCCGGCGGTCGGCCCTGTCCGGCCCTGCTGTCGCGGTTTCAGCTCTGGTGCGACTCGTAGTGCGCGACGGCGTCCGCGGTCCGCCCCGCTCCGTACACCCGGAGGAACTCTGCCAGCTCCGGGTGGGTGGAGGCGAGGGAGTCCGCCGCGTCGATGATGTCCCCGGCCGCGGCCACGGACCGCAGCAGTGACTGGATCTCGCGTACGACGCGGCGCACCGTCGGGGCGCCAGAGCTGCTGGTGGTCTGGCTGGTTCCGGTCAGAACGGATCCCCCCTGGGACTTCTTGATCTCCTCCATGCGCCCGGTGGCCTCGACCGCGCTGACGCTGCCGTCCGCCACCTGGCTCGCCAACTCCTGGAGTGCCTGCACGCGCTGGACCACCGCAGGGTTCCCGATCTTGGCGCGCTGACCGCTCATCAGCTGCGACAGCATCGGAGCCGACAGACCGAGCACGGCCGCGAGCCGGGCCTGGTTCAGCCCGAGGTCATCTATGAGCCTGCGGAAGAGCGCCCCCAGCGGTTCCCCGTACCAACTGCGCTGCAGCTCCCTGGCTCTGGCGGTCGTCTCCTGCTGAGCGGCGTCCATGTGCGTCTCCCCATCGCTTCCCCAAGGCGGGCTTCGCTGCTGCGAACCACGTCGTGCATCTTACGGAGAGTGGTTGTTTATCGGGAGTCCTATCCTTTTGCAGGATCACCGCACGCACCCGGTATTCTGGCTGCGGACGGTGGGCGACAAGCGCGTGCACCGGACCGCACCCATCCACTCGGGGCCTTAGCTCAGTTGGTAGAGCGCTGTCTTTGCATGGCAGATGTCAGGGGTTCGACTCCCCTAGGCTCCACATCCCGAGAGGTGCTCTGACCTGCGGAAATGCAGGTCAGAGCACCTCTCCGTGTTGATGACGTCCCTATCGCGTCCGCACGCCTCCGGCATGGCGTGCTCTTCGTGGCATCCATCAAGAATCATGAGAATCGCGATGGAACGATCCCCTGCATGGTGCGCCGGCGGAGGCAGGGGGGCGAAGGAGGGCGCCGAGAACTTCCGCGATGAGCGGTCGGCCGGGGGAGATTCCGTGATCTTGTGAATGTCCACGGTCAAAACTGGCCGCGGGGCTGGATCCGTGGCCGCGGCTTTGTCACCGATCAGCGGCGCCCTGAGACCATGTTCGAGCCGTACGTCCTGGCTCATATCGACCGGCTTACCGGCGTCCGGAGTGACACCAGGGTCAAGTACCGGAAGCTCGTCCTCGGCAGCATGTCTCCCTGGCTTGAGCCGTACACCGTAGAGGGCGGCGAGGGCTCCATCGTCCGGGGGATGGTTCGGGACCGGCTCAACGACCACAAGGCATGCCGCCGTCGATGCCGTGCCCTCCCTTCGGACCGCCAACCCGCCAAACCGGGTGCCAGGAAAAGACTCCCCCGGCTGGACACTGACGATGTCGAAGACGGGATCTGCCCGCTGGAGCGGGAGGAGTGGGCGTGGGTCATCCCGGCCGCCGGGAGCCGCCGTGCCTCGGGGATGTGGACGCCGAGGCCCAGGATCTGGGAGTGATGGCGGAGACCGGTTTCCGCTGGGGTGAGGCCATCGCTCTTCTCGTTGACCTGTTCAAGATCAGCGCCGGAGCCGCCGTAGGCACCGCGACCACTGCCGCAGTCGGCTTGTCGCTGAAGGCGCTCCAGACGATCACCTCGGTCACATCCGAGAAGCTCGGCGGAGTCGAGGATCCGTCTTGTGGGTCTGCCCGACTGATACAGGTCGGCGGTTTGCTGCTTTGCACCTCGCGGTGACCTCCGGAAGCCGTCATCCGGCCGTGCCCAAGCCTCCCTGGGCCATGGCGTTGGCGGTTGCGAACGACTCCGGAACCCGTGTGGACACGTCCTCCACACGGGTTCCGGATCGAGGGGATCAAGCGGGATCCAGAAGGACCGAACGGGGTGTATGCCCGAGTTCTGGGGCGTTTTCACAGGTCAGGAAGGTGAAGATCCTGGGTTCTCCTCCCCCGTATCTCCCGTCAGGCACGCAGTTCGATCACCGTGATCTCCGGCTCGGCACCGACCCGTACCGGCGGGCCGAAGAATCCGGCGCCGTTGGTGACGTACAGCTGGGTGTTGTCCATCTTCCCGAGGCCGGAGACGACGGGGTTGGCGAGTTCGGTCAGTTCCGTGAGCGGGAACATCTGCCCGCCGTGGGTGTGACCCGACAGCTGGAGGTCGACCCCGTATCGGGCGGCCTCCTCGATCATCACCGGCTGGTGTGCCATGAGGATGACCGGGCGGCTGGTGTCCCGACCGCCGAGCGCCCGTTCGTAGTCCGGCCCGCGCCCGTGGTCGGCGGCGGACAGGTCCTCGACCCCGGCCAGGTCGAGCACGGCGCCGTGGTGGCGGATCGCCCTCCGCTCATTGAGGAGCGTGGTGACTCCGAGGTCGTGCAGTTCATCGACCCATGCCTCGGCGCCGTCGAACATGTACTCGTGGTTGCCCGTCACGAAGAACGCGCCGTGTGTCGATTCCAGATGACGCAACGGGCGGGCGGCAGGAGCCAGTTCGGAGGGTGTTCCGTCCGCCAGGTCGCCGACGACCGTCACGACGTCGGCCTCCAGCCCGTTGATCATCCGTACGATGCGCTCGGTGTGGGCGCGTCCCAGCAGCGGACCCAGGTGCAGATCGCTGACGACCGCGATCCGCAGCCCGGAGAGCGGCTGGGCCAGCCCGGCGATACGGATGGGCACCCGCTTGATCACCGGGTCGCCGAGCGCCGTCCGCATGCCGAACCCGGTGGTGGTGACGGCGATGCCGCCCGCGGTGAGTGCGGCCGCGCGGCTCAGGAAGAGACGCCGGTCCGGCCGCGCCGGACCGGTGTCCTGGGAGCCGCCCGCCCCTCCGGGTGCCGAACCGGCGCCCGGAAGGGCTTCTTCCGCGTCGCGGGGGACGGTTGCCGTCGGAACCCTCGCGAGCTCCGGAACCGCCGACGTGGGCGCCGTGCCGTTCCGTCGCCGTGCGATCGCCCGGATCGCGAGGACCGCACGCGGGATCTCCAGCACCAGCAGAGCCAGCATCAGGTACAGCAGCACACCCAGCCAGACGTACCCCGCCCAGGCCAGCGGCCGTCCCGTGTCCGGGCCGAGCGCCGGGACGAGGATGCGCGGGGCGGCCGCGAGCGCCGCCGAGGCGACGATCGCGACGGTGCCCACCCGCCGGGCGGTACCGCCCGGCGGGTGGTGTCGCGCACCATCCTGACCCACAGCCAGCGGTGGATCAGCACGGAGGCCATGACGATGAGCAGGTTCACCAGGGGTGGCAGCATCTACTTCGCCTCGACCGGGTCCTGGCGGGGCGCCTCGGCGGCGGGCGCTTCACTGATTCCGTACCGGGCGTGCAGACGGCGCAGCGGGGCCGGTGCCCACCAGTTGGCCTTGCCCGCCAGCCCCATGAAGGCAGGGACGAGGAGGGTACGTATCAGCAGGGCGTCCACCATGACGGCCAGCGCCATGCCGATGCCCAGCTCCTTCAGGAAGACCACGCCGCCGGTGCTGTAGGTCGCGAAGGTGAGGGCGAGGATCGCGGCGGCCGACGTGACGAGCGGGGCGCTGCGCTGGATTCCTTCGGCGACCGCGCTCGTGTTGTCCCCGGTCCGGTCGTACGCCTCCTTGATCCTGGCCATGATGAACACCTCGTAGTCCATGGACAGCCCGTAGGCGATGCAGAACATCAGGATCGGGATGCTCGGCTCCATGCGGCCGCTCGCGGTGAAGCCGAGGAGACCGGAGAGGTTGCCGTCCTGGAAGCCCCAGACGAGCACGCCGAACATCACGCTGAGGCTGAGGATGTTGGCGATCGTGGCCTTCAGCGGAATGAGCAGGCTGCCCGTCATCAGGAAGAGGATGAGGAAGGTGACCAGCAGGATCAGGGCGACGACGAACGGCAGGCGGTCGAGGAGCTCCCCGCGGAAGTCCGTCATCGCGGCGGGGAAGCCGCCCACCCGCACCTCGGTGTAGGGGGCGTCCACCGCGCGTACCCGCTCGACGAACTGCGCCATGTCGCCGGCCAGTGCCTCCTGGTCGGGGACGACCGTCAGACGGGTGTGCTCACCGGCCTCGAAGCGGCCGGGGCCGGACGTCGCGCCCACTCGGTCGCCGTCGCGGTACGTGCCGCTCCCGGTGTCCACCTGGAAGACGCCGGGAAGCTGTGACAGCCGCTCCGCGTAGTCCGGGCCGGGTGCGTTCGCCGCCGCCTCGCCGCTGGTGATGATCTGGTACGGATCTCCTCCTGCACGATGCGGCTGGAGGCGCTCGCGGGAAGCACGCGCTCGTCGGGCAGGCCGAACTGTGCGCCGAGGAAGGGCGCGCCCATGGCGAGCAGGGCGATCAGTACGGGAAGGCCGTAGAGGAGCGGCCTGCGCATGACCTTCAGGGTGTTGCGGTACCAGCGGCCGGTCTCCACGGCGGGCTCGGTCCGGCCCGGTCACAGGGTGCTGGGCGGCCCCCGGCCCACGGGGAGGAAGCCGGATCCCGCAGTCGCCGAAATCTCCCGGCTCTGCGGCCATCTCCCGCTGGCTCTGCGGGTGGTGGCGGCCGGATCCGCGGTCACACCGCACTTCGTCCTCAGGTCCGTGGCCAGGGAACTCGCCGCGGCCGGACCACTGGCCGGAACCTCCGTGGCGGACGACGAGCGGGCGTCCGTGGGTGCTTCGCTCGACCTGTCCTACCAGCGGCTCGACGACCGGGGCCGACGGTCCCTGCGCCTGATCGGCCTTCTCCCGGGCCACGATCTGACCTACGCGGCCACAGCCGCCCTGATCGGCACGGACGAGGCCGCCGTCCGCCCCGCCCTCAACGCTCTCACCGCCGCGAACCTCCTGGTCCAGCACGCCCCCGGCCGCTTCCGCTTCCCGCACGACCTGCTCCGTGAGTACGCCTGGGACCGGGCCGGGGACGAGGAGCCGGCCACGGCCCGGCAGGACGCGCTGAACCGCCTCATGGGCTGGTACACCCAGGTCGCGACCGTCCTCGACGGGCGTGTCGGCCGGATCCACGTGGTGGGACAGGAGTCCCGCGCCACCGAGCACGCGCCGATCTCCGCGGAGGACGCGGAGGCCGAACTGCGCAACCTCACCGCTGCGGTGGAGCACACCGCCGAGCACGGCCCGTACGTCGCCGCCTGGACGCTCGCGGGCATGCTGCGTGAGACCTGCAAGCGCCGGTCGCGGGTTCCCGAGTGGCTGGCCGTCGCACGGGCTGGGCTGCGGGCCGCGCAACGGGGCGCGAATCCACGCGCAGAGACCGAGCTCTCCCTCAGCCTCGTCGACGCCTCCCTCACCGCCGGTCTCATCGAGGCCGCTGAGGAGTACGTCCAGCGCGCCCTCCGGCTCAGCGAGCTCCACGACTGGCCGGATCTGCTGGCCGCCTCCCGTGAGCAGCTGGGGCGTGCCCGCTGGAACACCGGCGCACTGGACGAGGCGCGCCGGCACCTGACGGAGTCCATCCGGCTCTACTCGGCGGGACCCGATCACCTGCGGACCGCCCTCGCATACGGCGCACTCGCCCGGGTCGAGCTGGACTCCGGGGCTCCCGACGCCGCCTACCGCCTCTACTTCCGTTGCTTGCGGTTGAGCCGCTCACAGTCCCACCGCGGTGTCGAGGCGATGACCCTCGTCGAGCTGGGCCTGGTCCACGAGGCCCTCGGCCACCCGGACACCGCCGCGCTCTCCCTCGAAGCCGGCCTCGCGCTCAGCAGGGACAACCGAGGGCTCCAGCGCCCCGAAGCACTCTCCCTGTCCTATCTGGGTGCCCTGAAGGCGAAGACGGGCGACCGCGAGGCCGCACGCTCCCTGTGCCTGGCCGGCATCAAGGTGGCGGAGGAGCTCGGCGACCTCTGGGCCCAGGCGGAGTGCCGCAACGCGGCAGGACGCGCGATGTCGGCGCTCGGCTGGCCCCACCGGGCCGCGGAGCACCATCGCGAGGCCCTGCGCATCGCACGCCGTCTCCACTTCCACCGGGCCGAACAGCACGCCCTGGCAGGTCTTCGCACCACCGCCTTCGAACCCTGCCCGGCCGGGTGACGGCTCCGCACAAACGATGAGAGGGGCGCCGGAAAGCCGTGAAGTCTTCCGGCACCCCTCCCATGTGCCGTTGTTCCGTCCGTCGTGCATGCGGCATCACCCGAACGCAAACGACCGGGCCGGCATGCGCGACAGCCGCGCCGGCGTTCATCTCGCTCTGCTGAGGACCACCGGCGAGGACCGGCGCGACTCCGTCCCAAAGCCGCCGGTCCCCGAAAGCCGCCGGTCCTCGGAGGCCGCCGGGCAGGGTCTTCGGACGGCCGCGGATGCCTTCAGTAGCTCCGAGCGACGTCCCCCGGGCAGCCCAGCGCGGGATGCCGTTCCCCGGGGGAGGCGGCAGGGTGGCCTTGAGCAGGACCCTCCCACCCGGACACCTTCCCTCCACGTTCCCCCACGGGGCTCTCCCCCGGTCTTCCGCGCAGACAAGGACTGGCCATGGCCGTGACCCGATACCGGCGGCTCTCCGGCGCCGCAGGGGCAGTGTTCCTGACCGCCTCACTCGCCGGGTGCTCCGGTCTGGGGCGTACGGCGGTGGGCCCCGTCGAGTACGGAACCCGGGGCGCCGGCCATGTCGTGGTGCAGAGCCCCGTGGTCACGGGGTGCCATCGGCTCAAGCAGGCAGGCGCCGTCTCGGTCGCCAACGGCACGCTGGTCGACATCATCATGTACCCCACCACCGACTGCTCCGGCTCCAGCTCGGTCTATGTGGCGACCGGGACATCCGATGTGATCGCTCCGAACTCGCCCCCCTGGCGGAGTTACAGCATCGTCCACTGAACGGCCCGGGGAATTGAACGGGCCGGGGTGACTGAACGGCCCGGGGCGGCTGAGAGCCCGTATGGCATCGTGAGCGGACTGCCCCGGTCAGGGCCGGGCTCATGGCGGCGGATGCCGGGACAGCGCTTGTGTGAGCTGGATCACCGGAACTCCGGGTGCCGAGCGGACAACTGATGACGTGGACTACGCGATGCACGGTCGGATACGCGATGGTGACCCGGAGGCGTTCAGGGAACTGTTCGACGCCCATGCCTCCCTGGTGTACCGCCATGCCGTAAGGACGACCGGTGACTGGGCGCTCGCCGAGGACGTTGTCTCCCTCACGTTCCTGGAGGCGTGGCGGCTGCGGCACAAGCTGAGAGACGAGGGGGAGAGCCCCCGGCCGTGGTTGATGGGCATCACCGTCAACGTCCTGCGCAACACCACGCGTACCGCCCGTCGGCACCGTGCGGCACTGGGCCGGCTGGAGGTCCGCGACACCGTGCCCGACTTCGCGGACGAACTCGTCGGACGGCTCAGCGACGCCGCCCAGTTGGCCGCCGCGCAGCGTGCGCTGAAGAAGCTGCGACGGGGTGACAGAGAGGTCTTCACGCTCTGCGTCTGGTCCGGACTGGGGTACTCGGAGGCCGCCGAGGCACTCGGTGTACCGGTGGGCACGGTCCGCTCCCGCCTCTCGCGCGCCCGGACGCGCCTGCGCGCGCTCACCGAACAGGAACTGCGCGATTCCCCCGTGCGGGAAGGGCGAGGAGGCCCGGAACCAAGGACATCGCGGCGTTCTTTGGAACCCACCCCCGGCTACGGACAAGTACGGGGTGGCCGCACGGATGCGGTCCGGTCGAATGAGGAGAAGAACCGATGACCCGCACCCCCTGGCGGCGGAAGCAGGAGCCGCTCGACCATGCGGAACTGGCCCGGCTGCTGCCCGCGCCCGGTGATCCGGATCTTTCACGCGACCGTCGCCGACTCCTTGAGGAGTATCTGATGCGTGAGATCCAGCAGACCCCGGAACCCAAGCCGGTACGACCGGTGCGGCGCGCGCTGTTCATCGGCGTTCCCGTCACCGCGCTCGCCGTGACCACCGCACTCGTGGTGGGTGTGATCACCGATGACGGGATCGGATCCGACAAGGCCAAGGCGCCGACCGTAAGGCTGGACACGGACAGTACGGGGAATGTGGCGACCACCCTGAACCTGATCTCCCAGGCGGCCGCCAAGCAGACGATTCCCGAGCCGAAGCCGGGCCAGTACATCTACATCAAGAGCCGGGTGTCCTTCCTCTCCCAGGAGATCAGCGCCGATTCGGGCAAGGCGAAGGTGCAGATAGACAAGCCGTATCTGCGGGAGGTCTGGAAATCCCCCGATGACAAGAAGGGCTGGCTCATCGATGAGGGAAGGTTCAAGAACGGCATATCCCTCGACGACGACTACACAGGACCGCCCATGAGCGGTTACAACTACCTCAAGACGCTGCCGACCGATCCTGATGTTCTGCTCAAGAAGATCTACAAGGACTCGGAGGGGCAGGGCAAGAGCCGGGGGCGCCATGCCCGGGCATTCACCGCGATCGGCGACCTGCTGCGTGAAGAGCTCGCTCCGCCCAAGGTGTCCGCCGCCCTCTATCAGGCCGCCGCGAAGATCCCGGGGGTGGTCGTCCTGAACAAGGCGGAGGACGGATTCGGCCGGGACGGTATCGCCGTCGCGCATAAGGACCAGTCGGACGGTTCCCGCTCGGAGTGGGTCTTCGACCGGGCGACCTACGCCTATCTCGGTGAGCGTGTTGTCCAGCTCAAGGGCGTCGACGGTGTCAAGCCGGGCACCGTCACCGGCCGCACCGCCATTCTGGAGCGTGCCGTGGTCGACGCCAAGGGGCAGCGTCCTGTGGGTAAGCGCTCGTAGTCCCTCCGGGGGCGCCGAGCTCCGGCGCCCCCGTTCGGGCCTGGTGTTTCACGTGAAACGTCACAGTGTCCCGGTCGCTCTCTTACGGCCCTGACGCGGTGAACGCCCCGCCCAACGCCCTCGCGCCCACAAGCAGCCGATCAGGGTGAGGCAGGCGCACCGGACGAGGGCGTTGAGTCCGCTGCTGCCCAGAGGCCACTCAAAGGCCGGGTAACGGCGCCACGACAACCCCTTGCTTCCGGTGTCACCCTGCCCCGCCCCCGCCTCAGCACCAGTTTCCAGGTGCCGCAACCGGGCCGGTGTGGGCCGTACGGGTGGTGTTCATCAGAAGAACCGCTTAGCGGCAGCGTCGGTCCCGCGCAACTCAAGATGCATACACATCATGAGAAAGGTATGTAGATCGCCCAAACCGAAAGCGAGGGATCATGACCTGTGCCAAGGTCAGAAATCTGTGGACCGCGTTTCTCGGCGCGCTCGTCGCGCTGCTGGCGTCGCTGGGGCTGACCGGCTCCATCGCCGCGCGCCGGGCCGCTGTGCGGACGCCGGACGAGCCGGCACAGCCCAAGGAAGCCGTGAAGGCGCAGAAGTCGGTGACGCCGCGGGAGCCGGCGCGATCCGGCGGGCCGGGGCTTTCGCACCGGGAGCGCGAGCGGGTACAGGAGCGCGAGCGAGCCGCCCGTACCCCGCTGTCGGCACTGGTGCCCGCGCAGAGCACCCGCTGGAACGCGGGAGCACGCGTCAGGTCGCTGCCGCCCACCATCAAACAGCGCATCCGTGCCGAGGCCCACGGGGCGTCGCCCTCGGTCCGTAAGCTGCCCGCCTTCGATCTCGACGGTCCGCTGACCGTCCGGGCCGTGGAAGCGGTCGCGGACCGGGCGCTGGGCGGGGACCGTTCACGGGCCGTGGACCGGGCTCTCGTTCCGGCCGGGACATTCATCCCGGACTCCCGTACGGCGGGGGACGCAGGGACCACCATGGACGGGATGCTCTCCCGCGACACCTCCGAGAACAGCGGCGCACCTGAAGGCCGCGGCCCCGAGGACACGAGCACGCCCGGCGGGCCCTGTACGGCCGTGAGCCGGATCCCCGCCCACAGCGTCCCTGGCAGTGCCCCCGTCAGCGTCCCTGACGGTGTCCCTGTCCAGGCTCCCGGCCTCGTCGTGCCCGCCCAGGACGCGCCCGTCTCCCTCGCGGCTTCCGCCGGCTCCGCTCGCCCGGGGACAAGCGCGGACGAGCCGGCCGGCACTGGCGGCCCGTCCGCCGCGCCGCCCGCCTTCGCTCCCCTGCGCGCGGTGCCCCTGGCGGCCGCCGTGTCCTCGTCGGACACCGGCCCCGACGCCCCGGACCGGACGCTCACACCGGAGCACGACCATGACCACGACCGGGCGCACGGCTCCGAGGTCCAGCGCCCTGTGACCCACCTGGCCCAGCGCCCCGTACGGAACCCCGGCGCCGCCGCGCACACCCGTACCGGGGACCTCGCCGCGGCGTGAAGCGCCGGGATCCGCGTCCGCGATTCCCGGCGCCACCCACCGGCCTGCCCGCCTCACACGCGGTGTCCGATCAGCGGCGGTCGTCGCGATCCGAACCCTCCGCATCGGCCTGCTTGGCCTGTACCTCGGGATCCAGCGCCTCCGGACTGCCGTCGACGGACGACAGCGGATCACGCCCGGAGACCTCGGTCGCCGCGGGCGGCTCCACCAGCCAGTCGGGGTTCGCCTGCTTGTCCCACCACTTCCACACGGCAAAGGCCCCGACAGCAACGACACCGACGATCGCGAGACCCTTGCCGAACCGCGCGGCCTTCGCCCGCCGCTCGTGCTTCCTCACAAGCTTCTGAATCTCCTTCGGCGTCACCTGACCGCGTAGCGCGGCCAGTGCGGCGGCGGAGCGAGTAGCGGCCTCGTCCCGTACGGGACCGGCCGCGGCGACCGCGTACTCGATACGCGGTTTGGTGTAGTCCGCCGCCTGACGCGCGGCCTTCCGGGCGTGAACCGCCGCCCGGTGCGCGGCGTCGTCCACCTGCGGTGGCACATGCGGCGCCACATGGGCGTCGTACTGGACGCGGGCCTGCTGAGCGGCCTTCGAGACCTTCGGCGCGAGCCTTACGCGGGCTTCGTGTGCGTAGTGCACGGCCTGGTCCCGGGCCGTACCGGCGTATGGCGCCACCACTTCCGCGGCGTGCAGCACGCTGTCCTTCGCCGTATCGGTTGCGGCGCGCACGCTGTCCATGCGGGTCACGGGGATCCTCCTCCTCGGTGGCGTTCTGGGGTCCTGGGGTGCGCCCCAGCTCGGCACATTTCGCCTATCCGTCTGCTGGGAAATCATGCCTGCCCACCGCCGCCTCGGCATGCGGTGCGAGCATCCGGGTCAGCGGCGCGGGCATCCGGGTCATACGGGGAACCTGGGCACGACGATGCCACGATTCCGGCCGGGGCGCGCCTTCACTGCGCCCACTCCGGCCGGATTTCCGCCCGGGCCGCCCTTCCGTGCGAGGATCGGGGACGTTCAGTGAGACGACTTACGGAAGGCAGGACCGTGGCCGAGCAGCTTTACGCCACCCTGAAGACCAACCACGGCGACATCGAGATCCGGCTGCTGCCGAACCACGCGCCCAAAACGGTCAAGAACTTCGTCGAGCTCGCGCAGGGCGGGCGGGAGTGGACCCACCCGGCCACCGGCGAGAAGTCCAGCGACAGGCTGTACGACGGCACGGTGTTCCACCGGGTGATCAGCGGCTTCATGATCCAGGGCGGCGACCCCCTCGGCAACGGCACCGGTGGTCCCGGCTACAAGTTCGCCGACGAGTTCCACCCCGACCTGGCCTTCGACCGTCCCTACCTGCTGGCCATGGCCAACGCGGGGCCGGGCACCAACGGCTCGCAGTTCTTCATCACCGTGGCCCCCACCGCGTGGCTGACCCGCAAGCACACCATTTTCGGCGAGGTCAGCACCGACGCCGGCAAGAAGGTCGTGGACGAGATCGGGGGCACGCCGACCAACCCGGGCACCGACCGTCCGCTCAGTGACGTCGTGATCGAGTCCGTCGTCATCGAGACGCGCGAGGACTGAGCCCACCGGGCGCGAGGGCCGGATCCACCGGGCCGGCGCCCGCCCGGGGCACCCGTGTGCGGCCGCGCCGCGGCGTCGGCTCCCGCCCGGGCCCGTTCGAGGCCGGTTCGGGGCCTGAGGGGTTTTGCTGCCCGCGCACGCACCGACGGGTACGCCCTCACGCACCTCCACGCACCCCTTACGCACACCCGCCATGCGATCGGGGAACAAATTCGCCCCGTCCATCCGTCTGGATGGACGGGGCGGTGTGTTGAGTCGGGAATACTGATTGAGGGATTTCATGGACCAGGCGCCAGGCAGTCCACCTGAATCGCAGGGCGCGCAGAGCGTGCCCAGCTGCTATCGGCACCCGGATCGCGAGACGGGTATCACCTGTACCCGCTGTGAGCGCCCGATCTGTCCGGAGTGCATGATCAGCGCCTCCGTCGGGTTCCAGTGCCCGGAATGCGTCCGTACCGGTTCGGGTACGGGCCACGGCCCCACGGCCAACCAGCCGCGCACCATCGCGGGCGGCACGATCGCCGCCGACTCCTTCCTGGTCACCAAGATCCTCATCGGGATCAACCTCGCCGTCTTCGTGCTGGTGAGCGCGCTCGGCACCCGGTTCGTCAATGAGACCGAGCTGGTCGGCTACGCCTACGACCGGCGGCTGGGCGAGGTCGTCGGACTGGCGGACGGCGAGTGGTACCGCCTGTTCACCTCGATGTTCGTGCACCAGGAAGTGGCGCACCTCGCGTTCAACATGCTCGCCCTGTGGTTCCTGGGCAGGATGGTCGAGCCCGCGCTCGGCCGCAGCCGCTTTCTCGCCCTCTATCTGGTCTCGGGGCTCGGCGGTGACGCCGTCGTCTATCTGCTGGAGTACCCGGGGCGGGGGACGATCGGTGCCTCGGGAGCCATCTTCGGCCTGGTCGGAGCCTTCGCCGTACTGGCCCGGCGCTCGAACCTCGATATGCGGCCGGTCATCGCGATCATCGCGCTGAATCTGCTCATCACCTTCTCCCGGCCCGACTCGATCTCCTGGGAGGCGCATGTCGGCGGTCTGGTGACCGGTGTGCTGCTGGCTCTGGGGCTGGTGTACGGGCCGCGTGAGCACCGGAGAACCGTCCAGGCGGCCACGTTCGCCGCCGTTCTGCTGGTGATCGTCGTGACCATGGTCCTCAGAACCATGGATCTCACCGGATGAGCGGCCCGGGCGGACACCGGAACCCATGGCCCCGGAGCCGGTCCGGAGCCGGGTCAGAGCCGGTCCACAGCCCTTGGTGAGCCCGCCCGGCGCCGACCCGAGAGCCCCGGCCGCGGAGAGCCGGGAAGGGGCCGGGGCCTGAAGCCGGTGCGGCCCCGACCGGCCCGGCAACCGAGGGCCGGGAGCGCGGCACCATGGGTCCGGGACCGGTCACCGCTCACCTGAGCGGGACTCATCCCAACAGTTGTCCACAGTGGGTGGCGGATCTTGTGCATGCTGTGGGGGACATGTGTGCCCCTTGTCGCCGATCCGGGTTTACCCAGCAGGGACAAGGGGCGGAGCACATCATCAAGATGGCCGACGCAGTCACACCGGCGTCAACGTTCTGAAGGTTATCCACAGATCGTCTGACCTTTTCCCCACTGTGGACAACGCTGTGGATAACCTGGGGGCAGAGCTTGACGTCCAGGTGCTCGGGCTGCCGCCTCCGCACCCTTCCCCGCCTGCGCGGTTTCCCCTACTTCCACTGAGTGGAGACGCCGAAGCCCGCCGCGATGAAGCCGAAGCCCGCGACGATGTTCCAGTTGGTGATGGACTTGATCGGCAGCTCGCCCTCGGTCACATAGAAGAGGACGATCCATGCGAGCCCGATCAGGAACAGCCCGAGCATCACCGGCGCGACCCAGCTGCGGCTGGTGAGTTTGATGTTCGTCGCCTGCTTCGTAGCCGGAGGCGGCGTGAAGTCGGCCTTCTTGCGGATACGTGACTTCGGCACGAGGGACTCTCCTGTCGATGCGCTGCGTGACCGCGCAGGGAAACTGTGGCTGGCGCCGGGGGCCGGAGCGACGGGGACCACTGCCTCCCCCGGGCGTCCGTTAGCGTAGTCCTTCCGCGGCGCCTGATGAGATAAGGGTACGCTGAGCAATTCTGCCGACTTCCGGCCAGGTCCGAGGTGAGCGTGCCGGAAGCGGTACGAAGGGCATCCGAGTGGCACACGAGGCAAGAGGTACGGTTTCGACGATGGGTGGACGACGGGTGACGGGCAGGGTGCTGACCGCCGGCGTCTTCGCCCTCGCCGGGCTGATCTTCGTCACCTCCTTCAACACGGCCAAGGGCACCAACCTCCGTACGGACGACTCCCTGCTGAAGCTCTCCGACCTGATCCAGCAGCGCAGCGACAAGAACGGCGAACTCGACGAGTCCACGGCCGCCCTCCGTGACGACGTCGACGCCCTCGCCCAGCGCGACGACGGCTCGACCAAGGCGCAGGACGAGAAGTTCGGCGCCCTGAAGCGGGCCGCGGGCACCGAGAAGGTGACCGGCGACGCGCTGACCGTCACGCTCAACGACGCTCCGCCGAACGCCCGGGCCGCCGCGGGCTACCCCGAGCCGACCGCCAATGACCTGGTCATCCATCAGCAGGATCTCCAGGCGGTCGTCAACGCCCTGTGGCAGGGCGGGGCCGAGGGCATCCAGGTCATGGACCAGCGTCTGATCTCCACCAGCGCCGTGCGGTGCGTCGGCAACACCCTGATTCTCCAGGGGCGGGTGTACTCACCCCCGTACAAGATCACCGCGGTCGGGGACCGGGGGCGGCTCCAGAAGGCGCTCGACGCGTCCCCGGCGATCCAGAACTACCAGCTGTATGTGCAGGCGTACGGCCTCGGCTGGAAAGTCGACGAGCGCGAGGCGGTGACTCTTCCGGGGTACTCGGGCACAGTGGATCTCCATTACGCGAAGCCCGTGGAGTAGCGCTGGGGGTCCGGTGTCGGTTCGGCTGGTCGTCAGGAGCCTCAGCGAACTGTGCATCACGGCCGGTGCCGTCATCGTGCTGTTCGTCGTGTACGTGCTCTTCTGGACCGGGGTCAAGGCGGCCGGCGCCACCGACGGGCAGATCGACCGCCTCCAGGACGAGTGGTCGCGGGGCGCGGTCGCACCGCCCGCCACCGCTCCCGGCCGCGGAGCGGACCAGGTCCCCGGCGGCCCGCCGGCGTCCGCTCCCGGAAACGGACCCGGCCCCGGCAACAGCCCCGGCCCCGGCTCCGGCAGCGAAGCGGGCCCGGGGCGCTCGGACGGCGTCCCGCCACCGCCCGCCGCCTACCGCGACGGCAAGCCCTTCGCCGTGATGTACATCCCGCGCTTCGGCCGGACCTGGGACTGGCCGGTGCTCGAAGGCACCGGGGTCGGCACCCTCAAGAAGGGCCTCGGCCACTACGCGGGCACGGCCGTGCTCGGCGGCCGGGGGAACTTCTCGGTCGCGGGGCACCGCCGGACCTACGGGGATCCGTTCAGGGACTTCCCCCGGCTGCGGCCGGGGGACGCCGTCGTGCTGACGGACGGCACGACCTGGTTCACCTACCGGATCGACAAAAAGCCCTACAGAACGGTCCCGACCGACATCGGAGTGATCGATCCCGTCCCGAAGAAGTCACCTTTCAGAGAACCGGGCCGATATCTGACCCTGACGACATGTGATCCGGAGTGGGGCAGCAGCCACCGGCTGATCGCCTGGGCACATCTGGACGCCACCCAGCCTGTGACGCAGGGCAAACCGGAAGCTTTGCGCAGCTGACCCGCGGGCCCCTGCCGCCCCTTAGTCTGGAGCGGTACCGAACGGAAAGGGACGGCATGTACGGCTGGATCTGGCGGCATCTGCCGGGCAACGCGTGGGTGCGGGCGCTCATCTCGCTCGTGCTGGTCCTCGCGGTTGTCTATGTGCTGTTCCAGTACGTCTTCCCGTGGGCGGAGCCGCTGCTTCCGTTCAACGATGTGACGGTCGACGGCGAGAGCGCCGGTGGCGCGGGCGCCGGCACGGGCGAGGAGGGTGCGTCCCGATGAGCGGCGCGAGCAGCACGACCGGATCCACGCACACGACCGGATCCACCGGCACGACCGGGACCGAGGGCGCCTTCGGGACGCCCGGGCGCAGTGGTGCGCGCACCCGCGTCCTGGTGGTCGACAACTACGACAGCTTCGTCTTCAACCTCGTCCAGTATCTGTACCAGCTGGGCGCGGAGTGCGAGGTCGTCCGGAACGACGAGGTCGCCCTCTCCCACGCCCAGGACGGCTTCGACGGCGTTCTGCTCTCCCCCGGTCCCGGCACCCCCGAGCAGGCCGGTGTCTGTATCGAGATGGTCCGCCACTGCGCCTCCACCGGGGTGCCCGTCTTCGGGGTCTGCCTCGGGATGCAGTCGATGGCGGTCGCGTACGGAGGCGTCGTGGACCGGGCTCCCGAACTGCTGCACGGCAAGACCTCGCCCGTCACCCACGAGGGCCGGGGCGTCTTCGCCGGTCTGCCCTCGCCCTTCACCGCGACCCGCTACCACTCGCTGGCCGCGGAACCGGCCGAGCTGCCCGATGTCCTGGAGGTCACCGCGCGGACGGCCGACGGCATCATCATGGGGCTGCGCCACCGGGAACTTCCCGTGGAGGGCGTGCAGTTCCACCCCGAGTCGGTGCTCACCGAGCACGGGCATCTGATGCTCGCCAACTGGCTGGCGCAGTGCGGTGACACGGGGGCCGTCGAGCGTTCGGCGGGGCTCGCGCCGGTGGTGGGCAAGGCCGTGGCGTGACCGCCCGGCATCCTGGGGAGGAGCCGGGCCGACAGCCCCGGCATGCCCGCCCGCTTCTCCACCAGGAGCCCGAGGGGCACGGGCAGCCGGGGGCCGGCCCGGCCGCTTCCTCGGGGCACGCTCCGCCGTCCCCGGAGCCGTACGACGAGAACGGCCGCCAGGACTGGTTCACGCGTTCCGGGGCGCCGAGGAGACCGGAACGGGCGGGACCCCGGCACCGCCGGCCGGAGGTCCCCGTGCCGGGGCCTCTCACTGATCCCTTCGCGGAACCTCTCGGCGATCCTCTGACGGACCCCCTTCCCGGTGCTCCGGCCGCCTCGGTACGCGGCCGGGTGAACGGACGGCGGCCCGGCGTGCCCGGCCCCGTGAACGGCACGGCGCCCGGCCCTTTGACCGGTCCGCCGGCCGGCCTTGTGAACGGTCCGCCGCCGGCCGACCCCCTCGCGGGCCCGCCGTACGGACGTCCGGATACCCGGCCCCCCGCTCCCGGGCCGGTACCGGTGTCGGAATCGCCGGAATCCATACCGGCGTCCGGGCCGGCGTCCATACCGGTACCGGTCTCCGGGCCGGTACCCGGCGGGGACGAAGACCGGGACGACGCCACCATCGGACTGCGTACGTCCGACACCCGCGGCGCGCTCGGAACGCAGCCCGCCCCCGCGGCCTCCCCGGCCCACCAGCCGGTATCGCCGCCCCCGCCCGGCCCCGGCCGGGCCGAACGGCGCAGGGCGGCCAGGGGCCGGGGGCGCAGACAGCCCGACTCCGCCACGGCCTCTGCCTCCGTCACGGCCTCCGACGCGCCCGCCCGGCCGCTCTCACGGGTCGAGGCCCGCCGGGCGGCCCGCGCGGCCAAGGACAGCCCCGCCGTCATCGCCAGCCGGGCCATAGGGGAGCTGTTCATCAGCTTCGGCGTGCTGATGCTCCTGTTCGTGACCTACCAGCTCTGGTGGACCAATGTCCGTGCCGGGCAGGAGGTCAGCAAGGAGACCGACAAGATCCAGGAGAGTTTCGAGAAGGACGAGCGCACACCGGGCGCCTTCGAACCCGGCCAGGGTTTCGCCATCATGTACATCCCCAAGCTCGATGTCGTCGTTCCGGTCGCCGAGGGGATCAACAAGAACAAGGTCCTCGACCGGGGCATGGTGGGCCACTACGCCGAGGGCAGGCTCAAGACCGCCATGCCCTCCGACCGGACGGGCAACTTCGCGGTCGCCGGCCACCGCAACACCCACGGCGAACCGTTCCGCTACATCAACCGCCTCAAGCCGGGCGACCCGATCGTCGTCGAGACCAGGGACGCGTACTACACGTACGAGATGGCGAGCATCCTGCCCCAGACGGCACCGTCCAACATCGGTGTGATCAGTCCGGTTCCCCGGGGATCGGGCTTCACCGAGCCCGGCCGGTACATCACCCTCACGACCTGTACGCCGGAGTTCACCAGTACCTACCGCATGATCGTGTGGGGCAAGATGGTCGAGGAACGGCCGCGCAGCAAGGGCAAACCGGACGCGCTCATAGGCTAGGCGACACGCTTCAGGGCCTGATCAGGTCCTGGGGACTATCAGACGGGAACAGGTGCAGTGTCACGTGCGCGCAGCCGGGTCGCCGGTGTCATCAGTGTCCTCGGCGAGCTGTTGATCACCGCAGGCGTGATCCTGGGGCTCTTCGTGGCCTATTCGCTGTGGTGGACCAATGTGGTCGCGGACCGCGAGGCGTCCCGCCAGAGCGAACGGATGCGCGACGGCTGGAAGAGCGACAACGCGCCCCGGGGGCTCGACACCAAGGACGGCATCGGCTTCCTCCACGTACCCGCCATGAAGAACGGCGAGGTGCTGGTGAAGAAGGGCACCGACCCCAAGAAGCTCAACGACGGTATCGCGGGCTACTACACCGAGCCGGTCGGATCGGCGCTCCCCTGGGACGCCAAGGGCAACTTCAGCCTCGCCGCGCACCGCGACGGCCACGGCGCGAAGTTCCACAACATCCACAAGATCAAGGTGGGCGACCCGATCGTCTTCGAGACGAAGGACACCTGGTACGTCTACAAGGTCTACAAGAAGCTCCCCCAGACCTCGAAGTACAACGTGAAGGTGCTGGACCCGGTTCCGAAGGAGTCGGGGAAGACCAAGGCGGGCCGTTTCATCACCCTGACGACCTGCACCCCCATCTTCACCTCCGACTACCGCTATATCGTCTGGGGCGAGCTGGTACGTGAGGTCAAGGTCGACAACGACCGTACGCCTCCCGGGGAACTGCGCTGAAACGATCCCTGCAAGAGGCAAGAGGCAAGAGGCAAGAGGCAAGAGGCCCCGGCACCCTTCCGAAGGTGCCGGGGCCTCTCGCCGAGCGCCTGTCACGGCGCGGTGGAATCAGTCGCCGCCGATGCCGCCGTTGATGAACCCGCCGTTGTTACCGCCGCCGTTGTTGCCGCCGTTGCCGTTACCGCCGCCGACGTCCTGGGTCCGGACGCTGACCTGGCCGTCGCCGTTCGCCTGCGAGCCCGCCGCCGGGTTCTGGCCGACCACCAGTGCGTTGTCGTCGTCGGGGCCGTCGATATTGCCGATACGCAGACCGGCCTGCTCCAGCATCGCCTTGGCGTTGCCGAGCGTCTGGCCGAACAGGTTCGGGACCGGGGTCTGCTGCTGCTCCGGCCCCTTGGAGACCGTGAGTTTCACCGTGGAGCCCTCGGCCGCCCGGGAATTGCCCTCCGGGGACTGCCTGATGACCTGGTCCTTGGGCTGGTCGGAGTCGACGAACTCCGTCGTCACCTGGAATCCCAGCGTCTGGAGCTGCTGCCGGGCGCTCGCCAGCTGGTTTCCGACCACCTGGGGCACGCTCTTCTGCGCCTGCCTGGCGACCGTGATGGTGACGACCGAGTTCTTCTCGGCCTGGCTGTTGCCGGGCGGGTTCTGCGCGATGACCGTGCCGGGGTCCTCGTCCGACGACTCGTCCGTCTTGACCTCGACCTTGAAGCCCTTGCGGGTCAGCGCCTCCTTGGCGTTCTCCTCCGACTTCTCCGTGACGTCGGGGACTTCGATCTTGGGCGCGCCCTCGGAGACGACCACCTGGATGGTGTCGCCCTGCTGCATCTTCCCGGACTCGGGTGTCTGGCTGCAGATCGTGTCCTTGGGCTGGTCGCAGCGCGCCGTACCGGACTGGGCGACCTTTACCTGGGCGTTGTCCGCGAGGACCTGCGCCTCTTCGAGCGTCTTGCCGACCAGCACGGGCACGGGCACATCGCCCTGGCCCCCTCCGTCGCCGCTGAAGATGGATCTGCCGATGAGGATCGCGCCGACCAGCACCAGCACGGCCGCGACCGCCAGCAGGATCGTCGAGGTGTTCGACTTCTTCTGGCGGCGCCGGTCCGGGCGGTCGTCATAGCCGCCGTATCCCCCGGCGCCGTCGTCGGGATTCATCGGGGGGAGCATCGAGGTCTGCGCGGCCGGGTCGGCCTGCCGCAGTGCCGTGGTGGGCTGCTCGCCCGGGCCGTATCCGCCGTAGCCGACCGCGCCCATGGCCGCCGTCGCGGCGACGGGCTGGCCGTCGAGGCACGCCTCGATGTCGGCCCGCATCTCGTCGGCGGACTGGTAGCGGTAGTCCGGGTCCTTCACCAGGGCCCGCAGGACGATGGCGTCCATCTCGGGCGTGATCTCGGGGTCGAAGGTGGAGGGCGGCTGCGGTTCCTCGCGTACATGCTGATACGCCACCGCCACGGGGGAGTCGCCGACGAAGGGCGGCCGGACGGTGAGCAGCTCGTACAGCAGACAGCCGGTGGAGTACAGGTCGGAGCGGGCGTCGACCTGCTCGCCCTTGGCCTGCTCGGGGGAGAGGTACTGGGCGGTGCCGATGACGGCCGAGGTCTGGGTCATCGTCATACCGGAGTCGCCCATCGCGCGCGCGATGCCGAAGTCCATCACCTTGACCTGGCCGGTGCGGGTCAGCATGACGTTCGCGGGCTTGATGTCACGGTGGACGATGCCGTTGCGGTGGGAGTACTCCAGCGCCTGGAGGATGCCGATCGTCATCTCCAGTGTGCGCTCGGGCAGCAGTCTGCGCCCGGAGTGCAGCAGTTCCCTGAGGGTGGAGCCGTCGACGTACTCCATGACGATGTACGGGATCGAGACCCCGTCGACATAGTCCTCGCCGGTGTCGTACACGGCGACGATCGCCGGGTGGTTGAGCGAGGCGGCCGACTGGGCCTCCCGGCGGAACCGGGCCTGGAAGGACGGGTCACGGGCGAGATCGGCCCGCAGCGTCTTCACGGCGACGGTGCGGCCGAGCCGGGTGTCGTGGGCGAGGTAGACCTCCGCCATGCCACCGCGGCCGAGCACCGAGCCCAGTTCGTACCGGCCGCCGAGGCGACGCGGCTCTTCCATAACTAGTTCCAGCCCTCTCCGTCAGTCCCCACCGCATCTGTCAGTGGTCCGGTGGTGTGCTGCTCGCGCATACGCTACCGGGCGCCCACCATCCGGTCGGCCCGTGACCTTCACCTGAGACCTGACCGGTATCGCAATGTGCAGGTATGAGAGGTGGACGTGATACGCGTCACTTCTCACTCATTTTCCGGGCACTTTCTCACTTGTCCAGGATCGCCTTCATGACGTCCTTGGCGATGGGGGCGGCGAGTCCGCCACCGGAGATGTCACCCCGGCTGGCGTCGCTGTCCTCGACGACGACCGCCACCGCGACCGGGGAGCCGTCGGCCGTCTTGGCGTACGAGATGAACCACGCGTACGGGCGCTTGCTGTTCTTCGCGCCGTGCTGGGCGGTACCGGTCTTGCCGCCGACCTTGACGTCACCGCCGATGGCGGCCTTGCTGCCACCGCCGTTCTCGACGACGTTCTCCATCATGTCCTGGACGAGCTGGGCGTTCTCCGACGAGAGCGGGCGGCTCAGCTCCTGGGGCTTGGTCTGGGAGATCACGTCGAGATTGGGCGCGACCAGCTTGTCGACCATGTACGGCTTCATCAGCTTGCCGTCATTGGCGATCGCGGCGGCGACCATCGCCATCTGGAGCGGGGTGGCGGCGGTGTTGAACTGACCGATCGAGGAGAGCGAGTTGCCGGACCGGTCCATCGTCTTGTCGTAGCGGGACTCCGCCGCGCGGACCGGAGTGTCCAGCTCGGGGTTGTTGAAGCCGAACTTCTGTGCCGTCTCCAGCATCTTGTCCCGGCTGACATCGTCACCCAGCTTGGCGAAGACGGAGTTGCAGGAGACCTCCAGCGCCTTCTTCAGGGTCGCGTTCTTGCACCCGCTGACCTGGTTCTTCATCACGGTCCGGGTGTTCGGCAGGGTGTACGGCTCGGGGGTGTCGGTCGGGGCGTTGATGTCGTCGACCTTGCCGTGCTCCAGCGCCGCCGCCGCGGTGACCACCTTGAACGTCGAACCGGGCGGGTAGACCTCGCGGAGCGCCCGGTTGAGCATGGGCTTGTCCTTGTTGTCCTCCGAGGTCAGCGTGGTCCACGCCTTGGTGTCGGCGGCGGAGTTGCCCGCGAAGGAGGAGGGGTCGTACGAAGGAGTCGAGGCCAGCGCGAGGACCTTGCCGGTCCTGGGGTCCATGGCCGCGACCGCGCCCTTCTTGGAGCCGAGGCCCTCGAAGGCGGCCTTCTGGGCGGCGCCGCTCAGGGTGGTGACGACATTGCCGCCCTTCTTCTTGTCACCCGTGAACATCGCCATCGTGCGGTCGAAGAACAGCTGGTCGGAGTTGCCCGTGAGGATGCCGTCCTCCAGCTTCTCCAACTGGTTGGCGTCGAACGCCTGCGAGGCGTACCCGGTCACCGGAGCCCACATCGGGCCGTTGACATAGGTCCGCTTGTACGCGAAGTCGGTGTCGTCGGTCTTGACCGAGCCCGTGATGGGGTCGCCGTCGACGATGATGTTGCCGCGCTCGCCGGCGTACCGGTCGATCAGGACGCGGCGGTTCTTCTCGTTGGTGTTCAGTTCGTCGGCGTCCACGTACTGGAGCCAGTTGGCCCGTACCAGCAGGGCCAGTACGAGGAGCCCGCAGAAGATCGCGATCCGGCGCAGGGGCTTGTTCACGGTCGGACCACCTGGGTCATCTCGGCGTCGGGGGACGGGGCGGGCGCGGGGGCGGGCCGGCGCGCGGTGTCGCTGATACGGATCAGAATGGCGATCAGCGCCCAGTTGGCGATCACGGACGAACCGCCGGCCGCGACGAACGGCATCGTCATACCGGTCAGCGGGATGAGGCCCATGACCCCGCCTGCCACCACGAAGACCTGGAGGGCGAAGGCGCCCGAGAGCCCGATCGCGAGGAGCTTGCCGAACGGGTCGCGGGCGGCCAGCGCCGTACGGACACCGCGCTCCACGACCAGGCCGTACAGCATCAGGAACGCCATCACCCCCGCGAGGCCCAGCTCCTCCCCGAAACTGGAGAGGATGAAGTCCGAGTTGGCGGCGAACTGGATGAGGTCGGAGTCACCCTGGCCCCAGCCGGTGCCCAGGGTGCCGCCGGCGCCGAAGGACATCAGCGCCTGGCCGACCTGCTCGCTCTGCCTCCAGACCGCTTCGGAGAAGGGGTTGAGCCAGGCGTCCACACGCTGCTGGACATGGGTCGCGAAGGTGGCCACGCCGACCGCGCCCGCCGCCGACATCAGCAGACCGAAGACGATCCAGCTGGTCCGCTCGGTGGCCACGTACAGCATGATCACGAACATGCCGAAGAACAGCAGTGAGGTGCCGAGGTCGGTCTCGAAGACGAGGATGAGGATCGACATCGCCCAGACCACCAGGATCGGGCCGAGGTCGCGGCCCCGCGGCAGATACAGCCCCATCACCCGGCGGCTGGCGAGCGCGAGGGCGTCCCTCTTCACCATGAGATAACCGGAGAAGAAGATCGCGATGATGATCTTGGCGAACTCACCCGGCTGGATGTTGATCGGCCCGAGGCTGATCCAGATCTTCGCGCCGTTGCGGGCGGGGAAGAACATCGGCAGCACCAGCAGGACCAGCGCCACCGCCATCGAGATGTAGGTGTACCGCTGGAGGATCCGGTGGTCCTTGAGCACCAGCAGCACCCCGACGAACAGCGCGATGCCGATCGCCGAGTACAGCATCTGCTTGGGCGCGTCCGGGGAGAACCCGCCGAAGAGCTGCTCGGCACGGCGGATCAGGCGCGGCGACTGGTCCAGCCGCCAGATCATCACCAGACCGAGCCCGTTGAGCAGGACCGCCAGCGGCAGCAGCAGCGGGTCGGCGTACTTGGCGAACTTCCGCACCACGAGGTGGGCCACCGCCGCGAGCAGCCCGAGCCCGAGTCCGTAGCCGAGGATTCCGGCGGGCAGCTCCCCGTCGAGGGCGAGTCCCACATTGATGTACGCGAACACCGGAATGGCCACGGCGAACGCGAGCATCATCAGCTCGGTGTTGCGGCGGCTCGGTGCGTCGATCGCACCGATCGTGGTGGTGTTGGTGACAACGCTCATGACGGAGAAAGGCCCCCTACGGCTGTTTACTGCTTCCCGCAGTTCGAGGCCAGCTTCTGCTCCTCCTCCGAGAGGGTGGGGCCCGGGGAGGGAGAGGCTGCGGACGGCTTGCTGGTGTTCTGGCCGGCCGGCTTGCCGGCGGTGCCGCCCGCCTGGCCCTCGCCGGGAGGCGCCGTGGCGGCCTTGTCGGCCGCCTCACGGCGCTGCTCTTCCTTCTTGCAGGCGGCGGCCTGACCGGCGAGTTCGCCGATCTTCGCCCGCGCTCTGCCGAGGCTGTCCTGGGTGATCGTGCCCTCGACCTGCTTGCGCTGGTAGGGCGGTAGGTACTTGAGTTCGATCTCGGGGTGATCCTTCTCCACCTTCGAGAGCGAGACCCACGCCAGATCCTGGCTGATGCCCCGGTAGAGCGCGACATGCCCGTCCCGGGAGCCGACGTAGTACTGCGTCTGCGTCCAGCGGTAGCCCCCGTAGAGGGCACCGCCGACGACCACCAGGGCGAGCACGGTGATGAAGGATCGCTTCAGCCACTTGCGGCCGCCGCGCGGTTTGTCGAAGTCGTCGTCGCCGTATGTGCCGAAGCCGCCCTCGGACTGCGTCCCGCCGTACCCCGCGCCGTCGCCGCTGCCGGGCGGGCCGAAGCCGCCGGGCGGCTGCTGCGGCACCTGGCGGCCGAGACCGGCCGCGCGGCCCGCAGGGGTCTGCATCGCGCCGCCGTCGTTCAGCGGGTACTGGTTCTCGGCGACCGCGCCGACGACGACCGGGGTGTCGCTGAGCTGGGTGGCCAGGGTGTCGTTGGAGTCCGTGTCCAGGACATCGGCGACGATGCAGGTGATGTTGTCCGGGCCGCCCCCGCGCAGGGCGAGCTGGATCAGATTCTGGACGGTCTCCTGCGGGCCCTGGTAGCTGGCGAGGGTGTCCTCCATCGTCTGGTGGGAGACCACGCCGGAGAGCCCGTCGGAGCAGATCAGATAGCGGTCACCGGCCCGGACCTCCCGGATCGACAGATCGGGCTCCACATGGTCGCCGCTGCCCAGCGCGCGCATCAGCAGGGAGCGCTGCGGGTGGGTGGTGGCCTCTTCCTCGGTGATACGGCCCTCGTCGACCAGCCGCTGCACCCAGGTGTGGTCCTGGGTGATCTGCGTCAGCACACCGTCGCGCAGCAGATAGGCGCGGGAGTCGCCGACATGGACCAGACCGAGCCGCCGGCCCGTCCAGAGCAGGGCGGTGAGCGTGGTGCCCATGCCTTCGAGCTGAGGGTCCTCCTCGACCATCAGCCGCAGCTGTTCATTGGCGCGCTGCACGGCCGTACCGAGCGAGGTGAGAATGTCCGAACCGGGCACATCGTCGTCGAGCGTGACGAGAGTGGAGATGACCTCCGAGGAGGCGACCTCACCGGCGGCCTGCCCCCCCATGCCGTCGGCGATCGCCAGGAGCCGTGGACCGGCGTAGCCGGAGTCCTCGTTTCCCTCCCGGATCATGCCTTTGTGCGATCCGGCGGCGAAGCGCAGGGACAGACTCATGCCCACCTGCCCCTGCCCTGTCGATGCTGCCTCGGGGTACAGCCGGTCTCGAGCCACACTGCCCACCCTCCGGTCGGGAGCCCGTCCCGGTCCGCTGTCGGGACCGCTGCGGCTCGCTCGCTCCGCTCGCACGCTGTCATTAGTCCTACTACTTCCGCAGCTCGATGACGGTCTTGCCGATGCGGATCGGCGCGCCCAGCGGAATCGGTGTCGGGGTGGTGAGCCGGGTCCGGTCGAGATAGGTGCCGTTGGTGGACCCGAGATCCTCGACGATCCACTGGCCGTCACGGTCCGGGTAGATCCTGGCATGCCTGCTGGACGCGTAGTCGTCGTCCAGCACGATCGTCGAATCGTGGGCCCGGCCCAGCGTGATGGTCTGGCCCTGGAGCGCCACCGTGGTGCCGGTGAGGGTGCCCTCCGAGACGATCAGCTTCGTCGGCGCCCCCCGCCGCTGCCTGTTGCCGGACTGCTGGCGCTGCGGCGGCGGCGCGGCGGGCTGGCGCGCCTGCTGCTGGCGCGTGTCGCCGCCCCGGCGCGAACCGCGCTGGGTGACGCGCGTGCCGAACAGGTCGCTGCGGATGACCTGGACGGCCACGATCACGAACAGCCACAGAACGGCCAGGAAACCTAGCCGCATGACCGTCAGGGTCAGCTCTGACATTGCCCCCGCTTCACCCTTCGGCTTGCCGGTAAACGATGGTGGTGCTGCCCACGACGATCCGCGAGCCGTCGCGGAGCGTAGCGCGGGTGGTGTGCTGCCCGTCTACCACGATGCCGTTGGTAGACCCGAGATCCTGGATCGTCGAGGGCGTTCCGGTCCGGATCTCGCAGTGCCGGCGGGAGACGCCGGGGTCGTCGATCCGCACATCGGCGTCGGTGCTGCGGCCCAGCACCAGCGTCGGGCGGGAGATCTGATGGCGGGTGCCGTTGATCTCGATCCAGCGTCGTACCTGCGCTCCCGGCAGCGGTCCGGGACCACCCGCCGGGCCCACGGGCGCGAGGCCGGGGCGTCCCGCGCCCGGAGGGGGTGCGGAGGGCATGGGAGGCGCGCCGGGGGGCGGGCTCGGTACCGCGCGGGGCGGATAGCCGTATCCCTCGGGAGCGCCGGAGCCCGAGGGACCCCGGTCGGGAGACTGTGACGTACTCGACGCGAGAGTCCGGCTGCGCACCCGGTACAGGCCGGTGTCGAGGTCGTCGGCCTTCTCCAGATGGACCTTGATGGGCCCCATGAAGGTGTAGCGCTGCTGCTTGGCGTAGTCCCGCACCAGACCCGCCAGCTCGTCGCCGAGCTGCCCCGAGTACGGGCTCAGCCGCTCGAAGTCGGGCGTGCTCAGTTCGACGATGAAGTCATTGGGGACGACCGTCCGCTCGCGGTTCCAGATCGTCGCGTTGTTGTCGCACTCGCGCTGGAGAGCGCCGGCGATCTCGACGGGCTGGACCTCGGACTTGAACACCTTGGCGAAGGTGCCGTTGACCAGACCTTCGAGTCGCTGCTCGAAACGCTTCAGAACTCCCATCGGGCACCTCCTCCATTGCTGCCGTCCTGATACTGCTTACTGATCGTATCCACGCGTCGGGAAATCGGCTGGTTCCCCTTGTCTGCCCCGTCGATGAGTGTCACCTCTCACACGGATCGTAGAGGCGGCCTCATGCCAGTGTCCCGCACCCAGGGTGGACCGCGGAGGAGCGGGGGGCGGGCCGTGCCGCGGAGCGGCGGCGGGCCCGTGGGAGGGGCCCGCCGGATGTCCGCACGGGGCCGCCGGCCGATCCGCACCGGCCTCTCCCGCCGGTCTGCTCCACCGGCACGCTGTCACCGGTTTCGCGGCGGTTCACTCGGCGGTTTCACGCAGCGGTTCACCGGGCCGGTACCGGTTTTGCGGCCGCCGCCGGTCCTCCGGCCGGGGCCGCCTTCCGGTCGCCGCCGGTTTTTGGCCGCCGCCCGTCTCCCGCCGGTACCGGTTTCCTTCGGCCGGTACCGGTTTTCCCGGACGCCACCGCGGCCGATGAACCGGCCGGGCTCCCTCCGAGGTCCTGTGCCCGGGCCCTGCCAGGTCCTGAGCCGAGGTCCCGGCCGGGCCCGTGGCGACCCGGGCCGGATCTTGCCGTGAGGTCCGTACCGAGTCCTGTGCCGAGGTCCCGAGGTCCCGAGGGGAAGAACGACCGTGGTCCGTCTCCCGTTCCCTGCCCGCGGCGCCCTGCCCCGCTTGTCCGCTCCCTTGCCGTGCCTGCCGTGCCTGCCGTTCCCGCCATTTCGATGTCCTGCCGCCCTGCTGCCCCGCCGTCCTTTCCTTACCTTTCCCTGCTTCCCCGCGTGCCTCCCCTCCTCCACGCCGGCCTTCCAGCGGTCCGTCCCCGCGGTCAGTCCCGTCCGTGTTCCCCGGTCAGGGCTGCCCCAACAAACGGATGTGAATCCACCCAGGGCAGCGTGCTAATCTTCTGGAAGTCGCCAGGGGGAGACACCCAACGGTGGGGAGCCCAGCGACAGCACCCAATGCGCGGGTGGCGGAATAGGCAGACGCGCTGGATTCAGGTTCCAGTGCCCGAAAGGGCGTGGGGGTTCAACTCCCCCCTCGCGCACAAGATCGGAAGCCCCACAGGTCCTTGGCCTGTGGGGCTTCCGCGTTCTCGGGTGTGCCCGGTTGCGTCTTCGGTGTGTCCGGTTGCAGCGGGTCGGGTCCGTCAGCACCCGGGCGCGGTGGAATCCGTACGCACGACGTTCGTCGCTCCCCTGCGGGACGAAAGAGGGACGCAGGGCCCGGAACCGGCTGCCTAGGGTGCGGATGTGAACGCGTCGACGAGAGTACGGGCCGGGCTCCGGACGGGCTGGACATGGCTGATGGTGCCCGATCCCTGGTCGCCGAGGCGGGCGTCCGCGGAGCTCCCGGGCCGATCTGCCCCGGCGCCGTTACGGTGGACGCCTGCGCGGGAGCTTGTGCTCGCGCTGGTGGTGGCCCTGCTGGCGGCCGGGGTCGAGGACCTGCTCGGAGAGAGCGGGCCGAGGCTGCTCGCCGTGGCTCTCGGGTCTGCCGGGTGCTCGCTGCTGCGCCGCCGTCTGCCCGTGCCGGTTCTGGCGGTCACGGCCGCGCTCGGCGGGGTGGTCGGCGGCTTCTTCCTGGTCATGCCGCTGGTCGCCTGGTCGGCCGGGCGCAGGATCGAGGGCGCCGGCCGGGCGCTCGCCGCGTTCTCCGTCGGATATGTGCTCTATCTCGCCGGCTGCATTGCGATCTACTGGTCCGGCAGGATGCCATTCGGGCTGACCCTGGTGACGACCCTGGCCTATCTCGCCACCGCCGTCGTCCCCGGTCTGGCCAGCCGCTACTGGAGCCAGCGGCGGACCCTGCTGCAAGCTCTGCGGGAGCGCAACGCCCAACTGGTGCGGGAACACCGGATGATCGCCGGGCAGGCCCGGCTGCTGGAGCGTCAGCGCATCGCCCAGGACATGCATGACAGCCTCGGCCACCAGCTGGCCCTGATCTCCGTGCACAGCGGAGCGCTGGAGGTCGACCCTGAACTGACCGAGCGGCAACGGGAGGCCGTAGGTGTGCTGCGCAACTCCTCCGTGGCCGCGATGCACGAACTGCGTGAGGTCGTCGGCATCCTGCGGGACGGGGCCGGGAGCTCCGAGGCGCCGGTCGGTGAATCGGAACGGGCCGCCCGGGGGACGGCCGGTATCCACGCGCTGGTGGAGGCGGCCGGGGCCGCCGGCAAGACGGTCGTACTGCGGCGCTCGGGCGAGCAGCGGCCCCTTCCGGCCGCGGCCGACCACGCCGCCTACCGGATCGTGCAGGAGGCGCTGACCAATGCCTATAAGCACGCTCCGGGCGCTCCGATCGGCGTGGAGCTGAGATATGAGCCGGACTCCCTCGTCGTGGAGATCGTCAGTGGAGTCGCGGATCCCGCGGCGGCCGGGGACGCGGTCAGCGGGGGCCAGGGACTGACCGGGCTGCGTGAGCGGGCCCGGCTGGTGGGCGGGATCGTCCACGCCGGGCCCATGGAGGGCGGCGGCTTCCGGGTGGCGGGGGTGCTGCCGTACGGGGCGGTGGAGGCCGCGCCTTTTGTGCCGGCGGACGACGACTTTCCTCAGCAGGCGCCGGCGGCCCCTCACGGACAGGGTGTTCCCGCCATGCACGGGGACACCACGGTGAGGGAGCCGGTGATCGGCGCGCTGGACAAGCGTCACGGCAGGGCCGGCGGCACCGGGCTGGGCTGTGGGATATCCCTGGCCGTGGTGGTGATGCTGGTCGCGACCCTTGTCGTCGGCGGGTACGTCCTCGTCATCTCCCTGGAGGGCGGAATGATCGACCGGTCCACGTACGACGCCGTCGAGATCGGCGCGGACGAGGACGCGGTGCGCGGGAGGCTGCCGAACGGGGACACCTTCTTCACCCGGGGGCTGGGGGACAAGAAGGAGGCACCGGGTGAGCCGGCCGGATCCGAGTGCCTGGTGCTGATGTCGGAGGAGATTTCCGACAGCTGGGACAAGGAGCCGGTGTTCCGGTTCTGCTTCAAGGGCGGCAAGCTCATCGAGAAGCGCTCGTACGAGGTCACGATGCAGGCCCGCCGCTGTGGATCGCACCAGACGCGACGGTGGATCGCACCGGACGCGGGAACGGGTGGCGGCGGGGTGCGGGAGCCGGGGCGGGAGCGTGCCGGGAGTGGCGCGGGAGCGGTGGCGGAACGGGCGCCGGGGCACCGGCCGGGGGCGGGCGGGACGGTTCGGGCATGCTGGGGTCGGCCGGTGGACCGGGTCGACATGGGTGAGTGCGAGGGTGGATATGGCGGGGCCGAGAATCCGGGTCGTCATCGCGGATGACGAGCCGCTCATCAGGGCCGGGATCCGGATGATCCTCACCTCCGACCAGGAGATCGAGGTCGTGGCGGAGGCCGCTAACGGGCGCGAGGCGATCGAGCTGGCACGTTCCCACGGTGCGGATGTGGTGCTCCTCGACATCCAGATGCCGGTGATGGACGGACTCACGGCGATGGGGGAGCTGCGCAGGGCCGTGCCCGGAGCGCGGGTGATCATTCTGACGACCTTCGGTGACCGGGAGAATGTACTGCGGGCCCTGGAGGCCGGGGGCGCCGGCTTTCTGCTGAAGGACACCGCCCCCGCGGAGCTGATCCGAGCCGTACGGGCCGCCGCTGCCGGCGATGCCTATCTCTCCCCCGGAGCCACCCGTCATGTGGTCGATCAGCTGGCCACCGGACGGGCAGCGGCACGTGGTGAGCAGGCGCGGGCGCGGGTGGCCCAGCTGAGTGCGCGGGAACGGGAAGTGCTGGCGCTGCTGGGCGAGGGGCTCTCCAACGCGGACGCGGGGAGGCGTCTGCATATGAGCGAGGCCACGGTGAAGACCTATGTCAGCCGGATCCTGGCGAAGCTGGAGTGCGAGAACCGGGTGCAGGCGGCGCTGCTGGCCCGGGATGCCGGGCTGGGCGCCTGAGGATCCGCCGTCAGCGGTAGACGGGACAGCGGTAGGTGAGATGCGGGTACCCGGGCGCCCCGCCGGGGGCAGTGGGCCGGACGCCGGGGCTGGGTTTCCGGAGCGTGGCAGGTGCCCGGAGAGCCCGGGTGCCGAGCCCCGGAGTCCGAAGCCCCCGAGCCGCTGCCGGGCCGGGCGGGTGGGGCTCTGAGTGAAGGGGGCCGCGTCGGAGGGCGGTAGCTGTTGGGCGATGTTTCACGTGGAACATCCGCGTTGTCTGTTTCACGTGAAACATCGCCGGATGGGGTGGAGGCGCTGGGGCACTGCCCTGGAGATCGAACGGACAGAAGGGGAAACGAGGTTGGAGGCTTGGACACCGGTGTTCACGGTCCGGGGCGACCTTGTCGGAGTTGTCCACCCGGGAGACGCCCGCTGGGGAGCGGCGGTACGGTCAGGGGCAATTGATGTTGAACAGGCACAGGAGCGGGGCAGCGCATGAGCGAGGCTGAGTCGGTGGCGCCGGTGGGGCTCACGCAGGCAGGGATGGCGGGTTCCGTCGAGGGCGAGGCCGATGGGCGGGCCCGCTCCGCAGGCAGCGGCCGTATCCCGGTCGTGCCCGGCTTCGCACGGCGTGGAGCTGCCGGCGCGGGAGACTCCCGGTCGCCCAAGCAGATCGGTAAGTCGCTGCGGGACCGGGTGCCGAGGTCTTCGCACGATTCGTTCGTGCCCGCGGTGGACCGGCCGGACGCGGTCGAGGCCGTCGAGGAGTCCAGTAAGGACCGGGTGCCCGAACTGGCGCCGATCCGGGTCGGCCGGATGGCGGCCTCGCCCTTCGCTTTTCTGCGAGGCTCGGCCGGACTGATGGCCCACGATCTGGTCGGCACCCCTACGACCGGTGTGAGCGCCCAGCTCTGCGGCGACGCGCATGCGGCCAACTTCGGTCTGTACGGTGACGTCCAGGGTCGGCTGGTCATCGACCTGAACGACTTCGACGAGACCGTCGTCGGTCCCTGGGAGTGGGATCTGAAGCGGCTCGCGGTATCGCTGGTGCTGGCGGGCCGGGTGGCAGGCACCGACGAGGACATATGCCGTGACGCGGCGTTCGACGCCGTGGGCGCGTACCGCCGCACCATGCGGCTGCTGGCGAAGCTGCCCGCGCTGGACGCCTGGAACGCGATCGCGGACGAGGAACTGGTCTCCCACACGGATGCGCGGGATCTGATCGGCACCCTGGAGCGGGTCTCGGAGAAGGCCCGTAACAACACCAGCGCGCGCTTCGCCGCCAAGGCGACGGAGGCGTTCTCGGACGCCGAGGGCGAGGGGCGGCGCTTTGTGGACGCGGCTCCGGTGCTGCGGCGAGTGCCCGACGCGGAGGCGGCTGCCGTCGCCTCGTCCCTGGCGGAGTACCTGGGCACGGTCTCGGAGGACCGGCTGCCGCTGCTCGCGCGATACGAGATCCATGATGTGGCCTTCCGGGTCGTCGGCACCGGAAGCGTCGGAACCCGCTCCTATGTGGTGCTTCTGCTCGATCACCGGGGCGAACCTCTTGTGCTCCAGGTCAAGGAGGCACGGGCGTCCGCGCTGCTGCCTCATCTGGCCGCTGCCGGGTTCGAGACACCGCCGAGCGAGCACGAGGGTCGCAGGGTGGTCTTCGGCCAGAAGCGGATGCAGGTCGTCAGTGACATTCTGCTGGGCTGGACAACGGTCGAGGGACGGCCTTTCCAGGTACGGCAGTTCAGGAACCGTAAGGGGAGCGTGGACCCGGCCGCGCTCACGGCCGCACAGCTCGACGACTACGGGCGGATGACGGGTGCCCTGCTGGCCCGCGCCCATGCCCATAGCGCCGATCCCCGGCTGCTGTCCGGCTACTGCGGCAAGAGCGAGGAGCTGGATGAGGCGATGGCGTCCTTCGCCGTTCTCTACGCGGACCGTACGGAAGCGGATCACGCCGCGCTGCTGTCGGCGATCAAGAGCGGTCGGATCACCGCTGAGCTGGGAGTGTGACCCGGGGCCCGGCCGCGCCCGTAGGCTGAGCGGGTGACCCAGGATGTGCCCGGCGGGCCGACGACCCGGAACGACGAAGAGCAGGACGCGCAGACGCGGCCGGAGGCCCGGCTGGAGAAGGCCGTGCGTGCGGCCGAGCAGGCGCTGATCGAGTTCGAGATCGCTCTGGAGACGTTCCGGGTGGAGGTGGAGAACTTCTCCCGGCTGCACCATCAGAAGCTCGGGCCGATGTACGCGCGGCTGGACGAGCTGGACGCGCAGATCGCGGAGGCGCGGGCCGCCCGCACCGGTGATCCGGAGGATCTGCGCAAGGCGCAGGAGGCGCGGGCGATCGTCATGCCGATGCCGGGCGTGGACGAGTTGTTCCACGACTGGATGGATTCCGACGGCCTCTCTCCCGAGGCCACCGCGATGCTGAGCGGTCAGCGTGTGCGGGCGCCCAAGCGGGTGCGGCCGAGCGAGGAGGCCCGCAGGCTCTACCGCGAGCTGGCCCGTAAGGCGCACCCGGATCTGGCGCAGGACGAGCCGGAGCGGGCCAGGCGCGAGGAGTTCATCACCCGGGTGAACGCCGCCTACGGGCTCGGTGACGCGGAGCAGCTGCGGGAGCTGGCCGAGGAGTGGGAGGCGGGTCCCGTACCGCCCGAGCAGCGGCTGAGCGAGGCCGAGGAGCTGTACGCACGGCTGGAGTGGCTGTCGCAGCGCAGGGAGCTGCTGGTCGCCGTCGCGAACGAGCTGGAGGAGAGCGCGATCGGAGCGATGCTCCGGATGGCACCCGACGATCCGGACCGGCTGCTGGAGGAGATCGCCGAGCAGCTGCTCGCGCAGGTCGCCGAGCGGGAGCGGGAACTGGTCCGGTGGGTGCAGTAGTTTCCCGGAGTGCAGGGCAGGGCGGCCGCCCGGGTGCCGGGCACGGACAACGCGCCCGGGCTGATACCGCTGTCACCACTGTCGCCCCACGAGAAGCCGCCCCACGCGGTCCCCACGAGAGAAGGCCTGACTCATGAATTTCGCCCCGCTGCCCTCGGTGGATGTTGCCGCCGTGCCGTCCGACGGTCTGGTCCTGGATGTCCGCGAGGCCGATGAGTGGAAGGCCGGGCATGTGGAAGGTGCCCTGCATGTGCCGATGAGCGACTTCGTGGCCCGGTTCGGTGAGGTGACCGAGGCGGTGGCGGAGGGGCGCCGGGCGTTTGTGATGTGCCGGGTGGGTGGCCGGTCGGCTCAGGTCACCCAGTATCTGGTGCAGCAGGGGATCGACGCCGTGAACATCGACGGCGGCATGCTCGCCTGGGAGGGCGCGGGCCGCCCGATGGTCACGGACGACGGCGGCCCGGCGTTCGTCCTCTGACTGCGTGACTGCGTGACTGCGTGACTGCGTGACTGCGTGACTGCGTGACTGCGTGAGGCGCCGCGGGCGCGTCGGGCAGGTGGGCGTGGGCGCCACGGCGGGCCGTGCGGAGTGAGCTCTTCCGGCCGTCCGGGCGGGGGCGGGCACCGCGCCGGGCCGGACGGCGTGGTCCGGGACCGTGGGGGCGTCCCGGCTTGACCGGTCTCTCGGCCGACCCGGGGGTGCCCGCGTTTGGGCCGTCGCTCGGAGGGCGGGCGCCGGGCCGTGCCGTCACGGGGGCACAGTCCGCCGTGCCGTCCGCCCCGGAGGGCGGTGCCTGCGGAGTTCCGGTGTGTGCGGTCGCACGGCGGGGATCACGCTCGTACGGGGTGTACATGGGTGATCCCGACGGCGCGGCGTGCGGCCCATGGGGGCGTGCCGGGCGTCGCGCGCCCGGTGGGACGGTGCCGGCGGGACCTGACGGTACGGCCTCAGGGCGCTCCGGGGCCCGGTGCGAGGCCCGCGCGGCGCTCTATGGGCCTGTTGGGGCCGCCCACAGGGCCCGCCGGAGCCCGTCAGGGCTTGGTCCGGCCCTTCCGCCGTCAGCCGAGGGGATGGGCGGCCAGGAGGTCACCGAGGGCCTCCTCATGGGCCGCTGCGGACCCCAGGGAGAGTTCCAGCTGCTTGGCCCACGCGTGATAGCGGTGCAGCGGGTAGTCGGTGTCCGCGCCGAAGCCGCCGTGCAGATGCTGGGCCGTCTGCACCACCCGGCGTACGCCCTCCGACGCCCAGATCTTCGCCACCGCGACATCACCGGCAACCGGCAGCGGGCCGCCGACCCCGGCGCTCCCCCTCGCGGGAGTCAGCCGCCAGGCCGCCTGCCATAGGGTCGCCTCCATCGCCCGCAGATCGATATAGCGGTCGGCGGCCTGGACCGCGACCGCCTGGAAGGTCGCCACCGGGTATCCGAACTGTTCGCGCTTTCCGGTGTACTCGCTCGTCATCGCCAGCACCCGCTCACCCAGGCCGAGGGCGAGCGCGCAGGTGCCGGTGGTCAGCAGCTGACGCAGCCACTCCCAGGCGTGCTCGTCGTCGATCAGTTCGCGGTCGCAGATCCGCACGGAGTCCAGTGTCACCTCGGCATACCGCTCGCCTCCGGTGGAGAACTGCTCGGCGAGGGTGACACCCTCCGCGTCCCGTGCGACCAGCGCCAGAACGGGGCGCCCCTCGCCGGTGTGCGCCGGGACGGCGATCAGATCGGCGGAATGGGCCCAGGGCACACCCGTCTGGACACCGTCCAGCACCCAGCCGTCCCCGTCCCCGCCTCGGTCCGCCGCTCCGGGCCGGTTCGCCGCTCCGGAGCCGTCGTCGCGTTCGGTCTCCGCAGGCACGGTGGTACGGCGCCCGCCGTCCCGTCGTGCGACGACGGCGAGTTCGGCCGGGTCATGGCCGGTACAGCCCTGGGCTCCGACGGAGAGCACCAGCTCACCGCGGCCCACCCGGGGAAGGATCTCGTCGGCCAGCTCCACACTGCCGTAACGCTCCAGGGCCATGGCGACCGCACTCGTCTCCAGCAGCGGCACCCGGGCGAGGACCCTCGCCGACTCCCGCAGCACCAGACAGAGCGCGATGGAGTCCAGCCCCGCGCCTCCGCGCTCGGGGGAGAGCACCAGACTCAGCAGATCGGCGCCCGCCAGCCCGGCCCACAGCGGCCGGTCGAACTCCTCGGCCACCGCGCCCTGTGTGAGCGCCGGACTCGGCACCGCGTCGGGTGCGACATCCGAGAAGACCGCCTTCGCCGCCTCGACGGCCGCCTGCTGCTCCTCGGTGAAGGTGAAGTCCACAGCCCTGTCCTCCCATAAGCGGACCGCCGGATCTGACGGGTCGTCAAGATAGAACAGGTTCCTGAAAATGAACACAGCGCGGGACGCGTGGGCATCGACCAGCCCCCGGGGGGAGAAACGGCCCACGGTTCCGGGGCTTGGACCACTGCCCCGGGCTCAGCGGTCGAAGTCGAGTTCGACCTCCGATGTGGCCGGGTGGGACTGGCAGGCCAGCACATAGCCGGCGTCCGTCTCCTCCGGTTCCAGCGCGAAGTTCCGGTCCATGCGCACCTCGCCCGAGACCAGGAAGGCCCGGCAGGTGCCGCAGACCCCGCCCCTGCACGCGTACGGCGCGTCCGAGCGGGCGCGCAACACCGTCTCCAGCAGCGATTCCCCTTCGTGGACGGGCCAGGTGCCCGAACGGCCGTCCAGCGTCGCCGTGAGCGCGGCATGGGCCGGTGCCGCGAGCGGTGCCGGGGCAGGGGCCGAACCGTCGTCCACATGGAAGATCTCCTGGTGGATACGGCGCCGGTCCACCCCGAGCCCCCGCAGCGCCCGCTCCGCGCCGATGACCAGCCCGAAGGGCCCGCACAGGAACCAGCCGTCCACGTCCTCCACCGGGAGAAGCGAGGGCAGCAGGCCGCTCAGCCGCTCCTGGTCCAGCCGCCCCGAGGGCAGCCCGGCCTGCTGCTCCTCGCGCGAGAGCGTGGTGACCAGCTGGAAGCGGTCCGGGAAGCGGTCCTTGAGATCGGCGACCTCGTCCAGGAACATCGTCGACGCCACGGTCCGGTCGCTCCGTATCAGACAGAACCGGGCCTTCGGCTCCCGCGCCAGAACCGTCGCCGCCATCGACAGCACCGGGGTGATCCCGCTGCCGCCGACGATCGCCGCGAAGTAGCCGGGGCGGGGATCGAGCAGGAAACGGCCCATCGGGGGCATCACCTCGACCCGATCGCCGACGGACAGCTCCTTGAGGGCGTACGTCGAGAACTCGCCTCCGTCGACGAGCCGGATACCCACCCGCAGTACGGGCTCGTCGCCGGCGGGGACGGCGGGGGCACAGATCGAGTACGTCCGGCGGATCTCCTCGCCCTCGACCACCCGGCGCAGGGCCAGATGCTGCCCTGGGGTGTGCCGGAAGGTCTCCCGCAGCTCGGGCGGTACCCGGAGGGTGACGGCGACCGAGTCGTCCGTCAGCTGTTCGACCGCGGCGACCCGGAGTGAGTGGAACATCTACAACTCCTTGAAGTGGTCGAACGGTTCACGGCAGGAGACACAGCGGCGCAGCGCCTTGCAGGCGGTGGAGGAGAACCGGCTCAGCAGCTCCGTCTCGGTGGAGCCGCAGTGCGGACAGCGCACGGAGAGGGTGAGCGGGAGGGGGCCGGAAGGGTCGTTCGCCCGGTGCGGCCGGGGCGGTGCTATCCCGGACTCGGCGAGCTTGCGCCGGCCCTCCGCGCTGATGTCGTCGGTCGACCAGGCGGGGGAGAGGACCCTGACGACGGAGACATCCGGTATGCCGTGCTCGTGCAGCACCCGCTCGATATCGGCGGTCATGGTCTCGATCGCCGGGCAGCCGGTGTAGGTGGGGGTCAGTGTCACCTCGGCCCGGCCGGGGCCCAGCAGCCGCGCCCCGCGCACCACACCCAGCTCCGCCAGGGTCAGTACCGGCAGCTCCGGGTCGGGAACCGAGCCCGCGAGGCGCCGCAGCTCGGCCTCCAGCCGGGTGTCTCCGTCCGGGGGCGCCGTCCCGGGCTCACGCGGTTCGGCGGACCCGGGAAGCCGCTCCGCCGGTGCCGGTGCGGTCTCATGAGGGGTGCCGGTCACCATGACGCCCCCGGGTGGCTGCGGTGCAGATGCTGCATCTCGGCGAGCATCCGGCCGAAGGACTCGGTGTGCAGCCCCTGGCGTCCGGCGCCCGCCGCCCAGCCGTTGGACCTCGGGCCGTCCGGCACGGTCAGGGTCGCCCGCCGCAGAACGGCCGTCACCGATGCGAGCCAGCGTGCCTCCAGCGCCCGCCAGTCGACATCGAGGCCCTCCACCGGCTGAAACATCTCACCCGTGAACTTCCACAGCGCCTCGCAGGCCCGCCCCATCCGCTCATGGCTCTCCGCCGTGCCGTCGCCGAGGCGCAGGGTCCAGTGCTCGGCATGGTCCTGGTGGTAGGCGACCTCCTTGACCGCCTTCGCCGCGAGGGCGGTGAACTCGCCGTCCGAGGCCGCCAGCTCCTCGTACAGCAGGCGCTGGTAGACCGAGAAATAGAGCTGGCGGGCGATGGTGTGCGCGAAGTCGCCGTTCGGCTGCTCGACCAGCTGGAGGTTGCGGAAGGCCCGCTCCTCCCGCAGATACGCCAGCTCGTCCTCGTCCCCGACGAGGGACAGCAGGAATCTGGCCTGTCCGAGCAGATCCAGCGCGATATTGGCGAGTGCGACATCCTCCTCCAGGACGGGCGCATGGCCGGCCCACTCCCCCAGCCGGTGCGAGAGCACCAGCGCGTCGTCGCCGAGGGCGAGAGCCGCGGCGTGGGCGGTGGTCGTCACAGGTGCTTCACCCCTTCCGGGATCTCGTAGAACGTCGGGTGGCGGTAGGGCTTGTCGGCGGCCGGCTCGAAGAACGGGTCCTTCTCGTCCGGTGAGGAGGCCGTGACGGCGGTGGAGGGCACGACCCACAGGGAGACGCCCTCATTGCGCCGGGTGTAGAGATCCCGGGCATTGCGCAGCGCCATCTCGGCGTCCGGTGCGTGCAGGCTGCCGGCGTGGGTGTGGGACAGGCCGCGCCGCGAACGCACGAAGACCTCCCACAGCGGCCAGTCCGTCGAGCTGCTCATGCGGTCGCCTCCTGGCGTTCCTGCGTACGGGGGTTCTGCGCCGGTTCCTGTGTGCGGGGGGCCCGCTGCCTGCCGCCCCGGTGCTTGTCCGCGTAGGCGGCCGCGGCCTCCCGGACCCAGGCGCCTTCCTCGTGGGCGCGGCGGCGCTGGGCGAGCCGCTGCTCGTTGCACGGCCCGTTCCCCTTGAGGACTTCATGGAACTCGGACCAGTCGATGGCGCCGAAGTCATGGTGTCCCCGCTCCTCGTTCCACCGCAGATCGGGATCGGGCAGCGAGAGGCCCAGCGTCTCGGCCTGGGGGACGCAGATGTCCACGAAGCGCCGGCGCAGCTCGTCATTGGAGTGACGCTTGATCTTCCAGGCCATGGACTGCGCCGAGTGGGCCGACTCGTCGTCCGGCGGGCCGAACATCATCAGCGAGGGCCACCACCAGCGGTTCACCGCGTCCTGGGCCATCTCGTGCTGGGCGGGGGTGCCCCGGGAGAGGGTGAGCAGCAGCTCGTACCCCTGGCGCTGGTGGAAGGACTCCTCCTTGCAGATCCGGACCATCGCACGGGCGTACGGGCCATAGGAACAGCGGCAGAGGGGGACCTGGTTGGTGATGGCGGCTCCGTCCACCAGCCAGCCGATCGCACCGACGTCGGCCCAGGTCAGCGTCGGGTAGTTGAATATTGACGAGTATCGCTGGCGGCCGGCGTGGAGCTTGTCCAGCAGCTCCTCGCGGCTGGTGCCCAGGGTCTCCGCCGCGCTGTACAGATACAGGCCGTGGCCCGCCTCGTCCTGCACCTTGGCCATGAGGATGGCCTTGCGCCGCAGGGAGGGCGCCCGGGTGATCCAGTTCGCCTCGGGCTGCATACCGATGATCTCGGAATGCGCGTGCTGTGCCATCTGCCGGACCAGGGTCGCCCGATAGGCGTCCGGCATCCAGTCGCGGGGCTCGATGCGCTCGTCCGCCGCGACGGCCGCGTCGAAGACCGCCTCGTACATCTCCGCCGTATCCGCGGTCACTGACGTCATCCGGACCCCCTACCGACCGATCGTTCGGTTCATTGACTTCAATGGTGAGTCGGCGGCCCTTAAGGTGTCAACCCTGTGGATAACCGAGGTGGACCGGGCGGGGATCGGGGCGGGATGAACTCCTACGAGGGCGATGACGTCGAGGGCGCTGGAGCCGGGCGTTCCGGGGCGTCTCCGGACGGTGCGTCCCGGCCTTCGGACCAGCGGGAACCCGGGCGGGACCCCCGGCGAGACCACCCACGGGAACCGAAACCCCCACGCGGGGCCGACCGGGTGGCCCCGTCCGGCGCGGAACCGGCGCCCGACCGCGACCGCGAGAGTGCGGGCTCCATATCCGGGGCCGGCGCACCCGGCTCACCCGTACCGGAGGCGGCGCTCCGGACCGAGGGCCTGCCAAGGGCCGACGCTGTGACGGGGCCCGAAGCCGTGCCGCGACCCGGGCCCCGTACCGCAGACGGGCCCGATTCCGGATCTGATCCCCTGCTCGTGCCAGGGCCCGGCTCCGGACCCGACCCCGCAGCCGACGCCGGTTCCGGACGCGGCTCCGGACCCGCTGCCGGCTCCGACGGGCAGGTGCCCGCGCCCGCCACGCCGTCCAGCGGCATCGCGGCGCTCTCGCTCCCCTATCAGGCCATCGCCGCCCTCGCCCTGGGACTCGTCGCTTTACTCGCCTGTGTCCATCTGGCCATGGTCTTTCTGCATGTCTCACCGTCCAACACGGTCACCAAGCACTACGGCAAGGGCGTGGACGCCTGGATCTACCCCGAGTTCGAGCAGAACTGGAAGCTCTTCGCTCCCAATCCGCTCCAGCAGAACATCGCCATCCAGGTGAAAGCCGAGGTCAGGACCTCGGACGGGGGCCGTAGAACCACCGAGTGGATCGATCTGACCGCCGAGGACATCGAGGCGGTACGCGGTTCTCTCCTCCCCAGCCACACCTCGCAGAACGAACTGCGCCGGGCCTGGGACTTCTACACCAACTCGCACGACAACCAGGACCGCGCCACCGGAACGCGCGGCCGCCTCTCCGAGGGCTATCTGCGCCGGATCGTGATGCTGCGCCTGGACGGCCACGACCTCGGTGGTCCCGTCGAGCGGGTCCAGGTCAGATCCTCGTCAGCCATGGTGAAGGCGCCGGTGTGGAGCGGCGAGAAGACCGACACCCGCCCCGTCTACCGCGTACTGCCGTGGTGGCCGGTCACCGAAGCAGATCTGCCGGGCGGGGCCGACAACGGCGGTACCGAGCGTACGAAGCGTACGGAGGCCGGTCAGTGAGCGACGCGTCCATGAGCAAGGCCGCCGGGTTCCTCCAGCGGGTCACCGCGACCGCCCTCGGCCCGTACCAGAGCGCCGTGGTCCGGATCGGCTTCGCCGCGACCTGGCTGGTGTTCCTCCTCCGCGAGCTGCCCCACCGCCATGAGCTGTACGGTCCGGACGGGCCGTGGAGCTGGGAGATGGGGCGCGACCTGATCGCGGGCAACGACGCCTTCACCGCGCTGATGTGGACGGACAGCGTCATCTGGTTCGAGGCGATCTACGTCCTCGCCGTGCTCTCCAGTGTGCTGTTCATGCTCGGCTGGCGGACGCGGACGATGTCCGTGCTGTTCATGGTCGGGGTGCTCTCGCTCCAGAATCGTTCCATCTTCATCGGTGACGGCGGCGACAACGTCATCCACCTGATGGCCATCTATCTGGTCTTCACCCGCTGTGGCCAGGTCTGGTCGCTGGACGCGCGCCGTGCGGCCCGCGCCGCCCGTGCGGCGGCCGACCCGTCCGTGAAGACCCATCCGTCCGGGGGTGACGGCCGCCCGGCCGACCCGTCCGGCGTCGAAGGACGCCCGGACGCCGTCGGTCAGGACGTGGCACCGGGCCTCCCGGTGGGGCCCCGGATGGACCGGGTCGGCTCCGCGTTGTGGCTGGTGCTGGGATTCGGCCTGCTCACAGCGACCTTCCTCAACCGGACCGGCGTGTTCTACCTGGTGGTCATGTGGGTGGTCTGGGTCGGACTGGCCCTGTGGTGGACCGCCGATCGGTACGCTCCCCGCGGTCAGATCCGCGTTCTGCTGGACTGTCTCGCCAACCTGGCCCACAACGCGGCGCTGCTCGTGATCATGGCCGAGGTCTGTCTGATCTACGCCACCGCCGGCTGGTACAAGATCCAGGGGTCGCGCTGGCAGGACGGCACCGCGCTCTACTACCCGCTCAAGCTGGAGTACTTCACGCCCTGGCCCGCCCTCTCCGATCTGCTCGCCTCCCATGGGCTGATCGTCATGGCGCTGACCTATGCAACGGTCATCGTGCAGGTCGCGTTTCCGTTCACCCTCTTCAACCGCCGGGTCAAGAACGTCCTGCTCGTGGTCATGATCATGGAGCATGCGGGCATCGCCGTGATCATGGGCCTGCCGTTCTTCTCGATGGCGATGATCGCCGCAGACGCGGTGTTCCTGCCCACGGCCTTCCTGGTCTGGCTGGGCGCCCGGGCCTCGCGGGGGCGGAACCGGCTGCTGAAGCGCACCCCGGGGAAGCCGCCCGCGCCGGACCGGGATCCGCTGCCGGAGCAGCGACGGGAGAGCCCTGAGCACACCCGTACGCTCGTGGGGTGAGCGCGACCATCGGCCCGTGGGGTCCGGTCCTGGTCGCGATCGTCGTGCGGCAGCAGAGCCCCATTACGGCCTCGGCCGTCGATCGGCAGAGCCGGGTCATCGCGTACGGCCGCCGACCACAAGAGACCGGTCACGGCCGCCGCCCCCGTACGCTCGTGGGGTGAGCACCACCCGGGAACTGCCCGAGAACACCGAGAACCCCGTCGTCCCCGCGAACCCCGGGGCTTCCGGGGGCTCGGACGTCCCGATCCAGTACGACGAGGGGTACGGCCCCGAGATCGGTGTGGGCCCGCATCCGCTGCCCTGGCCCGGCGAGGAGCGCTACGACCCCGAGCTGCTGGCCGACGGCGACCGCCGCAATGTGGTGGACCGCTACCGCTACTGGACGCGCGAGGCGATCGTCGCCGATCTGGACACCCGTCGGCACGATTTCCATGTGGCCGTGGAGAACTGGGGGCACGATTTCAACATCGGGTCGGTGGTGCGGACCGCCAACGCCTTTCTCGCGCGGGAGATCCATATCGTGGGCCGCCGCCGTTGGAACCGGCGGGGCGCCATGGTCACGGACCGCTATCAGCATGTGCGCCACCACCCCGACACGGACTCGCTGACCGCCTGGGCGGCCGACCAGGAGCTGCCGATCATCGGGATCGACAATCTCCCGGGGGCGGTGCCGCTGGAGCGTACCGAGCTGCCGCGCCGGTGTGTGCTTCTCTTCGGGCAGGAGGGCCCCGGGCTGACGGACGAGGCACGCAAGCACGCGTCGATGGTGTGCTCGATCGCTCAGTTCGGCTCGACCCGGTCGATCAACGCGGGCGCGGCGGCGGCGATCGCCATGCATGCCTGGGTGCAGCGGCACGCGCGGATCCCGTCCCTGTAGAGACCGCCGACGGCCCCGCCCCGGCGGAAACGGCTCCCGGCGCCGGGCCCCGGGGCCACGGCCCCTCTGCCGCTCCGACGACCCCGTGGGCTTCCCTCCCCGCGGGATTCCGCGCCCCGGGGGCCTCGGCGGCCGTCCAAGGCCCCGTTGACGGCCCCGGTCCCTGCCGGCCCGGGCCCCCAGGGGAGGCGGGCCGGCAGGGCGGTGGCGGAACGGCGGTGTGCGGCTGGGGCGGTCACGCCTGGCGCCGGACCTCCACCACCCGGAAGCGATTCGAGACGAACGCTCCGTCGCACAGGGCCGCGTTCGCCGCGGGATTGCCGCCGGAGCCGTGGAAGTCGGAGAACGCCGCCGTCTGGTTGACGTACACCCCGCCCGTCAGATTGAGGGAGAGCTGTGCCGACTCGTCCAGGCACACCTCCTCAAGAGCACGCTCGGTCTCCCCGGAGGTGGTGTAGGCGCCGACCGTCATCGCGCCCTTGTCCCGGATCGTGCGCCGCAGCAGGTCCAGGGCGTCCTCCGCCGAGTCCACGGCGACCGCGAACGAGACCGGGCCGAAGCACTCGGACAGGAAGACCGCCTCGGCGTCCGGCTTGGCGCCGTCGAGCTTGACGATCACCGGGGTACGGACGACCGCGTCCGGGAAGTCGGGGTTGGTGACCTCCCGGGAGGGCAGAGCCACCTCGCCAAGACCGGCGGCTTTCTCCAGACGGCTCTTCACCTCGGGGTTGACCAGCGCGCCCAGCAGCGCGTTCGCCCGGGCGCCGTCGCCGAGCAGACCGCCGACCGAGGCGGCGAGATCCGCCACCACCTCCTCGTACGACTTGTGGCCGGCGTCCGTGGGGATGCCGTCGCGCGGGATCAGCAGGTTCTGCGGGGTGGTGCACATCTGGCCGCTGTACAGGGACAGGGAGAAGGCGAGATTGGACAGCATCCCCTTGTAGTCGTCGGTGGAGTCGACGAGGACGGTATTGACACCCGCCTTCTCCGTGTACACCTGCGCCTGGCGGGCGTGGGCCTCCAGCCAGTCGCCGAACTCACTGGAGCCCGTGTAGTCGATGATCTTGATCTCGGGGCGGACCGCCAGGCTCTTCGCGATGCCCTCACCGGGGCGGTCCACCGCCAGGCAGACGAGATTCGGATCGAAGCCGGACTCGGCGAGCACCTCGCGCGCCACCCGCACCGTGAGCGCCAGCGGGAGCACCGCGCGCGGGTGGGGCTTGACCAGCACCGGATTGCCGGTGGCCAGCGAGGCGAACAGGCCCGGGTAGCCGTTCCACGTCGGGAAGGTGTTGCAGCCGATCACCAGGGCGATACCGCGGCCGGCCGTGGTGAAGGTCTTCCGCAGTTGGAGCGGGTCGCGCTTGCCCTGGGGCTTGGACCAGTCGGCGGCGGCCGGGGTGCGGGTCTGCTCCAGATAGGCGTACGCCACGGCCTCCAGGCCGCGGTCCTGGGCATGCGGTCCACCCGCCTGGAAGGCCATCATGAACGCCTGGCCGCTGGTGTGCATCACCGCCTGGGCGAACTCATGGGTGCGGGCGCTGATGCGGGAGAGGATCTCCAGACAGACCAGGGCGCGCTGCTCGGGTCCGGCCTCGCGCCAGGCGGCCATCGCGGCACGCATGGCCGGGAGCAGCACATCGGGATCCGGGTGCGGATACTCGATGCGCAAGTCGGGGCCGAAGGGGGAGACTTCGGCGCCCGTCCAGCCGTCGGTGCCCGGCTGATCGAGGTCGAAGCGGGTGCCCCGGAGCGCCTCGAAGGCCGCGAGGCCGTCGGCGGGCGCGCTGTCTCCGTACGCCTTGGGGTGCTCGGGGTGGGGTGACCAGTAGGCGCGGGTGCGGATCGCTTCGAGGGCTTGGTCGAGCGTCGCCCGGTGGCTGGTCAGCCGGGTCTCGGTCAGCTGCATGACGGACGAACTCCTCGTCGGGCTGGGCAGGGACGTAACGACAGAGTTAGAGTAACCGAACGATCGGTCGGTACAAGGGGGCCCGTCAAACCTGTGGAAAACTCATCGGGGAGGATCACCTCCATGACCGTCACCGAGCAGAGCCCCGTCACCCGGGGGGCCGTCGACCGGAGCCGGGTCGTCGCCGTGGTCGGCACCGGGACCATGGGGCGGGGCATAGCCCAGGTCGCCCTCGCCGCCGGCCACCCCGTACGGCTCTACGACGCCGTACCCGGCCGGGCTGCGCGGGCGGCCGACGACATCGGTGCCCGGCTGGACCGGCTGGTCCACAAGGGGCGTATGGACGCCGCCGAGCGGGACGCGGCACACGCCCGGCTGCGTCCGGAGGACGATCTCGCCCGGCTCGGCGACGCGGCGCTCGTCGTGGAGGCCGTCGTCGAGCAACTGGCGGCCAAGCAGGAGCTGTTCGCCGCGCTGGAGGCGATCGTCGAGGACGACTGCCTGCTCGCCACCAACACCTCCTCGCTCTCCGTCACCGCCGTGGCGGGTCCCCTGAAGCGGCCCGGACGCGTCGTCGGACTCCACTTCTTCAACCCCGCTCCCCTGCTCCCCCTCGTCGAGGTCGTCAGCGGCTTCGCCACCGACGAGGAGTCCGCCACGCGCGCGTGGGCGACCGCGGCGGCCTGGGGCAAGACCCCGGTGCGCTGCGCCGATCTGCCCGGGTTCATCGTCAACCGGGTGGCCAGACCCTTCTACGCGGAGTCCTTCGCGATCCACGAGGAGCGGGGCGCCGACCCCGCCACCCTCGACGCCGTCCTGCGTGAGTGCGGCGGATTCCCGATGGGCCCGTTCGAACTGACCGATCTGATCGGCCAGGACGTCAACGAGGCCGTCACACGCTCCGTATGGGACTCCTTCTTCCACGATGTGAAGTTCACGCCCTCCCTGGCTCAGCGGCGGCTCGTGGAGGCGGGGCTGCTGGGCCGTAAGACGGGCCGCGGCTGGTACGACTACGGGGAGGGCGCCGACCGGCCCGAGCCGGTCACCGCGCCCCCCGCCGACGCTCCCGCCCAGGTCACCGCGCAGGGCGATCCGGGTCCCGCGGCGCAGCTGCTCGACATGATCGCCGAGGCCGGTATCCCCGTCACCCGGGAAGACGCGTACATGGGCACCAGACTGGTGCTGCCCGGCGGAGGCCATCTGGAGCTCACCCTCGGGGCGCCGACCGCCGGACGGGACCTCGTGTACTTCGATCTCTCGCCCGACTACCGGGCCGCCACCCGGATCGCGCTCGCCCCTGCCCCGTACGGCGCGGAACGCACCCTTCAGGAGGCGACCGGGCTGTTCCAGGCGCTCGGCAAGAAGGTCAGCGTCATCGAGGACGTACCGGGCATGATCGTGGCCCGTACCGTCGCGATGCTGATCGACATCGCCGCCGAAGCGGTGGCCAAGGGCGTCGCGACCGAGGACGACATCGACACGGCGATGCGGCTCGGGGTGAACCACCCGCTGGGCCCCCTCGAATGGAACCGCCGGCTGCCCGTCGGCTGGGCCCACATCCTGCTGGAGAACCTCCATCAGTGCGTGCCGGGCGGGCGCTACGCCCCCGGCCTCGCGCTCCGTCGTCGCTACGACGCGGGCGAGGGAGAGGGCGACGTCTCATGACCACGGCCAAGCGCGACACCTACACGCCCGAGACGCTGCTGACGGTGGCCGTGCGCGTCTTCAACGAGCGCGGCTACGACGGCACCTCGATGGAGCATCTCTCCAAGGCGGCGGGCATCTCCAAGTCGTCCATCTACCACCATGTCGCGGGCAAGGAGGAGTTGCTGCGCAGGGCTGTGAGCCGGGCGCTCGACGGGCTCTTCGCCGTGCTCGACGAGCCGGGGGCGCAGCGCGGGCGGGCCATCGAGCGCGTCGAGTACGTGACCCGGCGCACCGTGGAGGTGCTGATGGCCGATCTGCCGTATGTGACGCTGCTGTTGCGCGTGCGCGGCAACACCAGGACCGAGCGGTGGGCGATGGAGCGACGCAGGGAGTTCGACCAGAGGGTCGCCGAACTGCTGAAGGCCGCGGCGGCGGACGGCGATCTCCGCGCGGACGTGGACATCCGGCTCGCCACGAGGCTGCTTTTCGGCATGGTGAACTCCCTGGTGGAGTGGTACCGGCCGCATCCGGGCAGCGGATACGAGGGCGAGCGGCTGGCCGAGACGGTGGTGCGCATCGCCTTCGACGGGCTGCGGACGGGGCAGCAGGGGGCCACTCGCTCCGGCGCGGCGGAGACCTGACCGGGGGCACCCGCTCCGATGCGGCGGCCTGAGCCGCCGTCAGGCGCCTTCTCAGAGCTGCTCGGCGTCCGGGGACGGAACCGTATGGCTCGGGCGGCTCGGCCGCCCGGAGTCCGGCACGGGATCGGGATCCGTCTCCTCGAAGACCAGCAGCGTACGGGTGGACAGCACCTCGGGGATGGCCTGGAGCCGGGTCAGGACCAGTTCGCGCAGGGTGCGGTTGTCCGGTGTGTGCACCAGCAGCAGTACGTCGAAATCACCGCTGACCAGGGCGATATGGGCCGCGCCCGGCAGCGCCTCCAGCCGCTCGCGGACCGTGCGCCAGGAGTTCTGCACGATCTTGAGCGTGATGTACGCGGACGCTCCCTGGCCCGCGCGCTCATGGTCGATACGGGCGCTGAAACCCCGGATCACCCCGTCGTCGATGAGCCGGTTGATCCGGGCGTACGCGTTGGCGCGTGACACATGGACCCGCTCGGCGACGGAACGTATCGAGGCCCGCCCGTCCGACTGGAGGATGCGCAGGATGTCACGGTCGATGGCGTCGAGCGCCCGTGGTGGAGACGCCTGCTCGGTACGGTCCCCGCCCTCGGCCATTTGTTCAGCTGCCATGTCCCCCCGCCTCCCTGCCATGGACGACCTGTGTCTATCTCAGGCTGTGGAGAACCGTTTGTCCACAGGCTGAAGCCGCCTGTAGCCAAATTGCGTCAACGACCGAACAATCGGTAGGGGAGGCGCGCCATCGCCGGCCGCCTCGTTCCGTCGCTCCCTCGAGGAGGTGCTCGCGTTGCGAAAGAGCAGCATGACAGTGCAGGAGCTGCCCGGGGCCGTCGCGTACCGGCCCACCCCGCCCCCGGCGTGGCAGCCCCGCACCGACCCCGCACCCCTGCTCCCGGACCCCGAGCCGTACCGGGTGCTCGGCACCGATGCCGCCGCCGGCGTCGACTCCGAGCTGCTGCTGACGCTGTACGCCGAGCTGGTCCGCGGCCGTCGGTACAACACCCAGGCAACCGCTCTGACCAGGCAGGGAAGGCTCGCCGTCTATCCGTCGAGCACCGGCCAGGAGGCGTGCGAGGTGGCCGCCGCCCTGGCGCTGGAGGACCGGGACTGGCTCTTCCCGAGCTATCGCGACACCCTCGCGGCCGTGGCGCGCGGACTGGACCCCGTGCAGGCCCTGACCCTGCTGCGCGGCGACTGGCACACGGGGTACGACCCGCACGAGCACCGGATCGCCCCCCTGTGCACTCCCCTCGCCACCCAGTTGCCGCACGCCGTGGGACTGGCGCACGCGGCCCGGCTCAAGGGGGACGACGTCGTCGCGCTCGCGATGGTCGGCGACGGCGGCACCAGCGAGGGCGACTTCCACGAGGCGCTGAATTTCGCGGCCGTGTGGCAGGCCCCCGTCGTCTTCCTGGTGCAGAACAACGGCTTCGCGATCTCCGTACCGCTGGCCAAGCAGACCGCAGCGCCCTCCCTCGCCCACAAGGCGGTGGGTTACGGGATGCCGGGCCGCCTCGTCGACGGGAACGACGCGCCCGCGGTCCTCCAGGTGCTCTCCGAGGCAGTGGCGCGGGCCCGCCGGGGCGGTGGCCCGACGCTGATCGAGGCCGTGACCTACCGCATGGAGGCGCATACGAACGCGGACGACGACACCCGCTACCGCGGCGACGCCGAGGTCGAGGCATGGCGCGACCACGATCCGATCCTGCTTCTGGAGCGCGCGCTGACCGAGCGGGGCCTGCTGGACGACGACCGGAGAGCGCAGGTCACCGAGGCCGCCGAGACGATGGCGGCACGGCTGCGCGAGCGGATGAACGCGGACGCGCGGCTCGACCCGATGGACCTGTTCGCCCATGTCTACGCCGAGCGGACCGGCCAGCTGCGCGAGCAGGCCGCGCAGCTGCGCGCCGAGCTGGAGGCCGAGGGACTCGACGCGGACCCGTCGGGCGTGGAGGGAGGGACCCGATGACCACCGCCACGACCCCGCCCCAGGCCGAGCCCGCGGTGAAGCCCGCCACCTTGGCGCAGGCACTGCGGTGTGCCCTGCGCGACGCCATGGCGGCGGACCCGTCCGTCCATGTGATGGGCGAGGACGTCGGCGCACTCGGCGGGGTCTTCAGGGTCACGGACGGGCTCGCCGAGGAGTTCGGCGACAGGCGCTGTACGGACACGCCCCTGGCGGAGGCGGGCATCCTCGGCACCGCCGTCGGCATGGCGATGTACGGGCTGCGGCCGGTCGTGGAGATGCAGTTCGACGCCTTCGCCTATCCGGCGTTCGAGCAGCTGATCAGCCATGTGGCCCGGATGCGCAACCGCACCCGGGGCGCGATGCCGCTGCCGATCACCGTCCGGGTGCCGTACGGCGGGGGCATCGGCGGCGTCGAGCACCACAGCGACTCGTCCGAGGCGTACTACATGGCGACCCCGGGGCTCCATGTCGTCACACCGGCGACCGTCGAGGACGCGTACGGGCTGCTCAGGGCGTCCATCGCCTCGGACGATCCGGTGATCTTCCTGGAGCCGAAGCGGCTGTACTGGTCGAAGGCGGCCTGGTCACCACAGGCTCCCGCCCCGGTGGAGCCCCTGGGGCGCGCTGTGGTCCGGCGCCGGGGGAGCAGCGCCACGCTGATCACCTACGGGCCCTCCGTGCCGGTCTGTATGGAGGCGGCCCGGGCGGCGGCCGCCGAGGGCTGGGACCTGGAGGTCGTCGATCTGCGCACCCTGGTGCCGTTCGACGACGAGACCGTCTGCGCGTCCGTGCGGCGTACGGGGCGGGCGGTCGTCGTCCATGAGGCGACCGGATTCGGCGGTCCGGGGGGCGAGATCGCCGCACGGGTGACGGAGCGCTGCTTCCACCACCTGGAGGCTCCCGTGCTGAGGGTGGCCGGATTCGACATTCCCTACCCGCCGCCGATGCTGGAGAGGCACCATCTGCCTGGAGTGGACCGGGTGCTGGACGCGGTGGCGCGGTTGCAGTGGGAGGCGGAGAGCTGATGGCTCAGGTGCTCGAATTCAGGTTGCCGGATCTCGGCGAGGGGCTCACCGAGGCCGAGATCGTGCGCTGGCTGGTCGCGGTGGGCGATGTCGTCGCCGTCGACCAGCCCGTGGTCGAGGTCGAGACGGCCAAGGCGATGGTGGAGGTGCCCTGCCCCTACGGGGGTGTGGTGACCGCCCGTTTCGGCGAGGAGGGTACGGAACTTCCGGTCGGGGCGCCCCTGATCACGGTCGCGGTGGGCGCCGCGGCGGACGGCGGACCGGAGGCCCCGGGGCCCGGAGCTGTGGGGTCTTCGGGGTCTTCAGAGCCCACGGGGACCACAGGTCCCCCGGGGGCGGGCGGTTCAAGAGGATCCGCCGGTCCGACGGGTTCGGGCGGTCCAACGGGTTCCTCAGGTTCAACGGGTTCGACCGGGCCAACTGGTTCCGCCGGATCATCCGGGGGCGGTTCTCCGGGCGGCGGCTCGGGGGCTTCCGGAAGCGGTGGTGAATCGTCGGGCAATGTGCTCGTCGGGTACGGGACGGGGGCGCCCGCGGCCCGTCGGCGGCGGGTCCGGCCGACTCCGGCCGCCCCAGCGGCGGCCCCCGTATCCGCCGCGCCGCCCGGTGCCCAGGGGCGTTCCGCCGCCGAGTCGGGGCCCGTCACCACCGCTGTCCGGGCGGATCGGCCGGTCCGGTCCGACGGCGGGAACGTGGGGGCCGACGCGGGGGTGGACGGTGGCCCCGTGGCCGTGGTCTCCCCGCTCGTGCGGCGGCTCGCCCGGGAGCACGGGCTGGACCTGCGGCAGCTGACCGGTTCCGGTCCGGACGGGCTGATCCTGCGCGCGGACGTCGAGCACGCCATGCGGGCCGCCGAAGCGCCGCCCGCCCCCGAGCCGGTGGGCATCGCCGCCGGGGCCTCCACCGGGGGCGAGCGGATACCGCTGCGGGGCGTCCGCGGGACCGTGGCCGACAAGCTGTCCCGCAGCCGGAGCGAAATCCCGGACGCCACCTGCTGGGTCGACGCGGACGCGACGGAGCTGATGGCCGCGCGGGCCGCGATGAACGCGGCGGGCGGGCCGAAGATATCGGTGCTCGCGCTGCTCGCCCGGATCTGTACGGCGGCCCTCGCCCGCTATCCCGAGCTGAACTCCACCGTGGACCTCCAGGCCCGGGAGATCGTGCGGCTGCCCGAGGTGCACATGGGGTTCGCGGCGCAGACGGAGCGCGGGCTCGTCGTCCCGGTCGTGCGGAACGCGCACAGCCGCTCCGCCGAGTCGTTGAGCGAGGAGTTCGGGCGGCTGACCGAGTCGGCCCGGCAGGGGAAGCTGACCCCCGCCGAACTGACGGGCGGCACCTTCACGCTGAACAACTACGGGGTGTTCGGTGTCGACGGTTCCACTCCGATCATCAACCACCCGGAGGCGGCGATGCTGGGGGTCGGCAGGATCGTGCCCAAGCCATGGGTGCACCAGGGGGAGCTGGCCGTGCGCCAGGTGGTCCAGCTCTCGCTCACCTTCGACCACCGGGTGTGCGACGGCGGTACCGCGGGCGGGTTCCTGCGGTACGTCGCGGACTGTGTGGAGCAGCCGACGGTGCTGCTGCGGACGCTGTAGCCGTCTGCCGTCTGCCGTCTGCCGACCGATGGCGGGTGGCGGGGTGGCTGGTGGTCGGGGGTGGGTGACCGGCGTCCGGTGGCTGTGGATGGGCGACCGGCCGACCCCGGCGGCCGGGTCGCCTGCCGGGCCCGTGGCGAGGGAGGGGTGGCTGCGGGCATGGCTTCCGTCTCCTCGATGACCTCATGGGCACTCCACCGGTTCCAGCGGCAGCCCCCCGTCGCGGTCTGGTGCGACTGCGGCATCGGCGCCGTACACCGGGGGCGCCGGTTCCGCCGGACTCTGCGCCCTGGGCCCGTGGGCGCACGGCGGCCCGGTCACCCGGCCTTCCCCCGGTACGCCTCGGGCCTGCTGAGACGGGGCGCACCACGGCCGTGCGGCCCGCACTCGGCCTGGGGACGGCCACGCGAGCCGGCGTGGGACGGCTGCCACGGCAGTCGTAACATGAGTTCTCCCGCCCGGGAACCGTGGCGTCCGCATCTGCGTGCTCATAGAGTATGGTCCGCAGGAACGACATGGTGCCGGTGCTCGCCCACCTTGTGGGGGTGGGGGCAGTTGGCTGTTTTCTCACCGGCGTCCAGTTCGTCGCGGTGGTCATCGGACTCGTCTCCGACGACGCCGAGCCGCCCGTGGCCGCCCTCGTCGCTGTGATGCCCTTTGCGGTCTCCCTTCTCGCGGGCTTCGCGCTCTCCGCACGCTCCTTGGTGCCGCTCACCCGCCGGGCGCGGGGTCTGTGGATATGGGCAGCGGCGGTGTACGGACTCGGAACCGCAGGCGCCATCGGGGCCGCAGCGGTGCACTTCCGCGTCTACGACGGGGAGAACGACTTGGCGGCGCTGTATCTCTCGGGAGGCGTCTGCTACGCGCTCGCCGCCGCGTTCTTCCTCCCGGGAACGCGGATCCGGGCGGCCGCCCTCGCCACCGCGGCCGCCCTCGCCGTCGGCGGGGGCTACGTCTCCTGGCAGGCCGCCCAGCCGCCCACACCCGACGAATGGATCGCCGACAACCGGGTGGACCGTGCACTGCTGCGCGTCGGCGAACCACCGACCGGCTACGTACTCCAATCCGTCGGGGCGAGCGAGGACGGGTTCGGAGCCACTTACACCCGCCCCGGCTCACCGGATCTGCACCTTGGCGTGGAGCGCTCTGGAGCGGACACCCGGCGCCGCGACGCGCAAGGCTGTCCCGTTCCCTTCGGTGTACCCATCCGGTGTACGGACGACGGTGACGGCCGTCAGCTGGTGACGTACGGCGGCAGTGCCGTACGCCAGGAACTGGTGCTGCGCCGCGACGGCCTGGCCCACACGGTGACCATCGACGGAAACGAGGCCGATCTGCCCGGAGCCCGGCACATCCTGCTGACGCTGCGGCCCGCGACTGACGGAGAGCTGAGGCTTATGACGGACGGAGCCGCGAGCGCGGGAAAGCCGAGTACGCGAGGTGGCTCGTTCCAGGAGGGCCGGAGCGAGACGGCGTAGGCCGCCGGGCAGACCGTCCACCCGGCCGCGTCCGCCCAGGACCTGCCCACCTGGCCTTGCCTCCGGCCTGCTCCGTGCCCGCCCACCCCGGCCCCGTCCACCCTCGGCCGGTCCTGGGCGGGGGGACTCCGGGAGTGGACGGGCGGGTCGGGGTGATCGACTCGGTGTTCCGTGGTTCCGGGGCGCGGCACATACTGCAAGGCATGACCGCGACCCGGGGCAATACCGCGTATGACGCCATCGTGCTGGCCGGAGGCGCCGCGAAGCGGCTCGGTGGGGCGGACAAGCCCGGGCTGAGTGTGGGCGGGCGGGCGTTGCTCGATCGGGTGCTCGGTGCCTGTCGGGGCGCCCGGCGGACCGTGGTCGTCGGAGGGCGCAGGCCGACCGCGCGCCCTGTCGTCTGGGCCCATGAGGACCCGCCGGGCAGTGGTCCGGTCGCCGCGCTGGACGCCGGGACGCGACAGCTCGGGGCGGATTCGGAGGCCGTGCTCGTGCTCTCGGCGGATCTGCCGTTCCTCGGTGAGCCGACCGTGCGCCGACTGGTCGAGGCCCTGAGCGCGGGTGGACGCGAGGGGGCGTTGCTCATCGATGCCGGAGGGCGGGAGCAGCCGCTGGTGGCCGCGTACCGGACCGAACCGCTCCGCAGGGAGATCGCGCTTCTCGCCACCGAGTACGGGGCACTGGCCGGGCTCCCGCTGCGGCTGCTCACTCAGGAACTGGACCTCATCAGGGTCGAGGCGGACCCGCTCGCCTCCTTCGACTGCGACACCTGGGAGGACATCTCGACCGCCAGGGCTCATATCAGGGAGCATGAGCACGTGCTGGACGAATGGATCACAGCGGTCAAGGACGAACTCGGTGTCGACCTCGACGTCGACACCAAGACGCTGCTCGACCTCGCCCGTGACGCCGCGCACGGCGTCGCACGCCCCGCCGCGCCGCTCACCACGTTTCTCGTGGGGTACGCGGCGGCGTCCATGCGGGACGGCGGCCCCGAGGCGGTCGCGGAGGCCGCGCGCAGGGCGACCGCGCTCGCCCTGCGCTGGGCCCGGGAGGCGGAACAGAACCCGCCGGCGGGCGGACCCGACCGGACCGACGCGGAATGAGCGGCCAGAACCGTCTCCGGGCCGCGCGCCTCGGACCGGGCACCAGCGAACCCTCCGGCCCCGTCGCAGAGCCCGCCACCGGATCCGCCGCCGGCCGGGACGCCGGTGGTGAGGCCGGAACCGGCACAGGGACCCGTACAGACACTGGAACAGGGGCCCGTACGGGCGCCGGAACCGAGACAGGGACCGCGACCGGGACCGCGACCGCAGCGGGTTCCGACGGTGTGGAGGACGCCCTCGCGCTGGTGCGGCGCCGGGGAAGCCACCGGGACGCTGCCGGGCGTCGCGGCCCCGGGCCGGGACGTGGCGGCGGCGCGGAGCCGGAATCAGATGCCCACCGTGCGACCGCGTGGCCCGAGGCACGGAGCCTCGCCGGGCGCCTCGGACGTGCCGTACCGCGGCGGGCGCAGAGGGTGCCGCTCGGGCAGTCCATCGGCCATGTGCTGGCCGAGCCGCTCACCGCACTGTGCGATCTGCCCTCGTTCGACACCTCCGCCATGGACGGCTGGGCCGTCGCGGGCCCCGGACCCTGGGCCCTTCAGGCCGGTGGATCGATCCTCGCCGGACGCGGTGAGTCCCCGCCGCTGGAGGACGGTACGGCGGTACGTATCGCGACCGGCGCCCGTATCCCGCCCGAGGCCACCGCGGTGATCCGTGCCGAGCACGCCCGTACCGACGCGGGGCAGCGGCTGCTGTACGCCGATCGGCGGGTGACCCCCGGGCAGGACATCCGGCCGCGGGGCCAGGAGTGCCGCTCCGGGGATCTGCTGCTGCCCGCGGCGGCCCTGGTGACCCCGGCGGCCCTCGGGCTCGCGGCGGCGGCGGGCTACGACGAACTGGCCGTCGTCCCCAGGCCGACCGTCGAGATCCTCGTCCTCGGCGATGAGCTGCTCGCCGCGGGACTGCCGTACGACGGGCTCATCCGGGACGCCCTCGGGCCGATGCTCGGCCCCTGGCTGGACGCCCTGGGTGCCGAGACCGTCGCCACCCGATGGCTCGGCGACGACGCGGGAGCGCTGTACCGGGCCGTCACGGCCTCGGGTGCCGACCTCGTTCTCACCACCGGTGGCACGGCCGCAGGGCCGGTCGACCATGTGCACTCCGTCCTGCGGAAGGCGGGCGCGGAGCTGCTGGTCGACGGGGTCGGCGTCCGGCCGGGGCATCCGATGCTGCTGGCCCGTCTCCCCGCCCGAACGGAGGCCGGTGGGGAGGATTCGCCGGCCGGACATCTGGTGGGGCTGCCGGGCAACCCGCTCGCGGCCGTGTCCGGATTGCTCACGCTCGCCGAGCCGCTGCTGCGGGGACTGGCGGGACTGCCCGCCCCCGTTCCGTACCGTGCGCCCCTGCGGGGCGAGGTGCGGGCCCATCCGTACGACACCCGGCTGGTGCCGGTCGTCCACCGGGCCGGGTATCTGGTGCCGCTGCACTACAACGGGCCCGCGATGCTGCGGGGGATCGCCGCCGCCGACGGGCTGGCGGTCGTACCGCCGGCCGGTGCCCGGCACGGCGAGGAGCTGGAGGTCCTGGACCTCCCGTGGACCCCGAGCTGAACTCATATGAACCCGAGTGGATCTTCCGTGGACCCGAGCTGACGGTCCCGGCCAGGGGACCCGTGCCCCGGACGCCCTGAACCGGGATGCCCCCGGCCCCTGAACGGCGACACCGACGGCCCTCCGGGCCGGGTCACTCACGGTGCTGCCCCCTGCCAAGGGGGTGTTTCACGTGAAACACTCTCCGTGACCACGGCCGGGTCATCCGTGACCACGGCCCGGCAGCCGTACCACGACCCGGCAGCCGTACCACGGCCCGTCCATCCGTGACCCGTGATCCGTGGCTCAGCGAGGCGGCTCCTCCCGGCTGATGGTGATCAGACGGTCCCCGAACTGAAGACTCGCGGCCTCCGGGTCCGCGTAATCCAGCATCGTCTTCCGGCGGACGACCGCCACGACCAGGTCCGCGCATTCGCGCGGTGAGCGTCCCACCTCGTCCTTGGCCACGGAGCGCTCTATGAGGCTCAGTCCGGTGCCGTGCGTCATCAGGTCTTCCAGGGTGTCGGCGACATGCGGGCTGGCCGTGGACACCCCCAGCAGCCGGCCGGCCGAGCTGGAGCTGGTGACGACGGTGTCCGCGCCGCTCTGCTTCAGCAGCGGTACGTTCTCGTCCTCCCGGACCGCGACGACGATGGCGGCGCGCTTGTTGAGCTGGCGCGCGGTGAGGGTGACCAGGGTCGCGGTGTCGTCCCGCTGCGGGGCGATGATCACCCGGGCGGCGGTCTGCAACTCGGCGCGCAGCAGCGTACGGGAGCGGGTGGCGTCGCCGAGGACCGCGACGAGGCCGTCCGCGCCGGCGGCGTCCACGGCCTTCTGCTGGGGGTCCACCACGACGATCTTGTCCTTGGTGATCCCCTGGCCCCGCAGGGTCTCGATGGCGTGCCGGCCCTTGGTGCCGTATCCGACCACGACGACATGGTCACGCATACGGGAGCGCCAGCGGTGGACACGTACCTGCTGCCGGGTGCGCTCGGTGAGCACTTCGAGGGTGGTACCGACCAGGATGATCAGAAACACCACGCGCAGGGGCGTGATGACGAGGATGTTCGTCAGCCTCGCGGCGTCGCTGACCGGGGCGATATCGCCGTAACCGGTGGTGGAGAGGGTGACCGTCGTGTAATACGCGGCGTCCAGGAAGTCGACCTTGCCGTCCGCGTTGTCGTTGTAGCCGGAACGGTCCAGCCAGACGAGCAGTGTCGTGACCGCCAGCACCAGCAGGGCCATGGCCAGCCGCCGCAGCACCTGCTGGAGCGGCGGAACGGCCGCCTGCGTCGGCATGCTGATGGAGCGTCCGGCCTCGGCGTCGTCCTTGGCCTCGCTGCGTGAGCGGTACCACAGAGAGCGCAGGATCGAGAATCTCCCTGCCTTGGGCGGCGGTTGTTTGTCGCCCTTCATCGCGGTTCCCCTCCGGCGTTGGCCCAGTCGGTCGGCATGAGTGACCATGGTCGCGGATCTTGCGGGCGAGTGGGGAGCAAGGCTCGACACGTGTCCGTGAACCCGGTACGGGTCCGTACGGGGGGCGCGGTCGATACGGTCGGCTCCCGGGGCGGACACCGGTCGGGCACGAAGTTGGGTGCGGATGAGCGTTGGAGGCATGACGTGCGTGACCACACCATCATTGTCGGCTTCGGAACGAAGGGTCGTTCCGCGATTCAGACGCTGACCGCGACGGGGCTGAGGAAGGACCATTTCGTCGTCGTCGACCCGAGCAGCAAGGTCGTCGACGGCGCGATCGCGGACGGGTTCGCGGGGGTCGTGGGCGATGCGACCCGGAGCGATGTGCTGATCCGCGCGGAGGTGCAGCGGGCGCGGCGGATCGTCATCGCCACCCAGCGGGACGACACGGCGGTACTGGTCACGCTGACGGCGCGCCAGCTGAACAAGGACGCGAAGATCGTCACGGCCGTACGCGAGGAGGAGAACGCGCCCCTGCTGCGGCAGTCCGGCGCGGACGCGGTCATCACGAGTGCCAGCGCGGCGGGGCGGCTGCTCGGCCTGTCCGTACTGAGCCCGAGCGCGGGGGCGGTGATGGAGGACCTGATCCAGCAGGGCAGCGGGCTCGATCTCGTCGAGCGGCCGGTCATAAAGGCGGAGGTGGGTCTGCATGTACGGGACACCGACGACCTGGTGGTGAGCGTGCTGCGGGGGCACCGGCTGCTCGGATACGACGACCCCGCGGCCAGTCCGCTCCAGTTGACGGACCGTCTCATCACCATTGTGCGGGCGGACGGCTCGGTGGCGCCCCACAGGGGAAACCGGCGCGGGAAGTGATGGCGGGACGGGGCGACGGAAGAGGGCCGGAGTAGCCTCGCGGCCATGCATGCGATCACGATTCCCGAACCCGGCGGCCCCGAGGCGCTCGTCTGGGCCGAAGTGCCCGATCCCGTACCCGGCGAGGGCGAGGTCCTCGTCGAGGTCGCGGCGAGCGCGGTCAACCGCGCGGATCTGCTTCAGCGACAGGGCTTCTACGAGCCGCCGGCGGGGGCGTCCCCGTATCCCGGACTCGAATGCTCGGGCCGGATCACGGCCCTCGGCCCGGGGATCTCGGGGTGGAGCGTCGGCGACGAGGTGTGCGCCCTGCTCGCGGGCGGCGGTTACGCGGAGAAGGTGGCGGTGCCCGTGGGGCAGTTGCTGCCCGTACCGCGGGGGCTGGACGTGGTCACGGCGGCGGCGCTGCCCGAGGTGACCGCGACCGTATGGTCGAACATGCTGATGATCGCGCGGTTGCGGCCGGGTGAGACGGTGCTGATCCACGGCGGTTCGAGCGGTATCGGCACCATGGCGATCCAGCTCGCCAAGGCGGTGGGCGCCCGGGTGGCCGTCACGGCGGGCACGCCCGAGAAGCTGGAGCGGTGTGCGGAGCTGGGCGCGGACATTCTGATCGACTACCGGCAGCAGGACTTCGTGGACGAACTGCGCAAGGAGACGCAGGGGGACGGGGCGGACGTCATCCTCGACATCATCGGCGCGAAGTATCTGGACCGGAATGTACGGGCTCTCGCGGTCAACGGGCGGCTCGCGGTGATCGGCCTCCAGGGCGGGGTCAAGGGCGAGCTGAATCTGGCGACGCTGCTGGGCAAGCGTGCGGCGGTGACCGCGACCTCGCTGCGGGGGCGCCCGCTGGGTGAGAAGGCGTCGATCGTGGCGGCGGTCCGTGAGCACGTCTGGCCGCTGATCGAGGGGGGCCGGATCCGGCCCGTGGTGGATTGCGAGCTGCCGTTGCGGGAGGCGGCGGAGGGGCACCGGGTGCTGGAGTCGGGGACGCATGTGGGCAAGGTGCTGTTGCGCACGGACTGACCCTGTAACCGCCTCGGCCGACACCAGGCGCCTCCGCCGCCCCGAGGCACATTCGCATCCGCCGGCGCCCGGTGGTCGCCAGGCGCCTCGGCCGCCCCGAGGCACCTCCGCCTCCGCCGGCGCCCGGTGGTCGCCAGGCGCCTCGGCCGCCCCGAGGCACCTCCGCCTCCGCCGGCGCCCGGTGGTCGCCAGGCGCCTCCGCCGCCCCGAGGCACCTCCGCATCCGCCGGCGCGAGCGCCGCGAGTGCCGCAAGCGCCCTCCGCCGACCCGAGGCAGCCTGCCGGGGCCGGCGGGCTGCCTCACTCGCCCTCACGGTCCGATCCGGTCAGGCTCGTACGGGTATGGGTAACGGGTACGGGCCTGAGTGGACCGGTCCTACAGATACGGCCGGAGCGGGACCGGGCCCACAGATACCGCCGGAGCGGACCGGACCCTATGGATACTGGCCCGGCGGATACGGCCCCGGCGGACCCTACAGGTACGGACCGGAGCGGACCGGGCCGTGCTGGGCGTTGTCGTCGTCGTGGGAGACCCCGGGCGGAAGAGCGCGGCGCATCTGTTCGAGCTGGGCCCGCGCCGCCATCTGCTGGGCGAACAGAGCCGTCTGGATACCGTGGAAAAGACCTTCCAGCCAGCCGACCAGCTGGGCCTGGGCGATACGGAGCTCCGCCTCGGAGGGGATCGCATCATCGGTGAAGGGGAGGGAGAGGCGCTCCAGCTCCTCGACGAGCTCGGGCGCGAGCCCGTCCTCCAGCTCCTTGACCGAACCGGCGTGGATCTCCTTGAGGCGGACACGGCTCGCCTCGTCCAGAGGTGCCGCCCTGACCTCCTCCAGCAGCTGCTTGATCATGCTGCCGATCCGCATGACCTTCGCGGGCTGCTCGACCATCTCCGTCACCGGGACCTCGCGCGATTCGTCGTCGCCGTCACCGCCGCCGAGTGCCATACCGTCCTGCCCCACGACCAGAACATGGGGGCTCTCCTGCGACCGTTCATTCCTCGGCATCTCCATGCAGCCATTCTCTCGCACAGACGCTTCATCACGCGGTGTGCCCCCGTACAGGAATGATCACTCCTGTACGGGGGCACAAAACCGCAGGTGAACTGTTATGAGGCCGCCCGGCGGGCCAGAGCGCCTCGGGAGCGGGTCACCAGGGCCGCGAGGAGCGCCGCACCGACGGGGACCGCGATCAGCAGGGCGAGCAGGGTCGGCCAGGGCATCACGATGGGTATGAAGGGCTTCGTACCTGCGTAGCCGGCGTCAAGGGCCTGCCGGTACATCTCCATCTGGTCGCGCCGCTCGGTGAGCAGCAGCCCGATCGACGGCAGCACTCCCGCCGCCGATCCGAGGACCACCCCCATCAGGGCCACCACTCCGCACTGGAACCCGCTGAGCGTTCTGCGTACCCGTGGCGGCGCACCGACGGCCGCCAGGGTCTTCAGATCGGCCTCCGCGTCGGCCTGGGCGAGGCCGGTGGCGATTCCGGCGGCCCCGATGGTGATCAGACCGGCGAAGACGGCGAGTGCCACCATCGCGATATCGGACTCGCTGACATAGCCCTCCTCGATATGGAGCGAGATGTCGTCGCCGATCTTCGCCAGCTCGCCGTCCAGCTGCTGGCGCTCCTTGCCGGTCGGCATCCTGTCCGTCGCGTAGAAAGCGCCGTACGGGACCGTGGTCATCCCTGCCGCCTTGGCCGCCGAGGGCGGAAGGATTACCGAGATGCCGTAGGCGTCGGTGTCCTCGGGTGCCCGGTAGGTGTCGAAGGACTTGACGACGCCGGGGACCTCCTTGTTCTGTGCCTGTGCCTCGTCGGCGGCCTCGACGTCGGTGATCATCCGGATGCCGATCTTGCCCCCGGCGTCGTAGTAGCGCCTGTCGAAGGCGACCGGCTTGCCTGACTCCAGTGCCTTGGCCACCCCGGGATCGCTGATGCCGAGTGCCTTGAGCAGCTTCTGGTCGCCCACCAGGACGGGGGTATTGCTGTAGTAGAAGCTGCCCGAGTCCTTGCAGCGCCAGTCCCCGGCGAGCTTGCGCCGTTCCGCCACCGTGTAGTTCCGCGCGGGGTCCCCGGTCTCGCCCACGGCCTCGAGCGGGCAGCGGTGGGCCGGAGGCAGGACCAACTCGTGGCGCCCGCAGCCGTTGCTCCAGTCCCATGAGGAACAACTGGGCTTGCCGACGACGATCCGGTCCACATCGGCCCGTTCGGCGACCGGCAGCATGCGCTGCACGGTGGAGCGGATGGCGGGGACGTCCCGGGCGCTCTGCTCGTCGAGCGCCAGGACCGCGCCGTGGGGCAGCCGGGGCGTGTACTGCGCCCGCGCCTGGGCATCCTCGCTGGCGGCGTAGGTGGCGACCGCGACCGTGCCCGCGACCGCCGCGAGCACCGCGGCCACCGCCGGGGCCGTACGCGCCCGGTTGCGTACCGCGTCCCGCAGGGCGAGCCGGGGGGACAGCGGCAGAAAGCGTCCCAGCCGGCCGAACAGCCCGACCAGGGCCGGGGTGAGGGCGACAACGCCGAGTTCGGCGATACCGGCTCCCAGCCCGACCACGACGATGCTGTCCATGAACATGGATCCGGCCAGTGCGACGGCCGCGCCGAGCGCGACGGCGATGAGACCGATCACCGGCAGTACGCGGCTGCTCCGGCGGATCCCCCGGCGGCCGGTGAGCGAGGCCAGCACGGGCTGGCGGGACGAGGTGATCGCCGGTACGAGCGCGGCCATCGCACCCGTGAACACGGCGAGCGCCCCGATACCGAGAAGCTCCAGGGGCCGGATGTCGATACCGCCGAACCGGCTGCCGCCATAGCCTTCCAGGACCGGCCTGAGCACAAGGGTGAGCAGCACTCCGAGAACAGTGCCGATGACCGCCGCCGACAGCCCGATCACCAGACCGCCCGCGAGGACGATGGCGCGGATGTGCTTGCGGTCTCCGCCGTTGGCCCCGACGAGGCCGAGCTGCCGGCGTGAGCGCCGGGCTCCGACCGCGAAGGCGGGCCCCGCCAGCAGACAGATCTCCAGGATCGCGAGACCGACGACCGTGGCGACCGCGGCGAGTGCGGCGGCGTCCGCCGCCGGACCGGGCTGCCAGTTCTGCCAGTCCGGCTGCTGGTACAGCGGGACCTCGGAGTCGGCCGGCGGATCCAGGGTGACGGCACGTGACTCGACCGTCACACCCCTGGTGTTGGCCGCCTTGACCATGCTCCACGTGAAACCACCCTTGACCGTCACCAGATGGCTGGTGCTCGACTCCGTGGTGGGCAGCTCAAGCTTGGCCAGGGCCTTGTCGAGCGGTGCGAGAAGGGAGCCCGGCAGGGCGTTGACCTGGTCGGTCTCGAGCGTGCCGGGAAGCTCGTACGCGCCCACGATCGTGTACGCGCGGTCCAGATGCCGGGCCGTGAGCCGGGAGCCCACACGCAGACCGCTGTGGTCGAGGAAGGCGGTGGTCGCCATGACCTCCTCGGCCTTCTGCGGGAGCCGGCCCTTCTTCAGGGTCATGATCCCCTCGACCATCGGATCCGTGGCCTTCAGCTCCCGGATCTCGGTGCTCAGCAGACCGTGTTCCGTATGGACCTTGGCCCGGCCGAGCGCGTCGGTCAGAGACCTGGCCCCCGGGGGCAGGGCCTTGGCCAGTTCGGTCCTGCCCTCGGGGAAGGGACGGTCCTCGTGCTTCCCGACCATCGAGAAGGTGTCGGGGTCGGGTGCCTGCATCAGGGGCGCCCCGCCCAGACCGGGGTCGTCCATCCGGGCGTCCGCGGCTCCCAGCGACCGCTCCAGCTTCTGCTCGGCGGACAGTTCCACACTGCGCAGGGTCACATCGGCGGCGCTGACACCCAGGATGGGGAGGGCGATCATCGCGAGGACGAGAGAACTCCGCCCCTTCGCGCGCCAGGCGTCACGGCGGGCGATCCTGATCGCGGCCCGCCAGGAGTGGTACCAGGTCTTCACAGCTCGGCCGCCTGGCCGGACAGCAGGGAGTCCGCCTCGGTGCGTACGGTCTGGTCGACGACCGCGCCGTCACGCAGGAACACGACCCGGTCCGCCCAGGCCGCGAAGCGCGGCTCATGGGTGACGAGGACACCCGCGGCGCCCGAGTCACAGCGGGCGCGCAGCAGCGCCAGCACGGATTCGCCGGTCTCGGAGTCCAGGGCGCCGGTCGGCTCGTCGGCGAGGACGAGCCGCCGGTCGCCGACCAGGGCGCGGGCGATGGCGACGCGCTGCTGCTGGCCGCCGGACATCTCGTCCGGGAAGCGGTCCGCGAGATGGCCCAGTTCCACCTCCTCCAGGGCGGCGAGGGCCTCGACCCGGGCCTTGCGGGCGGAGGTGCCGTCCAGTTCACGCGGCAGGGAGACATTCTCGGCGGCGGTCAGCGCCGGGATGAGGTTGTAGTCCTGGAAGACATAGCCGATGCTGCGGCGGCGCAGCGCGGCCAGCTTCTTGCGGTCGGCCGTGGTGATGTCCGTGTCCTCGACGATCACCTGGCCCGAGGTGGGCATATCGAGGCCGCCCGCGATGGTGAGCAGCGTGGACTTGCCGGAGCCCGACGGGCCCATGACGGCGACGAGTTCGCCGGGGAACACATCGAGGTTGATGCCCCGGAGCGCGTGTACCTCGGTCGCCCCGCTGCCGTGGATCCGGACCACCTGCTGGAGCTGGAGCACCGGACGCTGTGAGCCCTGGGTCTGTTGTGGTTGCTGCGACTGATGGGGCTGGGATTCGGACATGGGTGGGTTCCCCCCTTGAGCGGAATGAGCGAAGGGCCTGTGGGGCTGGGGAGCCGGCGAGGCCCTGCGGGTTCGGGTGGAGTCCTCCGCCTCCGGGTCCCCGGATGGTGCGCGGGAATCCGAGGGCGTGGGCTCCGAGGTTCATCGGGCCGGTGAATCCGAGCTGAGCCGGACCGGGCTCAGCCGATCCGATCCGGTCCGAGGTCGATCCGGTCCGAGGTCGATTCGGTCAGAGATCGATTCGAGGTCGATTCGAAGTGAGTCGAGCTGAACCGGGTCGGACTGAACCGGGTCGTGGCTGAGCCGTGTGGTGCGGAGGCCCGAGTGGTGCGGCAGGACGTGCGGTGCGGAAGCTCGTGCGGTGCGGGAGGCCCTGCGGTGCGGAAGCCTCCACCGCGGAGGTTCCCGTGCCGCCGGAGCCGGTACGGCGGAAGCCTGTGTGGTTGTGGTTGTGGTTGTGGGACCGGGGCCGGGGCCCGTGCCCTTGACTGGGTCCGTGGCCGTGGCCGTGGTGCGCGGACCCGGCGGACCGGTCGGTACGGATGATCGTGCTGGTGGTGACGCGGGTGGTGACGCAGGTGATGGTGCGGGTCGGGCGGGTCAGCCCGGGGGCTGCCCGGAAACCCCGCCGAGGGCCTCGGAAGGCACCGACGGCGAGGACTGTCCGAGCAGCGGGGCGGCCGTCGTCGGGTGCTGTGCCGCTCTCCGTTCGGCCGTGACGGAGAGCCGGATCAGCCGGGCCTCGCAGTGGTCGAGCCAGCGCGCCTCGGCCTCGGTCTGGAAGATCAGCTGCTCCAGGACCAGCAGCCAGGCCACATCACGCTCCCTCGCCTCCCCGCCCGTGGTCCCGGCCTCGATCTCGGCGAGCGCCTGGACCTTGAGCCGGGTGTAGTCCTGCATCGCCTTCACGGTGTGATGGCGCTGGGACTGGATGACGGCGCGGACGTCCACGCCCGGGGCGCCGATGGCCATCGCGAGCTTGATGGCCAGCTCGTCCCGGGGCGGGCTGCTGCGGTCGACGGGCGATTCGAACCAGCTCATCAGCTCGCTGCGCCCCGCCTCGGTGATGACGTACAGGTCGTGGCCCGCGTCGTCCGCACCGTTCTGGGCGACCATGCCGTCGCGCTCCAGCCGGCTGAGGGTCGTATAGACCTGGCCGACGTTGAGCGGCCAGGTGGCCCCGGTGCGGGATTCGAAGTCCGAACGGAGCTGGGAGCCGTAACGCGGCCCGTGTTCCAAGAGGGCGAGGAGCCCGTGACGGATGGACATACTCGGTATGTATACCGGGTATGTTGCGCCGGGCCAACCGTCGTCGGACGGACATCCGGGGGTCCGTCTCAAGGGGGACACTGCGGTGTACGCGCGGTCAGCGTCGCCTCATACGGACGCCCAGAAAGCCGATTCCGAGACCCATGAGCGCGATTCCGAGGCCGAGGGAGGCCGGTGAGACCTGTTGCGCCGAGGGCTGGGGAGCGGCCTGCGCGGGCCGCTGACGTGCGGCGGCGGCCGCGTCCGGGCTCAGCGACGGCTCCGGCTCCTCCACGGCCACCTCTTCGTCGTCCGTCAGAGGGGGGTCGTCCTCCATAAGGGGGGTTCGGGGCTCCTGGGGCTGGGCGGAAGGACGGAGCGCGGGAGCCGAGGCGGAGGCCGAACCGGGACGGGATTGTGACACGGGGGCGCTCGTGGACGGGCCGGGCTCCGTCTCGGTGGCGGCCGTCTCACCGGCTTCGGGGGGCGGAATGCTCACGGGGGGACGCCCGGGCCGGGGCCGCCCCTCGCCCGCGGGCCGTCCCGCGAGCGACGGTGACACGGCGGGCGCGGGCGCGGCGGGTGCCGGTACGGCCGGTGAGGGGGCGGGTGGCACGGCGGTCGGGAGGGCGGGGGCCGGGGGCCGCTCCGCCGGGGCGGTGGCGTGGGGCACGGCGGGCCGTCCCGGCAAAGGCGCCGTATCGGGTACCGCGGACTCCTCCGCGTAGGCGGCGAGGGGCGTGGTCAGCACGACGAGCGAGGCGACCGCGATCGCGCACCGTGTGCGGAGACTTGGAATCACCGGGTGACTCCCTCCCGTACCGAGCGGCCGTGACGACGGACTCAGAGTCACATAATGTGATAAATCTGGCATCTCGGGCGGAGGTATGCAGATGCGGCCGGGCCGTTCGGCGGGGCGGGGACGGCCGGCAGCGCGAAGGGGTGCGGGAGCGTTCGGCGGCGGCCCCGCCCAGGGGCGGCCAGCCCAGAAGCAGCGCCCAGGGTGGCCCGCTCAGAGGTAGTGCCCAGAGGTAGGCCCGCTCAGAAGCAGCACCCACGGGTACGGGCCCGGCGCCTCCCGCACGTACGCCCGCCCGAACCGGGTGGTGTGCCGTGAACGGCGGGCGGGGCGCCGTGAACAGGGCGAGGGTCCCGGGGTTCCCTCAGCCGACGTGCCGGGGAGGGCCAGGGTCGTCACGCAGCCCGGTGGCCGTGTCCCGGGGGCTCCTCAGCCCGACTTGCCCGTCGAGATCTCCAGCTCGAACTCCTGGTTCTTCGGCAGGACGCCCTGACCCTGGCTCGGGAACTGGCCCACCACAGCGTCCTTCGGGTACTGCGGGTTGTCGACCTCGGTGATCTTCCAGGTCCACCCCGCGGAGCGGAGGCACTCCTTCACGGAGAGGACGTCCCGGTAGCGGAGATCGGGCGCGTAGACCTTCGAGGGGTCCGAGCCGTCCTCCAGCGCGTCCGAGCACTTCGTGGACTCGATCGTGCGGGTACGGTCCGGCGGGATGACCGCCTCGCTCGCCGACGGGCTCGGGCTGCTGCCCCCGCCGCCCGCGTCGTCCCCGGAGTCGCCGTCCGTGAGCGCCTTGACCAGACCGGCGACCACCAGCAGCCCCAGCACGGAGCTGACGGCGATCAGCAGCACATGCTTGCCCCGGCCGCCCCCGCCACCTCCCCCGTTCCGACCCGTCTGCTGCGGCGAGATGGCGTACGGGGCCGGGGCCACCGTCGGCCCCTGGTACCCGGCCGGGGAGTGCTGCCCGGCGACCGGCGGATAGCCGTACTGCGGCGTCGGCTGCCCCACGGCCGGGGGCGGGGTCGGCGTCCCGTAGGGACCCGGCTGGTAGGGCGTCTGCACGCCCGGGGCGGGGGCGTGCAGCGCCGACTGGTCCACGGGCGGGAAGACCGCCGAGCCCACACCCGAACCGCTCGCCACCGGGGCGCCGGGGAGGATCGCCGGCGCGGCCGTCCCGCCCGCGGCGGCGATCCGCAGACACTCGTCCCGCATCGCCGCGGCGCTCGGGAATCGCTCGTTCGGGTTCTTTTTCAGCGCACGGACGATCAGCGCGTCCATCGCCGGGGTGATGGACCGGTTGATCGTCGAGGGGGCGACCGGCTCCTCCTGCACATGCGCGTACGCGATGGCCAGCGGTGAGTCCGCGTCGAACGGCAGCCGGCCCGTGAGCAGCTGGAAGAGCATGATGCCGACGGAGTACAGATCGGAGCGCGCGTCCACACCGCGCCCGAGCGCCTGCTCCGGCGCCAGATACTGGGGGGTTCCGACGACCATGCCGGTCTGTGTCATCGAGGTGACGCCGGACTGCATGGCTCGCGCGATGCCGAAGTCCATCACCTTGACGACACCGCGTTTGGTGATCATCACATTGCCCGGCTTGATGTCCCGGTGGACCAGGCCCATCTCATGGCTGGTCTCCAGCGCGGCCAGGACATCGGCCGTCACCCGCAGCGCCTTGTCGGCGGGCATCGCCCCGTACCGCCGGACATCCTCGTGGAGCACGGAGCCGAGCGGCGCGCCCTCCACGTACTCCATGACGATGTACGGCATCAGCGAGCCGTCGAGCGTGTCCTCGCCGGTGTCGAAGACCGAGACGATATTGCTGTGCGACAGTTTGGCCACAGCCTGCGCCTCACGCCGGAACCGCTCGCGGAAGGACTGTTCGCGTCCCAGCTCCGAATGCAGGGTCTTGATGGCGACCTGACGGTCCAGGGCGGAGTCGTACGCCAGATAGACGGAGGCCATCCCGCCCTCACCGAGCAGATCGCGGAGCTGATACCGGCCACCTGCCACGGAACCGCCCGCATGGCGGCCCTGCGCGCCGTCCTGGCTCATGACTGTGCTTCCCCCTCGGCGCGAAGAGCCGGGTGCCGACTTGCGCGGTCACCGGCGGCGCGCGATGATCCGCGATCCGTTCGTTTTACGTGGCAAGTCTGCCTGAGGCACCCGACACGTCAAGCCGGGTGCCCGTTCCGTGACCGTACGCACGACAAGGTCCCGCAAGCGTTACCGGATCGGCGGGGATTTGCGTGGCCGTGCTCACAGCGGGTTTGATGACCGGTCCATCCCGGGCGGTCCTGTCGTACGAAGGCTGTAGCGTGAGGCAGCAGAACGAATCCCGGCACGCTACACAGATCCACTGATACACAGATACACGGCACCGCTACACGGCACCGCCACGGATTCACGGTGGTTCCACCCGCACACGGGCGGCTTCACAACGGCCCCACCCGGCACGACGGCTTCACCAGACACGACGGCTCCATGGATTACGACGGCGAGGACTGATGGCACCCGAACCCGAAGCAGGCGTCGGCGGCGTGCCGGAACCGGCTGACTCCTGGGGCGCCGGCGGGCTGGTCGGCGACGGCCGCTACCGCCTGACGCACCGCCTCGGACGCGGCGGCATGGCCGAGGTGTTCGCGGCGGAGGACGTACGGCTCGGCCGCACCGTCGCCGTGAAGCTGCTGCGCGCGGATCTCGCCGAGGACCCGGTCTCCAAGGCCCGCTTCACCCGCGAGGCGCAGTCGGTCGCGGGGCTGAACCACCACGCCATCGTGGCGGTCTACGACTCCGGTGAGGACGAGGTGGGCGGCCAGGCCGTCCCGTACATCATCATGGAGCTGGTCGAGGGCCGGACGATCCGCGATCTGCTGCTCAACGCGGAGGCGCCCCCGGCCGAGCAGGCGCTGATCATCGTCTCCGGGGTGCTGGAGGCACTGGCCTACTCCCACCAGCACGGCATCGTGCACCGTGACATCAAGCCCGCGAATGTGATCATCACCAACTCCGGCGCGGTGAAGGTGATGGACTTCGGCATCGCGCGCGCCCTGCACGGCGCTTCCACGACGATGACGCAGACCGGCATGGTCATGGGCACACCCCAGTACCTCTCGCCCGAGCAGGCGCTGGGCAAGGCGGTCGACCACCGCTCCGATCTCTACGCGACGGGCTGTCTGCTCTACGAACTGCTGGCGCTGCGGCCCCCGTTCACCGGGGAGACCCCGCTGTCGGTGGTCTACCAGCACGTCCAGGACATCCCGGTGCCGCCGTCCGAGGTCCTGGAGGCGGTGCCGCCGGAGCTGGACGGCCTGGTGATGCGCTCCCTCGCGAAGGATCCGGACGACCGGTTCCAGAGCTCGGAGGAGATGCGCGGGCTGGTGCAGTACGCGCTCCAGATGCTCCAGCAGCAGGGCAGCCACAACGGCAGCTGGAACACCGGCCCGGTCGGGATGTACGAGGGAGGCACCCCTCCCCAGGGCGTCACCGGTCCGACGGCCGTGCACCCCTCGGCACACGGAGACACCTCGCAGGGACCGATCCTGCCGCCCATGAACCCGGACGACGGCGGTTACGCCGGCGGGCCGAGGCGCAACGGCCGGGGCGGTCGCGGCAAGGTGTGGCTGATGGCCGCGCTCGCGGTGGTGGCGGTCGTCGCGGGCGTCGCCTTCGCGCTCAACGCGGCGGACGAGACCCAGAAGCCCAAGGACGACACGAAGACCTCCCAGTCGCCGGCACCGACGACCAGCAAGTCGCCGACGGCGTCGGAGGAACCGTCGCCGGACGACGAGGTGGACGACTCCCCGTCGTACCGTGAGAGCCCCCGTAGGTCGACGTACAGCCGCCCCGCCGAGCCGCCGCCGGTGCAGGAGCCGTCGGGCGACGCGTCGGAGTCGAACGACACGACCGAGTCCCCTCCCCCGAGTACTTCCGCGTCGAGCGATCCGGACCCGGGCTCGCCCGATCCAGGGTCCTCCGACCCCGGCACTCAGGGCGGCCAGAATGGCAATCCGGGCGGCCCGCCCGGCGTTAACTGACCGGTCGCGCCCCCGGGCAGACCTATCGCGGGACGCGCGACCGGCGGGACGTACGGGGAGGGACGGCCGGACGTACGGCGGGGTGATCGGAGGCCCGATCGGAGGCCCCCGGCTCCGCGAGGTCGCCCGGGATCAGGTCGCGAACGCGTCCCGGACCGCCTCGTACCGACTGGTCCACCAGACCGCCAGGGCCGACACCGCTGCGAACTGCGGGTCGGCCCTGCGGTCGTGGAGCTGGTAGCGCCAGCGGAGTATCCAGAAGTCGTTGAGGCGCTCCCACCAGACGCGGTGGACGGCGGCGGCGAGTTCGGCGGTGTCGGCGCCGGTCGCGTGCCGGTACGCGCGGGCGTAGGCGCGGACCTTGGCGAGTTCGAGTTCACCGGCGGGCTGGACGAAGAAGATGGCCGCCGCGCGGACCGCCTCCTCGGCGCGGGGCTGGACGCCCAGGCGGTCCCAGTCGACGATCGCGGCGGGCTCGGCGCCCCGGTAGAGGAGGTTCAGGGGGTGGAAGTCGCCGTGGACCCAGCCGCCGGCCGAGGCGGGGGGCGGCCTGCGGTGGGCGTGGAGCTCCAGCAGGGTCCGGCGTTCCAGGAGGCGGTGCTCGGCGAGGGCGTCCAGAGCGTCACGGGGCCGTGCGGAACGGGCCAGGGCGAGCAGTTCGTCGATCAGCACGAAGGTTTCGGCGGGGTCCGCGCTCTCGTACGCGTCCTCGCGCTGTTCCGTCCGGTGCCGGTCCATGACCTGTTCCAGACAGGTGTGGACGAGCCCGAGGAGGGAGCCGAGCCGGCGGCTCTGGGACGCCGATAAATGGGCGCCGTCGCGATGGCGGCCGTCGACCCAGGGATGTAACGCGTAGCAGCGCCCCCCGATCACCGCGACCGTGCCGCCCCGCGCGTCCACCACGGGCGGCGCGACCGGCACCCCGAGCGCCTGGAGGCGCTGGGTGGCCCGGTGCTGGCGGGCGATGGCCTCGTGGTCACCGTCGAGATGGTGCTTGAGGAAGTACGCGCCCCGGGTGGTGGCGAGCCGGTAACCGCGGTTGAGAAGCCCCAGGGTCACCGGTCGGCAGGAGAGCGGATCCCCCGGGTCCTCGTAACGGCGCAGCAGCGCACCGACGGGTGGAGCGGGGGCAGTTGGGCTCGGCACGCGCCAGATGTTAGATCACGCAGCGTGTCCGTTGGGCTGCTCTTCGAGATAGTCGAGGGTATGCACGGTGACGAACTGGGGTTCGACGCGCATGAAGACGGGCTCGAACCGCTCGCCGTCCGCCCGGGCCGGCTCGTCGCCGAAGAGGCGTATCTGCTCCGGCGTCGGCCGGACGATCTCCGCGGTGCCGGTGAACTGTACGGACCACAGCGTCCTGCCGCCGGAGTCGAAGTTGTCCGCGCCGTACGCGACGACGCTGCCGTTGCACGCCCGGTGGTAGCCGAAGCCACGGTGAATCCGCAGGACAACGCCCCCGTCCCGCACGATGTGCCGGGCGGGGGCCACGAACGGCATCGCTCGCATACTGGTCGCGAGCCGGCCGTACGAGACACGGCCGAGCAGCTCGATGGCGCGGAGTTCCTCGGTGGACATGTACTCCACTGTCGGCGAGCGTCTGCCCGCCGTGAAGGGGCCGGGGCCCCTGCTCCACGGGGACGTAAGTCCCGCGGGCCGGCCCGGGACGGGTCAGCCCAATCGGGTGACCCGCTTACGCAGGGTGAAAACCGCTGGTCAGAAACATACGGTGGGTGCGTTCGGCGCCGTACGTCAGTGTGCGCAGTGCTGCGTACGGTCGAGGCGTACGGGGGGTGGGTGCCGGGGCCGTGCCGGTGCCGGGCTGTCCGGGTGCGGGCGCCCGGGGGAGCCCGGCCGGGGGTGGGCTGCCGGGCGGCGGCGGTGTGCCGAGGGCTCCCGGACACTCCGGACCCCCCGCAGCCCCGAAGCGCTCCCCGGCACCCGGCTCACCGCCCGGACCTGCGCCTGCCCGGACCTGTGCTCACCCGGGGCCGCCCGGCTGCCTGGGCCGCCCGGACTCCGGGGCTTCAGGGTCCGGGTCCGGCGACCGTCGCCACCGGTTCACCCGGGCGCCACCGGTTCACCCGGGGCTTCCCGCCCCCCGGCCCGCGCGCCCCCGCCGGCCCAGGGCGCCCGCCCCGGCCCCGCGCTCACCCGTGGTGCTGTCGTTCCGCCTGCCGCCGTGCCACATACGCCGCCGCCTGGGACCGGCGCTCCATCCCCAGCTTGGAGAGCAGACTGGAGACATAGTTCTTGATCGTCTTCTCGGCGAGGTGCAGCCGCTCGCCGATCGCCCGGTTCGTCATGCCCTCACCGATCAGATCCAGGATCTTGCGCTCCTGCTCCGTCAGACCGGCCAGCTTGTCGTCGCGCTTGGGGTTGTTGCCGTCCCGCAGCCGCTCCAGTACGCGCGCGGTCGCCACCGGGTCCAGCAGGGAACGGCCCGCCGCCACATCCCGTACCGCCGACAGCAGCTCATTGCCGCGGATCGCCTTCAGGACATAACCCGAGGCCCCGGCCATGATCGCGTCGAAAAGGGCCTCGTCGTCCGCGAAAGAGGTGAGCATCAGGCATTTGATGCTGTCGTCCTGGGAACGGATCTCACGGCAGACCTCCACACCGCTCCCGTCCGGCAGCCGCACGTCCAGCACCGCCACATCGGGCCGGGTGGCCGGGATCCGCGCCAGCGCGTCCGCCGCCGTTCCGGCCTCGCCGACGACCTCGATGTCGTCCTCGACGGAGAGCAGCTCATGGACGCCGCGCCGGACGACTTCATGATCATCGAGCAGGAATACGGTGATTTTTCCTTCTTCGCGCACGAATGCAGTCTCACACATCGACTCTTCCCGTGCCCCAGGTGCCCGGGATAACGTTCCGGTTGTTCCCGGCGGTTCGTGAGGCTGTCATCGACGGCTTGACCGAGGCTGTGACCAGTGGCTGTTTGCCCCGTTTGCCGATTTACTTGGAAATCCAAGCAAAAACGCAGGTCAAATGGGGTTTCGCAGGAATGCGGCCCACTGGGTAACGTGCTTTGGACAGGACGCTCGCCGGGGCACCTGTCACGCCTGTTCCCGGCACCGCACCACACCCCGTGCGGGACGAGAGCAGGCGAGCCTCCCCTTGCCGACGGCAGGGGCGACCCCAGGCTCCCGGCGAACCCGGGGGACCGGACAGACGGAGGAGCACGCACGTGACCGTGGAGAGCACTGCCGCTCGCAAACCGCGACGCAGTAAGCGCGTGAGCGCCGCGAAGAAACCGCAGAGTTCCGAGCCGCAGCTCGTACAGCTGCTCACGCCCGGGGGCGAGCGCGTCCAGCACCCCGAATACGAGATCGACCTGACCCCGGACGAGCTGCGCGGGCTGCTGCGGGACATGGTCCTGACCCGCCGCTTCGACGCCGAGGCCACCGCCCTCCAGCGCCAGGGCGAGCTGGGCCTGTGGGCCTCGCTGCTCGGCCAGGAGGCAGCGCAGATCGGCTCCGGCCGGGCGCTGCGCGACGACGACTATGTCTTCCCGACCTACCGTGAGCACGGCGTCGCCTGGTGCCGCGGGGTCGACCCCACCAATCTGCTCGGCATGTTCCGCGGGGTCAACCACGGCGGCTGGGATCCCACCACCAACAACTTCCACCTCTACACGATCGTCATCGGCTCCCAGACGCTGCACGCCACCGGCTATGCGATGGGCGTGGCCAAGGACGGCGCCGACTCCGCCGTCATCGCCTACTTCGGTGACGGTGCCTCCAGCCAGGGCGATGTGGCGGAGGCGTTCACCTTCTCCGCGGTCTACAACGCGCCCGTCGTCTTCTTCTGCCAGAACAACCAGTGGGCGATCTCCGAACCCACCGAGCGCCAGACCCGCGTCCCGCTCTACCAGCGCGCGCAGGGCTTCGGCTTCCCCGGCGTCCGGGTGGACGGCAACGACGTACTCGCCTGTCTGGCCGTGACCCGGTCCGCGCTGGAGCGGGCCCGCCGGGGTGAGGGCCCGACGCTGGTGGAGGCGTTCACCTACCGGATGGGCGCGCACACCACCTCCGACGACCCGACCAAGTACCGGCACGACGACGAGCGGGCGGCCTGGGAGGCCAAGGATCCGATCCTGAGGCTGCGGACGTATCTGGAGCGGGAGGGCCACGCCGATGAGGCGTTCTTCGGCGCGCTGGACGAGGAGAGCGACGCGCTCGCCCGGCGGGTGCGCGAGGCCGTCCGTGCCATGCCCGATCCGGACCGTATGGCGATCTTCGAGAACGTCTACGCCGACGGGCACGCCCTCGTGGACGAGGAGCGCGCCCAGTTCGCCACGTACCAGGCGTCCTTCGCCGAGGAGGGCAACTAACCATGGCCGTACAGAAGCTTCCGCTCGCCAAGGCGCTCAACGAGTCGCTGCGCAAGGCCCTGGAGACCGACCCCAAGGTCCTGATCATGGGCGAGGACGTCGGAAAGCTCGGCGGTGTCTTCCGGGTCACCGACGGCCTCCAGAAGGACTTCGGCGAGGACCGGGTCATCGACACCCCGCTCGCCGAGTCCGGCATCGTCGGCACCGCGATCGGGCTGGCCCTGCGCGGCTACCGGCCGGTCGTGGAGATCCAGTTCGACGGTTTCGTCTTCCCCGCGTACGACCAGATCGTCACCCAGCTCGCCAAGATGCACGCCCGCGCGCTGGGCAAGATCAAGCTGCCGGTCGTCGTACGCATCCCCTACGGCGGCGGGATCGGCGCCGTCGAGCACCACAGCGAGTCGCCCGAGGCGCTCTTCGCGCATGTCGCGGGCCTCAAGGTCATCTCGCCGTCGAACCCGTCGGACGCGTACTGGATGCTCCAGCAGGCCATCCAGAGCGACGACCCGGTCATCTTCTTCGAGCCGAAGCGGCGTTACTGGGACAAGGGCGAGGTCGACACCGAGGCCATCCCGGGCCCGCTGCACGCCGCCCGCGTCGTGCGCGCGGGCACCGATCTGACACTCGCCGCGTACGGGCCGATGGTCAAGGTCTGCACCGAGGCGGCGGCCGCGGCGGCCGAGGAGGGCAAGTCCGTCGAGGTGCTGGATCTGCGCTCGATGTCCCCGATCGACTTCGACGCCGTCCAGGCGTCGGTGGAGAGGACGGGCCGGCTGGTCGTCGTCCACGAGGCCCCCGTCTTCTACGGCTCCGGCGCGGAGATCGCCGCCCGTATCACGGAGCGGTGTTTCTACCATCTGGAGGCCCCGGTACTGAGGGTGGGCGGCTTCCACGCCCCCTATCCGCCGGCGCGGCTGGAGGAGGAGTACCTCCCGGGGCTGGACCGGGTACTCGACGCCGTCGACCGCTCGCTCGCGTACTGAGGAGTGCCGAAGACCATGACACAAGACGCTTCGCTCCGCTTCCGCGAGTTCAAGATGCCCGATGTGGGCGAGGGGCTCACCGAGGCGGAGATCCTCAAGTGGTACGTAGGGCCCGGTGACCCGGTCACGGACGGGCAGATCGTGTGCGAGGTCGAGACGGCGAAGGCGGCGGTGGAACTGCCGATCCCGTACGACGGGGTCGTGCACGAACTGCGCTTTCCGGAGGGGACGACGGTCGATGTCGGCCAGGTGATCATCTCGGTGGATGTGGCGCCGGGTGACGGTCCGGGGCCGGACGCGGCCGGCGGTTCCGGATCCGGTTCTGCTTCCGGTACGGGAGCGGGTGCCGCCGCTTCCGCTCCTGCCTCTGCTTCTGCCCCTGCCTCTGATCAGGCACCGGCACCGGCACCGGCACCCGTACCGGCCTCCGCGCCGGTGGCGGAGCAGCCGGCCGGTGAGCCGGGGGCCGCGCCCGGAGGACGCCAGCCGGTGCTCGTCGGGTACGGGGTGGCCGAGACCTCCAGCAGGCGCCGGGCGCGCAGGACCGTTCCCGGGCAGGCCGCAACCGGGACGCCCGCCGCGCCCGCGACCGCCGCCGTCCGGAACGAACTGAACGGCCACGGTCTCGCCACGGCCCCCCGCCCGCTGGCCAAGCCCCCGGTGCGCAAGCTCGCCAAGGACCTCGGCGTCGACCTCGCGGACATCACCCCGACGGGACCCGACGGCATCATCACGCGCGACGACGTCCACGCGGCCGTGGCCGCGCCGCCGGTCGTGCCCGTCGTGCCCGTCGTCGAGGTCGCCCCCGAGGCCGGGCCGGAGGTCCCCGCGCCCCTCACGGCGGATACGCGGGAGACGCGTATCCCCATCAAGGGCGTACGGAAGGCCACGGCGGCGGCGATGGTCGGCAGCGCGTTCACCGCGCCGCACGTCACCGAGTTCGTGACGCTCGATGTGACACGGACGATGAAGCTCGTCGACGAGCTGCGCGGCGACGAGGACATGGCGGGTCTGCGGGTCAATCCGCTGCTGCTGATCGCCAAGGCGCTGCTGGTCGCGATCAGGCGGAACCCCGCGATCAACTCCTCCTGGGACGAGGTGAACCAGGAGATCGTCCAGAAGCACTACGTCAACCTGGGTATCGCGGCGGCCACCCCGCGCGGTCTGATCGTGCCGAACATCAAGGACGCGGACGGCAAGACCCTGCCCGAACTGGCGCGGGCACTCGGCGAACTGGTCTCCGTCGCCCGGGAGGGCCGGACGACACCCGCGGCCATGCAGGGCGGCACGGTGACCATCACCAACGTCGGCGTCTTCGGCGTCGACACCGGTACGCCGATCCTCAACCCCGGCGAGTCCGCGATCCTCGCGGTCGGGGCGATCCGCCTTCAGCCGTGGGTCCACAAGGGCAAGGTCAAGCCGCGCCAGGTCACCACCCTCGCGCTCTCCTTCGACCACCGTCTGGTCGACGGCGAACTGGGCTCCCGGGTCCTGGCGGACATCGCGGCGATACTGGAGAACCCGAAGCGGCTGATCACCTGGGCCTGAGGGGTCCCGGGGCGGACGGGGCTCTACGGGCCCGTGGCCCGAGGTGTCAGTGCCTGACGGGCGTCCGTGCCTGACGGGTCCCTGGGCCCGAGGTGCCTGTGCCTGACGGTCCCTGGTCCGAGGGGCCTGTCCGGTCCTGGACCTGACGGGCGTCCGTGCCTGACGGCTCCCTGTGCCCGAGGGCCCCGCGCCTGACGGGCTCCTGGGCCCGAGGGGCCGTCAACCGGCCGAGCCCCGTGACACGGCACAGTGTCACGGGGCTCGCGCTGTCCGGCTGTCCGTCCCCGCCCGGCGGGGACGACCCGCCGTCCCCGCCGCAGACGGACGGTCCGGGAGGCGCGGCTGCCCGGACCGTCCACGCGGTCATGGAACTAGTCGCGCTGCGTACCCGCCGGAAGCGAGCGCAGCGACATGCTCTTCGCGCTGGTGGAGCCGTAGCCGAAGTCGAGCAGCTTGGCCGCGTCGCGGAAGCGGTCGGTTCCGTTCAGGACGACACCGACGTACGTCTTGCCGTTACGGGTGGCGGCGAAGACCAGGCAGGGCCCGGCCGCCGTGCCGGTGCCGGTCTTCATGCCGACGGCTCCCTTGTAGGAGCCCAGCAGGGTGTTGGTGTTGTTCCAGGTGTAGGTGCGCTTGGTGCCCTTGCTGGTGGTGGCCGTCGTCACATACCTCGTCGCCTTCACCACCTCCTGGAGCACGGGGCTGGAGAACGCGTGGCGGGCCATCTTCGCCATGTCGGCGGGGGTGGTGTAGTTCTGCCCGCCGGGCGAGATTCCGTCGAAGGAGTCGAACTTGGTGTTCTTCAGGCCCAGTTTGGCGGCCTTCTTGTTCATCATCCCGATGAACGACTTGGTACGGGCGGCGGTGGTGCTGCCGGTGCCGAGGGTGTCGGCGAGGGCGTAGGCGGCGTCGCAGCCCGAGGGCAGCATCAGCGCCGACAGCAGTTGACGGACCGTCAACACATCACCGGTCTGGAGGTTGGCGGTGCTGCCGCCCTCGCGGACGACGTAGTCGCGGTAGGTCTGCTTGACGGTCACCTTGCGGTTGAGGTTCACGCCGGGGGTGGTGAGGACCGTTATGGCGGTGACGACCTTGGTCGTACTGGCCATCTGACGGCGGGTGTTGTTGCTCTTCCCGTAGATCGCCTTTCCGGTCGCCTGGTCCACCATGTAGCCGCCCTTGGCGCTGATGGACGGGATCGCGGGCGCCGCCTGAGCGGGCGCGGTGAGGGGGGAGGCGGTGAGGAGAAGGCCGCCGGACAGGGCGACGGTGGCGGCTCTGCGCACGCGCACGCGGCTGAATATCAAGAGAAGCTCTCCGAGTTGACGGATGCGTTGCGAAAAAGTGTGTGGGAACCCCGGCTGACTGTGAGGGGTCTGAAAGGAAGACGCTCCAGCGGTACGAATGGATGCGCCCGGGATCGTAAAACTCTGTGGAGGTTTCGGGGACGGGTGGTGGTGGCGGCTGTGCGCCCGGTGCGGCGCGGGCGGCCCGGGTGATCCTTCCGAGCCGGCCCGAGTGACCTGACGGGCCGGAGGGGCCGTACCGATCGGGGCGGGCGGACGAGGTGCGGGCTGGGGTGCGGGCGGGGCGCGGACGGGATGCGGGCGGGATGTGTCCGCCCCCGTCTCCCGCGGTGGACCCGCCGGCGTCTGCATCGTGGACGGGGCCTACAGATGCACCCCTCATGTATCTATGCTGTGCGCATGTCTGCCACCGCCCCCGCCCCTCCCGCCGCCGAACGCGTCTACACCCATATCAAGCAGGCCGTCCTGGACCGCCGTTACGAGGGCGGCACCCTTCTCACCGAGGGCGAGCTGGCCGAGGCCGTGGGGGTCTCGCGCACCCCCGTCCGCGAGGCGCTGCTCAAACTGGAGGTCGAGGGGCTGATCAAGCTCTACCCCAAGAAGGGCGCGCTCGTCCTCGCCGTCTCCGCGCAGGAGATCGCCGATGTGATCGAGACCCGGCTGCTGGTCGAGGAGCACGCGGCCCGCAAGGCCGTACCGGCCTCACCGCTGCTCCTCGCCCGTCTGGAGGAACTGCTCGAACAGCAGAAGCGGCAGGGCGAGGCCGGGGATCTGGCCGCCGTCGCCGTCACCGACCGCTCCTTCCACGCGGAGATCGTGCGCAGCGGCGGCAATGAGATCCTCTCCCGTCTCTACGACCAACTCCGCGACCGCCAGCTGAGAATGGGGGTCGCCGTCATGCACGCGCACCCCGACCGGATCGCCAAGAACGTCACCGAGCACGGCGAGATCCTCGACGCCCTGCGCGCGGGTGACGCGGACCGGGCGGCCGGTCTCATCCACCGGCACGTGGGCTGGTTCAGCCAGCTGGCGCGGGGGGAGATCCGGTGACCTCCGCCGTCTCCCTCCCCGGCGACCCGCCCGGTGGCCGCCGCGCCGCCGCGATCTGGGGCATCGGTGTCGCGGTCTACTTCGTCGCCGTCATCTTCCGTACGTCCCTCGGGGTCGCCGGACTCGACGCGGCGGATCGTTTCGACGTCAACGCCTCCGCCCTCTCCACGTTCTCCATACTCCAGCTGCTCGTCTACGCGGGCATGCAGATACCCGTCGGCCTGCTGGTCGACCGGCTCGGCACCAAGAAGGTGCTGGCCATCGGCGCGGCCCTGTTCACCGTCGGACAGCTGGGCTTCGCGCTCTCCCCCTCGTACGGTACGGCGCTGGCCGCGCGGGTCCTCCTCGGCTGCGGCGACGCGATGACCTTCATCAGTGTGCTGCGGCTCGGCAGCCGCTGGTTCCCCGCCCGCCGGCAGCCGCTCATCGCCCAGGTCGCCTCGCTCTTCGGCATGGTGGGCAATCTCGTCTCCACGGTGGTGATCGCACGTCTCCTGGACGGCGCCGGATGGGCCGCCACCTTCGGCGGCAGCGCGGTGGCCGGAGTGCTGGTGCTCGTACTGGTGCTGCTCTTCCTCAAGGACCACCCCGAGGGCCATACACCGCCCCCGGCGCAGCACGCGGGCGCCGGCTTCGTCCGCCGGCAGATCGCGCGGTCCTGGCGCGAGCCCGGCACCCGGCTCGGCATGTGGGTCCACTTCACCACCCAGTTCCCGGCGATGGTGTTCATGCTGCTGTGGGGCCTGCCGTTCCTCGTCGAGGACCAGGGCCTGAGCCGCGAGGCCGCGGGCCTGCTGCTGACGCTGGTGGTGCTGGTGAGCATGGTGGTGGGCCTGGTGTACGGACAGGTCATCGCGCGCCATCACGCGGCCCGTATCCCGCTCGCCCTCGGTACGGTCCTGGCGACCGCGGTCGTCTGGGCCGCGACCCTCGCGTACCCCGGCGATCACGCCCCCCTGTGGCTGCTGATCGTTCTGTGCTCGGTGCTCGGGGCCTGTGGACCGGCCTCGATGATCGGCTTCGACTTCGCCCGCCCGGCGAATCCGCCGCAGCGTCAGGGCACGGCGTCCGGAATCGTCAACATCGGCGGTTTCACGGCCTCGATGACGACACTGCTCGCGATCGGTCTGCTGCTGGACGCGACCGGGGACAACTACCGGATCGCGTTCTCCTGCGTCTTCGTGCTGGAGGCGCTGGGGATCACCCAGATCCTGCGCCTGCGGGGACGGACGGTACGGCTGGAGCGGGAGAGGCTGGTGGCGAGCCGCGTGGAGACGGTGCACGTGCCGGCGTGACCGCGAGGGCGGCCCCAGGGGCCTCAGGTGTCCTACAGCGGCCTCAGGGGCTCCCGAGGGCCCTCGGGAGCCGTCACGGCGTGACGGCGAACTCCCGCAGGATCGCCGCGGCCAGGTCCTGGTCCCCGTCCACCTTGATCCGGTCCGCGACGGCGCCCGGGCGGACCCGTCCGCAGGCCAGCCGGTAGTACGTCTCCCAGTCCGTCGCCAGGGTCACCACGGGGCCCAGCGAGGGCGATCCGTCGATCGTGCCGCGGCCGTCCGCGTTCACCCGTACCGTACGCAGGAACTCCAGCGGCCCGTGCACATCGATCACCACGGCCGAGTGCGGGGGCGCGCCCGCGTCCTTGGCGACCACCTTGGGCAGCGCCTCCAGCAGCACGTCCCGGGTGATCAGCGCGCCCGGGGAGTCGAGATTGCCCGGTTTGTTGAGCGCGTTCCGCAGATCCTGCTCATGCACCCAGGTGTCGAACGCGCGCGTCCGCATGGCCACTTCGAGCGTCTGCTCGGCACCGAGGGGGGCGCGGACCATGGTGTCCGGCGCGCGGTTCTCGTTCCGCAGCTGACGGGCCCGCCGGATCATCGTGTACTCCAGCTCCGAGGTCATCTCGGGAGCGGTGTGATGCCGGCGTACGTCCACCTGCATCTCCATGTACCGGGCGAAGTCGTTCTTCACGTGGTAGAGATCACGCGGCAGGGTGTGAATGGGCCGTGGATCGCCGAGCATCTCGGTCTCCATGCCGATCACATGCGAGACCACGTCCCGCACCGACCAGGCGGGGCACGGCGTGGGCCGGTTCCACTCACCCTCGACAAGCGGCCCCACCAGCTCGGCTATCGATTCGATGGAGTGGGTCCAGGCATCGGCGTAGGTCTGGAGGCTGGGATGGACGGTCACGGGACCCCTCGACGATTCTGCGGTACGCGGGCTGGGCGGCTGACGGCTCTGCGGCCAGGACTTGGCTGTTGACGGGTGGTCGGCTGACGGTTCGCTGTGTGGGAGGTTCGGCGCTTAAGTTACGCTGCCGGGCGGTGACCCGGCAGTGCTTTCGTGTGACGATCGTAGGCCCGAGCGCGGGCCTCGAATACATGGGCGGTAGGGGTACGCGCGAGACGCCCCTCCATACCGTCCTATTGCGGTACGAACCCTCCCCTTTCTCCGCCCCTTGAGCGGCCCGGTGATGAGGGCACCCTCATCCGCCTCATCCACCCGCGCCGATGCCCGGGACCTGCCCGGGGCCGTCCGTCCTGTCCGGTCTGCCCGACTGCGGGGGTCCGTGTGGCCCGTGCGCCTGTGAGGCGTGTGCGGAGATGAAGTGCCACCGCACGTCTGTTGAATGCGGCTGTAATGAACGTTCCAACGTGCGTGAGCACGTCCTCCGGCGCCGCGGGCTCCGCACAGGAAGTCTCCCGGAGAGGGCGGGAACGCCGGTGCCGGCGCCCGGAGTCGTTTCCGGCGGAACCGGTGCCGGACGCCCGGAGATCTACCGGCCGTCACCCGGGCCCGGCACAATCGCCCGAATGACGATCACCACGGACGGGCCGCCCACGCGCAGTACCCCCGTCGCCCTTGCCCGGGGATTCACGGCGGGCGGGCTGACGGGGACGTCGCTGGCCGCTCTCGTCGTCGGCGTCGTCGTCGAGAGCGTGCCGCTGTTCGTCACGGGGCTCGGTCTGCCCGCGGTCTGTGGTCTGCTCCTCTTCCTGGCCGGTGCCCCGCGGCGGGCACGGGAGGCGGCCGTCGTCCCCCGTACGGCACTCGCGATGATCGAGAGCCTGCACGCCGTCAGGGGTGAGTCCAGCGATGTGCCGGTGCGGTTCGATCTCACCGTGGCGCCGGACGGCGAGCCGGCGTACCGCGTGGAGTTCACCCAGGACATCAACCTCGTCGACCTGACCGACTACCGGCCGCGCGGCATCGTGGTGGTGCAGTACCCGCCGGACCGGCCGTGGCGGGTGAGGATCGTGAAGCGGCCGACGCCTCAGTGGGAGGAGCGGGTGAGCGGGGCCCGCCTCGACTCGGCGCCCCGGCCCGCGATGGCGAGCGAGCCCTCCGAGGGCTGTGCCGTGGGCTTCGTCATGCTCCTCGGCCTGCTGCTCGGCGCGGCCGGCGTGATCCTGCTGTTCCGCGCCGAACTGCTCGGCCGGGACGCCACCGCGCGGCCTCCCGCCTCGGTCACCCCGGCCGCCACGCCCTCCGTCTCCGTCACGTCGTCGACGACGGTCGTGACATCGGCGTCCGGTACGGTCGCCCTCGGCCCGGGGCAGTCGTTCCTCGACCGGGGCGAACTGCGGCGGGCGGTCGACTCGCTCACCAGGGGCGAGGACTTGTCCTCGCCGAAGGGCCCGGCTCTCACCGTCGTCGTGCGGGAACGCCTGCTGTCGGTCGTGTTCGCTCCCACCGGTTCGGGGGCCCCGGGGTTCGACCCGGGTGCCCTGCCCTACGAACGACTCCCCGCCCTGGTCGAGGAGGCCACCACCACGCTCGGTGTCCGCTCCCCGCGGAGCTGGCACATCACCGCCGAGAACCTCACCGGCTCCCTCACCATCAGGGTCGGCGTGAGCGGCCCCGGCGGCGCGGCCTCACTGGAGGCGGACGGCAAGGGCACGGTGGTGCGGCGCGCCCCGGCACGCTGACCCCGGGGCCCGGCCGTACCCGCAGCGGATGATCAGCCGCCCGACGGCGTCAGGGCCGGGCCGCCCCCGAAGTGGCGGGAGGGCCCCTGGAGTGGCAGGAGGAAACGCATGGACTCGCACGGATATCTGGCGCTGTGGTGCGGGGTGTTCGGCACCCTGGCGCTGATCGGATACGGCCGGTCGCTGGCCGGGGTGACCCGGGCGCAGCGGACGGTCCGTGTGATGGGCCGGATCGAGCGGGTCCGGGAGCCCCGGCACGGAAGTTCCGCCGGGAACGGGATAGCCGTGGTCGTCTCCTTCCGCGACCCGTCCACCGGGGAGGAGTTCACCGTGACGAACGACGGTGAGCACGGGGAGCGGGTGACCGCGGCCTGGACGGGCCGGGAGATCGGCATCCGTTACCCGCGCGGGGGACCGCATGCCTTCCGGTTCACCGGTGACCTCCGGGCGGGCCGTTACGGACTCGGCCGGCCGAACTGCGCGGTCTTCCTGATCTACGCCGGACTGGTGGTCTTCGCCGTGGTCGAATGGGGCTGGCCGTGGGCCCTGCTCGGCTTCGGGGTGCCCTGGACCCTCTCGGGGGCGTACTACATGCCCGGGAACGCACGTCTCACGAGCCGCCGTATCGACGCGCTGACCTCCGTCGCCCCCGTCCGGGGCCGTGTCATCGCCGTGCTCAGGGACGCCACCACCGACGAGGACGGCCACACCCTCACCGGCCACACTCCGGTCGTCGCCTTCTCCACCCACGAGGGCACCGCCGTCACCGCCTACTGCACCGAGGGGCTGCCGGACCCGGCCGGCTCGTACGGCCGGGACCTCACGATCCACTACTCACCCGGTGACCCGGCCGTCTTCACCCCGGACCTCGCGGCCGTACACCGTTCCCGGAGACTGGACCTCGTCCTCAGCGCCGTGGCCCTGCTCATCGGTGTGGCGGCGGTCGTCGTGGGCGCGGTCGCGCTGTGACGCCCGGCGGGCGGTGTCCCGTGCGGCGGGCGGTCGTACGGCGCCGCTCTCTCGGGGTCTTCGGGGCTGCCCTCGGGGCTCAGTCCGGGGGCGCCGTGCCGGAATCACCCGTGCTGCCGCCGGTGCCGCCGTCGGGGCCCTTGCCCGTACCGATGTCGCTGCCGTTGCCGTAGTGCGTTCTCAGTTCGCCGATGACACCGAAGGCCGCCGCCGTGACCGGGACAGCGAGGAGCATGCCGAGGATGCCCGCGATGCCCGCGCCCGCCGTGATCGCCAGCATGACGACCGCCGGGTGCATCTGGACGGTACGGCTCTGGATCACCGGCTGGAGGACATGGCCCTCCAGGACCTGGACGGCGAGGACGACACCGAGGGCCCACAGGGCGATCACCCAGCCCCGGTCGGCGAGGGCGACGAGGACCGCGACCGCGCCGGAGAGGAACGCGCCGAGGTAGGGGATATAGGCGCCGACGAAGACGAGGGCGCCCAGACCGACCGCCCCCGGCACCCGCAGGATCAGCAGTCCGACGGTGATGCAGACCGCGTCGATCAGCGCGATGAACGTCGTACCGCGCATAAAGCCCTCGACGGCCTCGAAGGCCCGCCGGCCCATCGCTTCGAGGGTGTCCGCGTGCGCGCGGGGTGCGAGCGAGCGGGCGAGTCCCGCCGCCTTGTGGGAGTCACGGAGGAAGAAGAAGATCAGCAGCAGGGCGAGGACGGCGGTGGCGATCGCCTGACCGACCACGCTCAGCCCGCTGATCACTCCGGACGCGGCCGTTCCGCCGAACTTCGCGAGAAGGTCCCGCGCATTGGCGGCGAGATCGTGGAGGGAGGTCCCGGCCGGCCCGAAGTGCTTGCTGATCCCCTCCGCCGCGCTGCGCAGGGCGGCGAGGATCTGGGCGCCGCTGTCGAGCAGCGCGGCGACGATGATGTACGTGGCCCCGCCGACCACCCCGACCACGGCGACACAGGTCAGCCCCGCCGCCAGCGAGCGGTTCACGCCCATCTGGACGAGTTTCTTGTGCAGCGGGCCGAGGAGGGCGGTCCCGAGGATCGCCAGCAGAAAGGGCGTGACGGCGGTCCTGAAGTAGATGATCAGCCAGATCCCCACCGCGCCGACCCCGGCGATCAGCAGCAGGACGGCGCACCAGGCGGCGAGCCGCCGTACCGGCTCGGGGAGGAGAGTCTGCACCTCCCCAGGCGATCATGGTCCGGGGGCGCCGTCCCGCGTACGGCGTCCACCCGGGTGACACCCCGTCAACCGCACCCCGCGGGGGCCCGGTGGACCCGCCAGGTCCCGGAGACGGCGGAGGCCCGGTGGACCCGCCAGGCCCGGGACCCCGCGGGCCCGGAGACCCGGGGCTCCCGGACCCGTACCGCAGGACCACGCTCACCCTCACGCGGGTTCCCGGGGCTCGCCGCGGCCTTCGCCACCCGGCCGGCGGCCGTCAGAGCGGGCACGTACCGGCGTGCTCGCGCGCCGCCGAGGGTGCCTGTGACGCGTTCTCGTACGAGTCGTGGCCGCAGCCGGCACAGGTCAGCCACCGACTGCCGCGTGTGTCCTCCACGATCCGCACCTCGGACCCGCTCCGGGTACGGAGGGCCTTGCCGACCGGGCTGCGGCTGTGGCGCTTGCGCCGTCCGGTCCAGGTCAGAGCGGATGTCACGAGGCCGAAGACCAGGAGGAGCGCCGCCGTGATCAGATGTCCCGTGCCCGTACCCTGGGTGATCATGTACACCGCGCCCAGGCAGCACCCCGCGAGTGCCCCCGCAGCGCGGGGCCAGTGCATGGTGGTCAGCGATGGCAGGAGTACGGCGATGACGGCCAGGATGCCGATGAAGAGAGCCCAGCCGCGCAGCTCGAATCCGGCCGCGGCGACACAACCGCCACGAGGGCCTGTGTCGCAGCCACCCGCCAGCAGACCGGCGAGCCCTCAGACGAAGACCATGGTGGCGACGGCCGAAACCGGCACCCACCACCAGCTCGTCTCCTTGAGCCAGTGCTCGGGACCCTTCCGCCATCTGCTCGTGTCCACCGCAGTCCGCCTCCCGCGATCACTCGTGTGAGTATGACCAACGGCTCCGGACGCCGGGCACCCCGGAAGCGCGGTCAGGGCCCTGCCGGACGTCTCTTCCGACGTCCGGCAGGGCCCTGACCGGGGGAGGTCGCGGTGGGCCGGTGGCACGGGCTCCGCGCCCACCGGCCACCGCACCGCGGGACTAGAGACCCTCGGACATCCCGTGGACCGCGGGGATCGTGCCCAGCCGGCCCTTCTGGAAGTCCTCGAAGGCCTGGCGCAGTTCCTCCTGGGTGTTCATCACGAACGGCCCGTAGTGCGCCATCGGCTCCCGGATGGGCTGTCCGCCCAGGAGGACGACCTCCAGATCGGGGCTGTTCGAGTCCTGGCTCTCGTCGGCCCGTACGGTCAGCGAGCCGCCGTCGCCGAAGACCGCGGTCTGGCCCATCCGGACCGGGCGCCGGTCGGTGCCGACGGTGCCGCGTCCGGCGAGGACGTACGCCAGACCGTTGAAGTCCTGGCGCCACGGCAGGGTGATCTGCGCGCCCGGACGCAGCGTCGCGTGGATCATCGTGATCGGGGTGTGGGTGATGCCGGGGCCCTCGTTGCCGTCCAGCTCCCCGGCGATGACCCGCAGCAGGGCGCCGCCGTCGGGGGAGGTCAGCAGCTGCACCTGGCCGCCGCGGATGTCCTGGTAGCGGGGGGCCATCATCTTGTCGGCGGCCGGGAGGTTCACCCAGAGCTGGAGCCCGTGGAAGAGCCCGCCGGACACGACCAGCTCCTCCGGCGGCGCCTCGATGTGCAGCAGGCCGGAGCCGGCGGTCATCCACTGGGTGTCGCCGTTGCGGATGGTTCCGCCGCCGCCGTTGCTGTCCTGGTGGACGAAGGTTCCGTCGATCAGATACGTCACGGTCTCGAAGCCGCGGTGGGGGTGCCAGGGGGTTCCCTTGGGCTCACCGGCTCCGTAGTCCACCTCGCCCATCTGGTCCATCATGATGAACGGGTCGAGATACTGGTAGTTGATCCCGGCGAACGCGCGCCTGACCGGGAAACCCTCCCCCTCGAAACCGCTGGGAGCGGTGGTCACGGCGAGCACGGGACGGGCCACGGCGTCGGCCGCGGCCGAGACGCGCGGAAGCGTGAGTGGATTGTCGACAGTCACTGCGGGCATTGGGGGTACCTCCTTGTGCGACCTGCGACCTGGGGACCAGGTTAGTTGAATACTGAACTTCTCGCTACCCGGAACGGCGAACGCCCGGGAGGTATTCCTCCCGGGCGTCCATGAACAGGGACAGGTCGGTATGTAACGGCTCGTGCCACGGCGGGGCCGCGCCCCCGGACGACCGGCCGGCCCGGCACCGAAGGGGGGCCGGGCCGGCCGCGCGGGCTCAGTCGTACATCGGACTCAGCCGTACATGCGGCGCATGGCGAAGTCGACCATCTGCTCCACGGCCTTGGCGTCGAAGACCATCCGGTGCTCCCCCTCCATGTCGAGGACGAAGCCGTACCCGGTCGGCAGCAGGTCGATCACCTCCGCCCCGGTGATCACGAAGTACTTGGACTCCTTGCCCGCGTATCTGCGCAGCTCCTTGAGGGAGGTGAACATCGGGATCACCGGCTGCTGGGTGTTGTGCAGCGCCAGGAACCCGGGATTGTCCCCGCGCGGGCAGTAGACCTTCGAGGTCGCGAAGATCTGCTGGAAGTCCTCGGCGGAGAGCGAGGCCGTCGTGAAGGCCCGTACAGCGTCGGCGAGAGACGGAGGTGAGGGCTCCGGGTAGAGCGGCTGCCCGGGGGGCGGCCCCCCGTATGGCTGCTGGGGTGCGTACTGCTGCGCGCCCTGACTCTGGTCATAGCCGTACATGAGCGCAAGAGTAACCAGTCCCCCGGTCCCTCGTCCCCGCTGTGCACCGCTGTGGACACCGAGGTCGGGATCCCGCCCGAAAGAACGCGCGGAACTCGCCGGATGGCTAGGCTGAACATCTCGGAATCCACGCGTAGTTGGGGGGCTCGATGGCTGACGAGGGCGTACCGCGGACCGATCAGGCACCGGTGGCCGAGACCGGGCGTACACCGGTGCTCGATCTGGGACTGGCGCTGAACAGCGACCGCTTCGACGAGCAGGACGACGCCTGGCTCGAGCAGGAGCGCGAGCTGGTACGAGATCTCGGCGCGCACGGCCTGACGGTGCGCCGTGACGGTCTCCTCCCGCTCCCCGGCAGCAAGGGCCTGCTCGACACCGTCGTCGTGGCGCTGACCTCGGCGGCGGCACTGCGCACGGCGGCCGGCTGCTGGCGGGCCTGGCTCTCCCGCGACCAGACCCGCAGCATGAAGATCACGTACACGGAGCGCGACGGCACCGAGCGGACGATCCACATCCATGGCAACCGACCCGCCGACGAGCAGTTCGACCGCCTCTTCGAGATCCTCGAGGAACTCTCCGAGCGGCTGCGGGCCGGGTAGCGGCTCCCGTGCCCCGCACCTACCGTGCCCTGTTGATCGGGAACGGGCACTACCCCGCCGATCCGGGGCTGCCGGAGCTGCGCGGCCCCTACAACGATGTGCACCACCTCGCGGCCGCGCTCGTCGACCCCGGGATCGGGCTGTTCGACGACGCCGACGTGGAAGCCCTGCGGGACCCGGACGGCACCGAGATCCTCGATGCCCTGCGCGGACTGTGCGCCCGCGCGGAGCGCGAAGACCTCGTCTTCGTCTACTACAGCGGGCACGGGCTGCCCGGACCGCCGGAGAGCGGCTCCCTGCGGCTCTGCGCCCGGGACACCACACTGGCGACCGCCGGTGAGACGGCCATCGGCTTCCCCGTGATCGACGCGATCCTGCGGACCTCGCCCGCCGCCGTCACCCTGATCGTCCTCGACTGCTGCTACGGCGGAGCGGCGAAAACCGCGCCGGACGGCCGTTACCTGGCCTCCAGCGGGCGCGGACGCCACATCATCACCGCGTGCCGGGAGCGGGAGACCACCCCCGACGCCACCAGCCTGATGGGGATGAGCCGGTTCACCGGCTATCTGGTGGGGGGCCTGCGGGCCGGGCCCGACCGGCCGTACGCCGCCGATACCAAGGTGTCGGACCTCTTCGACTTCGCGTACGCCCGGATGGAGACCGATGGCGCGGGCGGCACCCCCACTCAGCGCACCTCCTTCGACGGCGACCCCCATGTCGTCATCGCCCGGCTGCCCGCCCCGTCGCCGGTGCCCCTGCTCTCCCCCTACGCCCTCGACCGGTCCGACCCCAAAGACCAGTCCGCCCCCGCCTGGCTGCGCGCCGTCGGGCGCTGGGCGCTGACCCTGGTGCTCCTCGTGCTCGGCTGCGCCGGCGCGGGCGGCACCCAGGTGTCCGTGGACGAGCTGGCCTACCGGGCCCAGTGGCCGGTCGCCGACGGTGCCGACAAGCCCTCCGCGTACGACCGATTCACCACCGTCGAGCCCCTGGGGTCGGCGTTCTACGAAGTCGCGCTGATCGGGCTCGGTGTGATCTGCGGCTCGGTCCTCGTCATGATGCTGCTCGCCCGGCTGATGGGCTCCTGGTGGTGGCTGCCGGCCTCCGGCCTGGTCGTGCTCACCGCGTACGGAATGTGGGAGGGTTTCTCCTTCTACGGCGAGAACACCGCACCCGTGTTCCTGCTCGCCGCCGTGTTCGTCGGTTCCGCGATCCGGCTGCCGCCCTCGGAGCCCCGCAGCGTCCGGCGCACCTTCCCGCTGGTGCTCGCCGTCGCGGTCCTCTGGTACCCGTGCGCCTACCTGGCCTACAACTGCGCGTTCTACTCCGGCACGTCATGGACCGTCGACGACACCATGACGTATCTCTCGCTCAAGGAGTCGGTGGCCTTCGAGCGGGTCTTCTACGTCTGGCTGACCGGGATCTGCGGTCTGATTCCGGGCGCCGTCGCGGCGCACTGGATCCTGGCCAGGATGCCGGTGCTGGGCCGGCCCCGGGGCGCCGCGACGCGCGGACGTCCGCTCCGGCCCACCCGGCCCTGGCTGCGCGCCCTCACTGTGTGGGGTGTGGCGCTCACGGTGGTGCCCACTGCCCTCTATCTCGCCGTGTCCGGCTATCTCGACCGGCCGCAGCGGGCCTTCACGGATCGCGCGATGCTGGCCATGGCCGCCTCCTGGATCGCCTCGGCCGACTCCTGCGAGGGCAGGGAGTGCACGTTCACCCGCTGGGACGTCACCTACCGGGTCACGTTCCTGGAGGCCGACGATGTCGCGGACGCGGCGGCCGAGATGGCGGAGCGCGCGGCGGACAACCGGCGGAAGATCGCCCACCGGGGCAGCGCCGAGGGCTACACCTATGTGATCGAGGAGTACGACGGACACGATGCCACGCTGAGCTGGACCCATGAGAAATGCGCCTGTTACGCGCGGATCTCGGTCCACAACAACGTTCGCGGGTACGAGGACGCGGTCGACGACTTCTGGTACCACACCAGTCTGACGAAGCCGCCGTCATGAGTGGGGACGGCGGCGGCGGACACAGCGGTCTGGAGTGGGCCGGAGACAGGGGCGCCTTCTCGCCCTCGCCGCCGCACGACCGGCCGCGCGCGCCGGGTCCGGGTGATCCGCTCCAGGTCGGACCGTTCCGTATCGTCGCGGTGCTCGCTGACACCGGACCCACCCGGATCTGCGTGGCCCGCACCGACCGGGGCCGCCATCTCACGGTCAAGGCGGTCCGGACCGAGTTCGCCGGCACGGAGGGCCTGCGGCCCCGGCTCGCTGCCGCGTTTCAGTCCGCCCACGCGGTCCGGCACCCCGGCCTCGCCGAATGGGTCGACGCGCACGCCTACGACGACCCGCCCTGGGTCGCTCACAACCACCGGCCGGGGATCGGCCTCGCACAGGCGCTGGACCTGGCAGGACCACTCCGGGACTCGGTGCTGTGGAACCTCGCGGCCGGCCTGGGCACCACGCTCGCCGCCGTCCACGACGCCGGCATCGCGCACCACGCCATCACGCCCGGCAATGTGCTGCTGACGGCCGGAGGTCCCCGGCTCCTCGACCTCGGCTGCTCCGTGAGCACCCTGCTGGCCGGACCGGGTACGGCGCGGGCGGCCGGGTTCACCGCTCCCGAGGTGCTGCGGGGCGAACCGGCGGGTCCTCCGGCCGATGTGTTCGCGCTGGGGGCCGTGCTGGTCCTCGCGGCGACGGGCCGGGGGCCGTTCGGGAGCGGCGATCCGATCGGGGTGGCGGTACGGGCCGTGCACGAGGCGCCCGACCTCGAAGGGGTGCCGGGCGCGCTGCGCACACTCGCCACGCGCTGTCTGAGGAAGGACCCGGCGGACCGGCCCGCCATGGCCGCGCTCGTGGCCGGGCTCCCCGCGCCTGACACACGTTACGGATCATGGCTGCCCACCCCGCTGCTTACGGAGATCCTGCGGCGGGCGGAGTACGTGCTGGGCATGGAGGCACCGATGCCCGCGCGCGGGAAGCCCGGGGGGCGGCCCGTGCTCCGTACACCACCGCAGGAAGCCGCAGGGCACCCGCGGCCCGCCGGGACCGGAAAGCCCGCCGGAACCCGAAAGCCCGCCTGGACCGGAGAGCCCGCGCCGACCCCTCGTGCCGAGACGGCCGACGGCACCGCGCGGACCTCCCGCAGCTCACGGACCGAGACCTCTCCCAGCGCGGATGACACATCGTCCCCCCTCGACGACGACGCCTCCAAATCCGCGACGTCGGCCGCGCCGCTCGCAGAGCGTGCCCGTCCCGCGGACCGGGCCGGTGCCGGAGCGCCGCCCGGAACACGGGTCCGCCGGTTCTCGCGGCGGCAGGCGTTCGCTCTCGGAGGGGCGGCCGTCGCGGGGGCCGTCGCGGGCGGGGCCGTGCTTGCCCGCCGGCTCCTGGCCGCCGACCGGCCACGCTGGCGATACGACGCGGGAGCCTCGATCCACTCCCCGGTCTTCGCCGACGCCCGCTCATCGGTGGTGCTGGTGGCCGACATGGATCTGTCGCTGCACGCCGTGGATGCGCGGACCGGCACCCGCCTGTGGCGGCCCCGCCGGGCCAAGCGGTCGATGAGCAGATGGTTCGACTTCGACGGGGCGGGCAACGTCGTGCTCTGCATCGACGAGAAACTGACCGCGCTGCGTACCCGGGACGGAGTGAGGCTGTGGTTCGCCACCGGTACCGGCCGGGGCGATGTGGTGACCGACCGCACGGCGGCGTACGTCACCGCGACCGAGCGCGACGGCCGTCACGCGGGTCAGTTGCTCGCGGTGGATCTGGCGACGAGGGCGGTGCGCTGGCGGTGGTCGGGTCCGGGCACGTTCTCCGAGGGCGCGACCCGCTACGGGGGCGCGCTGCTGTTCTGCAACGACTCGGCCGTGTACTGCCTGGAGGCCGCCACCGGGAAGGTCCGCTGGCGCCGCCCCCTCCAGGACTCGGCGGGCGCGCCCCCGGTCGGCGCCGGCGGGCTCGCCTGGCTGAACACGAGCAACGGCGATCTGTTCGGCCTCGATCTGCGGACGGGGGACCCCCGGGTGACCGCCCTGACGTCCGGCGAGGGCTACAGCCCCGGGTACACCAGGGTCGCCGTGAGCGGTGAGGTCGCCGTGGCCTGCACCACCGACTTCGATGTGTTCGCCGTGCACACGCGGACGGGGAAGATCCTCTGGTCGAAGCGGACCCGTGCCGACAAGGACGCGTCCGACGGCATCGGGACCACCCCTCTGATCCACCGGAGCACGGTCTACACGGGCAGCGGCGGTCCGGAGTTCCTCGCCCTCGATCTGCGGACCGGCCGGGAGAAATGGCGCTTTCGCACCTCTCGGCCCATCGACTCGTCGCCGGTCCTGCTGAACGGTCTTGTGTACTTCGGGTGCTATGACCACGGGCTGTACGCTGTCGACCCCCTCCGCGGGCCGCGGTAGGGCGCCGGTCACAGTCGGGGCAAGGGGGTTGAAACTTATTACCCGTGGGTAGCATCATCATTGTTACCGATTGGTATGAGTACGAGGACCCGCCTCCCGATCTTTACGGAGCCGTCGCCATGGGGCACTACAAGTCGAATCTCCGCGACATCGAGTTCAACCTCTTCGAGGTCCTCGGGCGCGACAAGCTGTACGGCACCGGCCCGTTCGCGGAGATGGACGTCGACACCGCCAAGAGCATCCTCGCGGAGATCGCCCGGCTCGCGGAGAACGAGCTGGCCGAATCCTTCGCGGACGCCGACCGCAACCCTCCTGTTTTCGACCCCGGGACGAACACCGCGCCGCTCCCCGCGTCCTTCAGGAAGAGCTACCAGGCCTTCATGGACTCGGAGTACTGGCGCCTGGGCCTGCCCGAGGAGATCGGCGGCACCACCGCGCCCCGCTCCCTGATCTGGTCGTACGCCGAGCTGCTACTGGGCGCCAACCCGGCCATCTGGATGTACTCCTCGGGCCCGGCCTTCGCCGGAATCCTCTTCGAGGAGGGCAACGAGGCCCAGAAGAAGATCGCCCGGATCGCCGTGGAGAAGCAGTGGGGCTCCACCATGGTGCTCACCGAGCCGGACGCCGGCTCGGACGTCGGCGCGGGCCGTGCGAAGGCCGTGGAGCAGGAGGACGGCTCCTGGCACATCGAGGGCGTGAAGCGGTTCATCACGTCCGGCGAGCACGACCTGTCGGAGAACATCCTCCACTACGTCCTCGCCCGCCCCGAGGGCGCCGGACCCGGCACCAAGGGCCTCTCCCTCTTCCTCGTACCGAAGTTCGCGTTCGACTGGGAGACCGGCGAGCTGGGCGAGCGCAACGGCGTGTACGCCACGAACGTCGAGCACAAGATGGGGCTCAAGGCCTCCAACACCTGCGAGATCACCTTCGGCGACCGGCACCCCGCCAAGGGCTGGCTGATCGGTGACAAGCACGACGGCATCCGCCAGATGTTCATGATCATCGAGTTCGCCCGGATGATGGTCGGCACCAAGGCGATCGCCACCCTCTCCACGGGGTATCTGAACGCGCTGGAGTACGCCAAGGAGCGCGTCCAGGGCACCGACCTGGTCAACTTCACGGACAAGTCCGCGCCCAAGGTCACCATCACCCACCACCCCGACGTCCGCCGCTCCCTGATGACCCAGAAGGCGTACGCGGAGGGCATGCGCGCCCTGGTGCTGTACACCGCCTCCATCCAGGACGAGATCGCCGCGAAGGACTCCGAGGGCGGTGACACCTCGGCCCTGGTCGCCCTGAACGACCTGCTGCTGCCGATCGTCAAGGGCTACGGCTCCGAGCGGTCGTACGAGCAGCTTGCCCAGTCGCTCCAGACCCTCGGCGGCTCCGGCTACCTCCAGGAGTACCCGCACGAGCAGTACATCCGGGACGCCAAGATCGACACCCTCTACGAGGGCACGACCGCCATCCAGGGCCAGGACTACTTCTTCCGGAAGATCGTCCGCGACCAGGGCCAGGCGCTCAACGGCCTCTCCGGGGAGATCAAGAAGTTCCTCGCGGTCGGCACGGGCGGTGAGGAGCTGGCCCCGGCCCGGGAGGCGCTCGCCAAGGCGGCCGTCGACCTGGAGGCGATCGTCGGGGCGATGACGAACGACCTCATCGCGACCGGCGAGGACGTGAAGAACATCTACAAGGTCGGCCTCAACACCACCCGGCTGCTCTTCGCCTCCGGCGATGTGGTCGTCGGCTATCTGCTGCTGCGGGGCGCGGCGGTCGCGGCGGAGAAGCTGGAGACGGCGCCGGCGAAGGACGTGCCGTTCTACCAGGGCAAGATCGCGGCGGCGAAGTTCTTCGCGGCGAACGTGCTGCCCGGTGTCTCGGCCGAGCGGCTGATCGCGGAGTCGGTGGACGGCTCGCTGATGGACCTCGACGAGGCGGCCTTCTAGATCCTTTGCCGGGTCCGTGGTCCGAGGTCCGAGGTCCGAGGTCCGAGGTCCGTGGTCCGAGGACCGTGGTGCCGGGTCCCCGGTCCCGAACGGGTCCGGACCGGGGACGGGCCGTCATGGGTGAGCCCGCACCGTGACAACGCCGGTTCCCCCCTCCGCCGCGGGAAGGGGGAACCGGCCTCTTACCCGTAGTAGTAGTGCTCGGCCGCACCGCATTTCTGGCCGGTCGGGAAGTTCTGGCAGACGGTGATCTTGATGCGGTTGACCATCCACCCGGTGAGGAACACGTCGAAGTTGTGGGTCCCGTTCCTGGAGGTCCGCGAGTCGCTGTCCACCTTTTCGTCGAAGGAGTACGCCTCGAAGACCACGGTGGTGGAGTAGTCGCTGTTGGTGCGGTTGACCACGCTGCCGGAGAGGTGCTGGGCATGTCCCCCGTCGTTCCAGTCGAGGACGCCCGCCGAGTAGCCCATGTTGCAGTCGGAGTTCTTGTAGCAGACATGGAACTGCTCCGTGGGGGCCGCGGGGGCGGCTGTGACGGGGGAAGCGACCTGCACAGCCCCGAGCAGGGCGATGGATGTGATGCCGATCCGGGCGAACTTGTTCACAACTCTCCTTGAGTCAGCCGCGTTTGACGAAGGCAGGGAAGGCACGGGAATGAGCGACCGGACAGGTGGGGCCGGGGACGAACCCTGCACAGCCCCCTGGTTCGGTGCAGGCTATTCGCCCTGGTCGGGGCCGGTCATTGGCATGGAGTCGCAGGATCCTTGTGCCGGAGTGACCTTCCCCGGGGATTCCTGCGGGGGCGGGCCGTCCGTATGATCGCCGCCAACACATGGGGGGAACATGAGGATCACGAGGTATGGCCGCCTTGCGCGTTTCGCGGTGTCCGGGGCGGTGGCGGGGGCGCTGCTGCTGACGGGGTGCGGCTCGGACGACGGCGGCGGCAAGGGGGACCGGGGCGGCGAGAGCGACCGGGCGACGGGGTCCGCGCCGAGCCCTTCCACGGCAGGCAAGGCGACCGTGCTCACCGCGGAGCAGGTCACGGCCGTGATGCCGCGCGAAGCGGATCTCCCCGGCTGGGGCGGCGAGTCCTCCGGGGAACCGGTCGCGGTCGACCTCCGCACCCAGGACAGGGCGCCGGTGAGCTGCGTCGACAAGAAGGACCCGGTCTGCGAGGGCGCCCTCTTCGCGAGCAGCACCATGTTCACCCGGGCGGACGCCGGCACGCTCGCCTTCAGTGTCTACGCGTACGGGAGCGCCGCCGGGGCCACCAACGCATCCAGGCTTCTGCTGGACCGGCACGCCCAGGCGTCGCTGGACCCGCGGGACACCGCCGGGTCCCCGCTGCCCGGGCTGATCGGCGAGTCGTCGGGCGCCAAACGGGGCAAGAGCAAGCTGAGGAGCCAGGGCTCCGTGGTCATGAGCCAGGTCGGCACCACGGTGCTGGTGTTCGAGACCGGCGGCCTGAACGCGAAGATCTACGTCGGCGACGAGCTGATGGCCATCGGCAGGATGATCGCCGAGCGCTCCCGGCAGGTGCAGAACGGCGAGCCGCCGACCGTGAAGCTCAAGGAGGACGCGCTCGACTACCGCAGGCTCGGAGACTCCTGAGCGTCTGGGACTCCTGAGCCTCAGGGACGTCTGAGCCTCAGGGGACTCCTGGGGCCGGGGAGCCTGGCCCCGGGACGGCTGAAACGCGGTGGCTCCCGGGGGAGGACCGGTGCCTCCGAGGCACCACGGCTCGGTGGCACAGGGCGGGCGGCGACGGCCGGAGGACCGGCCGGCGGCCGGGGACGGAACGGGGGAAGCATGGGTGACGGAACCGGGGGAACGGCTGGTGAGAGGTCCGGGGAACGGCCGGTGCGGCACCGCAGCGCGGTGGGGCGTGCTCCGGTTCGACGAGGCCCCTGCCGGGCCTGTCCCCTGGTTACAGTGGCCCCATGAGCACCAGCAGCGCAGCGGTCCGCTTCGGCCGCGGGCACACCGACGACCTGATGTCCTTCCTGTCCGCCGCGCCGTCGCCGTATCATGCCGTGACGGTCGCCGCCGAGCGGCTGGAGAAGGCCGGTTTCCGTCAGGTGCTGGAGACGGACTCCTGGGACGGGACGGCCGGGGGCAGGTATGTGCTCCGGGGCGGCGCGATCATCGCCTGGTACGTACCGGAGGGGGCGCGGGCGCACACCCCGTTCCGGATCGTCGGCGCGCACACCGATTCGCCCAATCTGCGGGTGAAGCCGCTGCCGGACACCGGCTCGGCCGGCTGGCGGCAGATCGCCGTGGAGATCTACGGCGGAACCCTGCTCAACACCTGGCTCGACCGTGACCTCGGACTCGCCGGGCGTCTGAGCCTCAGGGACGGCTCGGAGCGGCTGGTCAACGTCGACCGGGCGCTGCTGCGGGTGCCGCAGCTGGCGATCCACCTGGACCGCTCGGTCCACAGCGACGGGCTGAAGCTCGACAAGCAGCGCCATATGCAGCCGATCTGGGGCCTCGGCGATGTCCGGGAGGGCGACCTCATCCGCTTCCTGGAGGAGGAGACCGGGCTCCCGGCGGGCGAGGTCACCGGCTGGGACCTGATGGTGCACTCCATCGAACCGCCGTCGTACCTCGGCCGCGACCGGGAACTGGTCGCCGGGCCCCGGATGGACAACCTCCTGTCCGTACACGCCGGTACGGCCGCGCTCGCGGCGGTCGCCGCCACCGGCGACCTGCCGTACATCCCGGTGCTCGCCGCCTTCGACCACGAGGAGAACGGCTCCCAGTCCGACACCGGCGCGGACGGCCCGCTGCTCGGATCGGTGCTGGAACGCTCCGTCTTCGCGCGCGGCGGTACGTACGAGGACCGGGCGCGCGCCTTCGCGGGCACGGTCTGCCTCTCCTCCGACACCGGCCACGCCGTCCACCCCAACTACCCCGAGCGCCACGACCCGACGCACCACCCCCGCGCCAACGGCGGCCCCATCCTCAAGGTCAATGTGAACCAGCGGTATGCGACCGACGGCAGCGGCCGTGCGGTCTTCGCGGCGGCGTGCGAGCGGGCCGGGGTGCCGTGGCAGACGTTCGTGTCGAACAACGCGATGCCCTGCGGCACGACGATCGGCCCCATCACGGCGGCGCGCCACGGCATCCGGACCGTCGACATCGGGGTCGCGATCCTGTCGATGCACAGCGCGCGCGAGCTGTGCGGCGCGGACGACCCGTATCTGCTGGCGAACGCGCTGACGGCGTTCCTCCAGGGCTGAGCGGAACCTCCCGCGGGCCGGCCGAGCCGCCGGGCCCGGCCGTTCCTGTCCCGGGTACGCGGCCCGTCCGGCCGGTTCGGGTTCCGGTTCAGGCTCGGGTGAGGAAGCGCTCGGCTCGTTCGGACAGGTCGCGGGCATGGGTGTCGCCGGAGTACCGGGCCAGTCGGACACGCATGTCCTGGGCCGCGTCATGGACGCGTACGGACTGGATGCCCTCGGCACAGTCGAGGAACTGTTCCCATGCGGCCAGGGCACCGTCGAGGTCGCCTTGGCGAAGGTGGATCTCGCCGAGGTGGCCCAGGAGACTGGCGCGGGTGCGGCGGCGGTCGAGTCCGTACCGGTCGAGGGCTTCGTGTAGGTGTTCGCGGGCACTGGGAAGGTCACCCATCTTTGCCAGCGTCATCCCGGACGCGTAGGCCCAGCGTCCGATGGAGAAGTGACTCGCCCAGGACTCTCCCGGCGGTGCGGTGGCGGTCCGTTCGATCTGGCTCTGCGAGGCGGACAGGGCCCTGGTGGCGAGGCGGTGGTCGCCGTCCACCGCCGCGGCGTCGGCGAGCGTGGACTGGTAGTAGGCCACCGCGCGGGGATCGCCGAGGTCTTTGGCGTACTCCATGGATTTCTCGGCCAAAGCGATGGCTTCGGCTCGGTGACGGGGTCCGAGGCCGATGGCCGGGACGGTCAGCCCGCGCAGGGCGGTGGCTGCCAATTCCGCCTCGTCTGCCTCGTCGGCGAGGCGGTAGGCGTGCGCGTAATAGTGGCGGACGAGGGCCTGATGGCGCTTGTCGTCGCTTTCGTCCTGAGCCATCCAGCCGATGAGGTGGGCGAGTTGGGACGTGGCCGCGTACAGCGCCCGTCCGGTGGCCTCGGAGTAGCGGCCGTGCAGCCACGGACCGGCGTTGTCCGTGAGGTAGCGCACGGCCAGGTGCTTGATGTGTCCGCCCCCGTACTCGGCGGCGCTGTCGCCGAGCGTCTTGACCATGGTCTTGATCGCGTCGACCTCGCCCTGGCCGACCCGCACGGCGGTGGGGGATACAGCGTGTACGCGCCGGGTGATCGCGTCGGAGTCGGGGACGCCGAGGAAGGACAGGGGCGGCGCCGCCCGAGGCTGTCAGGAAACTCCGGCGGTCCACATCGCTCCTTCCAAGAGCCAAGACTGAATCCACGGTATCGACGCTGGGCTCAGGCGGCGCGCTGGTGTCGACGAGCTGGGGATCAATTCCTAAGACCCGTACGACCGCGCGCATCCACGTCTCGCCGGGGCTTCGCTCGCCGACCAGGAGCTTGCGGGCGTACTGCCGCGTCATGCCGCTGGGACCGCGTCCGGCGGCGAGCCCGAGTTCCCTGGCAAGTTTGGAGGGGCCCCAGCCCCGCTCGGCGCACGCCTGCTGGATGGCGTCGGCGAGGTGGTGCCCTTCGGGGTCCATCATGACCAGGCCCCTTCCCAAGGGTTACCGAGGACTACGAAGGGTTACATCGTGGGTCCTATCGGCCTCGCGAGACAGGGAGTTGAGTGAACTCCACGTCCCCGAGGGCATGGCCGCCGGGCCTGCCGCCCGCGAGGGGCGTGTACGCGGTGGGCCCGCCGCTTCGCGCAGTGCGGAGCGGCGGGCCCACGGGGTTGGGGCAGGGCTGGGTCAGTGCCGGGCGGAACGCCGACGGCGGACGGTGAACAGGACAACACCGCCGACCACCGCGAGCGCGGCGGCGATACCCATGATCAGACCGGTGCCGCTGCTGCCGGTCTCGGCCAGCGGGCGGCCGGACGTGGGCGAGACCGACACACTCGGCTCGGCGGACGGCGTCGCCCCGCCGGCGGTGGCACCCGTCGCGCCCCCACCGGTGCTGCTGTCACCGCCGGTGGTGTTGCCACCGCTGCCGTTGCCTCCGCCGGTGCCGTTGCCACCGGTGGTGTTGCCGCCGGTGCCGTTACCCCCGCCGGTGCTGTCGTCCTCGTCAGCGTTCCACCGCGCGACGGCCTCGGCACTCGTCGTGGCTCCGCTCGCTGCCACGAGGATGATCGACTGAGCGTGGTTCGCCGCGGTGGGCGTGCCTCCGGGCTCGGTGGGAACCGAGACGACCTTGCCGTTGATCGCCGAACCCGCGGCCGTCGCCGTGATCGTCGCGGTCCCGGACTTCTTCGTGCCTCGGAGATCGAGGTACAGGGCCTGGCCGTTGACGACGGAGTCCCGGTCGACAGCGGTCCCGTTCGCGTCGGTCAGCTTCGCCGCGGGGTCGACGGAGACGCTCACCGTGGGCTGGTTGGTCGTCACGACGAACGGGCCGACGAGCGTTCCGGCGTCCTGCTGGGTGCTCGGCGCGGAGATCGAGATCGTGGTCGTGGCCGGCGGCGTCGTCCCGGTGCTCGCGTTCGCACCGTTCACGAGGTACCAGTAGGCGGTTTCCGATGCGGGGGTCTCCCATGCCCAGGGCGCGTCGAAGTTGAGATCGGTGTACCGCCAGATCGCGTACTGCGTCGCCTCGATCGCGTCGTTGCGTGTGATCGCGGTCGCTCCCGCCGCAGCTCCGAACTCTTCGAGGCTCAGGGCGGGATAGCTGTGCGCGAGCACCCAGAGGACCTTGCTCTGGACCGCCGGATCGGTGAAGTAGTTGGCTCCGAGGTAGCTCCCGAGTTCGCCCACCGTGCCGTTGGTCTTCGTCCGTGGGCTCACGTTGTGCTCGATGCAGTACGCCCAGAGCGACGGCTCACCCGGCGCCGCGGGGTTCGCCGGTACGGGTGAGTACACGGGGAAGATGCCGGTGCCGCTGTATCCCTCTCGGGCACCGATGTACACCGTGCCGTCGTCCTGCGCAGGCGCGGCAATTGCGGCCGTAGCCGTGCCAGGCGCGAGGAGCACGACGCACGCGAGGAGACCCATCGTCACCGCACGCGCAATCCGTGTCGATCTTCTTATTGCCCTGTTCACCATTCTCGCGCCCAGCCTTTTCATCCCACGGAGAGCCATGTCGGCAAGGCGCTCAAAGGGCCCATGCCATCGAATCCTGCGATGAGCACGATATCGAGTCCTTCGAACTATATAACCCATTTGAGGCTGCGACTTTAAGTCATTTCTTCTGATAATCCACGGCTTTGCCGACTGCCCGCCGTTGCCCAACCGATGTGAGGGCGCTGTCACTTGAAGCGAACGAAGCCACCCCCGTGCCGATCAGGCACAACGAATTCAGAAAATCTGATAAAAGGATTGGCCGCGACGGATCGCCACAATGCCGGAGAACTCGATCCGGCTCCTCAAACGGGCCCTACGCCGAACTTCCTCGGCCACTCACGCGCCCCGGAACATGAAGCCCGAGCCGCTCCCTTTCAAGATCCGGACCTCAACGCGCTCGGCGTGGCTCCCCAGGAGGCATGGCGCGACCTCGTCGACCGCCAAGCCGGCTGGGTACCGTCGGCCGCTCTCACGGCACGCCTCAAAGCTGCCGGTGCGGAGCGCCGGTACAGCACCGGTGAACGGGCCAAGTCCCAGCCGCGCTCGGCGATCATCCCGCTCATGGCTTCGGCGAGGAACCGGACTGTCCTCCGGGCCCCGCCCTCGCCGACATGGCCACCCGGCAGGAGAGGTAGGCCCGCTGCCAAGAGGCGGGGGAGCCGGGGACCCTGCGGCGTCAGCTCCAGCGCAGAACGGGAGCGCGCGTTGTCGGAGTCCCGCCCGGAGATCAGGCGGTGCCGAACTCGCCGGTCTTGATGCCCGCTACGAAGGTCGTGAACGCGGGGGCGGGGAGGTTCAGTATGGGGCCGCCGGGGGTCTTGGAGTCGCGGACGGGGACTATGCCGGTGGTGGAAGCGTGGGCCGGGGCCCATTCGACGCAGTTGCCACCGTTGTTGCTGTAGGAGGACTTGACCCAGGGGAGGGGCTTCGGTGTCATGTCGTGCCCTTTCGTACCTCGTTGATCACGGATACGGACGCGAACGGTGACGCTGGCTCGGGCCTGTGGTCCCGCTACACGGCCCGGAGCTGATCGAAGACGACCCCCGGAAGAGGCTTCCTCGATCAGCACAGGGATCAGGCGGTGCCGAACTCGCCGGTCTTGATGCCCGCTACGAAGGTCGTGAACGCGGGGGCGGGGAGGTTCAGTATGGGGCCGCCGGGGGTCTTGGAGTCGCGGACGGGGACTATGCCGGTGGTGGAAGCGTGGGCCGGGGCCCATTCGACGCAGTTGCCACCGTTGTCGCTGTAGGAGGACTTGGCCCAGCAGGGGGCGTCGATCGTGCTCGTCACGGGGTGCCCTTTCGAAGCTCGCGGAGCATGGCTATGGACTCCGCTTGTGAGGTTGATACGGCTTGTAGTTGATGGTAGGCCGTCAACAGGGGTAATACCGAGGTGAGTTCCCGGTCCAGATGCCCTTGAGTCTGAGACTCGACGTAGGACACGACGGAGCGGTCGGAGAGCGTCAGCAGGTTGACCGGCAGATTGAACGGCCTGCGCTCACCGATGTCATATGTGGCGATCTGCAACATGGTGTTGGGGAGTTCGGCGAACTCCACCAGCCTGTCGAGCTGCGGGCCCATGACCTCAGGCCCGCCCACCTGGCGACGGAAGCAGCTCTCATCCATAACGAGCAGCATCATCGGTGGCTTTGGATGCGCCAGAGCCGCCTGCCGCTCGGCGAGGAACGAGACCCGTTCGTCGGCCTGTTCGGGCGTGATGCTGCCGCGCTGTACGGCGCCGTTCGCGAGGACTCGGGCGTAATCCGGTGTCTGGATCAACCCCGGAATGATCCCGATCTCGTACAGCCGGATCTCAACGGCCCTGGCTTCGTAGCCGACGTACTCGGGGAAGCCCTCCATCAACGAACCGTGCCGGATCTCGCGCCACACGCGTTCGAAGGATTCGGACGTGCCTTCGACTCCGAAGGCGACATCCAAACCGCGCGAGAATCGCAGGGTTGGCGGCTTGCGACCGGTTTCGACTGCCGAAATATGTCGGCCGGTATATCCCAGCTGTTCGGCAAGCTCGTCCTGCTTCCATCCGCGTGCCTCGCGTGAGCTGCGAAGTCGTGCGCCGAAGGCCGCTTCCGGGCTCGCGTCGGGATTTAACTCCTTGCGGTTGACCAATGTGCCCTCCAGAACAGGAACGTTGAAGACCCTTCCGACTGTAGGTCACCCTGATGCGCCCCGGTAGTGGTTTCGCTACGCAGAGGAGCGGCCGTGGCCGATCGCAGTGAAGGCCCGCAGGAAGAAGACCCTCAACTCGCCGTTGGAGCACTTGTGTTCGACATACGGAGAAAGTCGCTCGGGGTGGTCATGGACACGGAATGGGATCGCCTCTATCTCCGGCCACCCGGCGGCGGAATCGAATGGGACGCCTCCCGCGCGGATTTACGTCCCGCCACCGTCATGGATCGAATCCGGCCGGCCCTGGCCGAACTGAACGAGCACAGCAGCAGTGGGAGCACGACATGGGAGTGACCAGACGGTTCGGCCACACCCGGTGGACCTTCAAAACCGTGGAGTCGCGGGGCTTACGGGCCCGTATCGCGTGCGTCTCCGGAACATCCCGGTGCGGTGCCGCACCGCCGGGGCGGCGACAGGCACCGGTGCCCGCCGACGCCCTCGTCCGGGCCGAGGACCCGCTGTTCCGCCGAAGTGGAGCCTGACGTACGGGCGGTGGCACCCGTGCCCGTACCCCGAAACGGCCCTCCCTCCGGGCCGGAGGACAAGTCGCCCCGGGAGACCGCAGCAACGGTCATCCCGGGGCTCGCCGACACAGCTTTCAACAGGAGCTGAACGACGTATGCGTGATCGTATCTCCCGTGCCCTCGTACGGGTCCTGGAACTCTTCCCGCTCACCCGCCGCAAGCGGCCCGGACGGCACTCACCCGCCCATTTCGCCGCTCGGACAAAGTTCACCCCGCCGGTGATCTGCACGGCGAGCACCCCTGTCCCGCCCCATGTGCTCGCCCGGACCGCGCCGCTTCTCCGGGAGCCTCGCGTTCCGCCGTACCTCCGCGACTGGATCAGGGATCAGGAGGCCGAGTGGGAGCGCCAGCGGCAGCGCCGGGTCTCCGCCGTGGCCGCCGTCCTCGGTCAGGATGTGCCGTTCGCTCCCGACCGGACCGTTGCCGCCCGCCTGGGGGTTCCCGCATGACCCGCGACGGACTGACCGGGGAGCCGCCCGCCGACTCCGGCGCCAGCTGCTGTGTCTGCGGACGCTGGACCCTTGCTCCTCTCCCGGTCCGTTCCGTCGGGCGGCCGAGCGGAGCCCCCGCGACCTTGCACGCATGCCCCCAGCACGCCGGAACCCTGACGCCCGCCCCGGTCCCCGGAGAGCTGGACCGGGACGCGTAGCGCCCCGCGCAGGGCCGGGAACCCGGCCCTGCCTCGGTTGGCGCCCCGGTCGTACGGACGGGCGGGGCTCGGGTGCCCCGGCTCCGGGCCCCCGCAGGTCAAAGCCCCCGGCTCCGGGGCCCGCAGGTCAGGCGCCCCCGTAGGTCAGGAACCCCGCAGGCCCGGCGCAGGCCAGGAGCAGGTCAGGCGCCCCCGCAGCCCGGGCCCCCGCAGGTCAGGCGCAGCTCAGGGCCGTCCGGCGGGAGTCGTCACGCCAGGCCCGCCAGCACCAGCGGCAGCCGCGGGGCCCCGCCCTCGGTCACCCGGACCGGTACTCCCCAGTCCTGCTGATGGACGTGGCAGGCCGGGTACTCGTTCAACGGGTCGTCGTCGCAGGACGCGGCCATCGCCGACACATGCAGTACGCCCTCCCCGACCGCCGGGTCGATCTCCAGCTCTCGGGAGAGGCCGGTCCCGGCGCCCTCCCCGTCGAGCAGCAACCCGGGCGGCGTCGCGGAGACGAGAAGGCGGGTCGACGGCCCGTAACGCGTGTCCAGCTTCTGCCCGGTCGGCGCCTCGAAGACCACGTCCAGCCGCAGCCGGCCCCCGGTGACCTCGGTGGCCTCCCGCTGCGTACGGTGCGCGACGGCCTCGACCCGTACCGCCTCCTCCGGCAGACGCAGCCGGGTCAGCCGGTGCCGGGCGGACTCCACCACCACGATGTCCTCACCCACGACGACCGCGTCCGACGGCTCCCGCAGATCGGTCGCGAGGGTGGTGACGGCCCCGCTCACGGGGTCGTAACGGCGCAGGGCGTGGTTGTACGTGTCGCTGACGGCGACCGATCCGTCCGGGAGCACGGTGACCCCCAGCGGATGCTGGAACAGGGCCTGTCCGGCGTCGCCGTCCCGGTGCCCGAAGTCGAACAGGCCCGTGCCGACGGCCGTGTGCACGACCCCGCCCGTGTCGATCCAGCGCAGCGCGGACGTCTCCGAGTCGGCGATCCACAGCCGCTCCCCGTCCGCCGCGAGCCCCGACGGCTGCGCGAACCACGCCTCGGCGGCGGGCCCGTCGACGAGCCCCTCGTTGGTGGTCCCCGCCGCGACCTGAACCGTCCCGGTTCCGGGGTCGTACGTCCACAGCTGATGCACCCCGGCCATCGCGATCCACAGCCGGTCGCCCCACCAGGCCACATCCCACGGCGACGACAGATCGACCTCCCGGGCCGGGCCGGCCGACGGCGACCCCTGCCACCACTGGCGCCCGGTCCCGGCGAGTGTCCCGATCCTCCCGGTCTCCGGGTCGTACGCCTTGATCGCGTGGTTCACCGTGTCGGCGACGGCCACCCGGCCGTCGGGCAGCCGAGCGAGTCCCTGGGGCTCGTTGAACTCCCCGTCCCCGCCGATGTGCCGTACGACGGTCTCCCCGTCGGCCGCCAGCTCCACCAGCCGGTGCCGGGTGGTGTCCGAGACGAGGAAGTTCCCGGACGGCAGCACGACCGCCTTCCCGGGAAACCGCAGGTCGGTCCCCACCGGCTCGGGCGCCACATAGGGCCCGTCACCGCGCCTGAGCGTCCCCTTGGCCGCGTGCTCGGCCTCCAGTTCCGCCACCAGCCCGGCGATGGCGTGGGCGTGCCCCTCCCCGGCGTGCTGGGCGACGATGTAGCCCTCGGGGTCGATCACGACGAGGGTGGGCCAGGCCCGTACGGCGTACTGCTTCCACGTCGCCAGCTCCGGATCGTCGAGCACGGGATGCCGTACCCGGTACCGCTCGACCGCGTCCACGACCGCCCGGGGCTCGGCCTCGTGCGCGAACTTCGGCGAGTGCACCCCGACGATCACCACGGTGTCGCGGTGCTTCTCCTCCAGCTCGCGCAGCTCGTCCAGGACATGCAGGCAGTTGATGCAGCAGAACGTCCAGAAATCGAGAATCGCGACGCGCCCTCGCAGATCGGCGAGGGTGAGGTCCCTGCCGCCCGTGTTCAGCCAGGCCCGCCCCCGCAACTCGGGAGCACGGACACGGGCACGGCGGCGGGGCTCGGGCGCGGGGGTGGGCGCCGGGGCGGCATCGTTCATCCTTCAAGCTTGCCATCCGCTGGTGAACGCAGGATCACGCCCATACGAAGCGCCCGCTCGGGGCATGCGCTCGACCACGGCGACCTCCGGGACGTCCCGAAGGAAACCCATATGACCGTCCGGCCTGGTTACTGAACGCACACGCCGGGTCACGTATCCGCAACCGTCCACGCGTGCCCGGGCAGCGGTCTCGACCGGTGCCCACCGAGAACCCCAACGACCGAGCGCCCACGCGCGCCCGGGCAGCATACGTCCCGCTTGCCCGAGCAGGAGACGCTCTGCTCACCGCGGGTAACGATCCGTATCCTGAGATTCGCCCGGCTCAAGAACGCCAGTCCCGTATCGGAGGCCAACTCGTTGACCACGGACCTCAGTTCCGTCATCGGCATTCGGCAGGCACTGGCCGTCGTCCTGCCGGTCCGGTTCACCGCCCCCGCCGACTGGCCGGCCGGGCCCATACCCTTCGAGCTGGGCAGCCGCCGCACTGATACGAGCACCCGTCAGACGTACTTCGCCCCGGCCGCGGCCCGTGCCCTCTACGGCACCCCGGAACGGCCGTGCCGCTGGTACCGGCACATGGACGTACGGCACGAATCGCTGCATCTGCGGGGAGCCGAGCTACTGGCCACCGCCACCGCGCGTCACCCGGACCACGGACTCGCGGTGCTGCACTTCGACGTGGAGGGCCCGGCCCTGCTGGAGGCGCTGCGCGCCATCGGCAACCGCAGTCCTGCCGCCGCCGATCCGCTCGACGGCCCGCTCTCCCCCGTCGTGCTGCTCGACGGAGTCGCCGAACTGCGCAACGCCGCGGCCCCGTTCGCGATCGCCCGCCCGTACACGATTGCCTTCCTCACGCCCGACGCGAACGCCACCCCCGTGCTGAGGCAGGACGGGCGACTGCCCGACACGGCCGACCGCTGGCTCTGGTACCTCGCCTCCAGGTCCACGGACGGCGACTTCCCCACTCCGCTGGAGCAGTGGCCCGAACGAACGGGTCACGCGTTGCGGATCTCCGCGGACTGGAGCGCTCTCGTACTACGCCACGGCGCCGCCTTCCTCGGACATCGCCCGGACACGGGAAACGGTGACTTCTACGGCTTCGCACAACTGCACTTCCGCACCGTCTACCTCGACGCTCTGCTGCTCGGTGCCATCCAGCGCGACCACATCGACGAACTCACGGACGGCCTCTCCGGTGTCTTCGACGGTCCGAAACTGGCCCATCGGGTATCCGCCCTCGAACGGCACATCGCCACGTTCCGCAGCACCTACTGGCGCCAGCACCTCACCGCTCACGGCCCCGCCAACGAGTTGCTGCTGAGCTTCCAGGCCCAGTACCGCCTCTCGGAGCGCTTCGACGGGATCCTCGCCGAAGCGGCCGACTACGCCCGGCTGGTGCAGACCCAGGAGAGCCAGCAGATCGCGGGCGCACTCGGCGTCCTGACGATCCTCGGCCTGCCGCTCGGAACCGCGCTGAGCCTTCTTCAGGTGCTCGACGCCAAGGGAGTCACGGCCGTCGTCATCGCACTCGTCGCCGCCCTGGCCGCCACGGCTCTGGCCCTCACCACGCGCTATGGCCGCCTCGTGCTGTCCTCGCTGCGCGGGAAAGAACCGGGTGACCGCAGATGATCCCCGCGCCGCCGACCGCGGCAGCCGATGACGGCGACGACCGGATGCGGTCTGTACCCGCAGCCGATCACACTGTTAGCTTGCTCTCCGCGAACGGGGGAGACGAGGATGCGGGACACGGAGTGACGGGCAACGAAGGGGAGCCGCTCCGGCTGTACAGAAAGGCTCTGAGGTACGCCGAATCCGACCCCGAGGTCTTCCTCGGCACAGCGAGGAGAGCAGCGGAGTCGATCCTGTTGGACATCGCCATCCGGGAAGCCGTCGGTTCGAAGCCGACACTGGAGTCCCTGCTGACAGTGCTCTCGGCCAAGAACCTGGTTCCGCCCAAGGTCGTCCTTGCCGTGCGTACGATTCAGAACTACGGCAACTACGGCAGCCACGCCCAGGACTCGTCCGTCGAGGAGATCTCCGCCGAGGACGTCAGGCCCTGCCTCAACGCCCTGACGCAACTGGCCGTGTGGTACGGGCAGACGAGCAGTTCGCTGGCCGAGGACGCGGCGCGGCACGAGCTGTCCGACCACCGGCGCGGCAGAGGCACGACCCGCCTCGCCGACTCGACCCTGATCGTGGTGAAGGCCGTCCTGCTCGGCTGCGGCCTGGAGAAGGCTCTGGCACGGCGGAACCACCATGTCGTGCCGGTGCAGCTCCCCTGGTCGGACAATCTCGTACGGGATGTGTCGACCCGCGTTCTCGATGTGGCGGTCTACAACGAGCAACGCATGCTCCGCCTGCTCGAAACCGAGCAGGGGGTCCGCGACCAGGTGGTTCCCGTGGGCCGGGTCGGCTACTCCATGGGCGGTCGCAACTTCTATCTGCTCGCCGCCCGCGGCGGCCGGTGGGGCGGAGTGACGGCACAGGAGTTCCTCTCGGATCCGGCCGGCGCACAGATCGCGGTGCCCAAGCACAGCGACATGTTCAGCAACCTTCTCTCGGCTCTGTCGACCGACGAGGCGGGCCTGGCGGACATGGGGGTGAGCGTCCTCGACGTACCGCACCATCTCGGGCTGGAGCTGTTCCATCTGAACCGGGACGTGCTGGCGGTCGGCGGTCAGAATCTGCGTATGCACGCGCAGGAGGGCGACGCGTACTTCGAACTGCTCAACTCCGACATGCTGTCGCTCCCGACCCAGGAACGGCTGCGTTCGGCGGCCGCCAACGTGCTCATCGCGAACCGGGCGTGGCTGGAGGAGCTGGATCTGCGCCCCGGGGAGCTGCACCGGGAGCTGATGCGCGCGTTCCACGAGTCCGGGTCGGACGACGAGACGTACCAGCATCTGGTCCGTGATCTGGTGACCCATGCCTCGTTTCCGCCGGAGACGCTTCCTGACAGCCGTGAACGGCTGGTGCGTCATGTGCTGTTCGAGAGCTACCGCTGGGGTCGGCCATGAACGGGCGGAAGCGCGTGCTGGTCCTGGGTGGTGTGAACTGCGACGTCATCGCCCGGACCGATCGGCTTCCCGGGGAGCACGAGAAGTTGCGGGGCGAGGAGTGCCGCGTGCTGCCGGGAGGCGCGGCGTCGAACACCGCTGTGGGGCTGATGCGGCAGGGCTGCTCGGTCAGGCTGGTGTCCGCCGTGGGTGACGACACCGCCGGCACGATGTGCCGGGAAGTACTGGGCGCAAGCGGTGTCGACACCTCCTTGACACAGGTGCAGGCGGGAGCCCGCACGAGCATGGCCGTCGTCCTCTCGTCCGATGGGGACAAGCGCATGCTCACGTTCGCGGGCGCGGACCGCGGTCTCGCCTTCGACGCCGTCACAGAAGAAGACGTACGCGCGGCGGACCACGTCCATGTCGTCGGCGAGCCCACCCCCGCACTCGCACGGGTCGTCGAACTCGCGCACCGGGTCGGGCGGAGTGTGTCCGTCGAGTGGAACGGCAGGGACATGAGCGAGCTGGCGCAAGGGGCCGCCCTCAACTTCATGAACGCCGATGAGGCGGCTCGTCTGCCACAGGCGCACGGCGCGGCAGGGGCGGCCGGTACCGCACGGCACCTGGCGAAGCTGGTCGCCGGTGATGTCATAGTGACCCTGGGCGCAGAGGGTGCCGTGTGGGCGACCGCCGCCGGCACGCTGTTCCATGAACCCACGGTGCCGGTGGCACCGTTGGACAGAACGGGCGGGGGCGACGCGTTCGACGCGGGTGTCATAGCGGGCTGGCTCAGCGGCGAACCGCCGACGGCCTGTATGCGGCGAGGACTCGACGCGGCAGTTCATGTGATCACGAAACTAGGAGCTCACCCGTGACGAGATGGCTCGGAGTCGCACTGCTACCGCGAGCGGACCACCTGCGTGCCGCCGTTCACCTGCAGGGGGACGTCGGCGGTGGCGTACAACTGCGGCCCACGCTGCATCCGGACGGAAATCTCCCCCATGTCACGGTCTTCCAGGGACCGTTCGCCGACTCCCTCGCCCCAGCCGAGGCGCTTGAGGCCATCGGGGCGTCGGCGGTCGGGAGCGGTCTGCGCGGCGAGGTGTCTCTCGCCAGTACGGGAGTGGTCTACCAGCCCACGGGCTGGCTGTTCCTCGCCCTGGAACGGCCGCCGCTGCTCCAGGCACTCCAGACGGCCGTGCTCGCGGTACTGGACCCGCACCTCGACCGGGCCTCGTTCGACGGGAACAAGGACGTCTCCCGCTTCACCGACGACGAGCGCGCCAGCTACGAGCGCTACGGCTACCGGTACACCGGCGATGCCTACGCCCCGCATGTGACGCTGGGGCGTGCCGACGAGGAGACCGCCCTGCGACTGGCCCGAACCGCGCGGGACCGGGTGAGTCTGCCGAAGGAGTGGGTCTTCGACCGGCTCAGCTTCTATGTGATGGGCGAGCACGGCGCCCATGCGGAGACCTTGCTGGAACGACCGCTGGGCCGGAGGTGACGGTCCGGAACGAGCTGTTGACGGCCGCCGGGGCGGCCGTGGACGAGGCGGTCACCTGGCTGGCGACGGCCGACGGGGAATGGCGGTCCGCGCGGTTCAAGGCCTCCGGCGAGGAGGTCACCGCCGCCGATATCGAGGTGGAGTCCCGGGTGACACGGGTGCTGGCCGCCCGTACTCCACGGATCCCCGTCGTCGGCGAGGAGTCGTCGCCGACAGGGTCCCCGCTCCCTGAGCGCTGCTGGCTGCTCGACCCGATCGACGGCACCATGAACTTCGCCCGGGGCGCACCGATGTACGCCGTATCGCTCGCCTATGTGTATGAGGGCGTCCCGTTGCTGGGCGTGGTGCACGCACCGGCCCTCGGTCGGCGGTGGACGACGCCCGGCCGACCGCAGGAAGCGCGTCCCGTGGCCGCGGACCTGGGCCGCGCGGTCGTGGGAGTCTCCGGCACCGGATCGGCCCACGGCGGCGCGCGCCGCTTCCTCGACCGCGTCCAGGACGACGCTTACCGCGTCCGCATGCAGGGTTCGATGGCGCTGGACCTGGTGGGCTTGGCGGAGGGCTGGCTGGATGCCTGTGTGAGCATCGCCCCCAAGCCCTGGGACATCGCGGCCGGAGTCGCTCTGTGCCACGAGCGGGGGCGGACGGTGATCGGCGCCGGCGGCGAGGCGTTCACCTTCGACTCGCCGGTCCTCCTGGCGGGCGCGCCCGGGGTGGCGCGGTCGCTCGCAGACCTGTGGGAGGGACATTCAGCCAGCGCCTGAACTGCTGCTCACCGGGCCCCTGAAGTCACCCGGGAGAGCGCCACCGCGCCGCGCACCGGCGGCGATCCGTGCCTCGATCGAACAGGGCCGACGCATGCCGGACCGCAACTTCGTCGAGCGCGCGGAGGCGGCACCCGGGAACACGGGAGCGCTGCGGGCACCAGCTCAGCGCCCGGCGCCGGAACTCTTCGGTGCCGGGCGCCGGTGTTCGTACGCCGGGTCTCCCGGGGGCGTCAGGGGCTCCGGGAGCGCGGGCCGAACAGGGCCGTAACAGTGTCCGAGCCGGATCCGAAGCGGTGGCGCGGACAGTACCGGCATGACTTCCACGACGAAGAACCCAGAACAGAACCAGAACAGGGCGGGGGCCCGGCAGTGGCTCGGGCTCGCCGTGCTGCTGCTGCCGGTCACGCTGATGACCGCCGACCTCGGGGTGCTGTGGCTGGCCACCCCCTATCTGACCGCCGATCTCAACCCGTCCAGTAGCCAGCTGCTGTGGACCACCGATATCTACGGGTTCCTCACGGCGGGGTTCCTGGTGATCATGGGCACGCTGGGGGACCGCGTCGGGCGGCGGAAGCTGCTGCTCGCCGGGTCCACCGGGGTGATCGCGGCATCGCTGCTCGCGGCCTACTCCAGCAGCCCGGAGATGCTGATCGCCGCCCGGGCGCTGCTCGGGATCGCGGGGGCCGCCGTGCTTCCGTCCACGCTCTCGCTGATCAGCCATATGTTCACCGACGCCCGCCAGCGGGCCACCGCCATCGCGATGTGGGTGAGCGCCCTGTCCGTCGGTATCGCGATCGGGCCGGTCATCGGAGGCGTCCTGCTGGACAGCTTCTGGTGGGGCTCCGTGTTCCTGGTCGGCGTGCCGGTGATGCTGCCGGTCCTGGTGGCGGCACCGGCGCTGCTGCCCGAGTACCGGGATCCCGACGCCGGGCGGCTGGACCTGATCAGCGTGGTGCTGTTCCTGCTGGCCGTGCTCCCCGCCGTCTACGGGATCAAGAAGCTCGCCGAGTACGGTCCGCAGGGCACGTATCTGGCCGCCATGGCGGCGGGCGTGGTCGCCGGGGTGCTGTTCGCACGGCGCCAGCAGCGGCTGGAGACCCCGCTGCTCGATCTGCGGCTCTTCGCGAACCGCGCCTTCACCGGAGCACTGCTGACCCTGCTCCTCGGCATGATGGCCCTGAACGGTATCGAGTACCTGGTGCCGCAGTATCTGCTCGGCATCAGTGAGCTGTCCCCGCTGGTGGCTGGTCTGTGGCTGCTGCCCGGAGCGGCGGGTCTGGTCGTCGGCTCCCAGCTGACGCCGGTCCTGGCGCGGCGGACGCGGCCCGCGTATGTGATCGTCGGCGGTCTCGCCGTGACGCTGGCCGGATTCGCGCTCTCCCTCGGGAGCGGTGTCGTGGCCGTCTCCCTCGGGCTCGCGCTCGTGATGTTCGGGATCGCCCCGATCAGTGTGCTGGGCACCGCGCTCGCCGTCGGTGCCGCACCCGCCGCGAAGGCCGGAGCGGCCGCCGCGACCGGGCAGACGGCGTACGACCTCGGGCTGGCCCTCGGCATCGCGGGCACCGGAAGTGTCGCCGTCGCGGTCTACCGCGACGAGGTGAGCGCACAGGCGCCCGCCGGGGTGCCCGGCGGTGCGCTGGAGTCGGCCCGGGACACCCTGGGCGGCGCGGCGGCCGAGGCGGCGCGGCTCCCCGGGGAACTGGGCGGTCAGCTCCTGACCGTGGCCCGGGACGCCTTCACCACCGGGTTCCACACGGCGGTGCTGGTGAGCGCGGGCTTCGCCCTGGTCACCGCGGTCCTCACCCTGACCCTGCTGCGGCACGTCGCCCCGATCGGGGCGGGCATGGACGCGGGGCACGGGGCGGACACCGCCGGGGACGCGGCGGATACCCCGGGCACCCAGGACGAGGGGGACGCGGGGAACGTGCGGGACGCCGGGAACGCGGGGCAGCCCGGTACGGAGGGCGCGGCTCGCTCCCGTACCGACGGCGAGAAGCCCGTCGTCGTGCAGTGAGGTCGTGCACGGAGGTCGTGTGCACGGAGGCCGTGCACCGGGAAGGGGCGCCGGCCACGGATACGGCGGGCGCGTGGTACGAGATGCGGGTGCGGGTCGCGGTGACGGAAGTCGCCACGGCCCGCACCCGCGTGTGGTGTGCGGGAGGGGCCGTGTCGCCCCGCGCGGTGAGGTCGGGGACGCGGTCGGCGGGTGGTTCGTTTGCGAGGGGAGGCCGGGCCGGTCGTGCTCGTCGAGGCATACGTTCCGGTGGGTGAGGGCCGGTGGCGGTTGGTGGTGCGTACGGATGGCCGGGTGGGCGGGCCGGACGGGAGCGGACCGGGATGTGCCGTCACACAGAACGGCAGGAGAGGGAGATGTCCTGTTTTAAGGGATCCCCACCCTGAAGAGAAGTAATATCCGGCGCACGGAGCAGCCGTTGGGGCCGCTCCGACGCTGGGGGGATTGATGATCCGAAAGAGCATATCGTCGCTGGGAGTTCTGTTACTCGCCAGTGGATGCGGCTTCTCGTCCGACCGTACGGACAGGGCGGATTCGCCGTCGGTGAGTTCCTCGTCCGTATCTCCTTCCGGCACCGGTTCGCCGACTCCCGGGATCAGCGAATCCTCCCCGGCCTCCGAGACCGCCGCTCCGGAACCCTCCGCTTCGGATACCACCGAAGAGGCCGTCACCGGGAACAGCCCGTCGCCCGACGAGGCGGATCCGTTCAACGACTGGGATTCGGCCGGTGGTGCCACGGGCCGAGTCCCGTTTTCGGGGCCGGTGGACTGCGGCTCTCTCCCGGGAAGCGGCACGTTCTCCGACCCGCTGCGCCTCGGAGTCGCCGGTGTCCGCCCGGTGGTCGCCCGGGGATGCCAGCCGCTGACCCCCGGCTCACCGTTCCATGTCCGGTACTTCTCCTTCACCCTGGTCGGCACACCGGGCGCCAATGCCGAAGCCGGCGCGTCCTTCACCATCGACCGGGACGGAATCGGCCCGGTGTACCCGGCCGTCATCATGCCCGGCGGCTGGATTCTCAAGCCGAGCCTGGGGTCCGGGTACTGGACCGGGACCGAGCCCTTTTTCACCGGCCGGTACCAGGCGATCTCGGATCTGAAACCGGGCACCTACATTCTCAGTACAGAGAAGATGGACAGCCCTTTCAACTCTCTCACCACACCGCCCTACGACGTCATCGTCGACGCGGGGTAACCGAGCCGTACGCATTCCCGCACGCATTTCTGCCCGGATTCCCGCCCGGATTCCCGCCCGGATTCCCGCCCGGTGGCGCACTATCCGGCGGGAATCCTCCGAGATCGCTCCATCTGTTCCAGGAGATCCCATGTCAGACAACGCCTCGCAGTTACCGGGCTCACCGGACTCATCGAACGCACCGGAGCCACAACAGGGTGGTACGTCCCCGGAACCACCGGTCCAGCCGCAGATGGCCCCCGCGCCTTCCCCGGCGCCAACTCCTGGGCAGGCCACGCCAACCCCCGGACCGGCCGCGCCCGGGCAGCCCGGACCCGATGGGCAGCCCGGACCCGGCACCGGAAGTCAGCGGAGCGGCTGGCAGCGGTATCTGCCGCTGAGGGACGGGAACTTCACCGCCACGATGATCGTGGCGCCGGTCATCGTGATGGTCATCGGGCTGGGGATCGTCGGCGGATTCTCCTGGATCGGTGATCAGTTCAAGGAGGAGAAGCCGCCCCTGTACGTATCCGGTTCTCTCTCGCCGAGGAACGCGGTCACCACCAAACCGGGTCCGCAACCCTCCGTATCGGGTTCCTCGTCCACGTCCGCGGCGGACTCCCCCGCATCAGGCGATCTGCCCCCGTCCGCGGAGGGCAGACGGGTGGACCAGTCCGAGGCGGAGACGGAGGGAATCCGTCATCTCCGCAGCGAGTATCTGTGCCCGTGGCAGGCATGGGTGGTCAACCGGCCGCCGCGTGACTTCTCCGAGATCCCCGTACTGGAGGACGGCAGGCCGGATCCGAAGCTCATCAACGAGGAAACGGCCGGAGACCCCGCCAGTACGCATCTCACTATCGATGTGCAACCGGGCGACAGCAGACCGTTGCAGATCAAGGAACTGCGGATCAAAGTCCTCAACCGGAAGCCTGCTCCGGCCGCCGACAAGGCGACTCTGGTGGGACTTCAGAACGGACAGTGCGGAGGGGGAACCGCGACTCTCAACGCCTATGCCGACCTCGACGGCGGCGCCGACTTCGCGACCGTGAGGTTCGAGGGCCGGGAATCACTGCCGCAGGAACTCGTGGGCGGAAGGGCGCTCACGATCAACCTCCGCGTGAACACACGTACCTGCGACTGCGTCTGGGTCCCGGAGATCGTCTGGTCCAAGGACGGTGAGGTGAAGTCGACGGAGTTCCGTATCGGCGGGAAGGATTTCCGCACCATCGGCACCCTCGGACTTCAGCGCCGCGCCTGGCAGCAGGACCTCAACACCTTGGAATGGTCGGACATCGTGTTCGACGAGAGCATTCTGGACGAACCGGGGCCGTGAGGAACCCCGGGGACAGGCAGGCGGGGTCGATCCATCGGGAGTGCGGATGGATTCCCGTCCCGAAAGCCCGTCCACACGGGCGTCGGCCCCGGGAAATCTCTCCCGGGGCCGGTGTCCTGTGCCGTCGGCGCCGTCATCCGAGCACGGCGGCCTCGGTCTCCGCCTCCGCCCCCAGTGCGTGCAGGGCGTCCAGGGCCGCGTCCGCGCCCGCGAACATTTCCTGTACGCGACCCGCGCGCAGCGCGTGCGGGACGCCGGAGAGTTCGGAGCCGTAGAGAAGGTGTACGACCACCTGGTCGATGCCGGAGAACTCGCTGATGCCCACCCGTAGCTGCCGGTCCACCACCTCGACCATGCCCTTCTTCGCGAACGCCTCGCCGGAGTAGCCGGCCAGGCCGAGCCAGAGCATCCGCTTGCCCGCGAGCCGGGGCTTGCTGCGCCCGTAGGCGAAGCCGTAGTTCCAGACGCGGTCGATCCACCCCTTGAGGACGGCCGGGAGGGAGAACCACCAGACCGGGAAGACCACCACGATGTCGTCGGCCGCCTCGATCCGGGCCATATGGGCGCGGACCTCCGGCGAGTAGACCTTATCGCGGTTCTCCCAGTCGGGCTCGTCGGGAGGGGTCAGCCGGGGGTCGAAGTCCTCCGCGTACAGATCGAGCAGATCGATGGTGTGCCCCGCCGCCTCCAGTCTGTGGCGGGTGCGCTCGGCGACCTGGGTGGTCAGCGCGTCACCTCGGGGATGGGCGAGTACGAGCAGGGTCCGGGACATGGCCACGCCTCCAGTGACGTCGATCGTTCGGGGTTCGGATCTCAGGGGTGTCGGATTTCGGGGTTCGGATCTCAGGGGTGTCGGACTTCGGGGTGTCGGATTTCAGGGGTCGGACTTCGGGGTGCCGGATTTCGGGTGGGGAGGTGGAGCGGGTGCAGGGGTGGTGCGGGTGCGGGATCCGGCGGGTCAGGGCCGCCGGTGGTGCGTGGGCCGGGCCGGTGCCGTCGCCGGTGGTGCGTGAGCCGGCCCGGGCCCGGGCCGGGACGGGCGACCCGGCCGCCGCTGGATGCGGCGGCCGGGCGGTGCGGCCGTCACAGGCCGAGGCCGGAACCGCCGCTGGCGTCGATGTTCTGGCCGGTGATCCACCGGGCGTCGTCCGTGGCCAGGAAGGCGACCACATCGGCGACATCGGCCGGCTGGCCGACCCGGTTGAAGACGGAGAACTTCGCGGCGTGCGCCTTCGCGGCCGGGTCCGCCATCCACGGGTGGATGTCCGTCTCGATGGTTCCGGGGGAGACCGCGTTCACTGTGATACCGCGCGACCCCAGCGTCTGGGCGAGGGTCAGGGTCAGCACCTCGACGGCTCCCTTGGCAGCCGCGTACGAGGTCATGGCGGGGAAGGCGACCTTGGTGACACCGGACGAGATGTTGATGATCCGTCCGCCGTCGCGCAGCCTCTCCAGCCCCTTCTGGGTGACGAAGAAGGGGGCCTTGACGTTCACCGCGAATACCCGGTCGTAGTCCTCCTCGCTGACCTCGTGGATCAGGCCGTTGCCGACCACCCCCGCGTTGTTCACCAGGATGTCCACCCCGTCCGCGTGTTCGTCGAAGGCCGCCCACAGTGCCTCGGCGTCCCCGGGGACTCCCAGTTCGGTACGGATCGCGAACGCCTGGCCGCCCGCCGCCTCGATCGTCGACACCGTGCTCTTCGCGGCGACCTCGTCCCGGGCGTAGTGCACCGCGACCCGTGCGCCCTCGGCGGCCAGCGCCAGCGCGATGGCCCGGCCGATTCCCCGGCTGGCCCCGGTCACCAGTGCGGTCTTGCCGTTGAGCTTTCCCATGGCCTTGCTCCTTGTCATCGTCATTTCGGTGTTACTCGGTGTTGTTCGGTGTTACTCAGTGCTATTCGGTGCTATTCGGTGTTGTGCGGTGTTCGTGTTCTTCGCCGTTGTCCTTGCGGCGGTTCCCAGACTCCGCCCCGGCGCTTCGGATCCGGCTCGGACGGTGTTGCGGCCCTGTTCGGGCCCACGCGGTACGGCTCGAACAGGGCCGGAACCGCCTGGTGGGGCGGGGTACGGCACGGGATCCGGGCCTGCCGTATACGGGCCGTATACGGGCTCGGGCCTGTCGTACGGGCTCGGTGCGGCGCGCGGTGCTCGCACGGCCCCGGTGCGGCCCCGGGTGTCCGTACGACTCGGTACGGGCCTGTTAGCCCGTTGCGGAGCCGGTGCGGCGGTACGGCCGGGTCAGGTCCGGAGCAGCCGGTACGGGCCCCGTTCCCGCGCCCCGGGTTACGGTTGCGGCATGCGATTCGGGGTTCTGGGGCAGCTGAGCGTATGGACGGCCGACGGCCTGCCCGTCACGATTCCCGAACTCAAGGTCAGAGCCCTGCTCGCCTCGCTCCTCGTCGACGCGGGCCGACCGGTCTCCGCGCACCGGCTGATCGACGACCTCTGGGGCGAGCAGCCCCCCGGCAACCCCAGGCGCGCGCTCCAGGCCAAGGTCTCCCAGCTGCGCCGGGTCCTGGAGGAGGCCGAACCGGGCGGCCGTGATCTCGTGGAGTCCCGGGCGCCCGGATACGCGCTGGTCACGGCCGACGGCGACGCGGTGGACAGCGTCCGCTTCGCCCGGCTCGCCGACCGGGCCCGCGCGGGCGGGGAACCGGGTGCGCGGGTGGCCCTGTTCACCCAGGCGCTCGATCTGTGGCGCGGGGACCCCTTCGCGGACTTCGCCGAGGAAACCTTCACCAGGGCGGCGGTCAACAAGCTGGAGGAGGAACGTCTCGTCGTCCAGGAGGAACTGGCCGAGGCCCGCCTCGAACTCGGCGAGCACCGGATCCTCGTCGGCGAGCTGACGGCCATGGTGGAGCGGTATCCGCTGCGCGAGCGCCTGCGCTCCGTACAACTGCGCGCCCTCTACCGGGCGGGCCGCCAGAGCGAGGCCCTGGCCGGGTACGAGGATCTGCGCGCCCAGCTCGCCGATCAGCTCGGGCTCGACCCGAGCCCGGAGCTGACCGCCCTCCAGCGGGCGATGCTGAACCAGAGCCCGGACCTGGAGGCACCCGCCGCGCCCGCGCGGCCGGCGGCCGGCTCGCGTCCCCGTACCAATCTGCCCGCCGCGCTGACCGGGCTGATCGGCCGGGAGGAGGCGGTCGCGGAGGTACGGGAACTCATCGGCACCCGGCGGCTGGTCACCCTGACCGGTCCGGGCGGGGTGGGTAAGACCAGCCTCGCCGTCGAGGCCGCCCGGCAACTGGCCGACACCTTCCCCGACGGCGTCTGCCTCGCCGAACTCGCGGGCGCGGAACCGGACACGGACATCGCCGGGACCGTCGCCACCGCGCTCGGTGTCCGTGACGACGCCGTGTGGGGCGTACTGCCCGAGGACGCGCGGCTCACCACCGCCGAGCGGCTCGCGGAGGCTCTGCGCGGCAAGGAGCTCCTGCTCGTCCTCGACAACTGCGAGCATGTCGCCGACCGCGCGGCCACCCTGGTGGAGACGCTGCTGCGGTCCGCGCCGGGCCTCCATGTCCTGACCACCAGTCAGGAGCCGCTCGCCCTGGCCGGGGAGACCCTGTGGACCGTGCCCACGCTCCGGCTGGACAGAGCCGTCGAGCTGTTCGCGGTGCGCGCGGCGGCCACCGCGCCCGGGTTCGTCCTCGACGCGGACACCACCCCGGCCGTGGAGGCGATCTGCCGCTGCCTCGACGGTATTCCGCTGGCCATCGAGCTGGCGGCGACCCGGGTACGCGCCCTGGGCGTGCACCGGTTGCTGGAACGGCTCGACGACCGGTTCCGGCTGCTCAGTTCGGGCGCCCGGGGCGCGCCCGCCCGGCAGCAGACCCTGCGCGCCGTCATCGACTGGAGCTGGGAGCTGCTGACGGAGCCCGAGCGGACCGTGCTGCGCAGGCTCGCCGTCCACGCCGACGGCTGCACCCTGGAGGCGGCGGAGGAGGTCTGCGCCGGTGACGGGGTCGACCGGGCGGACGTCCTCGATCTGCTGGTACGGCTGGTGGACCGCTCGCTGCTGGTCGCCGCGCCCGGGGCCGCCGGGCCGCGCTACCGGCTGCTCGAATCCGTGGCCGCGTACTGCCTGGAACAACTGGCCGGGGCCGGGGAGACCGACGCGGTACGGGAGCGGCACCTCGTCCACCATCTCGCCCTCGCGGAGGACGCGGAGCCCCGGCTGCGCCGCTTCGGCCAGCGGGAGTGGCTGGACCGGCTGGACATCGAGTCCGCCAATCTGGGGGCCGCCCTCACCCACGCCCTGCACACCGGGCGGACCGCGTCCGCGCTGCGGCTGACCGCGTCCCTCGCCTGGTACTGGGTGCTGCGCGGCAGGCTGGGTGAGGGGCGGCGGTTCCTGGAGTCGGCGCTGGCGGCCCCGGGCACGGCCCCCGAGGAGCTGAGGGCGCGGGTCGCCGTCTGGAGCAGCGCGTTCGCGATCATGGCGGGGGACGGGGCGGACCGCGCCGTACGGATCAAGGACGCGCTGGCCGGGTACGAGAGGGCGGTGGCGGGCGCCGATGCCGCGAAGGGCGGGCTCGGCGCTTCCGCTGCGGGCGGCGCGGGTGACGGTCCGGTGGATGGCGTGGGCGGTACGGGTGACGGTCCGGCGGAGGGCGTACGTGGCGCGGGTGGCACCGGTGGCGCGGGTGGCGGGCCGGGTGCTGTCTCCTGGCGGGCCCACGCCGCCTGGATCCTGTCCCACGCCCTGTGTGTGACCGGCGACGCTCCCGCGGGCCGGTCCCTGACCGAGCAGGCGATCGACGGCTTCAGCGCACGGGACGACCGGTGGGGCACGGCCGCGGCCCTCGGCGACCGTTCGATGCAGCTGCTGCTGGCGGGCGCGCTCGACGAGTCCGGCCGGGCCGGCGCCCGTAGCGCGGACCTCTTCCGCGAGCTGGGCGACGACGCGGCCCGGCTGTGCACCATCGCTCCCCTGGCGGCCCTCGCCGAGATCCACGGCGACTACGAGCGGGCCGGGATCCTCCAGCGGGAGGGCCTGCGCATGGCCGAACGCCTCGGGCTGAGCACCCAGGCGGCGGACCTGCTGTCGGGGCTGGGCCGGATCGCCCTGCTCACCGGTGATCTCGACGGGGCCCGGGAACTGCACGAGCGGTCGCGCCGGCTCGCCGCCGAACAGGGCTTCAGGGCCGGGGAGATCAACGCCGAGCTGGGGTTGGGCCTCGGCGCCCGCCGTGAGGGGGATCTGGACGCGGCCGAGACCCATATGCGGGCGGTCCTCGACTGGCACCGGACCGTCGGGCTCGACAACGCCAACGCGCTGATCCTGGCGGAGCTGGGCTTCTGCGCGGAACTGCGCGGCGACGCGGCCACCGCGCTGCGGCTCCAGGAGGAGGGCCTCGTCATCGCCCGTACGACCGGCGATCCCCGGGCCGTCGCCCTCGCCCTCGAAGGGATCGCGGGTGCCCTGGCGCTCGCGGAACGCCATCGCGAGGCCGCCACCCTGCTGGGTACGGCCGCCGCGGTACGCCTTTCCACCGGCGCCCCGCTGCCCGTGGCCGAGAGCGGCGACGTGGACCGTGTCACGGCGGCCGTGCGGGCCGCCCTCGGCCCGGCGGCCTTCGCCGAACACACCGCGCTCGGCGCGGACCGCTCCCCGGACACGGCGTACACGGCGTCCGGCTCGGATGAGGTGGTCGGCGGGGCGGCGTGATCGGTTGACCGGCTCGGACGGGATGACGGCCCGGGTAGGGTGTCCGGCTCCGGTACGGCGCTACGGCTGTCGCCGTGGTGACGGCGTACGGCCCGGGTACGGCTTCCGGCCGGGAAGCGGTGACCAGGCGGGCACGGCGGTCACTCCGGCTCCGGCTTCCGGCCCGGCGGGCGGCTGAGCACACGGTCGCCCTGTCCCGGCGAGGCGCCGACCCCGGGGCCGGGCGGTGACGCCCCTACACGTGACGCCCGTACACGGCGGCGGTACCGCAGCGCCCCGGTCCGCAAACCCGGGCGCTCCTCAGGCCGGGTGTCCCTCATGCCGGGTGCCGCTCCTCAGACCGGGTGCCCCTCAGCCCCCGGGCGCGCCCCGATCGGCCCCGCCCCGCACGCTCAGCCGCCCGCCGGGTCCGCTCAGCCGCCGCCCGCCGGATCCGGGGCGTCCGTCTTTGCCGACTCGTACAGCTCGAACCAGATCGACTTGCCCTCGCCCCGCGGGTCCACGCCCCACGCGTCCGCGAGCATCTCCATCAGGACCAGTCCGCGGCCGGAGGACGCCAGCTCGCCCGGCCGGCGCATATGGGGCAGTTCGTCGCTCGTATCGCTGACCTGGACGCGGACCCTGCGGGGGCCCTCGCTGTCACCGGAGGTCACCTCGGCGACGAGCAGGGCGTTGCCGTCGGTGTGCACGAGGACGTTGGTGACCATCTCGGAGACCATGAGCACCGCGGCGTCGATCTGCTCGGGGTCGGCCCAGTCGTGCAGCAGCTCCCGCGCGGTCCGGCGGGCCGCCGAGATGCGCTCGGGTTCGGCCTGGGCGATGGTCATGGCCGTACGGCGGGGGGCCTCGCGCACGGCGGTGCCCTCCCGGGAGAGGAGGAGGACGGCGACGTCGTCCTCGCGCCGGTCGGCGAGTGGGCCGGTCGTGTAGTGGGAGACCGGGCCGTGGACGGCCTGGACGAGGGAGTCCGCCAGCTCCTCCAGCGACGCGTGCTCGGGGTGGTTCTCCAGGACCTCGCGCAGCCGGGCCCACCCGGTGTCCAGATCGTGCCCGCCGGTCTCCAGCAGACCGTCCGTGCAGATCATCATCGTCTCGCCGGGTTCCAGCGTGAGCCGGGTCGTCGGATAGTCCGAGTCCGGGTCGATGCCGAGCGGCAGCCCGCCCTCGGTGGGCCGCAGGATCACCGTGCCGTCGGCCATCCGTACCGCGGGCTCCGGATGCCCGGCCCGGGCGATCTCGACACAGCCGCTGGCCGGGTCGACCTCCAGATAGAGGCAGGTGGCGAAGCGGGGGCTGGAGTAGTCGGCCTTCTCGTACGTATCGGTGATGCCGTGCAGAAAGCGGGAGGCCCGCGCCAGCACCGCGTCGGGCCGGTGCCCCTCGGAGGCGTACGCGCGCAGGGCGATCCGCAGCTGGCCCATCAGCCCGGCCGCGCGTACGTCGTGGCCCTGCACATCGCCGATGACCAGGGCGATCCGGCCGGACGGCAGGGGGATCATGTCGTACCAGTCACCGCCGACCTGGAGGCCGCCGCCGGTGGGCACATAGCGCGCGGCCACCGTCATCCCCGGGATCGCGGGGCCGAGGACGGGCATCATCGAGCGCTGGAGGCCGAGCGACAGCTCGCGCTCGGTCTCCGCGACCCCGGCCCGGGCGAGGGCCTGCGCCAGCATCCGGGCGACGGTGGTCAGTACGGAGCGCTCGTCGGGTGTGAAGACGACCTGGTGGCGGAACGCGGCCATCCACGCGCCCATCGTGCGTCCCGCGACGATCAGCGGCAGATACGCCCACGACCGGCGGCCGAGCGGCTGTGCGAGCGGCCAGCTGGTGGGGTAGCGGCGGCTGTACTCCTCCGGGTTCGGCAGATAGACCGCCCGGCCGGTGCGTACGACCTCGGCGGCCGGGTGGTCCGTGTCCAGCCGCATATCGCTGAACGGGTCCTCGCCTGCCCCCTGGTGGCCGTGGTGTCCGATGATCGTCAGCCGGTCGCTGGCCGCGCCGAAGATCGCGAGCCCGTCGGGGGAGAAGCCCGGCATCGAGAGGGAGGCGGCGACCCGCAGCACCTCGGCGGTGGAGCGGGCCTCCGCGAGCGCCCGGCCCGCGTCCAGCAGGAACGCCTCCCGCGAGCGCCGCCAGTCACCGGTGATGGGGGTCTTCGCGGCCGTGCCCTCGGCGGGCTCGGCGACCTCCTGGAGCATGCCGATCAGCTCGTACGTGCCGTCGTCCCCGGCCGCGAGCGGCTTGGAGCGGCCCCGGATCGTCCGGACGACCCGGCCCGCGTCGTCGACGATACGGAGTCTTCCCTCGGCGACCGTCCCCTCGGCGAGCGCGAGGGAGACGACGGCGTTCATCTCGTTCCAGTCGACGGGGTGGAAGCGGGAGCGTACGACGGAGGCGGGGTACGTACCGGGCTCCACGGGCAGCGCCAGCAACCGGGCGGCCTCTGCGTCGAGGGTGACCGTCCCGGATGCGTTGTCCCACCGCCACAGGCCGGTCGCGATCGCGGCCAGGACGTCCTCGGTGCGCATTGCCTCACTTTATTCCGATCCGCGACCGGATGATGTGGCGGGGTCCACACGGCGGTGGTCGGCCTGGTCACACACCCGGGCGCACGGCGGTGTTCACGGCCGGGCGCACGGACGCGGGTTCGGACCCGAGTTCGGACCCGGCCCGATCGGCCTCTCCGGACCGCCGGGCCGTGTTTCCCGATCCCGGACCGCCGGACCGCGCCGGACCGCGCCGGGCAGCGTCCGCGGACCGCCGGGAGTCCGCCGGGAGCCCCCTGGGGAGGTGGCGCCGTGGCATGTATAAGCCAATGAGGAGCGGGGGAGCCGGGCGGTAACCTTGACAGGCCCGGCCACCCCCGAATCCCCAAGACTGGATGAACGAGAATGCATCGGTACAGGTCCCACACCTGCGGCGAGCTCCGCGCCTCTGACGTCTCCTCCGACGTCCGGCTGAGCGGCTGGCTGCACAATCGCCGAGACCTGGGCGGCATCCTCTTCATCGATCTGCGCGACCACTACGGGATCACCCAGCTGGTGGCCCGCCCCGGCACCCCGGCGAACGAGGCGCTGAGCCATCTCACCAAGGAGACCGTCGTCCGGGTGGACGGCCAGGTCGTCAGCCGGGGCGCGGACAACGTCAACCCCGAGCTGCCCACCGGTGAGATCGAGATCGAGGTCTCGGCGGTCGAGGTCCTGGGTGCGGCGGCCCAGATCCCCTTCACCGTCAACACGGACGACGGCGTCAACGAGGAGCGGCGGCTGGAGTACCGCTTCCTCGATCTGCGCCGTGAGCGCATGCACCGCAACATCATGCTGCGCACTGCCGTGATCTCCGCGATCCGGCACAAGATGACCGCCCTCGGCTTCAACGAGATGGCGACCCCGATCCTCACGGCGACCTCCCCCGAGGGCGCCCGTGACTTCGTGGTCCCCTCCCGGCTGAACCCCGGCAAGTTCTACGCGCTGCCGCAGGCCCCGCAGCAGTTCAAGCAGCTGCTGATGATCGCCGGCTTCGACCGCTACTTCCAGATCGCGCCCTGCTTCCGCGACGAGGACGCCCGCGCCGACCGCTCGCCCGGTGAGTTCTACCAGCTCGACCTGGAGATGAGCTTCGTCGAGCAGGAGGACATCTTCGGGCCCGTCGAGAAGCTGATGACGGAGCTGTTCGAGGAGTTCGGCAACGGCCGGCACGTCACCTCGCCGTTCCCGCGCATCCCCTTCCGCGAGTCGATGCTGAAGTACGGCAACGACAAGCCGGACCTGCGCGCCAAGCTGGAGCTGTTCGACATCACCGATGTCTTCGAAGGCTCCGAGTTCAAGGCGTTCGCGGGCAAGCACGTGCGCGCCCTGCCGGTGCCGGACGTCTCCGCCCAGCCGCGCAAGTTCTTCGACCAGCTCGGCGAGTACGCGGTCGAGCAGGGCGCGAAGGGCCTGGCCTGGGTCCGCGTCGCCGAGGACGTCCCCCATGGCCCTGAGGGCCAGGGAGGTACCCCCACACTCTCCGGCCCCATCGCCAAGTTCCTCACCGAGGAGAACGTCAAGGTCCTCACCGAGCGCCTCGGCCTCGCCGCCGGACACGCCGTCTTCTTCGGCGCGGGCGAGGTCGACGAGGTCTCCCGCATCATGAGCGCCGTCCGGGTGGAGGCCGCCAAGCGGTCCGGCCACTTCGAGGAGGGCGTCTTCCGGTTCTGCTGGATCGTGGACTTCCCGATGTACGAGAAGGACGAGGAGACAGGGAAGATCGACTTCTCCCACAACCCCTTCTCGATGCCCCAGGGCGGTATGAAGGACCTGGAGGAGAAGGACCCGCTCGACATTCTCGCCTGGCAGTACGACATCGTCTGCAACGGCACCGAGCTGTCCTCCGGCGCCATCCGCAACCACGAGCCCGAGGTCATGCTCAAGGCGTTCGAGATCGCCGGTTACGACCACGAGACCGTCGAGCACGAGTTCGCGGGCATGCTGAGGGCCTTCCGTCTCGGCGCCCCGCCGCACGGCGGTATCGCCCCGGGCATCGACCGCATCGTGATGCTCCTCGCGGACGAGCCGAACCTCCGCGAGACCATCGCCTTCCCGCTCAACGGCAACGCCCAGGACCTGATGATGGGCGCGCCGACCGAACTGGACGAGTCGCGGCTGCGGGAGCTGAACATCCAGCTGCGCAAGCCGGTCGCCAAGCCCGGGGAGTGACCCCCGCGAACTCCCGCCCCGGCGCTCCCTGACCGCCGGGCGAAGGCCCCGTACCGCTGTGGTGGTATGGGGTCTTCGGCGTTTCCCGTGCCGGGTGCCGGGTGCCGGGTGCCGGGTGCCGGGTCGGCGGGTGAGGCGCGGGGCCGGTGCCGGGCGGTGCGGCTCGGGCCGTTCCGGGGCCATCAGGGATCCGCGTTCCCGGCCGCCGTACCGCCGTGTTCCCGGCCGCTGTGTCGGCTTCGTCGTTGTACGGAGGGGGATCGATGCCGAGTTCGGGTAGCAGATGTTGATCAAGCAGGTCAGGAATGTTGCCGAGTTCCGAGGACACTCCGTCGGCGTGTTGGGGTGTGCAGGGGCCTGATGAGCGGGATGGGTATCGTCCTGACATGACACAAGAGTTCGAATTTGCTGCGTCTCTTGCCGGAGGCGTTGAGGGCCGGAGAGGTGCGTGGAGCTTCGTCCAGGGTTTCGCTGCCCACTGGGCTGCTGCCCTGGAGAGTGGTGACGGATGGGCGGAGGCGGATCTGGTCGCCGCCGAGGAGAGGCTGGGTGTCCGGCTGCCGGCGGCGTTGCGCGAGGCGTATCTGTTGTTCGGGCGCCGTCGGGACCTCACCAGCAACCACGATGTGCTGCTCGGCCCGGCCCAGTTGTATGTGGATGACGCCAAGGAGGCCCTTGTCTTCCGTCACGAGAACCAAGGAGCAGCGTCGTGGGGCATCCTCCTCGACAGCCTCCAGGATGACGACCCTGCGGTGTTCATCCGGCCTGACCTTGCCGACAAGAGCGCCGAGCGGTGGGAAGAGTGGCTGGAGCGTCTTTCCCTCTGCTTCGTCGAGATCGTGCTGTCCGAGTCTCTGCAGGCCGATGAAGAGCTCTGCGACTTCCTCGACCCGGACGACGACAGCATCGAACTGCTGGAGGAGAACGCCGTCCGGCTGCCCTTCCCCGCGTATCCCACTGGCGAGGAGGAGCACGCCAGCCGGTGGTTCCTGGGCCAGGACGTCCTTCTGCGTGACGACGACGGCATGGCCATTCTGGCCCGCGGCCGGACAGCCGCAGACCTCGACCGCATTCGTGACCTGATCCCAGGCGATTGGCTGAACGACGAACGCTGACAAGGTTGCGGTGACCTGCCGGCGCAGCCGCCCCTTGGACCTTGGACTTCGGTAGCACCCGGGCCCTCTCCTCGTGCAGGGCACAACCATGGTCCTGAAGCAGGCACCGAGGTGTTTCCAGAGCTCGGCGACCTCTCTCTCCCGTGGAACCGGGCGTTCCCGCCGCTGAGCATCAGACGTTCTGGGAACTCACCTACGAAGCCACTGTGTTTACGGCTGTCGTGTTCACGGCCGCCGGGTGAACCGGATCGGTGGGAACGGCATCTATTACGGCGTGAAGGTGGGGGCCGCTCGCTCCGGCCGCTCGCTCCGGCCGCTCGCTCCGGCAACGAGCACCCGGAACCCGGCACCGGGGACCCGGTGGCACGGACGCCAGGCCCGGCGTTCGTCGGCACCCCGCGCGACGGGTGGGGAACCGTCGGCCTCGCGGGCGCCCGGCCCGGCGTGCGGGCACTCGCGGGTGGGAGGGCCTGGCCCGGCCGGTAACGCGGTCCCGGCCGGCTGTCCGTGCCCGCGTCCGGTGGGAACACGGGACGGAGGGCAACCCGATCCCCGCCCCACCGCGTTCCCCTGGCGTGGACGACAGAACACCGGGGCTTCAACGGCTACGAGGACTTCCAGGGTTTCAACGGCGAGGGCGGCAGGATGGGTTCCCAGCGCGACGACGGCGGCTTCGAGGAATTCGTCGCCGCCCGTGGCCCGAGACTTCTTCGAGTCGCCTGGCTGCTGACGGGCGACGCGCATCTCGCGGAGGATCTGCTCCAGACCGTGCTGGCGCGGGTCTGGCCCAAGTGGCAGAAGATCGCCGGGGACCATCCGGAGGCGTATATACGCAAGGCGCTGATCCACACCCATGCCTCCTGGTGGCGCAGACGCTGGCGGGGCGAGGTGCCGCACGGCGAGGTGCCGGAGACCGAGCCCCGGGCGGCGTACGACGTGTACGAGATCGTCGACCTGGAGCAGTCGCTCGCCGCCGCCGTACGCGCTCTGCCGGTACGCCAGCGGGCGGTGGTCGTCCTGCGCTACTTCGAGGACCTGAGCGTCGAGGACACGGCTGCCACGCTCGGTTGCGCCCCTGGCACCGTCAAGAGCCAGTCGGCGAAGGCCCTGCGTACTCTGCGGGCACTGCTGCCCACCGCGATGGCGGAGGGTGGTGACTGCCGTGCGCGATCGTGACCCCCGCCCAGGCGATCGGGGCAGGGCCGGGAACCCGGAACGGCTCGGGAGGCCGGACGGGACCGGGATCCCGGACCGGCACGGCATTGCGGACGGGACCGGCGGGAGCACCGGAGCCGGGGAACGGGAGCTGCGCATCCTGCTGGAGCGCGCCACTCCCCGGCTGGTGTCGCCCGAGGGGCGGTTGGAGCAGATACGGGAACGGATCCGGCGGCGCCGGAGGCGGGCCGTGGGCGCGACCGCGACGGCCGTGACCGTGCTGGCGCTCGCCGGAACACTCCTGCCGGCGGCCCTGCGCGACCCCGGGCCCGTACCGCCCGCCGCGCCCTCCGTCTCCGTGGGACCCAGCGTGTCGTCGCCGTCCGGCACGGCCGGGGAGCACACGGCCGAGTTTCCGCATCTGGCCGGGCTCAGGCTCCGCCTCCCGGAGGGCTGGCAGTCGCTGGAGGTACCGGAGGCCGCGGAATCCAAGGCACCCGCCCGGGGGTTCGCGGCGGACCAGCCCCTCCGCGCGTTCCGGCAGCCGTGTGCGGTCGACGGCGCGCGGACGTGTCTGCCGCTCGGCCGGTTGCGCCCCGGGGGAGCGCTTCTCGAACTGACCCTGGAGAAGAAGCCCGGGAGGTGGCCCCTGAAAGTGAGGAAGCTGGGTCTGCCGCTGGACAGGCTGCCCAAGCCCACGCCCGCCTGCCGGAGTATCGGCGGCGTCTACTCGTACACCGCTGTCATCGCCGGCGCGAAGGGGTCCCGGGCTCTGGTCTCCGTCGCCCTCTGCGGTGCGGAGGACATGCCGGAGCGCACGGTGAACGAGATGACGGACAGCGTCGAGGACGCCCGTTACGCCGAGGCTCCCCGCAGGCAGTCGACGAGTCCGCGGGCCCTGCCCGGAACGCGGCCGGGAACGAACACGCCGACGCTGCCCGGAACATCACCGGGAACGGACAGAACAGGGGAACGGCGATGAAGCGTACGGTCCCGCTCCTCGCGCTGGCCGCGGGGCTGGTCCTCACGGGCTGCCAGATGGGTGATTCCGGCTCCGGCGCGGACGGGGGGAAGTCCGGTCGGGCGCCCGCCGCGGCGATCGACGACGCCGGGTCCGCCAAGGCGTCGTCCACCCCTCCGGGGCCCGCGGAGATACCCGGCCTCGGGCCCGGGACCCGTGCGCGGATAGACGCGGGGACACGGCAGGTGTTCGTCGTGACCGGCGAGTCCATGGACTCCAACCAGTCCACCGGGACGCTGTACGAACGCGATCCGGGACTCGGCTGGAAGCCCGTGACCGAGCCCTGGCCCGCGCGCAACGCCCACCGCGGCTGGACCCCGCACCACCGCCAGGGCGACCTCCGCTCCCCGATAGGCGTCTTCGGCCTCACCGACGCGGGCGGGCGGCTGGCCGATCCGGGGACCTCGCTGCCGTACGACCGGGGGCCGGCGTTCCGCGTCGGCGGTACGAACTTCGAGGGCGAGCCGAAGCGCGGCGCGTTCGACTACGTCGTCGCCGTCAACTACAACCGCAAGCCCGGCACCACCCCGCTCGACTGGACCCGCCCCCTCGGCACGTCCCGTGGCGGCGGGATCTGGATCCATGTGGGTCACGGCGGCGGTACGGAGGGCTGTGTGGGCCTGGCCCGCGAACGGATGAAGGACCTCCTGCGACGCCTGGACCCGGCGGACCGCCCGGTCGTCGTCATGGGCCCGGCGGAGGAACTCGCGCGCTGAGCCCGTAACGGGGGGCGAGCCCGCCTGTCGGGCTTCGCCCCGAACCCCGCGCCTCAATCGCCGGCGAGGCTGGTTCTGCCGGGCTCGTCTGTTGGGTGTCTGCCCCCTGGGCCTGGGCGCCTGGACCCCCGGCGAGGGTCGGGAGTCGGCCGGGCCCGAGCGTCGGGGGTCCGTCCCGGGCCTTGAACGGGCCGGGCTAGAGGCCCCCGCTCAGCTCTCCGGGGACCGGGCCGGGGGGCACCGCGGTCGCGTGTTCGGGGCATGCGTGCTGAACGAGTCCCCGTGCACCGGCGCGCTCGACGTACCCGACCTCCACGGCGGCGGCCGAAAACCGGTGGCAGACGACACAGGCTCCGCCACGCACGGGCGGAAGTTCCCCGGTCAGGCTCTCGGCAGTCACGGATTCACCTCCGCAGCGTCGAACACCACGGCCGGAAGGGGCACACCCGCGGAGATGTAGTAGAGGGTCCGGTGCCGCCGCTGCCGTACGGGGTGGAGCCTGAGCGCGGCTTCCGCCTGCCGCTGGAAGATCGCCCGTGCCTGCTCTTTCGTCGGCCCGGTCCAGGGCCGGAGCCACGGGTCGTCCGGGACGAACGGGGGCTCGGGGGCGGGGTGTTCAGCGAAGTACCTGGCCGTATGCCGTCCGGGCCCGGTGTGGCGTGTCAACGGCAGAAGACGGAACATCCATAAGAGGGCACGGGCGATAGCATCGCGCATGTCGTTTCAGCTCCCTGAAGCTGTCTCGGCGAGCCTCGATGGACCGTTCGCGCGGTCTGTCGGGGCGCTTGTCGTCAGTTGGTGTCCGGGGGCGCCGGGCCTGGTCAGCGGGTCGGACGGTTCACTCAGCCGCGGGGGCGATCACACATGAGGGCGCGTCACGGCGGCCTCCCCGTGCGCCGTGCCCGGTTCTCCTCGCGCACCCGGGCACGTAAGGACCGCAGGACCGGCGAGTCCGAGCCACTTTCAGTCCGCTCCGACCGATCTCCGCCGGCGGTGCGGGGAGTATCCGGACATACTGGGTTCCCGCAGGTGCACAAGGGCCAGTGGAGCGCCGACCGGACCGGGGGCTTGTCGCCCTCGGGGTAGTCGAGATTCACCACCCGCACCCCGGTCCGGCCGTGGTGACGGTGTGGTGCGGATGCCGGTGGTCCGATCGGTCCACGACTGTGTGCTTTGCCGTGAGTTCTCCCGGCACGTTGCTCCCCCTGCCCGTGTTCGGCTGAGTGACGGCAACGCTACGGAGAGGGAAACCCGCCCGTCTGTGGCACTTTGATGACCGGTCACATCGAAGTGCCACACGGATCCGCTACAGGGGCAGGCCCACAACGTCGGCCATGGTCCGCATCTCGGGTGTGAGCGTCCGGCGGCCCTTCAGGATTCGCCTGAGGACGTCCCGGGCGTAGCGCTGATTGGGCAGCCACTCGGGACTGCCGGCCTTGATCTCTTCGAGCTTGCCGAACGCTTCCGTGTACCGGTTGGTCTTGGCGTACGCGTCAGCGATGTCCAGGAAGTGGCGGTTACGGTTGCTGGACGTCACAGCCTTCAGGGCAGGTCCGGGAACTTTTTCCGCCAGTCGCAGTACCACTTCTGGACGGTCGATGACACCGGCGTTCTCGGCGACTTTGAGTTTCACTGTAGTCGGGCCGAATGTCCGCCGGAGCTCGTATTCGTGCGTGTGCTCGCGCCCCAGCAGGATCGCCGCTGCGTGAGCGAACCTGAGCGCGTCGGACGCCTGCCCGGCCTGCGAGTTCCGCACGGCTGCGGCCGACACCCGCAGCAGCATCCACCCCCACGTGCTCAGCTCGGCCGGAGTCGCACGGCTGATGCGCGGTTCGGTCTCGTCGGCCCACTTCACGGCAAGGTCCAGGGCCGTATCCAATTTCCCTTGACGGAGAAGCAGCCAGCACATCGTGTTGATGGTGGCTGCACCCTCCATGCGGTCCGCCGAGTCGTCCAACGCGCGCTGCAAGGCGGTCTCTGCCGCGTCGAACTGGCGCGTCTGGACCATGAGCCACCCGGCGAGCTGCAAGAGCCGTACACGGATGGCCCGTCCGTCCGCTCCCAAGGCTTCCGCGTCCCGCAACAGCGGTGGCAGCACTACGGCGAGACTCGCGAACTCGTCCTTGTGGAAAAGAGGTTCCGCCGAGCTGAGAGCATCGCGTACGCCGGCGACCGTCGGTTGGTCCTCGTCCGATTCAAGAGTGAGCGGGGGCTGTTCGACGGCGGCTCGTACGGCTGCCCACCGTTCCTCGGTGCCTGGCCGGGGGCCCTCTTCGTCCGGGCCGCCGGACAGGCGCATGGTCGGTACGCGGAGTGTGGCGGCGAGTTTCCGCAGGGTCTCCAGGCGGGCGGTCTCCCGCTCCCCTTGCTCCAGTTTCCGGATGATCGACAGTGAGACGCCGGAGGCTTCGGCGAGACCCTGTTGTGTGAGCCCCCGGCGCTTGCGGATTTCCTTGACGTGCTTACCAGCGTCGCTCATATCACGAGAGTACGCCCGCAGTTGCGGCGGGGGCCGGGTACGGCAACGCTTCCCGGCCCCGGGCCGGGCCCTTCCGCCCCCCGTGGCCGGGAACCACCGTGCCCCGGCGGTTTCCGGGTTCCGGAAAGGTCTCCGGGTGGCGGAACCGCCGGGGCGAAGCCAGGGAGGCGGGGGCGGGGTCAGGTGGTGGTGGGCTCCTCCAGGCGGGGGAAGAGCACCGCGCCCTTGGTGACGCGGGAGCCGGGCGGGAGCGCGCCCCACTCGCCCGCGGAGCGCACCCGCTGCGCGGCCAGCTCGCCGAGGGCGGCCTCCGCGCCGAGGGAGTCCCACAGGGCCTCGGACGTCCGGGGCATCACCGGGTTGAGGAGGACGGCCACTGCCCGCAGGGACTCCGCCGCCGTGTAGAGGATCGTCGCCAGCCTGGCCCGGCCCTCGGGGGACTGGTCCTTGGCGACCTTCCAGGGCTCCTGCTCCGTCAGATAGCCGTTGACCTGCTTGACGAAGTCGAAGATCGCCAGGATGCCGCCCTGGAAGTCCAGCTCGTCGCCGATCTTCCGGTCCGCCTCGCCGACCGCCTTCGCCAGTCCGTCCCGTACCGCCTGCTCGGCCTCACCGGACGCCGTCGCCTCCGGGAGCACGCCGTCGAAGTACTTGACGACCATCGCCGCGACCCGGGAGGCGAGATTGCCGTAGTCGTTCGCCAGCTCACTCGTGTACCGGGCGGTGAAGTCCTCCCAGGAGAAGGATCCGTCCTGGCCGAACGCGATCGCGCGCAGGAAGTACCAGCGGTAGGCGTCCACACCGAAGTGGGAGGTGAGGTCCTGCGGCTTGATGCCGGTCAGGTTCGACTTGGACATCTTCTCGCCGCCGACCATCAGCCAGCCGTTCGCCACGACCCGGCCCGGCAGGGGCAGGCCGTTCGCCATCAGCATCGCGGGCCAGATGATCGCGTGGAAGCGCAGGATGTCCTTGCCCACCAGGTGGACGTCGGCGGGGAAGGTCTCCGAGAACTTCGCCGGGTTCTCGTTGTAGCCGACGGCCGTCGCGTAGTTGAGCAGCGCGTCGACCCAGACATAGATGACGTGCTTCTCGTCCCACGGGATCCGGATGCCCCAGTCGAACGTCGAGCGCGAGATGGAGAGGTCCTGAAGGCCCTGCTTGACGAAGTTCACGACCTCGTTGCGCGCGGACTCCGGCTGAATGAAGCCCGGGTTGGCCTCGTAGAACTCCAGCAGCTTCGGACCGTACTCACTGAGCTTGAAGAAGTAGTTCTCCTCCTTCAGCAGCTCCACCGGCTTCTTGTGGATGGGGCAGAGCTTCTGGCCCGCGTACTCGCCCTCCCCGTCGATCAGGTCGCCCGGGAGCTTGTACTCCTCGCAGCCCACGCAGTACGGGCCCTCGTACCCGCCCTGGTAGATCTCGCCCCTGTCGTACAGGTCCTGCACGAACTCCTGCACACGGTCCGTGTGCCGCTTCTCCGTGGTGCGGATGAAATCGTCGTTCGCGATCTCCAGATGCTCCCAGAGGGGCTTCCACGCCTCTTCCACGAGCTTGTCGCACCACTCCTGGGGAGTGACACCGTTCGCCTCGGCCGTGCGCATGATCTTCTGACCGTGCTCGTCCGTGCCGGTGAGGTACCACACCTTCTCGCCGCGCTGGCGGTGCCAGCGGGTGAGCACGTCGCCTGCGACGGTCGTGTAGGCGTGGCCCAGGTGAGGAGCGTCGTTGACGTAGTAGATGGGGGTCGATACGTAGAACGACTGCACGCCGTTCGTCGCCCCCTGCTTCTCGGATCCAGTGGCCGCCATGCCCGAAATCCTAACGGCCCGGGGAGGGCCTCCCGACGGGCCCGGCGTCCAGGGGGCGCCGGGGGGCGGGCCGGTGGGGGCGGGGGTGGGCGTGGGGCGCCCACGGGGCGGGGTCGTACGGGGCCGGGACCGGGCTCGGCCTCTCGGTCGGCGGTCGGCGTCGCGCGGTAGGCGGTCGGCGGGCCGGTCGGCCGTTGGCCGGCTGGTTGATCGTGGAGGGTCACGGCGGCACGGTGACGGCCCGGCCGGGCCCCGCCGGGGCCTGACCGTCACTGTGCCACTGCCGTGCGAGTGCCCAGATACCGGTTCCGGTTCTAGGTCCGGGGCCGTTTTCGGGGCCGGCACTGGGTCCGGTTCCGGCGGGGGCGTTGCGCCGGGCCCGCCGTGCGGGCGCTCCGACCCGGCGGGTGGCCCGGCGGGTGGACGGTCTCCGCCGCCCTACGGCCGCCAGGTCGCGAGCAGCCCGTCGTACAGCTCCGCGTCCGGCAGATCGCGCGGGGCGGGGCCCGCGTGGAAGAACGCGGCGTTGTCCGCCGTGAGCCTGCGGAGGTAGTCGAACGCCTTCGCGTCGTGCTCCCCGAACGCCACGAACTGCCAGAACACCGGCTTGTCCGCGGCGGCCGCCAGCGCGGCAGTGGCGGCGGTCCTGGACTCCGGCGCCCCGTCCGTCTGGAAGATCACGAGCGCGGGCGCCCCGGGGTCGGCCTTCGCGTGGAGGGCGAGCACCTCTTCCACGGCCAGGTGGTAGTTCGTACGCCCCATCCGGCCGAGGGAGCCGTGCAGCTCGTCCACCCGGCCCTCGTAGGAGCCGAGGCTCAGCTCGCCGGTCCCGTCCACCTCGGTGGAGAAGAAGACGACCCCGAGCGGGGCACCGGGGTTCAGCCGCTCGGCGAGCGCGAGTGCCTGCTCCCCGAGGTGCTGGGCGCTTCCGTCCTTGTAGTACGGCCTCATCGAGCCCGACCTGTCGAGTACGAGATACACCCGTGCCCGTGCCGGTGCGCCTGCCCCCGTTCCTGCACCCGCCCCGCCGATTCCGGCCCGCTCCAGCGCGGCTCCCGCGGCGGCGTGGTGCCCGGCGAGCGCGGCCGGGACGCCGGCCTCGGTGGCCGGGGCCGGGTCGGCGTCGGTCACGGTGATCACCTCGTCCTCACCCTCCGGCGCGGCAGGCGCGGTGTCCGCTTCGGCGGCGGCGACGGCGGCGACCGGCTCCGGGGCGGTGACAGGCACCTCCGGCTCGGGCTGCTGCTCCGGCTCGGGCTGCTGCTCCGGCTCGGGCTGCTGCTCGGGCTCGGGCTCGGCGGCGGACACCTCCGGCTCAGCTGTGGCGGCGGGTGTCTCCGGCTCGGTGGCCGGGGTGGGGGTTTCCGCCTCCGCTTCGGCCTCCGCAGTCGCCTCTGCCCCGGCCTCGGATCCGGTCTCTGCCGGTGCCGGTGCCTCGGCGTCCGGGGCGGGGGTGGGGGCGGGCTCCCGGTCGGCCTCGGCAGGGGCGGCGGCCCCCGGGGCGGCGGGCGCGTCGGCGGTGTCCTCGGCATCGGCCGGGGCGGGGGTCTCCGCCTCCGGCTGCTGCTCGGGCTCCGCGAGGGCTTCCGGGCCGGGCTGCTGCTCCGGCTCGGGCTCCGGCTCGGTGGCCGCGGGCGCGTCCGGCGCCTCGACCGCCTCGACGGCGGGCGGCTCGCTCGCGGCCTGGGCCTGGGCCTCGGGCTCGGGCTCGCTGACGGTGGCGTCGGATACGTCGGACGCGGGCTCGTCGGCCGTGGCGGCGGTCGGCTCGGTCTCGTCCGCGACGACGGGCTCCTGACCCCCTTCCGCTTCGGCTTCCGTTTCGGCTGCTGTTTCTGCTTCTGCCTTCGGCTCCGGAGCCGTGGAGACCGCGGGGGCGGGGGCCGCCTCCTCGTCGGGGGTGGCGGCCTCGGCCGCCGGCTCCTTCTCCTGCTTCTCCTGCTTCGGTACGGCGGCGGTCGGCTCCGGCTGCTCCGTACGGGGCTCGGGGGCCGGGCCCGTCTGGCCGGGGGTCTGTTCGGAGCGGGCCTGGGCGGGGACCGAGGGAGTGCGAGGGCGGGGCTGGGGGTTGTCGAAGGCCGCCGAGACCAGATCCGCCGCGCGGTCCACCGGGGACGCGGGCGAGGACGCGCCGGACTCCGAGGTGGACGTAACCCCTTCGGCGGACGCGGATGTGGACGCGGAGGCGGAGGCGGTCCCAGTCCCGGACCCGGCCCGGGACCGGGACCGGGACTCGGGTCCCGACGACGCCGTGGCCCCTGCCCCCGACGACGAAGCCGCGGCCCCCGACACGGCCCCGGACCCGGTCGTGGTCGCGGACTCCGTCTCCGTCCCCCCAGTGGCCGAATCTGTACGCTCCGACTGGGGCGGGACCGAAGCTGTCGCCGACTCGTTGGGCTCCGAGCGGTCGCGACCGAACACCTTGCGCAGCAAACTCCGAATGCCCATGTGCGAGCCCTTTCGTATGAGTTGAGTGCGGTGAATGTCCGCACTTGGGCCAAGCAGTCCCTGGGGTGTCCCGGCCAGGGCGGACACGTAAGGTTAGCGGCCACCCGCCGCGGGACCCCGCAGGGGCGGCCACCCGGCGTCCGCGCGTAACCCGCTGTACGACACCCCCGTCCTCCCCCGGGAACCCGTCGTCGCCGTGGCCGAGACCGCACTACTGACTGTCCGGGATTCATCGGCCGTTCATTCGGCGTCCGCCGCATTGCACCCGTACGCCCCTAACGTCGCGGACGGAGATATTCCGACACGATGTCGGCGCGGTTGTGCGCCGGAGGAGGACGAAGTGCGCAAGCTGCTGCCGCTGTTGAACGCCGGATCCCACGCGGGCGGGCGTTCCGCTCTCACCTGCCGCTACCGCTGCGGTGACGCCTGCTTCCAGGAGGTCCCGAACACCAGCGACAACGAGTACTCCGGTGACATCATCGCCGCCGCCATGTCCCGGCGCTCGATGGTGCGCGCCGCGGCCGTCGTGACGGTCGCCGCCGCCGCGGGTGCCGCGACCGTCGCGGGTTCCGGCGGGAGCCCGGCGTCCGCCGCGCCCGTCGCCGGCCCGAACGGCCATGGCCGGGGTCACGACAAGGGCGGCTCCGACGGCGCCCGTGGTCTGCGGTTCACGCCCGTCGCGCCCAACCGGGACGACAAGGTCACCGTCCCCAGCGGCTACACCCAGAACATCGTCATCCGCTGGGGTGACCCCATCCTGCGCGGCGCGCCCTCCTTCAACCCCGACAAGCAGACCGCGAAGGCCCAGGCGGGTCAGTTCGGGTACAACAACGACTTCCTCTCCCTGCTCCCGCTCCACGGTGAGCGCGGCCGGCAGCTCCTCGTCGCCAATCACGAGTACACCGACGAGGTCCTGATGTTCCGGGGATACAACCCGGCCAATCCCACCCGCGAGCAGGTCGAGACCGCCTGGGCCGCGCACGGGCTCTCCGTCGTCGTGGTCGAGGAGGAGCGCAAGTCGGGCGGGCTGACGCCCGTCACCCGCCACCACCTCAACCGCCGCCTCACCGCCACCAGCACCTTCACGGTCACCGGCCCGGCCGCGGGCAGCGCGCTGCTGAAGACGTCCACGGACCCGAGCGGTACCAAGGTCCTCGGCACCCTCAACAACTGCGCGGGCGGCACCACGCCCTGGGGCACCACGCTCCACGGCGAGGAGAACTTCAACCAGTACTTCGCCCACGGCTCCAGCGCCACCGACAAGCGCTACGGCATCGGCTCCGGCGAGTCCGAGCGCAAGTGGGAGCGGTTCGACAAGCGCTTCGACGTGCGGCAGGAGCCGAACGAGTCCCACCGCCACGGCTGGGTCGTCGAGCTGGACCCGTACGACCCCGACTTCGTTCCCGCCAAGCGCACCGCGCTCGGCCGCTTCAAGCACGAGGCCGCGCAGCCGCGTCTGACCGACGACGGCCGTCCGGTCGTCTACATGGGTGACGACGAGCGGTTCGACTACTTCTACAAGTTCGTCTCGTCGAAGGCGATGAAGAAGGGAAACTCCCGCTCGGCGCGCGAGCACAACCGCACGCTGCTGGACGAGGGCACGCTGTATGTAGCCAAGCTGACCGGCGACAGCCCGGCGAGCGAGTTCGACGGCAGCGGCAAGCTCCCGAACGACGGTGAGTTCGACGGCTCCGGCATCTGGATCCCGCTGGCCACCGGCAACACCTCCCATGTCCCCGGTATGACCGCCGAGGAGGTGTACGTCTTCACCCGGCTGGCCGGTGACAAGGTCGGCGCCACCAAGATGGACCGCCCCGAGGACGTCGAGCCGTCCCCGCGCACCGGCCGGGTCTATGTGGCCCTGACGAACAACACCGACCGCGGCAAGGCGGGCCAGCCCGCCGCGGACGAGGCCAACCCCGTCAACGGAAACAAGCACGGCCACATCCTGGAACTGGCCGAGAACTGGGACGACCCGGCGGGCGACGGCTTCGCCTGGCGGCTCTTCCTCGTGGCGGGCGACCCGAAGGACTCCTCGACCTACTTCGCGGGCTTCCCCAAGGACAAGGTCAGCCCCATCTCCTGCCCGGACAACGTCGCCTTCGACCCCCACGGCAATCTGTGGATCTCCACGGACGGCAACAAGCTGGGCTCCCACGACGGCCTCTTCGGTGTCGCCACCCACGGTGAGCGGCGCGGTGAGCTGAAGCAGTTCCTGACCGTGCCGATCGGCGCGGAGACCTGTGGGCCGATCATCCAGGAGCGCCGTGTCCTGGTGGCGGTGCAGCACCCGGGTGAGCTGGACGGTGCGTCCGTCGAGAAGCCCGCGAGTGCCTGGCCCGACGGACCGGGCCGGATCGTCCGTCCGTCGGTCGTCGCCGTCTGGCGCAAGGACGGCCGCGACATCGGCGCCTGATTCCCCTGACGGGAGCCCGCCCCCGGAAAGCTCCGGGGGCGGGCTCCCGGGGTTTTCGGGGCCCCGGGCTTCCCGGGTTCCGGTGCTCCGGTGCTCCGAGTCCCGTGCTTCCCGGGTTCCGGCTCCCGGGGCTCCGGAACTCTCGGGCTCCCGGTTCCGGTGGGGCTGGGCCCGGTGGGACGGGTTCCGAAGGGGCGGGGGATATTTCCTCCGCCCCTTCGCCGTGCGGGTCGTAGAGTCGGGAGCATGGCTGCACAGGGTTCGTCCACACCGGCAGGTGAGTCCGTACGCGTCGACGCCTGGATCTGGTCCGTACGTCTGACGAAGACCCGTTCCCAGGCCGCGTCCGCCTGTAAGGCGGGCCATGTGCGCGTCAACGGCGACCGGGTCAAACCCGCCCACACCCTGCGCCCGGGTGACCAGGTACGTCTCTTCCACGCGGGGCGCGAGCGGCTCGTCGTCGTCTCCAGGATCGTGCGCAAGCGGGTGGGCGCGCCGGTGGCCGTCCAGTGTTACGTGGACAACAGCCCGCCGCCCCCGCCCAGGGAGTTCACGGCCCCCATCGCCGTCCGCGACCGCGGCACGGGCCGCCCCACCAAACGCGACCGCCGCGAACTGGAACGCCTCCAGGGCAACCAGTAGCCCGGCCCGCCCGGCGCCGGTGACCCCTGTGCCGGGCGCCGGTGACCCCTGTGCCGGCCGGACGCTCCGGTGTCGTCCGGTGACCCTGGCGCCGCTGCCGGGCGCCGACTCGGACGCCGGCTGTCGCCCCCGGTGTCGTCGCTCGACCGCTGATCCCGGTTGAGCCAGGAAACCCGGGCCGGAGTCGCCGGGAGCCGTCCGGAGCAGCCGTCGGCGCGCGGGCGGGCGCCCCGGCTCGTGTGAGCCGGTGGGGAGGTCTCGCTCCGGGCGGGTCCGGGGCCTACGGGCCGTCCGGCTCATCGGCCCGGTTACCCGGACGCGATCGCCCGCGCCGCCGTCACCTCGTGTCTCAGTGGTGCGAGCACCCCTTCCTCCTCGCCCGCCAGCACCGCCCGTACCTCCACCAGGGTCTCGCTGCTCCGCACCCCCCGTGCCAGCCCTCTCAGCTCCCGCTCCACCTCGGCGACCTCCTCTGGGGAGGGTGCCTTCGCACCGTGGTCGACCCGGACCCGGGCCGCTGTCGTCGCGTCCACGATGCGTTCGACGGCGACCACGAGGGGCCACCAGGCGGCGGCCCGGGCTCCGACCGGCGGGGGTTCGGTCAGGGCGCGCTGGAACTCGGACCGTACGGACGACAGATCGCGGTAGATCCGCCGTCGCCGCCGAACCCGCTCCCCCTGATCGCCCCGGGGATCGAACGCGTACGCCACATACCCCGCGATCTCCTCCACCGCCGCCGCGAGCCGGTCCCCGATCCGGGTGTGCCAGCTCTCGGGCCACAGCAGATAGCCCGCGACCAGGGCGATCCCACAGCCGATGAGGCTGTCCAGGAGCCGTGGCACCACCAGACCGAAGCCCTCGTGGCTGAGGATGTCGGAGAGCAGCAGGATGACGGGGGTGATCGCCGCGGTCTGGAAGGCGTACCCCTTCGCCGAGAACGCCGGGATCAGCGCCGCCAGCACCAGCATCACCGGCACGTCCCACCAACCGCGCGGCACCTCCGCGAGCACGGCCGCCGCCACCAGGAGGCCCGCCGCCGTGCCGAGCGCACGCAGCACCGCCCGGGAGAACACGGAACCGAAGTCCGGCTTCATGACAAAGGTGACGGTGAGCGCGACCCAGTACGACCGGGGCACGGCCACCAGCGACACCAGAGCCTGCGCCAGCCCCACGCACAGCGCCAGCCGCAGCCCGTAACGCCAGGACCCCTCGGAGAACAGCAGCGCCCGCGCCGCGCTCCGGAAACGGATCCTTGGCGCGGCGGGCCGCCCGAGCCGGTCGTCGGCCGTGTCGTACGGATCGGGCTCGGCCCTGTGGACCACGGCCGCCGCGTGCCGGAGCGCGGCCTCGACGGCACGGTCTGCGGGGCCCTCCGGCCGGGGCAGCCCCGATAGATCGGGCACCTCGTCCCGGCTCTCGGCGACCGCCGCCCCCAACTCCTCCACCGCGTCGGCGATCTCGGGGCTCCGGGAGGCCCGGCCGTACAGATGCGCCGCCGCCGCGGCCTCCACCAGCGGAATGAGCACATTGAGCTGGGCGAGCAGCCCGACAAGGGGGCCGCGCCGCCCGTGATCGCGGGCGCGGTGCGCGAGGATCAGGTCGTACGCGGTGTTGAGCGACTCCGTCACGGCCTGCCGCTTCTCCCCGTACGCCTCGGTGCCCGCCGCCCGGAAGAGACCGGCGACACCGCGATACGCCTCGGCGACGGCGGCCCGCTCCGGCAGCCGCCCGCGCAACGGCCAGCCCAGCAGGGTCAGCAGGAGCACGAACAGTCCGCCGAGCGTCAGCAGCAGCGGGGCCTTCCACCAGGGGGACGGCATCGCGAGCCCCGCGCCCACCACCGCGTTGAGCAGGAGCAGCAGTCCGGAGACGGAGGCGACCGCACCGATCGACGAGATCATTCCGGAGACCAGGGCGACCAGGGTCAGCACGGCGACCGCGAGCCAGCCCTCCCCGTACACCAGGGTGCCGAGGGTGACTCCGATGGCGCCGAAGAGCTGCGGGACGGCGATATTGAAGATCCGCAGCCGGTACGCGTCGGCGGTGTCGCTGATCACGCCGGACAGCGCACCCATCGACACCAGCGCGCCGTACACCGGCTGACCCACTGCCAGGCCCGCGGCGAGCGGTACGGTGAGCGCCACCCCCGCCCGGCCGACCGCGGCCCACGGCACGGGGGCGGACTGCGGCCGGAGGCTGATGAGCAGCCACTCGGGCGGGGACAGCCGTCCCGGTCGGGTCTTGATGGTCGTTCGGGTCTCCCTGGTCCGGTCACCTCACTGATCCGGTCACCTCATGTGTCGAGTGATGCGGTGTGGCACCACCCCTCGGTAACGTCACCCCCGGCACGTCCCCCTCGGCGATGTCAGTCCTCGCCGTGGAGCTCCAGTTCCACGAGCAGGGAGCGGTGGTCCGTGTCGGCCAGTTCCAGGAACCGTGCCTTGGTGACCGAGAACTGTTCGCTGATCAGCACATGGTCGATCTGGGTGCCCAGGGGGCGGCCCACGGATGTCGGCCAGGACGGGGTGCGGGAGGCGCCGCCGAGCGCCGCGCCGTCGCGCAGGGCTCCCGCGTCCATTATTCGGCGGAAGGCGGCATGGTCCTGGGAGGCGTTGAAGTCTCCCGCGACGATGGCCGCGGAGCCCTTCACCTCGGCCGCGTACTCCTGCATACGACCCAGTTCCCTGCGCCAGTCGTCGACGCCGCTGGGGATCGGCGGCAGCGGATGCGCCAGCTGGAGGTGGACCTCCTGGCCCGCGATTTCGGTCACCGAGCCCGGCATCGCGAGGGTGGACTCGATCCCGGGGGCCTTGCGCAGGGGATACTTGCTGAGGATGGCCGAGCCATAGGCCAGATCGCCCTCGACGACATTGCGGTAGGGGTAGTCGGCCCGGGGGATCCGGGAAGCGAGCCCTTCCGAGCACTCGGCCGCGCACTCCTGGACGAAGACCAGATCGGGCTTCTCGCGCTTGATCGTCGCTATCAGTCCGTCCGTGCCGTTGCCGAATTCCACGTTCGACGTGAGGACTTCGAGGTCGGCGACGACCCGGCCGGGCGGGTCGTCCGCCAGCCCGGTGTCGTACGGCCGGACGAACCAGCCGGTGACTCCGAGCACCGCCGCCGCCCAGATCAGACCCGCGCGCCAGCGGGCGAGGAGCGTCAGCAGCAGGGCGGCCCCGGCGGGCAGCAGCAGCCAGGGGAGGAAGGCCAGCAGCTGGGGGACCGGGGTGACGGCATCGGTGTCCGCCACCCGGCATGCCACGACCGCGGTCGGCACGATCAGCAGCAGAACCGCGAGCCAGACGGCGGCGGCCCGGCCGCCCCGGCGGCGCACAGGGGCCGTCGGCCGGGCGGCGGGTGCCGCTGTCGAGATGGCGCTGTCCACAACCGGCCTCCGGGCGTCGGGTCGATCTTCCGAGTCACACGGCCGGGTCGGGCTCCGGGTCTGGGGCCCGGTGTCCTCGTGAACCGATCCGTGTACGTATGTCACCGCGGTGTCCTGGCCCCGCCGCGCCGGTCCATCCGGCCGCGCGGCCATGTCACCATCGGCTTGGTCTTCCGGCTTTCGTCTTCACTGTGATGACGTCAGTCTCCCCGACATCGTTCCTGCTCCAACGGCCGTGGCGTCCACTCGCCGTATCCGGAACGCGCACCTCAGCGGTGCCGCCCGGCCCGTGGAGCAAGGGATGCACCGACGGTTCGCGAGTGCGTCCGGGGCGAACTCGCCCCGCCTCGGAGCGACCGCGCGCCGGGGCGGCGATCGGGCGGGTGGCTCACCTCAGAAACGGTACGTCCCTCGGGGCGACCCGGTGGCGGGGGCCGGAGGCGCGCAGGACGACATCGAGGACACGGTCGGGGAGAGCCGCGTAACTATGCGCGAACCATGGCATGTTCGCCTCCACGACCGCCCAGTGCTCGCCGCCGGAAACGCCGTCGGACCTGCCGTCGGAGAATCTGCCGCCGCTGGATCTGACGCTGCGGGACCTGACGCCGAGGGAGCTGCCGTCGTCGGCGCGGTCGGGGTCATGACCGCTGTGGTCCCATCCGTCGTGGTCGGCTGCGTCTGCGCCGTCTCCGTGTCCGCCGGCCCTCTGCCGGCCGTTGCCGTCGTCTCCGTGGAGGTCACCGGCACCGGCCAGGCGGCCTATGTCGACGACCACCGCGCTCGGGAGGGTGCGCCCGGCGGTGTCGAGCAGCCGGCGCCCGAAGTCCCGTGCGCCCGGGGTGAGCGGGCCGGGGTCCAGCCGCCCGTACACGGCGTAGCGGCTGCCGGTGACCACCTCGCCGTCCAGTACGAAGAGCCGGTACTCGGCGGTGAACTCGACGACATCGCTGATCAGCACGGGGGTGCCGGGGCCGATGCGCTCGCCCTCACGCGGCAGCTCGCGGCCCGTCGCGTACACGGCGGCGGGCACTGACTTGTCCGACGGCGGTTTGACGAACGCGGGGCCCTCCAGAGCCCAGGCGTCCGCGAGCGTCGCCAGAGCGACTCGGCGGCGGGTGAGTTCGTACGGCAGGGTACTGAGCCACTCGTCACGGGGCTCCAGCAGTCCGACCCCCAGCCGCTCCCTGACCCCCGCCCGCCGGGCGGCGAGCGGCCCGCCGTACCAGTGCACCTCCGGCCCCGTCCCGGCCTCGGCGATGACATGGAGCCCACGGTCAGCGGCGGCGGAGGCGAGGAGGACGGCGGTGCTGGTACGGGGGTGAGGGACGAGGAAGTCGGGCATGGGGTGACGGTAGCCGGTGCCCGCCACCCGGCCTCCGGCGCAGGGGGCGGGGCTGGGGGAGACGGGCCCCGGCGAACCGGGCCCGGTTCAGAAGCCGACGGCCTCATACGGTGGCAGCCAGCGGCCCGTAGGCATGGGGTGGGGGAGGGCTGCGGTGAGGTTTCACGTGAAACACCCGCGAGGGAGTCTGAGGTCCCGCGCGTGGGGCTGGTGGGAGGTGGGTCAGGCCGGGGCGGGGACCAGGGCCCGGCGGCGCCTGTGCCGGAGCCCCAGGGCCGCCACCGAGACGCCGACACCCATCAGCCACCACGATGTCACCCGCAATGTCGAGGTCAGCGCGTCGAAGGCCGCGTGCGCGGCTGGGCGGTTCACACCGGCGGGGAGGTCATCGAGGGTCAGGCCACGGGTGAGGGTGATCGTGAGAAGCAGCAGCAGGCCGCCCCCCGCGAGGGCGAGCGCGAGAGCGGGAAACCGCTGAGGGGCGAGGGAAAGGGCGAGTACCGCCAGCAGCAGGGTGGCCAGCGGAAGCCAGATCCCCGCGACCTGGAGGGTGTCGAACACCTCGCGCGCCGCGCCCAGCCTGTCGGAATCGAGGATCGTGATCCGCGCGTTCCCTACCGGGATCTGGTGTGCGTACGGTACGCCGTCCGCGCTCAGCTGGGACTTCAGCTGTTCGATCACGGGAGCGAGATCGATACTCGCCGTATCGCCGTTATGGCTGGTCAGTGCCTTCTCCACTGCGGTGTGGGCGGCCTGGTTGACCGTGTTCCACGCGGTCCGATACGCGTCCGTCCCGGCGAAGGAGAGCACCGCGTCATGCACCAGATCCCGTAGGCCGTCCTGGGCGGGCGAGGAGGCGAGCTGGCTCATCACCTCGTCGGTGATGCGGTCGGCGACCGCGTTCTCCATGGCGCTGTTGGAGGCCAGGGGGGCCATCGCGGAAACATATCCGTCGGTGTCTCCGATCTCCCGGTCCGCCCAGACCGCGAGCGCGCTCAGGGGGGTGAGCAGGGCGACGAGGACTATCAGCACTGTTGAGAAGAAGCTCCGCACCCCTCCAGGGAACGCGGGCCACGGCCGGGGCGCGAGCGGTGTGCGGCCGACTGGGCTCTTCTGGGCATGTCGGAGGCGGGGCGGCCCGGGGCAGTCCCCCCGGCGACTTCCCGGGCGGAAGCCCGGGGCAGGACCCTCGGGCGGGGTGCCGTACCGGGTGTCCGTAGCCGTCGGTGCGCCCTCCCTTGAGTCACGGCTTCAGTCCCGGCGTGAGTCCCGGCGTGAGTCCCGGGCCCGGCGCCGTCGTCCTGTACCCGGCCGGAAGGTCCTGTGGTTCAGGCCGGGCGGCCTCGAGCCCCCCCCGCGGTGCGGTGCCGCGCCCCCGGCCGTGGTGGCGGTCGCCCTCGGGGCCGTACGACTTGCCGGGGTGGGGCCGTGGGTGTGCCCTGAAGGGAAAGGACAGGAGAGGGAAGGAGTACCCCGCCATGGCCGCTCCAGCAACGATGGCCACCCGGCACCGTGGATCTCTCACCTGGGCGATCCCCCTTGCCCTGGGCACGCTCTTCGGCTTCTACGCCGGCTTCCTCCGCCGCACCGGCGAGGCTCTGAACTGGTGGGATGTGCTCTACGGAGTGGTCGCGGGCATCGTCTTCACCGCCGTCGCGTACGGCCTCGGCCGTATCCAGGGCGCCCTCATACGCGAGGTGCGCGCCACCGCGTACGGCGCACTGTGCGGTATGGCGGTCGGGTTTCTCCACAGCCTGACCGGCGCCAGCGTGCTTCAGTCCGTGTGGATGGGGCTGATCTTCGCCCTCGTCACGGGCGTGGCCTCGTTCTATGCCTTCTATGTGCACGAGGACTAGCGCACCCTCTCGCCGGTTGCGTGAGGACTGGCGCTGGTCCTCGCTGGATGCGCGAGGGCCAGGGCATGCCCTTGGGCGTTCTTTCCTGTGACCTGACTCGACCCGACCCGTTCCGACCTGCGGTTCTTTCATCCTGCGCGGTTGCCAGATCAGATCTGGCGACCGCGCGTCGGCATCTCGCGCCTCTGGTGTGAAGGGCAACGCCGGACATCGGGATCCGGGAAGAACGACAGGAATCCCGCCGACCGGAAACGGACGACGGGAATCGAAGGAGGAGGCGCGCCATGGAGGAGCCCCGGGGGCGGGAGATGTCGCCGTTGCGTGTCGCCGTGATCATCGGGAGTACACGTGAAGGGCGTATCGGGGACGAGATCGGCCGCTGGTTCACCAAGCTGGCCGGGGGGCGTTCGGAGCTGGAGCTGTCGGTCGTCGATCTGGTCGACTGCGACTTCCCGGTCCGCTACCCGGACCGGGCGACGAGGGAGATCCGCGACTTCACGGCACAGGTGGCCGGTGCCGACGCGTACGTCATCGTTACTCCCGAATACAATCGCTCGTTCCCCGCCTCACTGAAGCAGGCCATTGACTACGCCTACGATGAGTGGCACGCCAAGCCGGTCGCGTTCGTGAGCTATGGGCACGGCTCCTCGGGTCTCTACGCCGTGGAGCAGCTGCGCTCGGTCTTCACCGAGCTGCATACGGTCACTCTGCGCAATGGGGTGGGCATCAACCTCCTCGACGAGCCGGGTGAAGCCCGCGACCGCGCCGCGGAGCGGATGCTCGACCAGCTCGGCTGGTGGGGGGTCGCCCTGCGGGAGGCCCGCGCCGCGCGACCGTACATCTGCTGAACGGCCTTCAGACGTCAATCTGCCGACCGCATGTCCGGGATACCCGGCTCTTCCCCGTACGAGCGATGACATTTCGCGTCCGTGGGAGTCGACATCCCACAGCCACCGATCCGAAGACATTTTCGATGATTTCGATGATGAGGAAATGAAGGAAACCAACGCATGAGTACAGAACTGGCAATCGAGACCAGGGGCCTGGTGAAGGTCTTCGGTGAGAACCGGGCCGTCGACGGCGTCGATCTCCGCGTCCCCGCCGGCACGGTGTACGGAGTTCTCGGCCCGAACGGTGCGGGAAAGACCACCACGGTGAAGATGCTCGCCACCCTGCTGAGGCCGGACGGCGGCGAGGCCCTGGTCTTCGGCAAGGACGTCCACAAGGAGGCGGACGCGGTCCGCAGCCGGGTCAGCCTCACCGGGCAGTACGCATCGGTCGACGAGGACCTCACCGGTACGGAGAACCTGGTACTGCTGGGACGGCTGCTCGGCCACTCCAAGACCGCCGCCGGGATCCGTGCCGAGCAGCTGCTCGACGCCTTCGGTCTCTCCGAGGCCGCCGGAAGGCAGATCAAGAACTACTCGGGCGGGATGCGGCGCCGGATCGATATCGCCGCCTCCATTCTGAACACCCCCGATCTGCTCTTCCTCGACGAGCCCACCACCGGTCTCGACCCGCGCAGCCGCAACCAGGTCTGGGACATCGTGCGGGCGGTCGTCGCCCAGGGGACGACCGTGCTGCTGACCACGCAGTATCTGGACGAGGCCGATCAGCTGGCGTCCCGTATCGCCGTGATCGACCACGGCAAGGTGATCGCGGAGGGCACCAAGGGCGAACTCAAGGCGTCCGTCGGCTCCGGCGCGGTCCATCTGCGGCTGCGTGACGCGGCCCAGCGGCCCGACGCGGAGAAGATCCTCACCTCTGCGCTCGGCGCCGAGGTCCAGCTGGACTCGGACCCGCTCGCCCTCACCGCCAGGGTCAACGGCCACGGCAGCGATGTGGGCGCTGCCGAGCAGGCCGCACGGGCACTCGCCGAGCTGGCCCGTACCGGAATCACCGTCGACAACTTCGCGCTGGGACAGCCCAGCCTGGACGAGGTCTTCCTCGCCCTCACCGACAAGAAGGGAACGGCCGCATGAGCACCGCGACCACCACCAAGGACATCGACGACATCGTTCTCGACGCCCCCAAGGCGGAGGATCTCGCGGCCCTGCTGGTCAGCAAGGAGCGACCACCGCGCCCGAGCGCGCTCTCCGCGTCGGTCACCTTCGGCTGGCGCGCGATGCTCAAGATCAAGCATGTGCCGGATCAGCTCTTCGATGTGACGGCCTTCCCGATCATGATGGTGCTGATGTACACGTACCTCTTCGGAGGGGCGCTGGCCGGTTCCACCCAGGAGTACATCCAGTTCCTGCTGCCCGGCATCCTGACCATGAGCATCGTGATGATCACGATGTACACGGGTGTCGCGGTCAACACGGACATCGCGAAGGGCGTCTTCGACCGGTTCCGTACGCTGCCGATCTGGCGGCCGGCCCCGATGGTCGGATATCTCCTCGGGGACGTCGTCCGGTATCTCATCGCCTCGCTGGTGATGATGATCGTCGGCATGATCATCGGCTACCGGCCGGACGGCGGGTTCATCGGTGTGGTCCTCGGTGTCGCGCTGCTGGTCGTCTTCGCCTTCTGCTTCTCCTGGGTCTGGACGATGTTCGGGCTGCTGCTGCGCTCCGAGAAGTCGGTGATGGGCGTCAGCATGATGGTGATCTTCCCGCTGACCTTCCTGAGCAATGTCTTCGTCGACCCGAAGACCATGCCGGGCTGGCTCCAGGCGTTCGTCAACAACAGCCCGGTCACCCATGTCTCCACGGCGGTACGGGAGCTGATGGCGGGCGAGTGGCCGACGGCGGACATCGCCTGGACGCTGGGGTGGGGTGCGCTGTTCGTGATCGTCTTCGGTTCGATCACGATGCGGCTCTACAACCGCAAGTGAACTGATGTGCACGGTAGGCGGCGGGGCGTCTTCGGCTGAATCGGCCGAGGACGCCCCGCCGCCGTTCGGTCTCCCGGTGCCGGTCGTCCTCCCGCCGTCGTTCGGCCCGCGCTGCCGTTCGGTTCTCCGGCGCCGGGCAGGGGGTGTGGAGTGCGGTTACCGTCCCCGGCGGGGCCGGCGTACGGGGTCCCGGGCTCTGTTCCTTGCGGCAGGGGCAGGGGCAGGGGCAGGGGCAGGGGCAGCGGCAGGGGCGCCGGGTCGGGGGCAGGGTTGGGGCTGGGTCGGGCGGAGGGCGTCGCGGAGGGCCTCGCGGGGTGGCGAGGCCGGTGTCCGGCGAGCGGGGTGTTTGCGGAGCCGGTCGGCCGGAGCCGGGGTGGGACCGTCGGCCGTGGCGGTGGGCGGGTTGACCTTGACCCCGGGGGAGGCTCCAGCATCGATGCGGCCGGGAGGAACGACCCGGCGCGAGGAGGTTTCCGTGCGTGATGCCGACGGCCAGGACGAAGCGGTGGAGGCGGACCGGCGGGCCCATATGGACCCGCAGGCTCCTGTGAACCCGCTGGGCATCCCGGATTTCCCGGGCTCCGGAGATCCGCTGGGCCCGGGTCTGCGATCGTCCGGTCCCGGCGCTCGGCCCGACGGGAGCGGTCGTCCGGGCCTTGAAGGCCCGGATAGCCGTTCGGCCCGTTCGGCCCGGCTGACCATCGGGGCGTTCGCCCGCGCGTCCAGGCTGTCCGCGAAGGCGCTGCGCCGCTACGACGAGCTGGGCCTGCTGCCTCCGGCCCGTGTCGACGAGCACACCGGTTACCGCTACTACGACGTGTCCCAGCTGGAGCGGGCCCGGCTTGTCGCATGGCTGCGGCGGATCGGGATGCCCCTGGCCCGCGTCAGCGAGGTCTGCGATCTGTACGAGCGGGATCCGCGGGCCGCCGCCCGGCTGGTCCGGGCGTACTGGACGCGGGTGGAGGCGGATACATCGGCCCGTCGCGACCTGGCGCTCTTCCTCGCCGATCAGCTGGCCGGCCGGTCCCGCACCGGCCGGCTCCCGAACAAGGAGAACGCCATCACCACCACGCCCTCTCTCGCCATCCGTTACGCGGCACGCACCGACCGAGGTCTCGTCCGCGAGACCAACCAGGACGCCGTGTACGCGACCTCGCAACTCCTCGCCGTCGCCGACGGCTACGGCGAGCAAGGCGCCCCCGCCAGTGCCGCCGCCGTCGGAGCGCTCAGCGAACTGGCCGACACCCCGCTGCCGGGGGACCCGGAGGTACGGGCCGGGGATCTGCTCAACGCCCTGGAGGACGCGGCCCTGCGCGCCAACTCCGCCGTGAACGGCCTCGCGGGCTCCTCCGGTACGACCCTCACCGCGCTGCTGCTGCACGGCTCCCGGCTCGCCCTCGTCCATATCGGCGACACGCGCGCGCATCTGCTGCGCGACGGGGAGTTCTTCCGGATCACCCATGATCACACCGTTGTCCAGTCGATGATCGACGACGGCAGTCTCACCGAGGAGGAGGCCGCGTCCCACCCCCAGCGGGCGATGCTGCTGCGCGCGCTGGACGGTGGCGACGGCCCGGCCCGTCCGGATCTGCGGTTGCGGGAGGCACGGGCCGGAGACCGCTATTTCCTGTGCTCGGACGGACTGTTCACGGTGGTGGCGGACGACGAGGTACGACGGGTCCTCGAAGAGGTCCGGGACCCTGAGGAGGCGGTGACGGAACTGATCGCCCTCGTCCATCACGCGGGCGGCCCGGACAATGTCGCCTGTGTGGTCGCGGATGTGGTGCCGGTCTGAACCCGTACGGGGTCGGCGGCCTGGTACAACCGGGCTGCTCGGGCGCGGGGTGCCGGGTACCGGCGGGGGCCGGGTACCGGTCTGTTGGGGCCTGTGGTTGGCGGGCCCGGGTCTGTCCGGTCCGGGACCGCCGGGTGCGGTTGCTCTGGCGCCGGTCACTCTGGCGCCCGTCGCTCTGAGGCCCGGTCCGTCGGGGCGCAGGTTCGTCTTCGCCCTGCCTGTCCGGGCGCAGGTTCCGTCTCGCCGGGTCCCTTCAGGCGCCGGTCGGTCCCGGCGGTGGTCCGTTTGTGCTCGGGGTGTCCGGGCCCTGGTGTGTCCTGGCCTGGGCCCGGTCTGTCCGGGGGGCCCATGTGTGCTCGTGTCCATGCTGGCGCGGTCAGTCCGAGGCCCGGGTCCACCCGGGCGCCGGTCCGTTGGTGCCCGAGCCCATTCCGGCCCCGGTCGGCCCGCGCCGTACCCGTCCCGTACCCGTCCCGTACCCGTCCCGTACCCGTCTCGTACCCGTCTCGTACCCGTCCCGTACCCGTCTCGTACCCGTCTCGTACCCGTCCCGTACCCGTCTCGTACCCGTCTCGTACCCGTCCCGTTCGGGCGCTGGTCCGTTCGTACCTGGGGTCGCCTTGTCCGGGGGCGTCGGGCCCGTGCCCGTCCGGTCCGTGCCTGGCCCCGCCCCCTGTCCGTCAGCGGGACAGCCGCCAGTCGAGCGGGGTCGCCGGGCGGTAGGCACAGTACGCACCCGTCGTCACCGAATCCCGTAGGTGCGCGGCCAGTTCGGGGTGGAGTGTGTCCAGCTTGCGGAGGGTGTCGCGGATTCGGGCCGTGACCGTCTTACGGGCGCGCTCGGCCTCGTCGCCCAGGCGGCGGGTGCGGCCGCCCAGACCGGCGGCCGTACGCAACTCGTCGAGCAGCGCCTCCCGTTCGCGGCTGTACTCCGCGGCACGGCGGTCGTCCCCCCGCTCGGCGGCGCGGTCTATCTCCTCGTCCAGTTGCTCCAGGCGCTGCCGGTAGCGGGTCTTGGCCTCCTCGTCGAGCACCGGGTCTCCGCCGAAGCGACGGGCCGCGGCGACCGTCTCACCGCCCTCCGGGGCGAGCAGGGACACCGCGGACAGCTCCTCGCCCGTGTGGGCCAGCAGGGTGTGGAGGTCCCGCAGGCCCTTGGCGTCCGGGACATGGACCGACCGGCCCTGGAACGCCAGCGCCCATACGGTGCCGTCGCGCCGGAACTGCGGTGCCGCGACGGCCGGTTGTGTCGTCGGCCCGCCGTCGTGCCCGGCCGTCCGGCCGGATCCCCCCACCCCGGCGGCCCGGCCGGGTACCGTCGGGCCCCCGTCCTGACCTCCCGGGCGGCCCGCCATGGCGGCTTCCACGGCACGGGCCCCCGCCGCGGGACCCATGGCGCCTACGGGCGAAGTGGTCACACCCCGAGTGGCGGGACCGACGGCCGGTCCCCCAGGGCCCGTTACAGCGGACGCCGCGCCGCCGGAGGCCGGATCCTGCCGGGCGGCCTCGCCGGAGGCCGCACCGGGCACCCCCGCTCCGCCGAAGAAGTCGTCGCGATGGGCCGGCAACGGGGTCAGACGCAACTCCTCGGCGGACCGCCGTAGATCCTCCGTCAGATCCGGGGGTGCGTCGGGGCCCAGCACCCTGGCCAGAGCCGCGCGTGCCCGGATCGACCAGGGCCGCGCACGGAGCCGGTCGGCCGACGTGTAAGCCGCCGTCAGCGCGGTCACGGCCGCGTCCCGGCGGCCCTGGGCCGCGTCCAGCAGGCCCAGCCAGAGATCGACGGGCCCGCTGATGTCACAGCCGTAGATCGAGATCACCCACTGTCCCGCGTACGGGGTGAAGGCGGCGCGGGCCGCCTCGATACGGGTCTCGTCGCCCGCCGCCGCCGCGACCTGGGCCCGCAGCCGCATCTCCAGCGGGGCGAACAGCCGGGGCAGCCGCCCGGGAAGGGCGGACAGTTCATCGGAGAGCCGCAGGGCCAGGGCCGTGTCACCGCGCTCGACGGCGGTCAGTCCGGCGAGCAGCTGGGGATAGGGGTGGGTGGCGCCGTCCCGTCCGTCCAGCCCGTCGAGCACGGTCCGGGCCTCGTCCAGTCGCCCCTGCACCATGAACAGCGACCACTGCATTTGCGCCGTCACATAGCCGAACGCGCCTTCCTCGACAGGGCCCCAGCCGGTCTCCGACAGCAGGTCCATCGCCTCGGTGAACCGGCCGTTGAGAGCCGCGACCAGCGAGAGGTCCACGGCTCTCGCCAGCTCGAACCGGCGTAGCGCGCTCCGTTCGGCGAGGGTGGCGAAGGCCCGCACCTGGTCGAGATAGCGCGGGTCGCCCAGCTCCAGCAGGGTGACCCAGCGCATCGAGGAGGCGTGCAGCTCCATGTCGCGGTTGCCCGTGCGGCGGGCGACGGTGGCCATTTCGTCGGTGAGCGTGAGCCGCTCCGTCGCCGTGCCGAGTCCCCAGATCGAGTCGTGCCTCGCCCACAGGGCGAAGGAGAGCGCGTCGTCGTCGCCCTCGTCCCGGGCCAGCGCGGTCGTCCGGACGGCGAGGTCCTGGGCGATCTGCTCGGGGGTGAGACCCGCCAGCCTCTCCCCGTTCTCCCCGTTCTCTCGACTCTCCCCGCTCTTCCCGTTCTGGCGGCTTTCTTCGCTCTCTCCGCTCTCTTCGGGTTTCCCGCTCTCTCCACCGCCGATCAGCGCGCGGTGCGCCTCCCGCAGCAGTTCGCCGCTGCGCTCCGTCATCCTGAGGGCGTCCTCGGGGGAGAAGCAGTGCTGGTGGACGCTGATGGCGACCCGGGCGAGCAGCCCGGGCTCCCCCACCTCGCGGGCGAGGGCGATCGCCCGCTCGTAGCAGTCCCACGCCTCCTCCCTCTCACCGTGGTGGAGCAGATGGCTGCCCAGATCGAGGGAGATCAGGGCCGCCCGGCGGGAGTCGTCCCCGCTGGCCTCCAGAGCCCGCCGGTAGTGGCCGATGGCCTCCTCCGACGCCAGCCTGCCGCTCGCGTCCCGGGCCGCGGCCATCAGCAGGTCGACCCGCTGGGCGCGCTCCAGCTCCCCGCCGGCCAGATACGCGTGCCGCGCGAGGTCGGCGGGCAGGACGTGGCCGCTGAGCGCCGGGGCGTCGTCCAGGGCCCGTACGACCGAGGCGTGGGCGTCGCGGATGCGCGGCTCGTCCAGGGCGTCGTACAGCGTCTCCCGGACGAGGTCGTGGGCGAACGCGAACCGGCCGCCGTCCCGCACGGCCACCAGCCTGGCGGCGACCGCGCGGCTCAGCAGCCGGTCGACATGCGGTACGGGCGCGGAGGCGACGGCCGCGAGCACCTGGCGGTGGAACTCACGGCCCAGCACGGCCGCCGTCTCCAGCAGCCCGCCCACCGCCTCGGGCAGCAGCGCGAGCCGCCGCCGCACCGCCTCCCGCACCCCCGGCGCGACGGTGGTGACCGGGGCGCCGCTGCTCCAGATACGGGCGGTCTGCTCCACGAAGAAGGGATTGCCCCCGCTGCGGCGGTGGACCTCGTCCACCATGACGGACTCCGGCTCGGAGCCCGCGATCGTCGTGAGCAGGGCGGCCACCTCGTCCCGCCCGAGACCGGTCAGGGTCACATTCGTCGCCGCACGCGCGGCGAGCGGCACGATCAGCTCCTGGAGCGGGTGGTCGGCGGTCTCCACCTCGGCGTCCCGATAGGTCCCGATCAGCAGCAGACGCTCGAACCACGCGTGCTGCGCGGCGAATTCGAGGAGTTTGAGAGAGGCGGGGTCCGCCCAGTGGAGATCGTCCAGGACAACCACGACGGGCCGCCGCTGCGACGCCGTGACCAGGGCCGTCGTCACCGCGTCGTACATGGCGAAGCTCTCGCCGCCCTCGCCGCGGCCGTTGGGGTCCTCGCCGAGCAGGGTGGCGAGCCGCCCGCCCGTCGCCTTCTCGGCGTCGGCCCACTCCTCCGCGCTCGTGCCGCGTCGCAGCCCCCGGACGACCTGGACCCACGGCCAGTAGCCCGGCGCGCTCTCGGAGTCCCAGCAGGAACCGCCCAGCACGAGCGCCCCGCGCCGCCGTGCCTCGTCGGCCGCGTGGGTGACCAGCGAGGTCTTGCCGATCCCTGCCTCTCCGGTGACCAGCACAAGGCCCCCGTGGCTCTCCGTCGCCCGGTCGATCCCGGTCAGGAGTACGCCCGCGGGGTGGTCGCGCCCGATCAGTGCAGGGGTCATGCCCTAGACGATAGGAGACGGCACTGACAGTCGGCACACGGTAATTGCCCCCGAATTGCCCCTGCCCAGGTCGGACGGGGTCCGGGCCCCGGCCGGGCCGCCTCGCGTACGGCATGGGGGACGGTACGCGAGGGGCGCGGTGGGGGAGGTTTCCCCGGCCCGGCGGAGGTCCCCGTGCCCGGCGGAGGGGGCGCCCGCGCCTGGCGGGGTCGGCGGGCGTGGGCACGGGGCTGGGGCCCTTGGCCCGGGGGCCTGGGGCGGCGGGGGTTCCCGTGCCCCGTGGAGGCGCCGTCCGTGCCCTGCGTAGGTCCCCTGTGCCCTGCGTGGCGGGTCGGCGGGCGTGGGCCCGGGGCGTGGGGCCCTTGGCCCGGGGGCCGTCGGACGTTTCCCTCAGGCCCCCGCCCCGGCCGTCAGCTCAGCTGCGGGGCGGCCACCGGGGCCTTCGCCCGGCCCCCGTCGCCGCCCGCACCCGTTCCGGCCCCGGCCCTGGAGCCGGCTTCCGCACCAGCACCAGCACCGGCACCGGCTTCCGAGCCCGAGCCCGCGGTGCCGAAGCCCGCGGCACGGAAGTCCAGGGCCCCGAAGTCCCCGGCACCGAAGCCCGCGGCCCCTGCACCGGCGGTGTCACCCGCGCCCCGCGTACCGGTCATCAGCCGCGCCAACTGCTCGCCCGCGCGGGAGATCCGTACCGGCAGGGTGTCCGTCAGCGGATCGCCCGAGCCGCCCCAGTCCTCCGACGCCGCGTACACGGCCGTCGGTACGACCAGGGCCCGCAGATACGCGAACAGCGGCCGCAGCGCGTGTTCCAGCACCAGCGAGTGCCGGGCCGTGCCACCGGTCGCCCCGATGAGCACCGGCTTCCCGCTCAGCGCCTCGGGCTCGATCAGATCGAAGAACGACTTGAAGAGCCCGCTGTACGAGGCCGTGAAGACCGGCGTGACCGCGATCAGCCCGTCCGCCTCCGTCACCGCGTCGATCGCCTCCTCCAGATCGGGGGAGGGAAACCCGGTGACCAGGTGGTTGGCGATGGGCACCGCCAGCTCGCGCAGCTCCACCACCCGGACCTCGACCCCGTCCCCGGCCGGAGCCCCGGAGCCGTTCCCGGCCGGCGCCCCGGTCCCGGCCCCGGATCCCGTCCCGCTGAGGGACTCGCCGAGGGACCCGCGTACCGCCTCCGTCAGACGGTCCGCCAGCAGACGGGTCGACGAGGGCACGCTCAGTCCGGCGGACACGGCCACCAGTTTCCGTGTGGTCATCGTCATGCCTCCTTACGTGCGGTGGTGACGGCGGGGTGCAGAGGTGCGGACTCCGGCACACCGGCGGGCCGCAGGTTCGCGAACTCCTTGCGCAGTACCGGAACGACCTCCTCGCCGAGGATGTCGAGCTGCTCCAGCACGGTCTTCAGGGGCAGTCCGGCGTGATCCATCAGGAACAGCTGGCGCTGATAGTCCCCGACCGCCTCGCGGAAGCCGAGCGTCCGCTCGATGACCTGCGCCGGGGAGCCCACGGTCAGCGGGGTCTGCTCGCTGAAGTCCTCCAGCGAGGGCCCGTGGCCGTAGACCGGCGCGTTGTCGAAGTACGGGCGGAACTCGTCGACCGCGTCCTGCGAGTTCTTGCGCATGAACACCTGGCCGCCGAGTCCGACGATGGCCTGCTCGGGCGTCCCGTGCCCGTAGTGCGCGTACCGCTTCCGGTAGAGGTCGACCATCTTCTTGGTGTGGGACATGGGCCAGAAGATGTTGTTGTGGAAGAACCCGTCACCGTAGTACGCGGCCTGCTCGGCGATCTCCGGGGAGCGGATCGAGCCGTGCCAGACGAACGGGGGTACGCCGTCCAGCGGGCGCGGGGTCGAGGTGAAGGACTGGAGCGGCGTACGGAACTTGCCCTCCCAGTCCACCACGTCCTCCCTCCACAGCCTGTGGAGGAGCGCGTAGTTCTCGATCGCGAGCGGTATGCCCTGACGGATGTCCTGACCGAACCAGGGGTAGACCGGCCCGGTGTTGCCCCGGCCCATCATCAGGTCGACGCGTCCGTCCGCGAGGTGCTGGAGATAGGCGTAGTCCTCGGCGATCTTCACCGGGTCGTTGGTGGTGATCAGCGTGGTCGAGGTGGAGAGAATCAGATTCTCGGTCCTGGCCGCGATATGCCCGAGGAGCGTCGTCGGGGACGACGGGACGAAGGGCGGGTTGTGGTGCTCGCCGGTCGCGAAGACGTCGAGACCGACCTCCTCGGCCTTACGGGCGATGGCGACCGTCGCCTTGATCCGCTCGTGCTCGCTCGGCGTACGACCGTTGGTCGGGTCGGTCGTGACGTCGCCGACGGTGAAGATGCCGAACTGCATGAAGCTCACCTCTCGGGGTTCAGTCCTGGGGGACCAGATGGTTGAACGTTGAACTAAACCCTACAACGAGAGACCCCCGGGTGCTATTCCGCCCCCGGGATTCGGTGCATCCGGCCGTCTCCCTGCCGGGATCCGGGCGTCGGCCGCCGGGCCCAGCCCTCGGAAAACCGCCGGTCGGCGGCCTGGACCCGCTACGGAACCGGCCGTCAGCCGCCGAGGTCCACTCGGGACCCGCCCCCGGAACCGGCCATCAGCCCCGGAGAACCGCAGGTCAGCCGCCGGGTCCCGCCGCCGGAACCGGCCGTCAGCCGCCGGGCCCCGCCGCCGCGGGGAACAGCCGGCGGAAGGCGTCCGCCGACTCCGAGCCCGAGCGCCCGAACGGCGCGTCGAAGTCCCACACGAGGAACAGCAGAAACGCGATCAGCGCGCTGAAGAGCCCCGCGAGCAGCAGTTCCCGGTGGCTGCGCCCGATGTGCATGGTGAAGATCAGCCCCACCGTGACCAGCGCCCCGCCGATCAGGCCGAACCACACCACCCCCGGCAGGGTCGCGCCCGCGTTGGCCACGCGCGCGTTGCGGACGTCGTCGGCGACGGAGATCTGGTCCAGCATCGGCTGGTACGCCTGTGCCTCCAGCTCGCCCACCGGCACCCGGCGGGCGATGTCGGACCGTACGGTTCCCAGCAGCTCGGAGCCCCGCGCCGGGACTTTCTCGCCGTCGATCATCCGCGGCCACTCCTGGTGGACGACGTACGAGACATAGGCGTCGATGTCGTTCCCGAGGCGCTCGCGGAAGTCGGCCGGGTAGACCTCCGCGCGCCGGGTGACCTCGTACAGCGCCTGCGCCTCCCGGCGGACCTCGTCCTGCGCGGAGCTGCGGGCCTCCCAGACGCCCGCGATGGCGAGGCCCAGCACGATCGCGTACACGACGCCGACCATCATCGTCATGTACTCCAGGACGTCCGGGGTCTCGTCGGCCTCCTCCGCCACCCCGGGGGTCCCCTCGCGCCGGCGCTGGCTGAACAGGGTGACGACGAGGACGACGCCGCAGGCGGCGGCCATCGCGATGAGCAGGACCAGCCATTCGGACATGGGATCTCCGTTGTCTGTGTGCGTGTTCCACATGCGGGTGCGACGTGCGTGTTCCGCGAGGCGTCTCGGGCGGCGGACGGGCGGCGGACAGGCGGAGGACCGCGTACGGGGCGTTGTCCGGGGCACTCCGGCGGTGGCCGGTGCCGGGACGCGCGCTACCGCCCGCGCCGGGGCTTCAGCAGCGCGGCGGCGAGTACGGCCGGGGTGGTGGTCACCAGCATCAGTACGACCAGGGGCAAGCCCTCGCGCTTCGGCCGCCCGGTGATCGGGTGGTGCCGCCGTACGGGCCGGGCCCGCTCGGGCGGTGGCGCGGCGGGCGGGCGGACGACGGCCGGCGGGCGTTCCACCGGCGGCCGGACGATCACCGGCAGGACCTCGGGCGCCGCTACGGGGACCAGGGGCGCGGGCGCCGGGCGCTCCATCGGAGCTGGAGCTGGAGCTGGAGCCGGAGCTGGAGCGGGCGCCGGGGGCGCGGGCGGGGGTGCTGGTGTGGGCGGGGGTGCTGGTGTGGGTGGGGGTGCTGGTGTGGGTGGGGCCGAGGGAGGCTGGGGGGTCGGGGGCGGCGCCGGGGTGGGGGGTGCCGGGCATGTGGGCGATGGAGTGGGCGTCGGTGTCGGCTCCGGCGGCGGCGGGGGAGCAGGACAGTCCCGCAGGACCCGGACCGACACGGATACGTATACGGAGAGCGGCAGCGGTCCGGATACGGACACCGTCGCCGAGGCGCAGAGGATCCCCGGCACACGGACGGCGGCGGACGCGGACACGTCGAACGGCGGGGGCGAGAGCGCCGGGCCGGGCCTCGGCGGTGAGGTGTGGCGGGACGCGGGCGGGGCCGGGAACGGGGCTGTTGACGCGGCCGGGGCCGGGCTTAAGGGTCCGGGCTCGGGGGCCGCCGATGGCTGCGGGGTCTCGGCCTCGTCGTTCGGGGAGGGCGTGGGTCCGGTACGCACCGAGAGCCCCGGCCGGACGGCCGGCTCGGGCCCCTTCTGCCGTGGCGCCGCCTGCCGCTTCTCCCGCGGCCGCTCTCCCGGCTTCTGATCCCGGCTCTGCGCCGGGCGCTGCTTCCGCGGGCTCGGATTCCCCTGCTCCTGCTGTTTCCGCTGTTTCCGGTCGTCCTGCTGGTTCCGGTCCTGATTCTGGTTCTCGTCCTGGTCCCGGTTGTCGTCCTGGTTCTGGCTCCGGTCGTTCCGCGGTGCCGGGCGTGGCCCCGGCGCCGGTTCGACGGGCTTCCCGGTTCGAGGGAGCGGCTGTGCCCCGGGCTCCCGTGGACCCCAGCGATCGGTCATCAGCCGGTCCGCCAGGCCCGTCAACGGATCACTCCGGTGGTCGTCCCCGGACCGGGACCGCGTCGCGGGGCTCACCGCCGTACCCGCCCCGGACCCCGTACCCGTTCCCCTGCGGAACGCGGTCTCCCCCCTCGTGCCGGACGCCTCGCCCACGACGGCCGCGGACGCCCGTAACCGTCCGTCAGCGGCGTCGTCCACGGCGGCGGCCAGCCCCACCCCCTGCGAGCCGAGAATCGCCGCGATCGTCAGTGCGCTCAACTGCTCCCATCGGGCCACATCAGCACGTTATGGGCGGAGCCGGAGGCAGATGACCCTTATCACTCAGATTGGCGAATAAGACCTTTGTCTGATTCTGCCCCTCACAGGAGCCACAGCCGTATCGAAGCAGGTCACACGGTCAGGCGGCCTCGGCTCCCCTGGCGGCCGGAACCCCCGGCTGCCCCGGCCACGACCGTTCGGCGCAAGGGGAGTTCAGCTCCGGTACCGGCGTTCGGGGGGAACCGGGACAGAGCATCCCCGCATGCGTGCGCCGGGCCCGCGTGAGACGTTCGCCGGGTGATGGAAACCTTGATCCCCGGGGACCCGGCCCCCCTTGTCGCCGCCCTCTGCGCGGCCGCGCTCCTTCTGCTCCTGACCTCGGCCCTCCGGCTGTCGAGCGCGGGACGCACCGACCCGTCGGACGAGGCCCGTTCGGTGACCCTCGCGCTGTACGGGTGGACCGTCGCCGTACTGACGCTGGGACTGTTCATCGCGGTGATATAGCGGACAGTACGTCGGCGGATCGTACGGCGGCGGACGTCGGCGGGCGGTACGGCGGTCCGCGGAGCTGTCGGCAGTTCTGTCGGCAGAGCGGTCGGGCGGCGCCGGCGGGCGGTCAGAGCCAGCCGTTGCGGCGGAAGCTGCGGTGGATGACCAGACAGGCCGTCGCCATGACGCCGAGGACCAGCGGATAGCCGTAGGTCCAGCGCAGTTCCGGCATATGGTCGAAGTTCATTCCGTAGACACCGCAGACCATGGTCGGTACGGCGATGATCGCCGCCCATGCCGTGATCTTCCGCATGTCCTCGTTCTGTGCGACGGTCACCTGCGCCAGATGCGCCTGGAGGATGGAGTCCAGGAGGTTGTCGTAACTTCCGATCTGCTCGTTCAGCCGGGCCAGATGGTCGACGACATCACGGAAGTACGGCTGGATGCCGGGCCCGACGGGCGGCAGCGGATGGCTGGCGAGGGCCAGCAGCGGGCGTTCCAGCGGCCCGGCCGCGCGCTTCAGCTCCAGCAGCTCGCGCTTGAGCTGGTAGATACGGCCCGCGTCACCTCGCGCGCCGTGCTCGGTGAAGACGGCGGACTCGACGGAGTCGATGTCGTGCTGCACGGCGTCGGCGACGCCGAGATAGTCGTCCACGACCCGGTCCGCTATCGCGTGCAGCACCGCGGCCGGGCCCTTGGCCAACTGCTCGGGCATCGCCTCCAGGTCCTCGCGCAGCGGCCCGAGCGAACCGTGCCGGCCGTGCCGGATGGTGATCACGAAGTCGGGCCCGGTGAAGACCATCAGCTCCCCGGTGTCCACGACCTCGCTGGTCGCCGTCAGCTCCTCGTGAGCGACGTACACACACGTCTTGAGCACCGTGAACAGGGTGTCCCCGTGCCCGGTCGGGTCCTCGTAGCGCTCGGCCTTCGGCCGCTGATGGGCCTGTACGGCGTCCTCGACGGCCAGTGGATGCAGCCCGAACAGCTCGGCGAACCGGGCGAACTCGATCTCCGTCGGCTCGTGGAGGCCGATCCAGACGAAGCCGCGGCCCCTTTCGCGCACCTGCGCCAGCGCTTCCTCGGCGCTCCCGTCACAGTGCCGGCGCACCCCGTCCTCGTACACCACGCAGTTCACGACGGTGCTGCCCAGCGGTGAGCGGGCGGGGTGGCTGAGGTCGACGGTACGGCGGTAGGCGCGGCGCATCACACGCCGCAGCTTGCGGATCATCGGCACGGCGGGGCTCCTGACGCTCCTTCGGTGACCGGGCGAGTCAGTGTGCCATCAGGTGCCGACCGGAGGCGCGGGGTCCGGCCAGGGTGGAACGCCGGTGGTCAGCGCAGCAGTTCGCCGAAGAGGGCCCGGCCGAGGGAGGCCGCCTGCCCGGGGGTGATCGCCCTGCCCGTGTACTCGGGGTGGGCCGCCGCCCAGGCGAGGGCGGAGGCGGGTCCGGCGAAGAAGTTCAGCGCGCCGCACGTGACCTCGGAGGCCGGTCCGTCGCAGGAGCGCTCGCCCGCGTACACCACCGTCTCCGACGGCTGCCAGGTCATCCCGCCCCCGGTCGTAGTGACCGCGATCCGCTCGCCCGTGACGGGGTCCGAGGAGGTGATCACCGCGTCCGTGCCGAGCATCTCGGGGATGCCGAGCGCGTCGATCGCGCACATCGACCAGAACCTGGTGCCGTCGGGGAGCCGGACCCGGTGCGGGGTGGGGACGGCGGAGAAGGGGTACGCCGCACGGATCCGGGCGTCGGAGTCGAGGGTCAGGAAGTCCTCGGCCGCGAGTTCGGACAGGACGTCCGCCACTGAGCGCCCGTGCCCGGCGGCCACCGCTTCGAGGCCGGCGGGTTCCGGGGCCCGGCCGGTGGCGGCGAAGTGGCGCAGGACCGCCTGCTGTACGGCGCGCAGTCCGCCCGTCGCCGGGGCGAGGCGGCCCCGGCCACCGCGTGCCGCCGCGCTCAGGGGCGGATGGCCCGATGCCGCGGCGGCCCGGGCCAGGCCGAGGGCCCGGCGCAGTTCGGGCACGCTCGGGGCGCCGTCGACGGTGCCGTCGGGGGAGCGGTAGAGACGGCAGGAGACCGAGGCGGGGGTGCCGGGTGTGGTGAAGGGGTCGGTGCCGTCGATGAGGACGGTGGGGGAGCCGGCCATACCGAGGCGGGCGGCCTCCGCGGGGTCGGTGACCTCGATACGGACGACCTCCGGGGCGGGCGGTTCCTGTGTACGGAGTCCGGCGTCGGTCCGGGTGGCGGTCCCGTCGCTGTTCCCGACCCCGACCCCGACCCCGACCCCGACCCCGACCCCGACCCCGACCCCGACCCCGACCCCGACCCCGACCCCGACCCCGACCCCGACCCCGACCTCGACCCCGATGCCGCTGCCGATGCTGATCCCTGTGTCGCTGGCGGTGTCGCTGCTGCTGCCGGTGTCGGCCAGCGCGAGCGCGATCCGCTGTTCCGCCACGGAGGCGTTGGGGCAGTCGGGCACGGTCAGCACGGTGATCCGCATGGAAGTGTCGTCCTCCGGTCGGTGAGGTCCGTCGGTGGGTCCCTCGGTGGTGTCCGGTCGGGTGTCTCGGGCCGGGAGTCTCCGGTCTGGCGCGGCCGGTCTGTGGTGTCCGCCCCAGGGTGGACCTTCCACCCTGGTGGAAGGTCAAGCGAATTGCCCCGTACGCTGGCGATATGCGTATAGGAGACCTGGCCGCGTCCTGCGGGCTCTCGGCCAGGACCGTCCGTTTCTACGAACAGGCCGGGCTGCTGCCCGCGCCGCCGCGCACCCCCGGTGGCTACCGCGACTACCCCCGTGAGGCCACGGCACGCCTGGCATTCGTACGCGAGGCCCAGAACGCGGGGCTCACCCTCGCCGAGATCCGCTCGGTCCTCACCCTGCGCGACTCCGGTGAGGCGCCCTGCGCGCATGTCGCCGATCTCGTACGGCAGCACCTCGCGGACATCGAGCGCCGGATGGCGGAGCTGCGCGAGGCCCGGGCCGCGCTGAGGCTCCTGGCGGAACGTGCCGCCACCACCGATCCGAGCACCTGCACGGAACCCGGCATCTGCACGATCATCACGGCCCCGCCGTCCCCCTGACCGTGCCATTCGTGCCCCGGTGGCGTGTACGTCTCCTCGTCCCGGGACCGGACCGTCCCCGCACGGGCGGCCCGGGGCGCCGAGTGCCGACGTACGCGTACAAAGAGTGATCTGTTCACGGGGGTCAGACCCAGCACAGGTCCTCCCGGCTGCCGGATGGGAAGGCGGGAGGGATTCAACAAAGCTTGATACATGACCACTTACCGCGGTAGGCCCCTTGCACTCACGCTCTGTGGCGCGGCCGTCGCCACCACCCTGGCGGCCGTCGCGCCGGCTTCGGCCGAGGCGACGGGCGGTGCCCTCGACTGGCGGTCCTGCGGGCCGGCGGGACAGGAGTGCGCGGAGCTGGCCGTGCCGCTGGACCACCGTGATCCGGGCGGGGAACGGCTGACCCTCGCCGTGACCCGGCTCAGGAGCGGGCTGCCCGGGGAGCGGCGCGGAACGCTGCTGATGATCCCCGGCGGCCCGGGGACCTCGGGGGTGCGGTGGCTGGCGCAGAAGGGCGAGGAACTGCGAAGGGAGACGGCGGGGGTGTACGACATCGTCAGCTTCGACCCCCGGGGAGTGGGCGGGAGTTCCGGGGCGGGGTGCGGGCTGGCGGCCGAGGACCGGTACGGTGACCGGGTTCCTGCTGACCGGGCAGCGCCCGGCCCGGGATGTGTACTGCGCGGGTTGAGGCAGAACCGCCTCCGCCCCGCGCGCCGTCGGGCGCGCGGGGCAGAGGGTGCCGGTGTCAGGCCTTCTTCTTCATCAGCTCCACCAGGCTGGAGAAGCTGTCCGCCTCGTGGCCCGCCTCCATTCCGCGCCGGAAGATGTCCACGACGGCGGCCGGCAGGGTGGTGTCCACGCCCGCGTCGGCCATCGTGTGGAGCACATGCTCGGCGCTCGCGGTGCCCATGGCCAGCCGGTCCACATCGCCCTCGTGACGGCCCGCGTCGATACGGTCCGTGTAGAAGTCGATGAAACCTCCCAGTCCGCCCAGGGTCTCCTGGGCGTGCGGAAGGATGTCCGTCGCCTTGAGGCCGTTGGCGTCGGCGAGGGCGACGGCCTGCCACAGGCTGAGCATGGACGTCCAGAACATGGTCATGCCGATCTGGTACATCAGCGCGGCCAGGCCCGGGTCCTCGCCCTGGTAGTCGGCGCGGGTCAGGACCTCCAGCGTGTCCCGGTGCGTGTCGAAGGCCCCGCGCGGGCCGCTGTAGAAGGTGGACGACTCGGAGCTGCCGATACCGGACGGCGGTGTGGTGACTCCCCCGGCGAGGAAGGCCGCCCCCCGCTCGGTGACCCAGCGGGCCCCCGCCCGGGTCTTCTCCGGGGTGTCGGAGCTGAGGTTGACGATCACCCGGCCGGCCAGCGCGTCCGAAGCGGGCTCCAGCAGCGCGTACATCGCCTCGTAGTCCGTCAGGCTGAGAACGACCAGCTCATTCGCGCCGAGCGCCGCCTCGACGCTCTCCGCGAGTACCGCCCCCCGGGCGACGAACGGCTCCGCACGTGAGGGAGTCCGGTTCCAGACGGTGACCTCATGACCCCGTTCGAGAAAGGCATCGACCATGGCCTGACCCATGGGCCCGAGGCCGACCACGGTGACCGGCTGCCGGACGGCACCGGCGGCGGGAGAAGCAACGGCGGCGGTGGAAGCGGAGACGGACATAGGGGTGACCTCCATCACTAGAATGAGCGCTCTATCCAGAGCGATGGCGTGACTGTAGCACGGGACTAGAGTGAACGCTCTATTCAGCGAGATGGGGGAGTTTTTCAGCCCGTCCGGCGTTTGAGGACGGACTTCGGGCCCGGGTGGGCTGTGTTTGGCGTGCCGCCTGGCCGGTTCCACGCTCCCTGGCGGGTCAGGGCGACCATCCCAGCCCGTCCGGGGGGGTGCTCTTCAGCCCGTCCGGCGTTTGAGGACGGACTTTGCGGCGGTGGTGGCCGACTCGGCATGGGGCTGAGGGCTGGAGATCCTCACCCCAGCCTGTCCGGCGTTTGAGGACGGACTTGGGGCCCGGGTGGGCTGTGTTTGGCGTGCCGCCTGGCCGGTTCCACGCTCCCTGGCGGGTCAGGGCGACCATCCCAGCCCGTCCGGGGGGTGCTCTTCAGCCCGTCCGGCGTTTGAGGACGGACTTCGGGCCCGGGTGGGCCGTACTCGGCGTGCCGCCCGTCCGGATCCACGCTCCCCGGCGGGGCAGGGCAACCATTCCAGCCTGTCCGGCGTTTGAGGACGGACCTCGCGGCGGTGGCCGGCACCCCGGCAAGGGGCCGAGGCCCGGGAACCTCACCCCCGCCCGCCCGGCACGGCCCGCGCCGAGAAAAAGACCGGGCCGCGCGGCGGGTTTGCCGTGCGGCCCTGGGGCGGAGCGTGCGTGCGGGTCAGCCCTTGCGCTGGTTGATCTGCTCCGTCAACTGGGGGAGG
>NZ_JBITFN010000007.1:0-367956 GCF_044456085.1 Streptomyces sp. NPDC051018
CGACGGTCGATCGTGCTCGACCACTCGTTCCTCGCGGCCTCCGCGCGTTCTCCCTTTCGACACCCACGGCCCCCTTCGGCTCACTCGCCAGGCACCTGGGGTGAAGGGAAAGGGTGCGGGACCTCGTTCGCTCAGCCACCGGGGCGCAGGGCCAGGCCCAACGGGTGAAGGGACAGGGCACAGGCCCTCGTTCACTCACCCACCGGGGCGCAAGCCTCCTTCGGATCACTGGCCCAACCGGTGAAGGGAAGGATGGGCACAGGCCCCTCCTCAGCTCAGCCGCCAGGTCCATGGGGTGAAGGGGAAGGGAGCCCGGCCGCCGGTACTGCCGGGGGCGCCCGGATATCGTGGACGTATGACCGCCCAGGAGCCCGCCGCACCCGCCCCACCGGGCGGCGAGCCCGCCGGGTCGTCGCCCACAGGGCCTACCGGGCCCGCGCCCGGGAAACCCGAGGCCCGGGGGCCCGGACTCACGGAAACCAGCGAGCCCGCACCCACCGGCCCCACCGGGTCGATCCGCCCCGAGCCGGCTGATGCGGGGACCACCGTTTCCGAACCCGCCCGGCCCACCGGTCCCGAAGCCACCCGCCCCGAGGCCGGGGAGCCGGACCTCACGGGTGCCGGGCCCGCGCCCACCGGCCCAGAATCCACCGGCCCAGAAGCCACCGGGCCGGTCCGCCCCGAGCAGGCCGAGCCCACCGGGCGGCGGCTCGCCGGGCTTTCCGAGCGGGACCGGGGCGTCCTGGCCATGGAGCGGCGTTCCTGGCCAGGGCCCGGGGCCAAGGAGCGGGCCGTACGGGAGCAGCTGGGCATCTCCCCGGTCCGCTACTACCAGCTCCTCAACGCCCTCCTGGACGACGAGCGCGCCCTCGCCCACGACCCGGTCACCGTCAACAGGCTCCGCCGGGTGAGAGACGCCAAACGCGGGCGCCGATAGGGTCGGAGCCATGGGCAGCTCCCCGTACTCCCCGCAGTTCCCGGACGGCCCGAGGGCGCGTCCCCTCCCGACGCCGTCGACTCCCGCCGGCCGTGACGGTCTCGCCGCGATCCTGGCCCGGCCCTCCCGGACCGTCGTCGCGCTGGACTTCGACGGCACCCTCGCCGAGATCGTCCCGGACCCCGAGCAGGCCCGCGCCCACCGGGGCGCGGTCCCCGCGCTCGCGCGCCTCGCGCCGAAGGTCGCGTCCGTCGCCGTCGTCACGGGACGCCCCGCCGGGGTCGCGGTCCGCCACGGCGGCTTCGCCGGGGTCGGGGGCCTGGACCATCTGGTGGTGCTCGGCCACTACGGCTCCGAGCGCTGGGACGCGGTCACCGGCACGGTGAACACCCCCGCCCCGCCCCCGGGCGTCGCCGCCGTCCGCGCCGAACTGCCCGGTTTCCTCGACCGCATCGGGGCCTGGCAGGGCACCTGGATCGAGGAGAAGGGCCAGGCGGTCGCGGTCCACACCCGCCGGGCGTCCGACCCTCAGGCCGCGTTCGAGGCGCTGCGCGAGCCGCTCGCCACGCTCGCCTCCCGCCACGGTCTGGTCCTGGAGCCGGGGCGGATGGTCCTCGAACTCCGCCCGCCCGGCATGGACAAGGGCGTCGCGCTTGCCGAGTACGTACGGGAAGTGGACGCGCGGGCCGTGCTGTACGCGGGTGACGACCTGGGCGATCTGCCCGCCTACGCCGCCGTGGAGAAGCTGCGCTCGGACGGGATCCCCGGACTCCTGGTGTGCAGCGGCAGCACGGAGGTCACGGAGCTGGCGGAACGTGCCGATCTGCTGCTGGCGGGCCCGTCGGCGGTCGTGGAGTTCCTGGCGGACCTGGCGGACCATCTGTAGTCCCGCACTACGGACCGGGCCCGGCCCGGGGCCGCCGTCGCCCGGACGGAACGGAGACGGGACGGGACGACACAAGAGCGGGACGAGACGGGACGACCGGGCTCAGGCGCCCGCGGCCCGCAGGGTCTTCAGGTCGACGGTCATCGTCCCGCCGGCGGCGCAGGTCAGCAGGACCTTGTTGTCGGCGCTGAGTGGCAGGACGGGATTGCTGAACCGCAGTACCCGGACACTACTCCCCTGCGTGCCCCCGGTATCTTCCAGAAACACATTCATCAGGTACCGGCCGTCCTTCGGGGGCGAACTGAGGTTCAGCTCGACCTTTTCCCACCTTTTCGTGGGGTAAGGCGCTTCCGTCGACCAGACCGTGCCCTCGTAGAGCGCGCTCCATGAAGAGCCCGGCTTGCCCTTCTGCGCCGGGGACTTTTCGTTCCGGAAGCTTCCGTACAGGGTGGCAGAGCCCCCCATCTCCAGCCTCTTCAGCTTCTGGACCGTGTCCGAAAGGCACTTCTGCTCCGCGGCCGGCAAGGTCGCCTCTCCGCCCTTGCCGGTGTCGGCGCTCAGGGCGGTGATGGTGGTCGCGGTGATGAGAGCGGCGGCCGTGGTGCCGACCACCGCCAGCCGCCGTCGCGTCAGTCCGCGCCGGGCGCGGGCGGTGAACGCCGACCCCGGCGCGGGGGCCCTGTCGGTCGGTTCGGCGGCGCGGGAGAACAACATCCTCAGGTGCTCCTCTTCGTGGAACTCGGTGGAATCGGGGTGGTCGAAGCGGCCGGAGCCGTCAGGGAACTCCGGGAAGCGGTTGGACCCGGGATGCCCGGGCGGCTCCGGAAGCCGGTCAGCCATGGGCGGCACTCCTTTCGGGGGCGGGGGCGACGAGACCGGCTTCCCGCAGGGCGGCCAGCCCCCGCGCGGCCCGGCTCTTGACCGTGCCGGGGGAGCACCCCAGCACATCGGCGATCTCCTTCTCGCTGAGCTGGTGGTAGTAGCGCAGGACGAGTACGGCCCGCTGGGAAGCCGGAAGGGTCCGCAGCACCTCGCGGACGGCGACCCCGGTCACCAGCTGGTCCTCCGAGCCGGGCAGCGGGGTCTCGGGCAGTTGCTCGGCGGGGATCTCGCCGTTCCAGCGCCGGCGCCGGTCCTTGACCAGCAGCCGGACCATCGTGGTCCGGGTATACGCCTCCGCGGCCTCGGCCCGGCCGATCCGGTGCCAGGCGCGGTAGGTCCGCAGCAGGGCCTCCTGGGTGAGGTCCTCGGCCCTGGACCCGCCGCCGGTCAGCAGCGTGGCCGTACGCAGCAGCGAGCGGTAGCGCGCGTCCATGAACGCCGTGAAGGCATCGTCCCTGCCGTCCCTCATCCGCCGACCACTCCCCGTCCGCCCTCGGATGGGCGGTCTCCCCTTATCGAGGACCTGGGGGCGCGGGGAGGTTCCGGGGAACGGGGAACGAGGAACGGAGGAACGGAGGAACGGAGAAACGGGGAAAGGAGGAAAGGAGAAACGGGGAAAGGAGAAACGGCGGCGGAAGCACACGGCGGCACCCGCCGTGCGGCGGGGCCCGCCCCGGCTATGAGGTCAGCGCCTCCAGCTGGTCCAGGAACCAGCGCTGGGGCGGCAGCGCGGTCGCCGCGGCGGCGAGTCGCCGGCAGCGGTGCGAGCGTTCCGCGTCGGGCATGGTCAGGGCCTCGTGCAGCGCGTCGGCGGTGCCGCTCACGTCGTACGGATTGACCGTGACGGAGTCCTCGCCGAGTTCCTCGTACGCGCCCGCCTCCCGGGACAGGACCAGCGCGCAGCCGTGGTCCGAGACGAGCGGGATCTCCTTGGCGACGAGGTTCATCCCGTCGCGGATCGGGTTGACGAGGGCCACGTCCGCGAGGCGGTACGCGGCGAGCGAGCGGGCGAAGTCGTCCCGGACGTGGAGGACGACGGGGGTCCAGCCGTCCGTCCCGTACTCCTCGTTGATCTCGTCCGCGACCCGCTGGACCTCGGCCGTGTACTCGCGGTAGACGGCCAGGTCCTGGCGGGACGGATAGGCGAAGGCGACATGCACCACCTGCTCGCGCCACTCGGGCCGGGACCTCAGCAGCTGGCGGTAGGCGAGGAGCCCGCGCACGATGTTCTTCGACAGTTCGGTGCGGTCGACGCGCACGATCGTCCGGCGGCCGGAGCCGATCTGCTCGCGCAGGGCGGTGATCCGCTCCTCCACATCCGGCCGGTGCGCGCGCTCGCGCAGGAAGTCCGCGTCCGCTCCGAGCCCGTGCACCCCGATCCGGGTGCCCTTGAGGGCGTCGTGGCCCAGCAGTTCCGTACAGCACGCGGTGAACGCCTCGGCCCAGCGACGGGTCAGGAAGCAGGTGCGGTCCGCGCCGAGGAGGCCGCGCAGCAGTTGCTCGGCGATGTCGTCGGGCAGCAGACGGAAGTAGTCGACGGGCGCCCAGGGAGTGTGCGAGAAGTGCCCGATCCGCAGATCGGGCCGCAGTTCCCGGAGCATCCCGGGCACCAGCGCGAGATGGTAGTCCTGCACCAGCACGGCGGCGCCGTCCTCCGCGTGATCGGCCAGGGCCTGGGCGAAGGACCGGTTGTAGCTCTCGTACGAGCGCCACTGATGCCGGAAGTCCTCGTCGAAGACGGGCTCCAGAGGAGTCTGGTAGAGCATGTGGTGGACAAACCAGAGCACCGAGTTCGCGATGCCGTTGTACGCGTCGGAGTGGACGGCCTCGTCGATGTCGAGCATCAGCACACCCGGCTCGCCGACCCCGCGCCGCACGGCCTCGCGGTCGCCCGCGCCGAGCGCGGAGCACACCCACAGGGAGTCGGCGTCCGAGCCGATCGCGGAGAGACCGGAGACCAGTCCGCCGCCGCCGCGCCGGGCGTCCAGGGTGTGGTCGTCGTTGAGCGTGTACGAGACGGGGCCGCGGTTGGACGCGACGAGGACCCGGGCGCGGGCCGGGGCTGCGGGGGGCTCGGAGACCATGTGCCGAACCTAGCCCGTCCCGCAACCGCTCAAACGCGAGTACGGCGCCACTCGGCGTGCCGTCGGTCACTCATTGCGCCGACCGCGTGCCGCCCCGGCCGAGGCCGCCCCGGGAGCGTGCCGGCGCCGGCACGACCGCTCCGGGAGCGTGCCGCGGCCAGCGCGACGGCCCCGGCGGCGGCCAGCGCGAACCCGAGCCCACCGAGCAGCCACAGCTGCTCCGTGCCATGGCCCTCGTCGGCCGGGGCCAGGGCCGGGGGCAGCGCGCCGGGCGGTGCGCCGGCGGCGGTGGCCACTCCGCCGAGGGCGAGAGTGCCGAGGACGAGCGTGCTGAGGACGAGGGTGCTGAGGACGAGTGTGCCGAGGACGAGGGTGAGCCGCAGCGCGCGGCGCAGAGCCCTCCGAGGGCGTTGAAAAGCCATACATAGGATATTCAGCTACATATGGGACAACTTCCCGGTTATGCGGCGTGACGCGCCGCATACTCACCGATCTCGCGCATCGGCGGGCGTTCCTCCGTGTCCACAGGGTGCGTCCTCGGCACGAAGCCGTCCCCGCCGCGCTCGAACTGGGTCAGAGCGGGCCGTACCAAGTGCCCGCGCGAGAGCCGCACTTGCGCGGTCCGGTAGATCGCCGCGGCCATCCGGCCCAGCGCCCGGCCGTCCTGGTGGCGGTGCTTGCGCGAGCCCACGTCCACCTGCGCCAGGGCGTCGAGGCCCACCGTGTGGAGCGCGTCGACGAGCAGCCCCAGCTCCACCCCGTAGCCGACGGGGAACGGCAGCCGCTCCAGCAGTGAGCGCCTGGCCGCGTACTCGCCGCCGAGCGGCTGGACGAACCCGGCGAGCAGCGGCCAGTGCAGATTCAGCAGCGGACGGGCCACCAGCTCGGTCACCCGGCCGCCCTGACCGTCGAGATCGCCGAGCGGACGGTCGTAGGTCGCCTTGACGAACTGCACCCCCGGATCGGTCAGCAGCGGTCCGACGGTCCCGGAGACGAAGTCGGCGGAGAAGTCCCGCAGATCGGCGTCGACGAAGCAGACGACGTCACCCCGGGTCACCAGCAGCGAGCGCCACAGCACCTCGCCCTTGCCGGGCAGGGCGGGTATCCGGGGCAGGATCGCGTCCCGGTGGACCACCCGCGCGCCCGCCGCCGCGGCCACCTCCCCCGTACGGTCGGAGGAGCCCGAGTCGATCACCACCAGCTCGTCGACGAGCGGCACCGCCTCCATCAGCTCCCGGCGGATCACGGTGACGATGTCACCGACCGTCGCCTCCTCGTTGAGGGCGGGCAGCACGACGCTCACGGTCGTGCCCCGCGCGGCCTTGGCGGCCGTCAGCCGGGCGGGCGGGCGGTCGGCCGCCGACCACGAGCGCGACGCCAGCCAGCGCTCCACTTCATCGAGCACGTTCGACTCTCCGGGTACTCTGTGTGATCCATCTCGCGGTTCGGACGACTATCTCAACCGTCCGGACCTTCGGTTACAGTCTTGAACAACGCGCCTGACCGTCGCATGCCGGGGGTCCGGCGTTCAACAGTTCAACAATCGAAACACCCAACCGAAACCCATAATCGAAAATCGAAACCCACAATCGAATACCGCTCATCCAGAGGGGCAGAGGGAAACGGCCCGTTGAAGCCCCGGCAACCCTCCAGCCGGTCTCCGTCGCGACAGCACGTTCGGTGCGTCAGCGCCGCGAGGCTCCCGGCTAGGGAAGGTGCCAAATCCGTCTCATGGCGAGATGCGTCATGAGGAAGATGAGGAGAAAGGGCCTCGCCTCCATGGCTGTGCAGACCGGCACCAGCACCACCTCCCTCGATCTCGGACCCGCGGCCGCCCTCTCGTGCCGCGAATGCGGCAAGCGCTTCCCACTCGGCCCGATCTTCGCCTGTGCCTCCTGTTTCGGCCCTCTGGAAGTCGCGTACGACCTGCCGGTCGGCGACCCGGAGGGACTCCGCAAGCGCATCGAGGCCGGCCCGGAGAACATCTGGCGTTACGCGCCCCTGCTGCCCGTACCCGCCGATGTGGCGGACAAGCCCGGCATCAACCCCGGCTTCACCCAGCTCGTCAAGGCCGACAACCTCGCCCGCGAACTGGGCGTCACCGGCGGTCTGTACGTCAAGGACGACTCCGGCAACCCGACGCACTCCTTCAAGGACCGGGTCGTCGCCATCGCCGTCGAGGCCGCCCGCGCCTTCGGCTTCACCACCCTCTCCTGCTCCTCCACCGGCAATCTCGCGGGCGCCGTCGGCGCCGCCGCGGCCCGCGCCGGCTTCCGCTCCTGCGTCTTCATCCCGCACGACCTGGAGCAGGGCAAGGTCGTCATGGCCGCGGTCTACGGCGGTGAGCTGGTCGGTATCGAGGGCACCTACGACGATGTGAACCGCTTCTGCTCCGAGCTGATCGGCGACCCGCTCGGCGAGGGCTGGGGCTTCGTCAACGTCAACCTCCGCCCGTACTACGGCGAGGGTTCCAAGACCCTCGCGTACGAGATCTGCGAACAGCTCGGCTGGCGCATCCCCGACCAGATCGTCATCCCCGTCGCCTCCGGCTCCCAGCTCACCAAGATCGACAAGGGGCTCCAGGAGCTGATCGGGCTGGGGCTGGTCGAGGACCGCCCGTACAAGATCATCGGAGCTCAGGCCGAGGGCTGCTCCCCGGTCTCCGCGGCCTACAAGGCCGGCCATGACGTCGTACGCCCGGTCAAGCCCGACACCATCGTGAAGTCGCTGGCCATCGGCAACCCCGCGGACGGCCCCTATGTCCTGGACATCACCCGCCGTACCGGCGGCGCGGTGGAGGACGTCGACGACGAGCAGGTCGTCGAGGCGATCAAGCTGCTCGCCCGGACCGAGGGCATCTTCGCGGAGACCGCGGGCGGGGTGACCGTGGGGGTCACCAGGAAGCTGCTCGACGCGGGCGTGCTCGACCCGGCCCTCACCACCGTCGTCCTCAACACCGGCGACGGCCTCAAGACCCTGGACGCGGTAGCGCCCACCGCCGGTCCCACGGCGACCATCCGCCCGAGTCTGGACGCGTTTCGCGCCGCGGGCCTGGCCAACCAATAACCCCTGGGAGATCCGAAGATGAGCGTCAAGGTCCGCATCCCGACCATCCTGCGCACATACACCGGCGGCCGGGCCGAGGTCGCCGCCGAGGGCGCCAACCTCGCCGAGGTCATCGCCGACCTGGAGAAGAACCACACCGGTATCGCCGCGCGCGTCCTGGACGACCAGGGGAAGCTGCGTCGCTTTGTGAACGTGTACGTCAACGACGACGACGTCCGCTTCGAGCAGGGGCTGGAGACGGTGACGCCCGATGGCGCGGGGATCTCGATCATCCCGGCGGTCGCGGGCGGCTGAGCCCCGAGAGGGCCGGAGGCCCCGCGGGGTGCCTCGCGGACGGGGCCCGGTCCGCCGGGCCGTCCTGAGCCCGCCGGGTCTCGGCCGGGGCCGCCCGGGTCCGCCGGGCCGGGTCCCTTCCGGCCCCACCTGGCGCCGGACCCCGCCCGGCCGGACTGATCCCGCCGGGATCCGGCCGGTCCGCCCCGTCGGTTCCGCCCCGGCCGGGTCCGGCCGGTCCGCCCGGCGGGCCCTCGTAGCTCAGGTCTGGCCGCCCTGGTCCCGGTGGCCGGGTCCCGGCGGGCTGAGCCCCGCGTGGTCCGGCCGGGTCAGGCCGCCGGAGTCCGGCCGGCCCGCCCGGCGGGCCTCCCGCCCGGGTCCCACCGGGTCATCCCGGTCGATCCTGCCCAGCCGGGTCGGGCCGTCGGCCCCGCCCCGTCGCTCCGGGCACGCTCTCGCCCACCCCACGATCCGGGCCCGCCCCGGTCCACCCGGTCGACGCCGCCCCGTCGACCTCACCCCGGCCGGGTCCGGCTGACGAAGTGTTATTTACGCAGAGTCATTGCGATTGCCCCCTCCGTGAGACATCCGGAGGGGGCAATTCTGCATGGTTGAGCGCGCTACAGTTGGGGAACGCCCCTTCACCGCCCGCGCCGCCCGCCCACGAGAATGCGCCCGGCCGCGATAAGAAGCAGCCAAAGTGGGCCATCGTTTTGTCTCGTAAGTGTCCTTTGTTCGGCCTGATTTGCCCCGGAATTTCTTGAATTCAGACCAATTACCCGATCGTAGGTTCCAGGAATTCTCGTCCGATTGACCTGTTGCAGAGGGCAGTTGGGCAGATACATTCAGCCGCGGTCGACGCGTTCCGGCGTGAGGTATGACCCGGGTCCGCGAGGTGCGGTCCTGTGCAAGGGCCAGTAATAGGGGAGTTAGGCATGGCTCAGGGCACCGTCAAGTGGTTCAACGCGGAGAAGGGCTACGGCTTCATCGCGGTCGACGGTGGTGCGGATGTTTTCGTCCACTACAGCGCCATCCAGATGGACGGGTACCGCACCCTGGAAGAGGGTCAGCGAGTCGAGTTCGAGATCTCGCAGGGACAGAAGGGCCCGCAGGCCGACATGGTCAAGCTCGCGGTCTGAGTCCCGATCCCGGACGCGCGGCTTCCGACGCGCTTCACGCATGTGGGGTCCGCATCCCCGACGGGATGCGGACCCCACACGCGTGCGCCCGTGCGCTTTCCGTATGACGGGCCCGTACGGCTGCCCCCTCCGTGTGACGGGCTCGTACGGCTGGCCCCTCCGTACGGCTGCCCCTTCCGTGCGTCGGCAGCTTTTGTGCGGGTATGGCCCGTTTCCTGCGCATGCGGCCCCCTCCGATGTCCGGAGAGCCGTGCTTCCGGTGCCGCCTCCCGGCGCGAGCCCCCGGGAGGGGGAGACGGGGAGCCGTGTCACCTCAGCCGCTTGCACTCACAGGTGCCGAGTGCTAATCATTGGCGTTAGCACTCTACGAGTGAGAGTGCTACCGAGGACCGGGTCGGTGAGGCCCGCCCGCCGCAGTGGCGCAAGGAGTCACCCGGTGCGGCAGGCCGTCCGTCGCGGGCGCCAGCGCGGTCCCTGAGCTTCCGACCCCAGTCCGTGGAGGACACTTCACATGGCAAAGATCATCGCGTTCGACGAGGAGGCACGGCGCGGTCTCGAGCGCGGGATGAACCAGCTCGCCGACGCCGTCAAGGTCACCCTTGGCCCCAAGGGCCGTAACGTCGTTCTCGAGAAGAAGTGGGGCGCCCCCACGATCACCAACGATGGTGTGTCCATCGCCAAGGAGATCGAGCTCGAGGACCCGTACGAGAAGATCGGCGCCGAGCTGGTCAAGGAGGTCGCGAAGAAGACGGACGACGTCGCCGGTGACGGTACGACCACCGCGACCGTCCTCGCCCAGGCGCTCGTACGCGAGGGCCTGCGCAACGTCGCGGCCGGCGCCAACCCCATGGCCCTGAAGCGCGGCATCGAGAAGGCCGTCGAGGCCGTCTCCGGTGCCCTGCTGGAGCAGGCCAAGGATGTGGAGACCAAGGAGCAGATCGCCTCCACCGCCTCCATCTCCGCCGGCGACGTCCAGATCGGCGAGCTGATCGCCGAGGCCATGGACAAGGTCGGCAAGGAAGGCGTCATCACCGTCGAGGAGTCCCAGACCTTCGGTCTGGAGCTTGAGCTGACGGAGGGCATGCGCTTCGACAAGGGCTACATCTCGGCGTACTTCGCGACCGACATGGAGCGCATGGAGGCCGCGCTCGACGACCCGTACATCCTGGTCGTCAACTCCAAGATCTCCTCGGTCAAGGACCTGCTCCCGCTGCTGGAGAAGGTCATGCAGTCGGGCAAGCCCCTGCTGATCATCGCCGAGGACGTCGAGGCCGAGGCCCTGTCCACGCTGATCGTCAACAAGATCCGCGGCACCTTCAAGTCCGTCGCCGTCAAGGCCCCGGGCTTCGGTGACCGCCGCAAGGCGATGCTGAACGACATCGCCATCCTCACCGGCGGCACGGTCATCTCCGAGGAGGTCGGCCTCAAGCTGGAGAACGCGGGCCTGGACCTGCTCGGCCGCGCCCGCAAGGTCGTCATCACCAAGGACGAGACCACCATCGTCGACGGTGCCGGGGACAGCGACCAGGTCGCCGGCCGGGTCAACCAGATCCGCGCCGAGATCGAGAACTCCGACTCGGACTACGACCGTGAGAAGCTCCAGGAGCGCCTCGCGAAGCTGGCCGGCGGCGTCGCCGTCATCAAGGCCGGTGCCGCGACCGAGGTCGAGCTGAAGGAGCGCAAGCACCGCATCGAGGACGCCGTTCGCAACGCGAAGGCGGCCGTCGAGGAGGGCATCGTCGCCGGCGGTGGCGTCGCCCTGCTCCAGGCATCCTCCGTCTTCGAGAAGCTGGAGCTGGACGGCGACGAGGCCACCGGTGCCAACGCCGTCAAGCTCGCGCTGGAGGCCCCGCTCAAGCAGATCGCCGTCAACGGCGGTCTTGAGGGCGGCGTCGTCGTCGAGAAGGTCCGCAACCTCACCCCGGGTCACGGCCTCAACGCCGCGACCGGCGAGTACGTGGACATGATCGCCGAGGGCATCCTCGACCCGGCGAAGGTGACCCGCTCGGCGCTGCAGAACGCCGCGTCGATCGCCGCGCTGTTCCTCACCACCGAGGCCGTCATCGCCGACAAGCCGGAGAAGGCCGCCGCGGCCGCCCCGGGCGGCATGCCGGGCGGTGACATGGACTTCTGATCCTTCCCGGATCAGCGGACCATGGCGTGACCCGCAGTACCGCAGTACATACGAAGGGCGGCACCCCCACTCCCAGGGGGGTGCCGCCCTTCGGCGTTACGGTTGACCCCGGCCGGACCGGACCTTGACGGTGGCCCCGGCCGGGGCGACGGCCACGGCCGTGGGCGTACCCGGATCACCGTTGCCGCGGTGACCGCAGTCCACGGTGGCCGGCCGTCGGCCGGGGCAGGGTTGGTGGCCGTCGCCGTCGCCGGGCCATCGACCGCAGCCGCAGCCGCAGTCGCAACCGGACCCGGGAGCGGGACCGCGAGCGGTCCGGACGGACCGCAGCGGCTACCGGTCCCCGGCCGCACCGGACCTTGACGGTGACCCCCGTCGGACCGCGACCCCCTGTCGTCCAGGCCGCAGCCGCCCGACCTCGCGGCGGGAACCGCGGGCCCCCTGCGTTCCGGTCGCCGTCGCCGGGTCCTCGGCCGCAGCCGCAGCCGCAGTCGCAACCGGACCCGAGAGCGGGACCGCGAGCGGTCCGGACGGACCGCAGCGGCTACCGGTCCCCGGCCCGACCGGACCTTGACGGTGACCCCCGTCGGACCGCGACCCCTGCTGTCCAGACTGCGGTCCCGAGGGCTGGGAGGTCGCCACGACTGCGAGGTGGTCGTCGCCCGCCCCCCCCCGGCGGGAACCGCGGTCACCGCGGTCCCGCCCGGTCGGTCAGCGGACGTACACGGTCAGCGCACGTCGACGAAGTCGCCCGTGCCGATCGAGTCGAAGTGGGTGGCGTCAGCGGTGTACTGGATCGTCCAGGTGCCGTCCATGGAGGGCTTCGCCCTCAGCGAGACCCGGCCCTTGGAATCCGTCGTACCCCAGGCCGCGACCGACCACTTGCTGCTGTTCTTCCACTTGACCACCAGCGCCACCCGCTGCCTGGGCAGAGCCCGGTAGGTAGCCCCCGACTTCTCGCTCAGCGCGCCGGTGACGGTGATCACCGCGCCCTTGCGGATCGGCTCCGGAACCGCGTTGACACCGGTGATCCGGGTCGCGGTGCGCGAGAGCCGGGTGACCGGACCGGTCGCGCCCGCGAAGTCGTCACTGGTGACGGCGACCACCCGGTAGTAGCCGTTGAGCCCCTTCAGCCTCAGCTGGAAGGGCGTCCACGACTCCCTGCCGACCAGGACGTCGCCGGTCTTCACGGCCTTCCACGTCCTGCCGTCGGCCGAGTGCTGGAGCTGCACCTTCTGATGCCCGTACGGCACGCTGTCCCACTGGTCGGTCCGGAACGTGCCGCGGAGCGACCCGTTCGCCGTGACATAGCCGTCGCCGGCCATGGACACGCTCGACCGCAGGGAGACCTCGTTGGGGAGCGCCAGCGGACCCGTGGCCAGGCCGATGACGAACGGGTTGGCCGGAACCACGGCCCAGCCGTTGTAGCCCATGGAGGACACGCCCGGGACCACGGCGCTGTAGCGTCCGTCCGCGTCCGTGGTCACGGTCTGCCGGCCGAGAGGCTGGGGAGTGCCGTACTGGGCGAAGCCCACCCGCACCTCGGTGTTCGCGGCGGGGACGCCGTCGAACAGCGCCCGGCCGCTGATGGTCACCTTCTCACCGGGCAGGACCCGGTCCTTGTCGGCGTCTCCCGTCAGCGTCATCGCACGGGTCGCGACCGGCGCGGGCTCACCGCGGCTGAGGACGCTTCCGTCGACCGTCTCGCTGTGCTCGGAGAACCTGACGTCGAAGTCCGAGTACTGCCGGGAGACCGGGATGACAGCGGCGAACCGGCCCTGGTCGTCGACGCTCGCCGTATGGACGCCGTGCGGTGCCACACGGGTGATCTCCACCTCCCTGCCCGGACCGGGCAGCGGCACGAGATCACCGGAACCGGGCTGGATTCCCACCAGATTGCCCTGTGCCCGTGCGTTGAGGTCGTCCCACGCCGGTGTGCCGAACGTCAGACCGGTGATCGTCGGCTCCAGCGTGAAGTTCAGCGTGCCCGCGTCCTTCCGCGTGGTCGTCCTGCCCAGGGCGTCGGTGACCGTCACATCGATCGCGTACGCGCCGAGGGCGGGCATGGTGCCCGCGTCCTCCACCAGCTTGAGCGGATCGGCACCGAGCGGGAAGCCGTAGTCGCCCGAGTCCCGGGAGGTCTCGGTGAGCCGGGGTACCTCGGCGACGACGGTCGACTCGTCCGAGCGGACCTTCGCCGAGACGGACTCGATCCCGACGCCCGTGGCGGTCACCACGCTCACGTTGAACGTGCCGCGCTCGCTGCCGGTGATCGCCGCCCCGATCCGGGGCGTCGGGGGCTCCGCCGCGACCGCGGGAGCGGCGGTGGCGGCGGTGCCCGCCAGGGCGAGGGCGGCGGCGGAGGCGACGACCGAGAGTCTGACGCGCCGGCGGTTGGTGGTGTCAGCGCGCATCGATGTAGGTCGCCTTCGTCTCGGTGTAGAAGTGCCCCGGAGTCGGCTCGATCACCATGGCCCAGTGGCCGTCCCCGTAGACCTTCGCCTTGATGGAGTACACGCCGTTGCTGTTGGCCCTGCCCTTGGCGACCCAGTACCACTGCGGGTCGCCCTTGGGCTTGAACAGGACCATCAGCTTCGGGTTCGGGAAGGCGCGCCACTTGCCGTTGACATACCGCTGGAGCGCACCGGAAGCGGTGATCGTGCTGTTCACCCTGGGGCGGGTGGACGAGTACGTGGCGGAGCTGAACCGGGTCACGTACCGGTACTGGAACGAGGCCTTGGAGGCCAGCTGGACCAGCCCGTTCGACTCGGGGTGGTAGATCCGGTAGTAGGCGGCGACGTAACCCTGGGCGGCGAGGCTGAACGAGCAGGTGCCGGAGCCTGCGTAGTTGGCGGACCCGACGACCATGCTCTTCCACTTGACGCCGTCGGCCGAGTACTGGAGGTGGAACTTCTCACCCGCGCACTCCGCGCCCTTGGCCTGGCCGGTCGTCGAGATCCTGCCGAACTCGTCGAGGCTGTACTTGACGTTGACGTACGAGAACGCGGCCGGGACGGCGATGGCGGCGGTGTCATGCGCCTTGGTGACGTAGTCGGACTGCTCCACGGAGGTGTGGACCGTACCCGGGACGGTGGCGCGCGCCGTGTAGGCGAAGGTGCCGTCGGCCGCCGAAGTGCCCGTACCGACCGGGCTCTCGCCGAAGTAGTCCCAGTGCACGGGCGACTTCATCGAGGACACGACCGGCGCGCCCGCGAAGGGCCGCCAGCCGTCGTTGGTGAGCCGCTCGACCTTGCCCGTCACCGTGAAGGGCGCGCCCTTGTGCACCCTGAGCCTGTCCGTGTCCGCGGCGATCCGGACCGTCGTGGGCTTCACCCCCACCGAGGTGGGGAAGGGCACCTCATGCTTCGGCTCGGTGTCGGCGCTCTTGACGACCTCGGCCTTGCTGTACTGGATCTCCGCGTCCGGGGTCACCGGCAGCGAGAACGTCCCGTTCGCGCCGGTGACCGCGGTTTCCACCTTGGGCCGCGGGTACTTGCGGCCGTTGAGGGTCAGCGTCAGCTTGACCTCGGTGCCCGCGCGAGCCGGTCCGCTGATGCCGGTGGCCGGGTCGAACGTCGTCACCTTGCCGGAGGCGACGACCGCCCGGTTGTCGAAGTCGGTGCTCTCGCGGTCGTACGCGAGAGAGGAGACCCCGGTGTGCAGCTTGTAGGCGAACGTCCCGAACTTCCGTTCCTGGGCGGCCTCGTTGGGTACGTGGTACGAGATGCTCACCGGGTAGTCGCCGTACGGCGTTCCCTCGGGGAGCCTGATGGGCGTCTCGGTCGCCCAGCCGGCCGGGTTGCTCGGGTTGGAGTAGCCCACGCGGACCATCCGGTCGGTGCTCGCCAGCACGGCCGCGCCCGGCTCGCCGGAAGCCAGGACGTCCACCTTCACCCAGTAGGTGTTGTCCGGCAGCCCGACCACGAGCTGCCCTCGGTCGTTGGTGGTGACAAACGACACCGCGGTCGCCGCGAAGGCGTTCGGTGCCATCACGACGGCGGGTACGGCCACCCCCGCCGAGAGGACGAATACGGCCGCCGTACGCACCAGGGCGTACGGCAGTCTGCGCGCTGAACGCGTCAAGGGACCCCCCACAGGTCATCAAGGGCGGCGCGCCAAGACACGGCGGGCCGCGAGCGATCGGGCGAGAGAGCCGGATCGCTGATCACACCACGATAGCGGTGTGCTGCAAGTGTTCTATGTGACAGCCGCAGGAATATCCAGCGTTCGACCCGTCTCCGGCAAGTGATTTTCTTCTTCGGAGGGTTACGCGGATACAGGCGTCGCCCGCGGGACGCGGCTCGGGCGGTTCTGTGAAGCGGCTCGGACGGCCGTGAGAAGCGGTTCTCGCGGTCCGTGAACAGGACGAACTCCGGCCCGGGGCACGCCCTGCGGGTGGCGGCTTCTTCGCGCGACCGGGTGGCGGCACGGTGAAAAACGCCCCGGCTCAAAGGCGTTCCGGCGGTGGAATTATCGACCTAGCGATTTCCCGGGTCATGGCCGGGAAATCGCGGAAAGAGAGGTGCCGTACCGCTTATTTCGGCCGGTGCACCCGAAGTGGCGGGAATGGACGCGCCGCCGGTGTTCTGTGGCACGGCGTCGCCGAGTAGGCACGGGAGGCGCGCGTGCTACGACCGCGCGGTCGAGTCGGCACGGGACCGCGCGTGCTACGACCGCGCGGGCTGATTGGCGATCAGAAGAGTGGTGCCGGCCGGGCGGAACCCCAGGCGGGCGCAGATCCGGGCCACCGTGTTTTCTGTGTCCCGGCGGTGCCTCAGGTCCCGTGCTCAGGCGGCTCCTCGGGTCCCGTGTCCAGGACGGCCTCGATGTCGACCACGACATCGACCATGGCGCTGACGACCACGCCGCCCCGCTCGACCACGTCGTTCCAGCTCACCCCGAAGTCATGGCGGTTGATCCGGGTCCTGGCGGTGAACCCGGCGCGCCGCCTGGGGCCGAGGTCCCGGCCGTCCTCCCACCAGGGGGTGTCCCACTGCCCCAGATACGTGACCTCGAAGGTCACGGAACGCGTCACCCCGCGTACGGTGAGGTCTCCGGTGACCTCGAACTCGTTCGCACTCACCTGACGGACGCCCGACCCGGCGAACGTCCACACCGGGTGGTGCTCGACATCGAAGAAGTCGGTACTGCGCAGATGGTCGTCGCGCTGAGGCTGACCGGTGTACACCCGGGCCGCGTCGATCGCCGCCTCCACACGGGCCTTCTCCGGCTCGTCGGGATCGACCTCCAGTGACCCCCGTATGTTCTTGAGCTGCCCGCGCACATAGCTGATCATCATGTGCCGGGCACGGAACTCCGCGCCCGAATGGCCGGGCTCGAAGAACCATCTGGTCGTGGCCATGGGAGCTCCCTCGGCCCACCGGTCCTTCAGCCGGTACGGCACCGTGAGGGGCCGCGGGCCGGCGGTGGGCGATGTGCGGTTCAAGGGCTCGGTGCGAGGGCTCGGAGCACGGGCCCGGTTGAAGGGCCCGGAGCAACGGCAAGGGTCAAGGACACCGAATCAAGGGCGCAGATCAAGGACACCGATCAAGGGCGCGGGTCACAGGGCACGGTTCCAGGGCGTGCGCGACCGGCGCGGATCACCGGCGCCCGGTCACGCCCTCGACGACGAGAGCGATGCCGATGCCCAGCATCCAGAGGTCCTTGGCCAGCGGTATGCCCTGCTCGGTGGGGCGCAGGCCGCCTTCTTCCCGCATGCCCGGCGTGCGCAGATACAGCCCGAGCGTTCCGGCGGAGAACGCGGTCAGCGCGGCCCCCGCGACCGCCGCGGGCACCACCGGCACCAGCAGCGCGGCGGCGATGGCCAACTCCCCGGTGGACAGGAGCCGGGCGAACCGCTGGGCGTCGAGCTTGGTGAGGAAGGGATAGGTGATGCCGGCGAACTCCTGCAAGCCCTTGGCGGTGGCCTCGTCGGCGCCGCGTTTCGACAGTCCGGAGTGGAGGAAGAACACGCCGGTGGTGAGCCTGAGCGGTAGCTGCAACGCTGTGGATCGCCATGACGTACCACATGCCATACCGGGCCTCCCTACGGACGGCCCCCCTGAACACGTCGCCCCCTCACCACCTTGTCATCCGTCCCCCGCATGTCAAACGCACAGCTCCGTCCCGGAGCCCGGCGCGATGCGCGGAACGTCGGGCGTACGCAGGTCGGCGTCACGACCGTGAGGTCCTGGCCGCCTTGAGACCGGCGAGAAAGCCCGACCACGAGGTGGCCCGGAACACCAGCTCCGGCCCGCCGGGCCGCTTGGAGTCCCGTATGGGCACGACATCCGGACACCCGGCGCCGACCGCGCCGACCGCGACCTCCAGACAGTCGCCTCCACTGCCGCCGCTGTAGGTGGACTTGCGCCACAGCGCCGTGTTTCCGGTGTGCAGCGCCGTGTTTCCGGTGTGTTCAGAGCTGAGCTTCATTTCCGTACTCCTCTGCGACGGATTCGATCAGTGCCAGTGATTCACGCGGTGGCAGCGCACTGGCGGTGATCAGTTCGTACGTCAGCTCATGGCGGGCGACGGTGGCCGGATCGTCCTCCAGATGGCCCGCCCCGGGACCCTCGATATAGCTCAGCGGCGGCGCGTCCTCGAAGGACATCAGCTTGAGCAGCCCCTCCATGGCGGCATGGCACCCGGCCGCGAACGGCAGCACCTGCACGATGACCCGGTTGGCCCGCGCCAGCTTCGCCACATGCTGGATCGACCTCGCCATCACCCCGGCCCCGCCGACCTGACGGCGCAGCGCGGCCTCGTCCAGGACCATCCACACCAGCGGGGTCGCCGGATCGCCGAGGATACGGGCCCGTTCCATCCGGGCGGTGACCAGCCGGTTGATCGCGTCGTCCGTCGCGGTCGGGTGGTGGGCGCGGAACACCGCCCGTGCGTAGTCCTCCGTCTGCAGCAGCCCCGGGATCAGCAGGGGCGCGTACTGCTTGATCTTCGTCGCGATGGCTTCCGCGTCGGCCGCCTCGGCGAAGTGGTCGGGGTACTTGGAGCGGTTCGCCACCACGCAGTTGCGTGCGAAGAACCCGTTCGTCCTGAACATCTCGTCGAACTGGCACGCCATCTCATGGGGCATCCGCCGGGTGCCGTTCTCCAGCTTGGCGATGTACGACGCGCTGACGAACAGGGGTTCCCCCACGGCCTCCTGGCTCAGCCCGGCCTCCAGGCGTGCGTGACGTAACTCCGAGCCGAGCATCACCCTCAGGGACTGGGAAGGATCGGGGTCTTTCGGTACAGCCATGATCAACTCCCGCTCGTACAGATGGGGCTGTCCAGTCGCCGTGACTGTTCAGGCTAGCCAGATCTTGGACACGCTGTGTAGATAACAGAAGTACTCAGCGTGGAGGTGCCTGACCCATGGCGGTGCGAGCGGCGGAGCGGCTGCGGGCGGTCGAGGAGGTTGTCGAGCAACTGCGGACCGAGCTGGGCGAGATGGGCGTGAAGCTGCCGTCGCTGAATGTGGATCCGGTCTCGCTGGCGCGCGACGACCCGCATCCGCTGATCGACCTGGGCCGCTGCAATCTCGACACGGCCCTCCGTCTGGCCGCGGCCCTCCACAAGGCCCGCGGCTGACCCGCCCCCGGGCCCGGGGCAGCCGCCGCACCGGGCCCGTACGGGGGAGGACGGGCGCCCCGGAACCCGCCCGGGGCGCGGGGGCGGACGGCTCCCGGGGACGGTCGGTCCGGGGGGATCCGTCCGGATATCCGGCACCGGGACGGCTTCATCCGTGTGGGTGGTGGGTGTGCTCCCGGAGCGCTGCCTTCCGCCGGCCTTCCCCTGGGGCGGGGCGCGAGCCGAGCCCGGGGTGCCCGGGGCGGGCGCGTCGGTGCGGGGGCCGGGGGCGGGTCGTGTAGACGGTGGGGGGCCGTCGGCGCCGGCCGGGGCAGTCAGCAGGGAGACGCCATGTCGTTCAGTGACGAAGAGATCGCGTACATCGGCTCGCAGCCGCTCGCGCGTTTCGCGACCGTGTCCGGGGACGGGCAGCCCGATGTCGTGCCGGTCGCCTTCGAGTTCGACGGGACGGGGTTCTGGATCGGGGGCGGGCCGAGCGCGGCCAGGACGCGGAAGATGCGCAATGTGCGGGCGGGGCAGCGGAAGGTCTCACTGGTCATCGACGACCATGTGTCCTTCGAGCCGTTCATCGCGCGGGGCGTCCGCGTCTACGGGGAGGCCGAGGGCCCGGTCGAACGGGTGGGGCTGGTGGGACCGGGCACATATCTGCGAATCAGCCCGACCGTGTCCTGGAGCTGGAACATGGAGGGTCTGCCGGTCGGCGAGGAGTGGTACGTGGCGAGGCGGGCCGTGCACGGACGGCGGTGAGGGGGGTATCGCCGAGGTGAGCCCGGAAGCCGCCGATAGTTGATCCCGGTGTGCAGTCGGCTTCCGCTCAGCGCCGGGGGCGGGGGCGGTGCGGCCCATCACCTCGCACGTTCACGCCATGAGCGACGCGCCGCATCACATACGCGATAAAGGATCTGCGGTCCGCGGCGGGAGCGGGCTGAGAGGGCGAGGACAGAGCCGACTGCCCCCGCACGGCTGAAGTTGCCCAGCCACCCTCATCGGCCCCTGGTCACGGCCCGCCTCAGCGTCCCCGGGCAGCTCGTGGAAGCGGACCTGACCGCCGAGCCGGGCGCCTGAGCGGCCGGGCGGTGTACGGCGGTGGCGAGGCGGGCGGTGTACGGCGGTGGCGAGGCGGGCGCCCGGACCCCGTGACCGATGCGGCGCCGGCCGGGAACGGGCAGGGTGGCTCCCCTGACCGGTCCGTGACGGCGGGGCCCTCACCCCGCCGATCGCAGCGCGGCCCGCAGATGGCCCCCGGACTCCGCCAGGAGACGCGTGGCCGTGGGCGCGTCCACGCCGGTGAGGATCGTGAGGATCGCGTTCTTCACCTCGCCGTCGGTCGCGGCGAGAGCCGTCTCGATCTCCTCGTCTGTCGCGCCCGTGGCGAAGGAAACGATTCTTCTGGAACGGGCCCGCAGCTTGTCGTTCGACGCCCGGACGTCGACCATCAGATTTCCGTAGGTCTTGCCGAGCCGGATCATCGTGACCGTCGAGATCATGTTCAGAACGAGCTTCTGCGCCGTACCGGCCTTCAGCCGGGTCGAGCCGCTGAGCAGTTCGGGCCCGACGACGACCTCGATGCCGTGCTCGGCCGCGGCGGCGAGGGCGCTGTCCGCGTTGCAGGACAGCCCGACGGTGAGCGCGCCGAGCGCCCGGGCGTGCCGCACCGCGCCGACCGCGTACGGGGTGCGGCCCGAGGCGGAGATCCCGACCACGGTGTCATCGGCGGACAGCGCCAGGGCGTCCAGATCGGTGTCGGCCAGTTCCTCGCTGTCCTCGGCCCCCTCGACGGCCTCGACCATCGCGGACGGACCGCCCGCGATCAGGCCCAGGACCTCGGAGGGATCGGTGTTGAAGGTGGGCGGGCACTCGCTGGCGTCGAGGACGCCGAGCCGGCCGGCCGTGCCGGCGCCCGCGTAGATCAGACGCCCGCCGCGCGCCATCCGCTCGGCCGTCGCGTCGATCGCGGCGGCGATCCGCGGCAGCTGTCCGGCGACCGCCCCGGGCACGGTCCGGTCCTCGCCGTTCATGATCCGGGCGATCTCCAGGGTGGGCAGCCGGTCGATGTCGGCCAGCTCGGGCCGGAACGCCTCGGTGGTGAGCGTGTTGAGCTGGGCGCGGAGTTCGCCGTAGGCGGGTGACGTGGAGGTCATGGAGCACGCCTTCCTGATGAGGTGTCCGGGTGCCTGCCCGTGTGCCGTGCGGGGGATATGAGCCGGGAAGCCGGGGTCAGCGGTTGCCGCGGGGGCTGTGCCGGTGGGCGAGGGCCTCGTAGGAGGCGGCGAGCGCGGGGGCGGCGGTGTCGTACGTCCGCTGGGCGACGCCTATGAACAGACAGTCCACGACGAGGAGCTGACTCGTCCGGGACGACATGGCGGCCGGGCGCAGCTCGCTCTCGCGGGCGGTGGAGGTGGTCAGCACATGGTCGGCGTACTGCGTCACGGGCCCGTCGGGGCGCCCGGTGATGGCCACGGTCGTGGCGCCGTGCTCGAAGGCGACCCGGAGGGGCTCGATCACATCCCCCGTGGAGCCGGAGTGGGTGATCGCGACGGCCACATCGCCGGCCCGGAGCTGTACGGCGTTGGTGACGGCGAGATGGGGGTCGGAGTGCGCATGCGCGATCAGGCCGATCCGCAGCAGTTTCTGTGCGAGGTCCATCCCGACCAGGGCGGACGCGCCGATGCCGTAGATGTCGATACGGCGGGCGGTCGCGGCGGCCGTGACCACGGCCGAGAGCTGGGCGGTGTCGAGCCCGGCGGCGGTGTCGGCGAGGGTCTGCTGCTCGTCGTACGCGAGTTTGGCGACGACGTCCCCGATCGGGTCGTCCACGGCGATGTCGGCGGTGACGCTCGGCGCGGCGCCGGACAGCTGGTGGGCGGCGAGTCCGGCGAGCGCGAGGCGTAGATCGCGATACCCCGGGTAACCCAGAAGACGGGCGGTGCGGACGACGGTGGCCTCGCTGGTGCCGGTGCGCTCGGCGAGACCGGTGACGGTGAGGGCGGCGCAGCCGGCGGGGTCCTCGGCGACGGCCTCCGCGACACGCTGCATGGAGCGGGTCATGGACGGGCTCAGCGTCCGGACCTTGGCGGCGAGGGCGGCGGGCGCGGGCGGGGCCTTGTTGCCGAAAATTTCCTTCACTGTTTCGCTCACATTCTGAAAGATATTTTCGAACATACTGTCCGGTCAACCCCTGTTCGGGAGGAATCGTGCTCCCGTCACCCCGGGGACGCCTGTGCGGGACAATGGCCCCATGGACGACGCCGACCCCATCGAGCAGGCCCTGCACACGGCGCGTGCCCTGGTCCTCGCCGATCTGGCCGCGCGTGACGTGGCGGACGCCGAGGTGGTCTCCATGGTCGAGGAGTCGCTGACCCACCGCCGCTGGTGGGTGGGGCAGTGGCCGGAAGGCGTCGCCTTCGTCACGGGTCTCGTCGCCCAGGACGTCCAGGACGCGCTCCTCGAACACCACGGCCGCTGGCCCCTGTGCCCGGTCTGCGACGCGGGGGACCCCCACGCGCTCGACATCGAGCCGGAACTGGGCGCGGACCCCCACTGGGTCTGCGCCAAGGCGCGCGTGGTCGTGGCCCGGGTCGGCTCCCTCGGATGACGGTCTATATCGACCCGCCCATGTGGCCCGGCCACGGCCGGATGTGGTCCCACCTGATCAGCGATACGTCGTACGAGGAACTCCACGCCTTCGCCGCCTCGATCGGCTGCCCGCGCCGCGCCTTCGAGCGCGACCACTACGACATCCCCTCCCACCGGTACGCGGCCGCGGTGGCGGCGGGCGCGGTGGAGGTCCCCAGCCGTGAGGTGATCAGACTGCTGGTGGGCGCGGGGCTGCGGCGGCCGAAGGGACGCCCCGCGTAGCCGCCCGCAGGGCACGGGAACGCCTCCCCGGATACCAGGGGCGGGCGAGTCGGGACAGGCGTCGGGACGGGCGTCAGAGGTGGTTGGTGGGTGCCGGTTCCGTGGCCGGGAGGGGTGAGGAGACCGTCACCACCCGGGAGGCCGTGGTGTGCAGGCGCAGGGAGACCGCCACCAGGGCCAGGGCGACCAGCATCATGCCCGCGCCCGCCCAGGCCGTGGACGCGAAGCCGAAGTCCGCGTCGATCACCGTGCCGCCGAGCCAGGGGCCGCCCGTATTGCCCAGGTTGAAGGCGGCGGTGGTCGTCGCACCCGCGAGGGTGGGGGCGGCGCCCGCCACATTGAACATACGGGCGTTCAGCGCCGGAGCCGTGTAGAAGGCGGAGAACCCGAGCAGGAACGCGAGCGACACCGTGACCACCGGCGCCGTGGCGAACAGCGCGAGGGCCGTGAGGAACAGGGTCGACGCGGTGATCCCGCTCAGCAGCACGCCGAAGAGGTGCGCGTCGGCGACCCGGCCGCCCACCGTCGTACCGATGAGCGCGCCCAGCCCGAACAGCCCCAGCACCGTCGGCACCCAGCCCTCGCCGATCCCGGCGACATCCGTCAGCAGCGGCGCGAGATACGAGAACGCGCAGAACACCCCGCCCGCCGCGAGCGCCGTGATCACGATGGAGAGCCACACCTGGCGGTCGCGGTAGATCGACAGCTCCTGCCTGAGCCGCGGCTTCTTCTCGGGCAGCGGGATACGCGGAATCAGCGTCACCACACCGGCCAGCGCGACCGCCGACGCCAGGGCGACCGCCCAGAACGCCGACCGCCAGCCCAACTGCTCCCCGAGGAACGCGCCCGCCGGCACGCCCAGCACATTCGCGATCGACAGTCCGCCGATCATCACCGCCATCGCCCGCGCCCGCTGGTTCACCCGCACCATCGCGATGGCGACGGCCGCGCCGAGCGCCCAGAACCCGGCACACGCGAACGCGCTCACGACCCGCGACACGAACAGGATCTCGTACGTCGGAGCCAGCGCCCCCGCGACCTGCCCCACCCCGAAGACCGAGATCAGCGCGATGAGCGTCGCCTTCCGGGGCAGCCGCAGCGTCGCCACCGCGAGCAGGGGAGCGCCGATCACCATGCCGATCGCGAACGCGGATATCAGCAGTCCCGCCTGGGGGATCGACACATCCATGTCGTCCGCGATGGGCGGCAGCAGACCGGACAGCATGAATTCGCTGGTGCCGAGGGCGAAGACGGACAGTCCGAGGATGTAGACGGCGAGGGGCATACGGCTGCGGGAGGCGGATTCAGCAGATTCGACGGATTCGGGCATGACATCGGCAACAGTCCGATTGTTCCTGGCATTCCCAGGAGCAGGGGTGAACCCGCATGCGTTTTCCCGGAGGGTCTGACGCCGAAGTGTCGGACGTACGGGAGCGGTACGGGGCGTTCCGGGACGGTACGGGAGAGGCGCCGCCCGCCGACGCCCGCGCGGGGACCCCTTACTCCACTGGATAGAGCGATCACTACAATCGCAATACCCTGTGCCGGGGCGGGGGTTGGTTGGGCCGATGTGCCGGGCTCAGGACCCGGTGGTGAGAAGGTCCAGCTCCGCCGTCAGATTGCGGCGGGCCCGTTCCTCCCAGGCGCGGACGCCGTGGGGGGTGTGGAACAGCCGCGGCAGAGCGAGGAGCCGGCGCAGCACGGCGGCGCGGCCCGCGCGGAAGGCGTCGTCCGGCACAAAGCCGTACTCCTCGCGTACGGCGGCGGCGTAGCCGGCGTATGTCTCCGGCTCCGAGGCGAGGATCGCGAGATCGGCGTCGCACAGGACCGCGCCGTTGGTGTCGGGGGCGGCCGGGGCGTGGGTGACCGTGAGGCGGACCAGCCGGGCGACCTCGGCCGTCGCGGACGCGGAGAGACCGGCCTCCGGAAGGGCCCGTTCCGCGAGGCGTGCCGAACGCTCCTCGTTCTCGGAGCGGTCCGGGAGATAGACCGCGTCGTGGAACCAGGCGGCCAGACGTACGAGATCGGGGTCGGCGGCGTACGCGTCGAGCGTGTCGATGTGGTCCAGGACCGCTATCAGATGAGCGGTGGTGTGGTAGCGGCGCTGCGGTTCGGCCCAGCGGGCGATGAGGTTCTCGGCGTACGGCAGCGGATCGGGGCCGCCCGGATCAGGGCTCTCCCGGCCGGTGTCGTCCGGGCCGGGGCCCTCCGGACCGGGGTGCCGCGCGGCGACCAGAGCGCGCGTCCAGCGTTCACGGAGATCGCCGGAGCCGGAATCGGGGGCGGAGCCGGATCCGGAACAGGGGGCGGGGGCAGAGCCGGAAGCGGATTCATCGCCGGTGGCGGTCATGAGCCGACTGTAGTACGGCAGAAAATCCGCGCCGGAGTGACACTGGATAGCGGCAGAGGCATGAATCCCACCCAGCCGCACGGAGGCAGACACCATGATCGGAGTGATGATCGTCTTCGGACTGATCCTGGTGACCATCCTGACCGTGGCGATGTGGAGGGACGGACGGAGACGGGCGAAGCTCGTCACACCGCGCCCCGAGGAACAGCCACACCAGCCCGATCACCGGGAGCACCTGGAGGAGATCCGGGAGCAGGACGGGGAGGACTCCTTCCCCCACGACGGAGGACGCCTCCTCCCGTACAACCTGAGGACCCACAGCACGCACAGCACCGGCAAGGGCCCCAAGGACAGGCCCAAGCACGGTCCGAACGCCCACAGCGGGTCCTTCGGCAGCGGTGGCCTGGGCGGCTGAGAGAACCGGTCCGGACCCGGTCCGCTCCGGCAGCGGGGTGAAACCCGCCACCCGGCCCGGTCCCGGAGCGGCCGGCCCCGCCCGTTCCCTCGGCGGGGTGCGACCCGCCTGATCCACGCCGCAACGAGCCCGGCATCCCCTGCAACGGGACGGCGCCCCGACGGGAAGGCGCCCTCAGCGGAATCGGGGCCCTTCGGAGGGAAGGCGCCCCTCAACAGGTAGGCGCCCCTCAAGCTGTACCGGCCGCGCCCGGCCCGTACCCCGTCCCCCGGGGACGTACGACCGCACGGGCCGGCCGGAACCGCCGGGGCCGGACGTACGACGGCGGGGGCCCGGGTGCGAGTCACCCGGGCCCCCGCTCGTGCGCGGCTGCTGCCACAGGCGGCTAGGAAGCCGCCTTGAACCCCCGCAGCCGCAGGCTGTTCCCGACCACGAACACCGACGAGAAGGCCATCGCCGCACCCGCGATCATCGGGCTCAGCAGCCCCATCGCGGCGAGCGGCAGCGCCGCCACGTTGTAGGCGAAGGCCCAGAACAGGTTCGAGCGGATCGTGCCCAGCGTCTTGCGTGCCAGGCGGATCGCGTCCGCCGCCGCCCGCAGGTCGCCCCGTACGAGCGTGAGGTCGCTCGCCTCGATGGCCGCGTCCGTACCCGTGCCCATCGCCAGACCCAGGTCGGCCTGGGCGAGCGCGGCGGCGTCGTTCACACCGTCGCCGACCATGGCGACACTGCGGCCCTCCGCCTGGAGGCGCTTGACGACGTCGACCTTGTCCTCAGGCATGACCTCGGCGATCACCTGGTCGATGCCCACCTCCGCGGCCACCGCCTTGGCGACGGCCTCGTTGTCACCGGTCAGCAGGATCGGGGTGAGCCCGAGGCCCCGCAGCCGGGTGATGGCCTCGGCGCTGGTCTCCTTGACCCCGTCGGCGACCTCCAGGACCGCGCGGGCCTCGCCGTCCCAGGCCACGGTGATGGCGGTACGGCCACCGGCCTCGGCGTCCTCCTTGGCGCGCCGGAGCCCCTCGGGCAGCCGGATCTCCCACTCGGACAGCAGCTTCTCGCGTCCCACCAGCAGGGCGTGGCCCTCGACGATGCCCTGGACACCGAGCCCGGGGATGTTGGCGAAGTCCTCGGGCGCCGGGAGAGCGCCGGTCTTCTGGACGGCACCGGCGGCGACGGCCTGGGCGATGGGGTGCTCGGAGGCGTTCTCCAGCGCGCCGGCCAGCCGCAGGACCTCGTTCTCGTCGGTCGAGTCGGCCGTGTGGACGGCGAGCAGGGTCATCTTGCCGGTGGTGACGGTTCCGGTCTTGTCGAGGACGACGGTGTCGACCTTGCGGGTGGTCTCCAGGACCTCGGGACCCTTGATCAGGATGCCGAGCTGGGCACCGCGGCCCGTACCGACCATGAGGGCGGTCGGGGTCGCGAGGCCGAGGGCGCAGGGGCAGGCGATGATCAGTACGGCGACGGCGGCGGTGAAGGCGGCTGCCCAGCCCTCGCCCATCGCCAGCCAGGTGACCAGCGTGCCCAGCGCCAGCAGGATCACGATCGGCACGAAGACACCGGAGATCTTGTCGGCGAGCCGCTGGGCGGCGGCCTTGCCGTTCTGCGCGTCCTCCACGAGCTTGGCCATCCGGGCGAGCTGGGTGTCCGCGCCGACGCGGGTGGCCTCGACGACGAGCCGGCCGCCGGCGTTCAGGGTGGCACCGGTGACACCGTCGCCCGGGGCGACCTCGACGGGCACGGACTCGCCGGTCAGCATGGAGGCGTCCACGGCGGACGAGCCCTCGACCACGATGCCGTCGGTGGCGATCTTCTCACCGGGGCGTACGAGGAACCGGTCGCCGACCGCCAGCTCGGCGGTGGGGATACGGACCTCCTGGCCGTCCCGCAGTACGGTGACCTCCTTCGCGCCCAGCTCCATCAGGGCCCTGAGCGCGGCGCCCGCCTTGCGCTTGGAACGGGCCTCGAAGTAGCGCCCGGCGAGGATGAAGGCGGTGACGCCCGCGGCGGCTTCCAGGTAGATGTTCGAGGAGCCGTCGCTGCGGGAGATGGTCAGCTCGAAGGGGTGGGTCATTCCGGGCATTCCGGCGTGACCCCAGAACAGCGCGTAGATCGACCACGCGAACGCGGCCGTCGTACCGACCGAGATCAGGGTGTCCATGGTGGCCGCGCCGTGGCGGAGGTTCTTCCAGGCGGCGCGGTGGAAGGGCCAGCCCGCGTAGACGACGACGGGGGCGGCGAGGGTGAGTGAGAGCCACTGCCAGTACTGGAACTGGAGGGCGGGGATCATCGCCATCGCGATGACGGGCACGGACAGGACGAGGGCGGTGATCAGGCGCTCCCGCAGGGTCCGCAGCTCGCTGTCGTCCTCCTCTTCCTCCTCCTGGGCGCCTTCGGGTCCGCCGGGGCCGGGCGCGGCGGCCTGACGCTTCGGCCGGGGCTCGGCGGCGGTGTATCCGGTGGCTTCGACGGTCCCGATGAGATCCTGTACGGAGACGTCCTCGCTGAAGGTGACCTTCGCCTTCTCGGTGGCGTAGTTCACCGTCGCCTCGACGCCGTCCATACGGTTGAGCTTCTTCTCGATACGGGATGCACAGGAGGCGCACGTCATCCCGCCGATGGCGAGTTCGACCTCTTTGTGGGTGGCTGTGTGCGCCACGATTCCTCCCTGTCCGGTGCCTGATACCCCTGGGGGGTATCTCGTCTCGCTTTCATATATACCCCCTCTAGGTATAACGCGCAAGTCCGGATCTCTGTGATGTGGGGGTCTTCTCATCGGCCCGCTGATGCGTCGCGGCAGCGTGCGCATTACTCTGGCATTGGACTAGACCTATCTGTCGTCCCTTGTCGTCGCCGCCGTGCCAGGAGGATTGGGTTCACATGAGCAACCGTGCAGTCCTGGAGGTGATCGCCCTGGACGCCGGGGACGCGGTCGCCGCCCGGTCCGGAGGGGCGGACCGGCTGGAGCTGGTCACCGACATCGCGGCGGACGGACTCACTCCGTCGCGGGAGACCTTCGCCCGGATCCGCGCCGCGGTCGACATCCCCCTGCGCACGATGCTCCGGCTGGCCGACGGCTTCTCGGCGGGTACGCCCGGAGACGTCGAGGCCCTTCTGGAGGCCGCGGCGGGCCTTCGGGCGGAGGGCGCCGAGGAGTTCGTCCTCGGCTTCCTCGACGACTCCGGCGGCCCCGACGTGGCGACCCTGGAGCGGATCCTCGCGGAGGTGCCCGGCTGCCGCTGGACCTTCCACCGCGCCATCGACCGTACCGCCGACCGGGACGCCCTGCGCAAGCAGCTCGCGGATCTGCCGGGCCTCGACACCTATCTCACGGCGGGCTCGGCGGAGGGGGTGGACGACGGACTCGACACCCTCGTCGCGGAAGCGGGCCGCAAGGGCGAACCCGGTTACGAGCCCTGCCTCCTCGTCGGCGGCGGCCTCCGCCTGGACCACCTCCCCGCTCTGCTCGCCGCGGGCATCGACGCCGTCCACATCGGCGGCGCGGCCCGGCCGGGCGGCTGGACGGGCCCGGTCAGCGCGGACGCGGTACGGGAGTGGCGACGCGCGATCGACGCGTGATACGGGCAGGTGCGCGGGCAGCGCTGTCCGGCCGGGCCGGATGATCGATGAGATGGCCCCCGGCGCTAGTGCTGTGACCGGAAAGGTTCACCGGCCCGCGACGCCCTGCACGGCACTTCGCTGCGTTGTCGGACCGCGCGAGTACGGCGAGTACGAGCTGCGGACCTCCGCCTTGCGCTGCACCGCACCGGACGCCGCGGGCCCACGGCAAACCTTTCCGGCCACAGCACTAGGCTGCCGGGCATGCCATCGAACCCCGTGGAACTGGTGATCTTCGACTGTGACGGCGTCCTCGTGGACAGCGAGCCGATCTACGTCGAGGTGGACGCGGTGATCATGGCCGACATGGGTGTTCCGTTCACCGAGGCGGAGATCATCGAACACTTCGTCGGCTCCTCCACCGAGACCTACACGGCCATCGTGGAGGAACGCCTCGGCCGCCCCCTGGAGAAGGGCTGGCACCAGCCGTACGAGCACCTCTACGAGGCGGCCTTCCTGGACCGGCTCACCGAGGTCGACGGCATCACGGAGACCCTGGCCCGCCTCACCACGCCCTTCTGCCTCGCCTCCAACAGCACCCACGACAGCATCAGGCGCAGCCTGGAGATCACCGCGCTGACCCCCCACTTCGAGGGCCGTGTCTTCAGCGCCACCGACGTCCCCCGGGGCAAGCCCGCCCCCGACCTCTTCCTCCACGCCGCCGCCACCCTCGGCGTCGCCCCGGCCGACTGCGCGGTCGTCGAGGACAGCCCCTACGGCGTCCAGGCCGCCCGCGCCGCCGGCATGCGCGTCTTCGGCTACGCGGGCGGCCTCATCCCGGCGACCCGCCTCCAGGGCCCGAACACGGTCATCTTCGACGACATGCGTTCCCTTCCCGACCTCTTGACGGCTCGGTCACTGGCGTGAGCGGCGCCCCCTTTCCGGGTCGGGCAGGGGTGCTTCGTCGTGTTGTCGCCGTCGTCAGGGGTCACGCGGGGTCGTCTGGCGCACATCTGATCGGTTTCTAGTGCTGTGGCCGGAAAGGTTTGCCGTGGGCCCGCGGCGTCCGGTGCGGTGCAGCGCAAGGCGGAGGCCCGCAGCCCGTACTCGCCGTACTCGCGCGGTCCGGCAACGCAGCTGGGGGCACCTCCGGGCCGCCAGGCCCAGGGGGAGCCGTGCAGGGCGTCGCGGGCCGGTGAACCTTTCCGGTCACAGCACTAGGCCCCGAGCGCGTCGATCAGGTGGTCGTCGAGGTCGGCGAACCAGCCCTCACGCCGCCATGGCCGCAAGCCGGCACGGGCCCGGCGCAGACGGGCCGAGGCGACGCGGCCGCCGGTCGCAGATGCCGCATCGATGCAACCGTGCAGCAGCTCGGCAGCTGCCTGCGGCTCGTCAAGGCGGATCCGGGCGAGCGCCTGGTCAGTCAACACGATCGCCCGCTGCACCCGCTCGCGTGGACCCTGGAGCGCTGCGGCCGACTGCGCGAAGTAGTCGTGCGCGGCAGAGGGGTTGCCCACGTACAGTGCGGTCACGCCCTCGAATCCGCGCAGGTGCGCGGGGGTGAACGACTCCTGCGCCGGGTCGCAGTCGCCGTCCATGTCGTACCACGCGAGTGCGAGTGCGGCCTGTGCGTGACGCTCGGCACCCGCGCGGGCGGCGATCTCGGCTTGCAGGGCGTGGGCTCGGGCGCGGACCCTGGCGCTTTCGCCGACGCGTGCGTCGCGCACCGCTGCGTCGACGAGGCGTTGTGCCGCGTCGGTGCCCGGTGTGGAGTACAGGGTGACCAGCGCGTGACTCATGTGGACGACGGCTCGTCGCCATGGCGCTCCGGTACTGCCGGCTGCGGTGGTCGCTTCGGCGTACAGTGCCCGCGATGCCTGGTCGTCGCGTGTCTCGAACGCGGCCCGGCCGGCGAGGGTGTACGCCTGTGCGGCGACCGTTTGCAGGGCGGGCAGCAGCGGTTCAGGAACGGCCGCGGTGAGGAGTCGGCGGCACGAGTCGACGATCGGGGCGAGGAGCAGCTGCACGCGTACGAATGGCAGGCTGCCGACCTGGTTGTTCACGTCCCGGACGGCGGTCCGCATCGCGTCGAGCAGTCCCTCGTCGAGTCGGGCGGGGTCGGTGAGGGCGGCTGCCAGGCCGAGCTGTGTCGAGGGTCCGAGGAGTGCGAGCAGTCCGCCGCCGCTGTCGGTCGCCGTCCGAAGGAGCAGGGTGCGCAACTCGGCAAGGCGCCGCTCGCTCTCGCCGAGGTGCGCGAGCGCGTCGAGGAGTCGGCAGAAGTCGGACGCGGCGCCGAGGGAGGTCTGCCCGTCAGGCCTTCGGGCGTACAGGTGGGCAAGCAGCAGTTGGTAGCGCTCGCTGGGCAGGGTCGGCGCGTTCGACTCCCACCGCGCGACGGATCGCTGCACGCTGGCGACGCTGGAGTCGAGCGGCTGCCCGAGGGCCGCCGCTGTGCCGATGATGGCTCGTGCGGTATCTGCAAGGGACCACCCGCGGGCGCGGCGCAGCCGCTTGAGTGTGGCAGCGCCGGCGAGTTTGTCGTGCGCGCTCATGTCCTCATGATGCACGCTCCGTAGTTCATACGGGCACGATCAGTCGCGGTTTCCCCTGTGAGGCTGCATAGTCCAGGGTCTGCCAGGTGCCCGAGGCTGCCTCGCTCCGGTCGAGCGGGAAGCCGATCACCATCTGCGCGCGGTCGACCATGTATCCGTTCCTCGCGTGGTAGGCGGGCGTGCGCAGGTCGGCGGCGCCGAGTTCGACGATCCTGGCGATCCGGTCGCGGCACCGCTCGATCGCCTGCCGCGCCTCGGCCGGCTGCTGCGCGACGGTTCCGGGAACGACGATGGTGATCCGCGACGTCGAGTTCCCCGCGAGCCACAGCAGGGTGAGGCTGTCGATCCCGATCGCGCCGCCGATGAAGAAGTGGGCGCCGTCGGTCGCCCACGGGCCGAGGAAGGTGCCGAACCGTTCGGCATACCATCCGGGTTCGCGATGTCCGGTCTGCCGCGTACCGGTAATCGCTACAGCCAGTGCCACTGATCAACTCCGTGTCATAGGTTGTCAGATCCCGCGACCGCACGTCCTGCGGTGGGATCGGGGCATGGACGCGATGACCGCCTCAGCCATTCTGGCCGCCCAACTCGCGGCACGCGGGTTGTATGTGACCGAACACGACGGTGCCCTGAACGTGACCAACCCCCTCCACCCCCTCATCGCTGAGACCGTCACCGCTCACGGCGACAGCTACCTCACCGAGTACGGATACGAGATCGGCGAGCACGGCGATGAGCTCGCGACCGCCGGCCGGGTCGCCTTCCTCCTCGGGCTGCCCCGTACACCCCAGCGTGCCCCCCGGGACCCCGGCTTCCGGAAGGTCGCAGCATGACACGCACGAACAGCGCCGTCGACGACGTGCAGCACCTCATCACGGAAGCGCTCAGCGCCACCGGTCACCTGCCGCCCCCAACCCGCCTGATCGAGCTGGACGAGCAACTGCGCGCCGAGGTCAAACGCCTCGTCGACATCGTGCAGGCGAAAGCAGCCAAGGCAGAACCCCATTCACGGTCCTGGCACGTACTGCGCACCGAACTCGGCAGGGCTGGCGACGCTCTGACGACGGCGTTGCCGCAGGGCCCCCTCGCAGGCTCGCTACACGTGGCCGAACTGGCCCGGCGAGCCTGCGCCCTGAGGCAGGCCGAGGGACACCCTGCGAGCGCCGCACCGCCCTCTGGGGTGGCGTGATGGAGATGCAGACCTGGCGGAACGCCTTGGCCACAGCTCAGACCGCATCCCGCGCGCTCCAGGCCGCACTTGCCGGCCTCGGGATCCCGGAACGGGCGTGCCCGTTGATCCGGCCGGTGGTGTCCACGTCCGGCAGGGCCTACGTCGAGGTCGGATTGCTCCGCCCGGAGGTCGCGGAACACGTCGCCGAGGCCCTGCGCCTGTGGGCCGTCCGCCCACCCCCGCCCTCGTCCGGCCCCACCGAACTGCGGTGGCTGGACACCGGATCCGGGCCCGGGGCCATGGTCCCCGTCACCCCGACCGCGCCCGACGGGGACGTTCCCGCCTGAGACCGCCGCCCGCGGCCCCGCACTCACCGCGGGCGGCCCCCGGGCCCCGGCCTGCCACCCCCTTGTACCGGCAGACCGGGGCCCACTCCACGACCGCACCCAGGAACCGAGACGACCATGACCCACCGCATCCGCCGCACCCTGCGGAACCTGCGCGCGTTACTCACCCCCAGGCACCACCGCCCGACGGGCGCCACAACCACCCACCCCGCCACCCCACCACCCGCAACCCATTCCCGGACCCCGCCCCGGACGGCACCCACCCGGACCGAAGCCCGCACGGGCTCACGCGAGCACTCCGGGACCACCCTTCACCCCTGGACCCCCAGACCGCGGCGGCTCCTCATCGAACCCCACGGACCCCACCTCACCAGCCCCGCACCCGTCAGAACCACCCGGAACGGAACCGGACGCGGGTGGGCACAATGACCCGCGAAGGACTCACCCACAACCCCAGCAAACCCACCGGCGGAAACTGCCACACCTGCGGACGCCACTCCACCGCCGCCATCGAAATCGGCTACACCCCCCACCCCCACGGCCCCGGAACCACCCACTACACCTGCCCCCAACACGCCACAGCCCGCCCCCCAGGCCCCACCCCCGACGAACTCCCCACCCCGGCGAAACCACCCACCCACACCCCACCCATCACCTGAACACGAACGAAGCCCGCGATGGCCGCACTCACCAGTCGATGCCACTCGCCGCCGGGCCGAGCCTCCGCTACCGCAGGAAGGTGCGCTGCCACTCGGCGGACGACAGGCCCGTGGCCGCCGCCGCCAGAGCCCGGCCGCTGTCGGTCTTCAGGCGGGCGCGGGTGCTGTCCACCCATTCCTGTGCGTTCCGGTAGCCCTGCTCCAGGTACTCCATGCCCTGGAGCATGCACTCCAGCAGGTCCGCGTCGTGAGCGACTCGGACTTCGGGGGAGTCGCCGTTCTCGTACTCGGCGACGATCGCCTTGATGCCCTCCGCGACGACGGGGTACGCGTCGGCCACCTGATCCGCGGTCACCGTTTCGTTCGGGGCGGCCTTGATATAGCGCCGGCCGATCCAGGGGATGTCCCCGACGCGGGTCTCCTGGGTGTCGTGGAACGTGCACAGGAGAGCGACCTTCGCGGGGTCCGCGCCTTCCATCATGGCCAGGACGGCGCCGACCACGGCGGTGCGGAAGCTGTGTTCGGCGATGGTCTCGGGGTCCTTGACACCGGCGATCCACCAGCCGGTCCGCTTGGCACGCTTGAGGGTGCCGGTCTCCAGCAGATAGCCGACGGTTCCTTTGGCTTCACGGTCGTCGGTCACATCGTCGTCCCTCACGCCGTCGTCCCTTCAAGCGGATCAGCTGCCGAGCTTCAGAACGTAGTGCACCCCCCGAGCCGCGCACCGGGGAACGCGAGGGTCCAGGGGGGCGCGAAGCAGCGCGCCGGGAACGGCAACGGCCGCCCCCCGTGGTGTGGTTCGGGGAGCGGCCGGAACGGTGCTACGGGGTCAGCGGACGTCGACGAAGTCGCCCGCGGTGAGGACCGGGGCGATCCCCGGGGCGCCCTTGTAGTTGTAGCGCCAGTAACCGTCGGTGGTCGCCTTGACCGTCGTCTTCAGGTTGCCCTTGGCGTCGGTCTTCACGGTCTTGACGCGCGAGTAGGCCTTGGCGCCCTTCTTGCGGAACTCCAGCACGACCGACTGGCCGGAGTAGCCGGAGTACGTCTCCCGGTCCCAGTTGACGATCCGCTGGGTGCCGGTGATCGTGAGCGTCTTGTTCTTCTTGACCGGCTCGGGCGCCGCGTTCACGGTGAGCCGGGTGTCCCGCAGCACGGAGAACGACTTGGCGTTGTCGATGACGGTCGCCCCGAGTGCGTCACCCGAGAGGGCGCCGATCTGGGTCTTCCAGGTGCCCGCCCAGCGGTTCTCCAGGTCGAGCCAGGGGATGACCGTGTAGTCGGAACGACAGACGGGAGCGGCCCCCGTGCAGTTCTTGGCGTAGAACTCGTCGGCGAGGAAGAAGGCGTCGGTGGTGTCGGGGTTCGTGCCCGCCCACGGAATGGCGAAGCCCTCCTGGATGCCGGAGGGAGAGGTGGCCTTGAAGGTCACGGTGAACTTCTTGTCGGCGAGGCCGACGACGAGCGGCTTGCCACCGTTGACGATGACGTTCGAGATCGTCGGGTTCGGGTTGGCGGCGATCCTCGCCTTCGCAGAAGCGCCCGAGCGCTGCTTGGCCCTCGCCTCGGCGACGGCGTCGGCGCGGAGCTTCTCGGCGGCGGCCCGGTCCGGCCGCGGCGTCTCGTCCGCCTGGACGGCGGGTGCGGCCAGGGTGGTCAGTGCCAGCACGCCGGTGGTCACGGCGACGGCTGATGCACGGAAGCGCATATGTTCCCCAGTTTTCAGATCGGGGCGCCGAGACGCGGAGTACGCGTCGTCGAGGCGCCCAGAGGTCTGTGTCGCTGTTCCAGACACGGGGGAAGGGTGAATGGTTGCGCCGGAAGACTGAGATTCTGTGCACTCGCTGTGAAGCCCGGGCGGCTACGCGGGTGCGGCGCGCCGTTCTCCAGTCCGGTTGTTGGGCTGCTGCCCGGCCCCCTCGTCGGACCGTTCCCCGGGCCGGTCGCCGGCCCCCTCGTCGGGCCGTCCCTCGGCCCCCTCCCCGCTCCGGTCGCCGAGCGCCGCCGGCAGCGGGCCCTGGTGGAGCACCGTAAGCCCGGAGACCGCCCGTGTCAGGGCCACGTACAGCCGGCGCAGCCCGGTCCGCTCGTCCGGCTCGCCCGCGACGAGAGACGCCGGGTCGTCCAGGACGACGTAGTCGTACTCAAGTCCCTTCGCCAGGGACGCCGGGACGAGGGTCAGCCGGGACTCGGCCGTCGTCTCCGTGCCGGGGGAGAGATGGGGGAGCGATGCGGCGGTGAGGGCGGACGCCAGCGCCGCCACCCGCGCGTCCGCCGCGATCAGACCGATCGAGCCCTCCCTGAGCAGGGACTCCCGGCAGGCCGCGAGGACCGCCGCGTCCAGTTCGCCGGGCCCGCCGGGCACCTCGCGGACCTCCAGCGAGCCGGGGGACTCGCGTACCGAGGTGACGGCCATCAGGCCGGGGGACATATGCGGAAGGAGCCGGGAGGCGTACGCGATGACCTCGCGCGGCACCCGGAATCCGGCGGTCAGCTCCTCCAGGGCCGCGTCGGGCTTGCCCAGATGGGACAGGGCCTCGCGCCAGCTCGCGGTCGCCCACGGTGTGGTGCCCTGCGCCAGATCGCCCAGCACGGTCGCCGAACCCGTCGTACAGCGCCGCCCCACCGCCCGGTACTGCATCGGCGACAGGTCCTGTGCCTCGTCGAGGACGACATGCCCGAGCGAACGGGTCCGCTGCACCAGATCCGCCGCCTCGTCGATCAGGACGGCGTCGGCCGGGGACCACCGGGCGCTCCGGATCCCGCGCGGGGGCTTGGCCCACAGGATCGTCCGCTGCTCCTCCGCGCTCAGCAGGCCATCCGCGTGCGCGGCCAGGAACTCCGGGGCGGAGAGCAGCCGGAGCACCAGCTTCGCCGGGTCCACCGGCGGCCACAGCGCCTTGACGGCCGCCTTCACGGCGGGATTGCGGGCCACGGCGTCCTGCACGCGGTCGTCGGGTGCCTCGCCCGCCTGCTCCATGCGTACGAGCACGGAGTGGGCGATCCGCTGCGGAAGGGCCTCGCGGGCGGCGCCGTAGCGGATGTCCCGCGCCAGCAGTTCGCGGACGATCTCCTCCACCTCGTACGCCGGGATCCGCCACCGACGGGACCCGCGGACGACGACGACCGGCTCGGTCGGCAGCGTGACATGGGAGTGGAGCGCGCGGCGCAGCACCTCCGCCATACGGGCGTCGCCCTTGATGACCGCCGCGGCGGGCGCGTCGGTGCCGCGCACCTCGACATGCGCCACCAGGTCGTCGACCGTGGCCTGCCCGACCTCCAGCTCGCCCAGCGCGGGCAGGACCTGCTCGATGTAGTGGAGGAAGGAGCGGTTGGGCCCGATGACCAGGGTGCCGGTGCGGGCCAGCCGCTCCCGGTGGGCGTACAGCAGATAGGCGACCCGGTGCAGCCCGACCGCGGTCTTGCCGGTGCCGGGTCCGCCCTGCACACAGAGGGTGCCGCCGAGCCCGGACCGTACGATCTCGTCCTGTTCCGGCTGGATGGTGGCGACGATGTCCCGCATCGGGCCGACGCGCGGGCGTTCGATCTCCCGCTGGAGGAGCCTGCCGGCGCCCGCGGTCCCGGCGTCCGCCGGGTCGCTCAGACGCTCGTCCTCGTACGCGGTGAGATCGCCGCCGGTGTAGCCGAACCGCCGCCGGAGCCCGATGTCCAGAGGGTCCTTCCGTGACGCCCGGTAGAACGGCTGGGACACGGGCGCCCGCCAGTCCACGACCATCGGGTCCCCGTGCCCATCGTGGACATGGCGGCGGCCGATATAGAAGTTGTGGCCCTCGTGGACACCGCGCAGATAGTCGAGGCGGCCGAAGAAGAGGGGGGTGTGGGCGAGATCGGCCAGTTCCTTGATCCGCGCCTCCGTCCGGGCCTCCAGCACCTGCGCGTTGACCCAGTTCGCGGTGACGTCCCGGATGTCGAGGGCCTGCACCTCCTGGCGCATGGTGCGCAGGGCCGCGCGTGACGCGGACAGATGGGAACGTTCCCGGGCAAGCGGGTCGTCGGATACGGGTCGGGGGGCGTGCGCGGGCACAGGTTGCCTCCGGCGGGGCTGCGATCGGGGATCAGGGCAAGGCGATAACCGGCCGGTTTCCGTCCGGGCGGTGGCGCTCCCCTGCGGGAGGCGGGCAAGACGGAGGAGTCTAGTCCAGTACGCCGGACGGGAACGAACGGTTTTCCCGGGGGGCCTTGGGCCGGCGCGGGCCTGCTCCGGCCTGCGGGGGCCGTCGTGGGCCGACTGCGGGCGTGCGGGGGCTCGTACGGCCACGAGCCATGAACACGAGCATGATCCTGGAGCCCCGGGATGAGTCCGGGGAGGGCCCCGGATGAGTCATGTGTACGGAGAGCCCGCGCGGGGGCGGGGAGAGCCCGGGTGTGGAGGGGCGGGCGGCGCCGGAAGCGGGTCCGGGAGGCTCCGCCCCCCCGGGGGCCGATCATGGGCGCGGGAGGCCAAGTGCCGGACGGACCAGGGGAAAGAGCCCGCGGTGCCTCGGGAGGACCCGGGCTCCTCCTGAGGTGCCGCTCCCGTAGGGGACGCCGTATGCCTGGAGTCGTACCCGGGCCCGCGCGGGGTTCCGTCCAAGGACCGATGTATCCGGACGCCCCGGAATCCATCATGGATACATGAGTACGACAGCATTCACCCCGACAGCCAAGATCCCCCGACCCCGGCCCCACCAGGGCGCCACCGCGACCGGTGTCCCGCACGGACCGCACCACGTGGGCAACGCCCTGCGCGCGGTCAAGGTGTTCGCCACCGCGATCTTCAGCGTGGCGGTCCTGGGGGAGTACGCGGAGGAGGCGGGCGTGCGCCGCTGAGCCCGGGGCCCGGACCGCGCGCCCGCGCCGAAGCACCCCGCACCGAGGAGCCTCGGCCCGCTTCCGTAGCGGCCCTCCGCGGGTACGCCCGCACCGACCCGGCCGACCGCACCGGCCCCGCCGACCTCGACGGCCCACCCGCCGACCGCCACGACCCACCGACCCGTCGGCCGTCCCGGCCAACTCGATCCCGACCCTGACCAAGACCGCGCCCCGACCGACTCGGCCGACCAGACAACATCCCACCCGTACCGGATCGGCCCGTACCGGAGTCACCGGTACCGATACGGCCCGCGCCGGAGCCATCCGTACCGATACGGCCCGCACCAGAGCCATCCGTACTGATACCGCCCGCGCCGGAGCCATCCGTACTGATACCGCCCGCCCCGGACAGCCCCGGCCCTTCACGGCGCGCTTCCCCGGGAGCCCGCCCGTCCCGGAGCCCCGCCCCTCGCCGGGCAGGCGCCCCGCCGGACGAGAACTCGCACAGGGCCCGCACAGGACCCCCGCCGCATGGATCACCCACCGGGCAGGATCCGGACGGGACCCTCCCGACGGTCCACGGAACCCCGGTGATCCACTAGTAGGGTCGCGGCCGTGACGTACCGGACCGTGAGCATTCGATCACTCACCATCGTCTCCGCCCTCGCCCTGGCGGCTCTGTGCACCGCCCAGCGCGTCCCCATGGCCGGGACCCTCGCGTACGGCTTCACCGTCACCGGAGGGCAACTGCCCACCGGCCATCCGCCCTTCGCCGCGATCCTCCTCGTACCGGCGACCTGGCTGCCCGCCGCCGCGCTCAAGGTCGTGTTCATCGCGGGGAACGCGCTGCTCCTCGCCCTGCTCGTACGGCTCTGCTGCCGCTTCGCGGGGCTGAGCGCACCCGTGCCCGTACTCCTCGCCGCCCTCGCCGCCGGCACCTGGCTCGAACCGGACTTCACCCTCGCGCTCGTCTGTCTCGTGCTGTGGGACCTCTCGCGCGACGAGCGGGCCATCGGCAAGGGCTTCGCGCTCGGCGTCGCGGCCGGGGTCGCCCTCACGCCCGCCGTCTTCATCCTCCATCTGGTGTTCACCGGCCGGGTGCGGGCCTCGCTCACCGCCGTCGCCTCGCTCACCGCCACCGTGCTGCTGGGAGCGCTCGTCCTGCCGCGCGCCAGCGCGGACTTCTGGGGCCGCCGGGTCCTCGACACGCTCGGGGCGGGCGCCGGGGGCGCGCACCAGCTGGCGTGGTGCGTTCCCCTGCTGGCGGTGCTGTGGCTGAGTAGCCGTACTCATACCCTGGTCCGCGGAATTGAGCCGTCCGACCGACGCGCCGGGCCCGGGCGCCGGGCTTGGATGAACACATGACGACAACCGGCACCCCCGCGTCCCAGACCACGAGCAACACCACGGTGATCCGTGTGATCGCCGGTACCGGCATGCTGTTCCTGATCGGGGCGTGGGTGCTGTCCGCGGCGCTCGCCCTGGTCGACGCCCATGACACCGACGGCACCGCGGGCCCCCTCGTCAGCGCCGGGTTCACGGTGCTGTGGCCCGCGGCGATCGCGGGGCTGGCCGCGCTGTTCCTGCCCGCGGGGACGATGACGGCCAGGGTGCGCGGCTGGATCACCGCGATCCAGTACGCGCTGACCGTGGCCGCGCCCGTACTCGTGGCCCTGGACGCCTGAGCCCCGGCGCACCCGCGCTCCGGTGCGGCGCCGCCCCTGACCTCGTACGCCCTCTGACCTCGTACGCACACGCGCACCTGACCTCGTACGCGGATGCGTACCCGACCTCGTGCACACCTGACCTCGTACGCACCCCCGCGGTCGCGGGCCGCCCCTCCTCAGGAACCCAGCAGCTCGTCCGCGTCCACGATCCGGTACGCGTACCCCTGCTCCGCCAGGAACCGCTGCCGGTGTGCCGCGAAGTCCTGGTCGATGGTGTCGCGGGCGACGACGGAGTAGAAGCGGGCCTCGTGCCCGTCCGCCTTCGGACGCAGTACGCGGCCGAGCCGCTGCGCCTCCTCCTGCCGGGAGCCGAAGGTGCCCGACACCTGGATGGCGACGGTGGCCTCCGGCAGATCGACGGAGAAGTTCGCCACCTTGGACACCACGAGCACGGAGATCTCGCCCTGCCGGAACGCCTCGAACAGCTTCTCCCGCTGGGCGTTCGACGTCTCGCCCTTGATGACCGGCGCGTTCAGATGCTCGCCCAGCTCGTCGAGCTGGTCGATGTACTGGCCGATGACGAGGGTCTGCTCGCCCCGGTGCCGGGCGACCAGGGCCTCGGCCACCTTGCGCTTGGTCTCGGTGGTGGCGCAGAAGCGGTACTTCTCCTCCGTCTCGGCGGTGGCGTACGCGAGCCGCTCGGAGTCGGTGAGATTGACCCGTACCTCCACACAGTCCGCGGGGGCGATGTACCCCTGCGCCTCGATCTCCTTCCAGGGGGCGTCGAAGCGCTTGGGGCCGATGAGCGAGAAGACGTCCGACTCGCGGCCGTCCTCCCGGACGAGCGTGGCCGTCAGACCGAGCCGCCGCCGCGCCTGGAGATCGGCGGTGAACTTGAAGACGGGCGCGGGCAGCAGATGCACCTCGTCGTAGACGATCAGACCCCAGTCGCGGGAGTCGAACAGCTCCAGATGCGGATAGACGCCCTTCCGTCTGGTGGTCAGCACCTGGTAGGTGGCGATGGTGACCGGCCGGATCTCCTTGCGCGTACCGCTGTACTCGCCGATCTCGTCCTTGGTCAGCGAGGTCCGTCTCACCAGCTCGTGCTTCCACTGCCGGGCGGAGACCGTGTTGGTGACCAGGATCAGGGTCGTGGCCTTCGCCTGGGCCATCGCCCCCGCCCCGACGAGGGTCTTGCCCGCGCCGCAGGGCAGGACGACGACGCCCGAGCCGCCGTGCCAGAACCCCTCGACGGCCTGCTTCTGATACGGGCGCAGGGCCCAGCCGGACTCGTCGAGATCGATGCGGTGGGCCTCGCCGTCGACATAGCCCGCGTGGTCCTCGGCGGGCCAGCCCAGCCTCAGCAGCGTCTGCTTGATCTGACCGCGCTCGGAGGGGTGCACGGCGACCGTGTCGGGGTCGAGCCGCGCGCCCACCAGCGGCTGGACCTTCTTCGAGCGGAGGATCTCCTCCAGCACGGGCCGGTCGGTCGTCGTCAGCACCAGACCGTGGGTGGGGTGCTTGGAGAGGGTGAGACGGCCGTAGCGGGCCATCGTCTCGGCGACGTCGACCAGCAGCGCGTGCGGCACGGGGTACCGGCTGAACTCGACGAGCGCGTCCACGACCTGCTCGGCGTCGTGCCCGGCCGCCCGCGCGTTCCACAGGCCGAGCGGGGTCACCCGGTAGGTGTGGATGTGCTCAGGCGCGCGCTCCAGCTCGGCGAAGGGCGCGATGGCGCGCCGGCACGCGTCGGCCTGCTCGTGGTCGACCTCCAGAAGGAGGGTTTTGTCGCTCTGGACGATGAGGGGTCCGTTCACACCGCGCCCTTTCGGTCGGTCAAACCTCCAGTGTGCCGTACTCGCCCCGCTCGCCCGCCGGCACAGCAGCCCCGGGTGCCCGGGACGGCCTGAACGGATCGGGCCGAGGGGCGTCCGGGGTGCCCTGAGTAGCGGGCGGCGGAAGGATTGAGTACGCGTACGGTGCCGTGCGGCGGCCCGGTGCGATGTCCTGGGGTCATGACGAACCAGTGGATTCCGTACGGGTACGACAGGCCCTCCGGATACAACCCGCCCGCCGGGGGCTTCGGGCCATCCGGTTCGTCCGGTCCGCCTCCGCCGCCCGGGTGGTCCGGTCCGTCTGGTCCGTCCGGTCCGTCCGTGCCTTCCCAGGGGGGCGCCGGCGATCTGCCGGACGAGCGCTGGTGGCAGGTACCGGCGGTCTGTACCCCGCTGGCGGTACTGCTGGCCTTCATCGACTTCCGTACGACCGAGGCGGGCTTCCCCGGGGTACTGGCGCTGGGCTATCTCGTACCGTTCGCCCTGGTGGCGGCGAGCTGGCTGCTCGGCAGGACCATGCGGCGCCGCAGGACCCGGACGGTGCTCGCGGCCCTCGGCTGTGTGCTCGCGTACTTCTACACCAAGGGGCTTCTGCTGATCCTGGCCCTGGTCTGGTTGGGGAGCATCTTCCTGAAGGTCGTCGAGGCGACGTTCACCGGGTAGTCCGGTACCTCAGTGGTCCGGTGGTCCGGTGGTTCAGTAGCCCGGTAGCCCGGTCAGGGCGCCGGCGGGCCTGATCGCGGCGCGGCGGGGCACCCGCCGGACATGACCGTACAAGGGGACAAAACCACAGGGAAAGAAGAGGACCGGCGGAACAGCGGTGACGGAGGGGACGGCGGCGGGGAGGCCGTGGCGGGTGTCTCCACCGGACGCGTCGTCTTAAAGGCGCTGATCATGGCGGTGGGCGCGGTCGCCCTCGTCGCGTTCTCCGCCGTACTGGCCAAGCTGACCCTCACCCCGTCGGCGGCCTCCGCCGATATCGCCGGGTCCAATCTCCGGCCGGGGCACTCGCTGAGGGCGTACGCCGAGGAGTACACCTTCCTCGCCGCGTGCAAGCAGATCGGCGGCAATCTGCTGCTCGGGGCTCCCTTCGGGCTGATTCTGCCCGTGCTCGTGGAACGCAGGCTGCGGATGGTGCGGGTGGTGCTTCTGACCGCCCTGGTGATGGTGTTTGTGGAGCTGACACAGGGTGCGATCGTGGAGGGCCGGGCCTTCGACGTCGACGATGTGTTCCTCAACACCGGTGGTGCGCTGATCGCGTATCTGCTGCTGGGGCGGCGGATCGGGCACCACTTCCACGCCCTGACGGATCCCCGGCGACGCCGGAGCGCGCGCGAGGGGCGGTGGAGCCGGGGCATCCCGGGGCTGCCGGGGAAGCGGGCGGCGAGGAACGCCCGGGAGGCCCGGGATGCCGACGGCGAGGCGGCCGGAGCGACCCGGACGGCGACGGGAACGGGAACGGAGACAGGGGCGGCGCGGGAGGCCGGTGCCGGGGCGCGGGTCGCCGGGACGGCTCAGGAGCCCCGGAACTCTCCGGCGTCCCGGAACTCCCCGGGGTCCCGGAAGTCCCTGAGGGCCCGGATGTTCACGGCGTCCCGGACGGCCCGGGGGACCGGAACGGCGGCGGAACCCCTGAGCACCGGGCGCTCCGGGGAGCCCCGGAGCGCCCGGGCGACCGGAGCGACCGGAGCGACCGGAGCGACGGAGGAGACGGAGAAGTCCGAACAGAGGGCAGGGACGGAGGAGACGGCGGAAACAGAAGGGGCCGGAAACTCCGCCGAGGCCCCCACCGCAGCGGGCCGCCTCCGCCGGGCGGAGACAGCGCGGGACCCTCACCCGGACACCGCCCTCGCCCGGCTGCGCGCCCGCTTCAGGCAGAGTCGCCCGCGAGCTCCGCGACGCCCGTGATGCGGTGCAGCGGATAGGTCCTGACCTCGTCCGCCGTATGGTCGAAGGCCGTGACGAAGCCGCCCTCCACCCGTACCGGAGCGATCACGCGCTGGCTCGCGGTGCCCTCCGCGTTGACGTAGCCGATCCAGATCGCCGAGCCCGTCATCGCCGCCGCCTGGACCGTCGCCAGGGTCTCGGCGGCGCTGGTCCGGGGGAGGCCGCCGTCACGGGCCGGGGACGCCCCGGAGGCGGCGGCCGGTGAACCGGTGGCGGCGGACGGCTCCGCGACCGGCTTCCGTACGACCGTGGACGCCAGGTCGCCCGCCCGGATCGCCTTCACAGCGGCGCCCAGCAGGGTCGCGTCGGGGACCGGAGGGCCGTCCGCGAGCGGGGCCGGCGGGGTCCGGGGCGGGGTGCGGTGGGCATGGGCGGGGGTGATCAGCACATCCCCCTCCGCCGACTCCGCCGCGGGCGCGTAGCCCATCGCCCGCAGGCCGTTCAGCAGTGTCGTCGGATCGGCGGGGGAGGCGAGCACGGTGGGTGCGAGGCGGCGCAGCCGCAGCCCCTGGGACCGTTTGTCGGCGATGATCTCGTCCAGCATCACATCGTCGTCGCAGCGGACGTACGAGGACGCCGCGCCGATCCGCAGATGGCCGTGGCGCCGGGCCACGTCGTCGATCAGATAGCTCAGCGGCTGCGGCACCGGTGTCCGCGAGTGGGCCGCGAGGAAGGCGTGCAGATCGGACGCGGCCCGTCCGGCGTCCAGCGCACGGCGTACGGAGCCCGGGGTGAACCGGTAGACCGTCGCACCGCCCTTCGACTCGACGTCGGCGAGCACCGCGAGGGTTTCGGCGAGGGGGCGTTCGAGGGGGCCGGGGGCGACGGCGGTGAGGTCGGCCTGGAGGAGGACGTGGTCGAGGGGGGTGGGGAGCAGCGGGGCGAGGGCCGTGGCGGGGCCCGCCGGGAGCCGTCCGCGGCCCGGACCGTCGGACCCGGACCCGGGGACCGGCGGAGACAGCCGGTCGGTGGCACCGGTCACCAGTTCGCGGCCGTGGGCCGACAGGGCGCCCCGGCCCGTGACCCCGAGCGTCTCCGCCTCCGTGAGGGTCCAGGAGGCCACACGGGAGCGGAGGTCGGGGGCGGGGTGGGGCGCCGCCGGGGTGCGCAGGGGCCGTTCCCAGTGGAGGCGGGCGAGAAGGGAGTCGGGGGCGGGGGCGGTGCCCTCGGGGAGCGAGGCGAGAAGGGCCAGGACGCGGCGGCGGGTGCCGGGCGCCGAGGGGCGGTCGAGATCGGGGCCGAGGGCCGCGAGGGTGCGGCCCTTGCCGTCCTGGGTGCCGACCAGGCCGGGCGTACGGGTCGAGGAGAGCCACGCGGACGCGAGGACCGACCAGCGTTCGGCGGCGGGCAGGGTCAGCCACTCGTCGTACGCGGGCGTCGGCGCGAAGCGCTCGTCGGCCGTGGCCGTCCCGGTCCGGGTCACCCCGCCGTCCGAGGCCAGCAGCCCCGCCGTGTAGGCCAGTTCCAGCCAGAACGCCGCCAGTTGCTCATCGGTGTCCAGCGCCGCCGCCGTCCGCTTGAGGTCGCGTACGGCGAGACCGCCCGCGCGCAGGACGGACGGCCCGCCCTCGTGCCAGTCCTGGAGCAGGTCCTCCACCGTGGACAGCGCGGTGAACGCCTGCCCCGCCGCCGTACTGTCCACAACCTGTGGACGGCCCGGCGAGGAGGACGCGGGAACGACCTCCGGCGGCACCGGCTCCGGTGTGCGGTGCGCCCGCCCGGCCCGCAGATGCAGCGCGGCCTCGCGGGGCAGGACGACCGTGCGGGGGGAGGCGGGCAGCAGCAGTCCGCGGTCGCGCAGCCAGCGCACGGGCGGGGTCGGATTGGCGGTCACCTCCCCGTAAGGCGGACCCCAGACCAGCCGGTCCAGGACCGCGAGCGCCTCCGGAGGGGCCTCGTCCAGCAGCTCGCCCATCCGCTGCCGGTCGGTGAACAAGGCGGTCAGCGCGGCGACCGCGGACACCGGATCATGGGTCGTGGGCAGCCCCGCCGCCTTCACGATCTCCTGGATCCGGCCCGGCGACATACCCGCCGTGGACTCCGCGACGGTCGGGCCGAGCCCGGTGGGGGACGGCCGGGTCGGCGAGGGCGCGAGGAGTTCGCGCGCGGTGCGCACCAGCCGCAGCCGTTCGTCACCGCCCCACACCAGGGCCTGGGTACGCAGCCGAGCCACCGCCCGGGGCAGCGCCTCCTCGATCGCCGGGTCGCCCTCGTCGCCGGTCAGCAGCGCGAGCAGGGCTTCGTAGGAGGCCGGATCGGGGGCCACGGCCAGCGCCTCGGCGGCCTGGAGGGTGAACCGGTCGAGCCGTTCGAGGGCGCGGACGACCGAGGCACGTGTTCCCGCGCGTGTCGCGAGCTGTGTCAGATCGCCGGGCACGGGGTTCAGCAGATCGGGGCGCGCGCGAAGCAGCGCGGCCAGCTCCTCGTCACCGCGCGCACGCAGGGCCTCGGCCAGCGTGCGCGGACTGCTTCCTTCGGGCATGGTCCCCATCCGCCCCACGGTAGTCCCTGGAAGGGCGGGGCCGCGCTACCGTCGGGGCAAGTGCGGGCCGGCGGCGAGTCAGCGGGCGGCCCGGCCGGGAGCGGCGGGGAGCGCCGGGGAACGCAGGGACGTCAGGGGAAGCGCCGGTGGGGATCGAGAGCGACCAGCTCGTCTACGACTATCTGAGCCGGGTCGGCGACCTGGCCCAGCAGCACCAGCTGTCGTCCGGCAGCCGGATGCGGCTGGTGTCGGCGCTGCGCGGGGAGATCGACCGGCAGCGCTCGGCCGCCGGGGCGGACAGTCCCGCGTCGGTACGGCGGATCCTGGGGCGGCTCGGGAGTCCGGACGACGTGGTGACGGCGGCGGCGCGGGACGGCGGCGCGGGACCGGGCGCGGATACGGGGACTCCGGGGGCGGCGAATCCGGGCGGGGGCCGGGGGATCCCGGGCGCGTCGGGCGCGTCTGGACCGGGGGTGTCCGGACCGGGCATGTCCGGATCCGGCACGTCCGGCACGTCCGGGGCGGGCGGGGCGGGCGGGGCGGCTCCGGGATCGCCCGCCGGGGGTTCCCCGGGCCGGGGGACATCCGGCGGGGCGGGTTCGGGCGGGGGACGTCCCCGAGGTCCGGGCGCCGGCTCCCGTACGGCCCCCGGCGCCCTGTCGGCGCTCGGCAGATGGGCGGGGCTCCTCCAGCCCGACGGCGGCCGGGACTCCGGGGCCGGCGGATCGCCGGGGACGGGCGCGCCGTCCTCCGCCGGATCGCCGGGCGCCACCGGAACCGGCGGGTCCGGGAACCCCACGCCGTCGTCCGCAGAACTGCCGGGCCAGCGCGTCCGCCGCCGGATTCCCCGCCCCCGCCGCAACCCGGCCGCCGAGCCCGCCCCGCCGCCCGCCGTGGGACTGCCTCCCCACCTCGCCGGGCTCGACGAGCTGGGCCCCTCCGGCGGTGCCGCGCCGGATGTCGACTGGTGGAGCGTCGAGCCGGATCCGAACGGCGCCGGCGAACGGGTCGCCGGGTTCACTGGCGGTGTGGAGATCCCCGAGATACTGCGCCCGCCGCGTCCCGACGGCGAGGGGGAGCCGGGCACGGAGGCGGGGGACGGCGGCGAGGGGACCACGGAGGAGGCGGGGAACGCCGGAGCCGCCGGAACCACGGCCGGTCCCGGGGCGGGGGCCGCTCCCCGGCGGCGGTGGGTGCCCCGGCCCCGGCGACGGGCCGCCGCCGGGGGAGCCCCGGCCGCCCCCGGCCTCGGCAACCCGTTCCTCCTGGTCGCCGCCGCCCTGCTCGTCGCGGGTGTGATCCTCGGCTCCTGGCTCGCGCTCGGCCTCGGCTGGCTCCTCGCGTACGGCTCGCGCCGCCTCACGCCGTTCGAGAAGAAGCTCACGATCGCCGGCATCCCCGCGACGGCCGTGGCGGCGGGGCTGGTCTGGATCTGGGGGCGGTCCGAGGGGCGCTGGGGCGAGCCGATCGCCGAGGGCGCGATGAAGGACGTCTTCGCCGGTACCTGGCCCTGGGTACTCAAGGGCGCGGCGCTCGCCTCCGCGCTCTACCTGGTATGGCGGGCACGGAAACGCTGAGGTCTGCCCTGCCGTCCCGGACGGGCGACGGTCACTCCCCCTGGGCCCGGCGGCTCGGGAGATGCCCCCACCCTGGGCTTTGCGGTCCGGGTGGTGCTCCGACCCCTGAGCCTGGCGGTCCGGAGGCGGCCTCGTCCCCCTGGGCTTGCGGCCCGCGAGGCGCGCCGAGCCCTGAGCCTGGGGCCTGGCATATGTACGCCGACTCCTGGGGCCCGGCGGCTCGGGAGATGCCCCCACCCTGGGCTTTGCGGTCCGGGTGGTACCCCCTTGGTCCGGCGGCCCGGACGTGGCCTCGCGCCCTGTTGCCGGGGCATCCGCGTACGCCCGCTATACGAATGCGCTCCGGTGTGGCCGGAACCCCCTGCGTCCGACGCGCGCGCGGATCCACCGCCGATGGTGCGGCGGCCCTGGGGGCCGCCCGGCCGTGGCGCGATGGTGCACCGCCCGCCCCCGGGGGCGGGCCCCGGGAAAGGCGCCGACTCCCGGACCCTGGCGGCCCGGAGGTGCCCCCACTCCGGGGCCCGGCGGTCCGAGGCGCGCGGGACCGCGGGCCCTGGGGCCGGGAGACAACCCTGCTCGGCCTGGGGGCCCGGCATGTCGGCCGCCCTCCGCGTCCGATGAGCGCGGTCCACGGCCGATGGTGCCGCTTCCCTGGAGGCTGCCGGGCCGTGTCGTCACGGAGCGCCGCCCGCGCACAGGGCGGGACCCCGGGACACCAGGGCCCTCCTCGGGCGGCCCCGGCACCCGCCGCGACGGTACGCGCCGGGTGCCGGGCGGGATGGTGACGGCACGGCCCGGGAACCCGGACGGGCTTCAGCCGCCCCGGTGGCCCGGGCCGGGCCCGCTCCCGTACAAGGCGTACGCGCGCGGCCCGGACAGCCGCGTCGGCGTGCTGGGCCCGCGGGCCGGGCGGGATGGTGACGACGTCCGCCCGAGGGCGCCCGCGGCAGGCCGGGTGTCAGTCGGCCAGGTGGCCCGACAGTTCGTCGAGGATCTTGCCGGCCGCGGTGTAGCCGATGCCCTGGATCCACAGTTCGTCGTCGGTGGCGAAGACCTTGCCGTCCTTCACGGCCTTCATGTTCTTCCACAGCCCGCTGCTGAGCGTCTGCGTCTGCTTGGCCTTCTCCGGGTCGCCGTAGGTGCTGTGGAAGATGACGTCCGCGTCGGCGAGGTCGATCTTCTCGGGGCTCACGTCGTACGAGAACCCCTCCTTCGCCCGGTCGGCGATGGGCGCCCGCCCGAGGCCCACATCGGCGAGGATCGTCGCGATGTAGTTCTGCTTCCCGTAGATGCGTACGTCCGCGCCCTCCATGAAGCGCACCACGTTGACCTTGGTCGCCGCGGCCTTCGCGGGGCCGCCGAGTCCGGTGGTGACCTCGGCCGCGCGGGCCTCGTACGCGTCGACGGCCTTCTTCGCCTCGGCCGTCCGGCCGAGCGCCTGGGCGTGGACCTGGAAGTTCTCCTTCCAGGGGTAGCCGGTGGTCTCGGTCATCACGGTCGGCGCGATCTTCGACAGGGCGTCGTACCGGGCGGCGTGGCGGATCTTGCTGGTCAGGATCAGATCGGGCTTCAGCGCCGCGATGGCCTCCATGTTGGGGGTCATCATCTCGCCGAGGTTCTTGATGCCCGCCACCTTGTCCTTGGGCAGATAGCTGAGGAAGTCGGTTTCGGCGGCCGTGTGGGTGGCGCCCACCGGCTTCACCCCGAGAGTGATGGCGGAGTCCAGCTCGGCGGTGTCGAGGACGACGACCCGCTGGGGCGAGGCGGGCACCTTCACCTCACCCATGGCGGTCTGCACCGTACGCGTACCGCCGGAGGCCGCGTCGTCGCCGGAGCCGGATGAGCCGGATGAGTCGGACGAGCCGCACGCGGTCAGGAGGAGGGCGGAGGCGAGCAGGAGCGCCCCGGCGCCGAGGCCGCGCACGCGAGAGGGGGAGGCGGCGGCCCGGGCGGATCCGGACGGCCCGGGGGCACCGGTGGAGCCGCCGGAAAGGGGAGTGCGCGGGGCGGGGGACGAGGGTGTCATGAGGAGGCCTTTCGTACGGTGTCTTCCGGGACGGTCTGTTCCAGCGGGGCGTCTTCCCGCACGCCGTCCACGGCATCTGCGGTGTGTCCGGCGTCGTCGGCGGTTCGGGATACGGCGGCTCGGGGTTCCGCGGTTCCTCGGGGGCTGTCGGGTACGGAGCCCTCGCGCCCGGCGCCCTTGTCCGGGAGGGGGAACTCGCGCCCGGCGGGCTCCTGTCCGGTGCGCTCCCCGGAACCGGAACCGGCACCGTTCTCCGAGGGCCCGGTGTCCCCGGAACCGGAGCCAGTAGGAGAACCAGAACCAGAACCAGAACCAGAACCAGAACCAGAACCGTCCGGCGCGGTACCGGCCGGAGCCGTATCGCCGCCGGAACCCGCGCCGGAACCGGGCGAGTAGGGCGCGCCCGGCACCACCAGTGGCGAACCCGTCACCGGATCCGGGACCACCACCGAGGCCAGCCCGAAGACCTCCCGGACGAGTGAGGCCGTGACGACCTCCTCCGGGCGCCCCTCGGCGACGATCCGGCCCTCCTTCATGGCGACCAGGTGATCGGCGTACCGCGCGGCCTGGTTGAGGTCGTGCAGGACGGCGACGACCGTACGGCCCCGCTCGTGGTTGAGTCGGCGCACCAGATCGAGCACCTCCACCTGATGGGCGATGTCGAGGAATGTCGTCGGCTCGTCCAGCAGCAGCAGATCCGTCTCCTGCGCGAGCGCCATCGCGATCCACACGCGCTGCCGCTGCCCGCCGGAGAGTTCGTCGACGGGCCGCGCGGCGAGCGCGGCGACGTCCGTGCGCTCCATCGCGTCGGTGACGGCCCGCTCGTCCTCGTCGGACCACTGCTTCCACCACGCCTGATGGGGCTGGCGGCCACGGGAGACGAGGTCTGCGACCGTGATGGCCTCCGGCGCCACGGGCGACTGCGGCAGCAGTCCGATGGACTGCGCGATCTTCTTCGTGGGCGTCTTCGCCAGTTCCCGCCCGTCCAGCAGAACCGATCCGCCCCGGGGCTTCAGCAGCCGTCCCAGGGCGCGCAGGGTCGTCGACTTCCCGCAGGCGTTGGGGCCGACGATCACGGTCACCTGCCGGTCGGGGACCGCGAGATCCAGCTCGTGGACGACCGTACGGTCCTCGTAGGCGAGCGTCAGCCCGCGGGCGGTGAGCCTGCTCACGACTTCCCTCCGGTGGTACGGCTCCGCATGATGAGCCAGATCAGATACGGCGCGCCGACGGCCGCCGTCAGCACTCCCACGGCCACTTCGGTCGGTGCGAACAGCTTCCGGGCGAGCAGATCGGCGAAGACGACGATCACCGCGCCGAGCAGCGCGGAGCACAGCAGCGGGATCTGCGCGGTACGGGTCATCCGGCGCGCGATCTGCGGGGCCAGCAGCGCCACGAAGTCGACCGGCCCGGCCGCGCCCGTCGCCACGGAGGCGAGGACGACCCCCAGGGACACGAGCCCGAGCCGTACCCGTCCGAGGCGCACCCCGAGCGCGGTCGCGGTGTCGTCGTCCAGGGACACGGACCGCTGGGCCCGCGCGGCCCACACCACGGCGGGCGCGAGCAGGAGGAGCGTCCACCCGAGGGGCGCGGCCTCGTCCCAGTCGCGGCCGTTGAGCGAGCCCGTCATCCAGATCTGCGCCTGCTGGGCGACCAGGTAGTCGCCCTTCGTCATGAAGAGGGTGGTGAGCGACCGCAGCGCGATCGCGAAGCCGATCCCGATCAGCACGAACCGGGCCGCGTGCAGTCCGCCGCGCCAGGCGAACACGTACACCAGCGCGGCGGCGACGATACCGCCGGTGACGGACAGATAGGGGAGCACGGTGTAGGAGGTGACGCCGAAGGTCATCGCCCCCACGGTCAGCGCGCTCGCCCCCTGGCTGATGCCGATGATGTCGGGGCTGGCGAGGGGGTTGCGCGCGACCGTCTGGATCAGCGCGCCCGCGATCCCGAACGCGATCCCCACGAGCACCCCGACCACCATGCGCGGCAGCCGCAGTGTCCCGACGACCAGTTCATCGGGCGAGGGCTGGCCGAGGAGGACCCGCACCACCTCGTCGGGCGCGACGAAGGACTCACCGACGCTGAGATACGCGACACACACCCCGGCGAGCAGGACGCCGAGCCCGGTGGCGACGGCCACGGACCGCCGGTGCAGCAGAAAGCTCCCCGCCCGCACCCGTACGAGCCCGTAGCCCCACGGTCTGGCCCCTACGCTCATCTCCGCCCCCGGTCTGGTCCGTACGCTCATCTCCGCCCCCGGGCCGGTCGGTTCGGTGTCCCGTCCACCGGGCGCGGCCTCCGCGGTGAGCGTCTTCGGCCCGGTGGCCCCGGTGGCCCCGGTGGCCCCGGTCGCCCGGGTCCCCGGCCCGGTCGCCCGCGTCATGAGGCCACGGCCCTGCGCCGTACGAGTGTCACCAGGAACGGCACCCCGATCAGCGCGGTCATCACCCCGGCCGGGACCTCCCCGGGCGGCAGGACCACCCGTCCGGCGACATCGGACATCAGCAGCATCACGGGCCCGATCAGCGCCGCCATCGGCAGCATCCAGCGGTGGTCGCCGCCCACGACGGCCCGCGCTATATGGGGTACCGCGAGTCCGATGAAGGCGATGGGCCCGGCCGCGGCCACGGCGGCCCCCGTCAGCACCGTCGCGGCCAGCCCGCCCACGATCCGTACGGTCGCGACCTTCTGCCCGAGCCCCTTGGCGACGTCCTCACCGAGGGCCAGCGCGTCGAGGCCGCGCGCGACGACCGCCACCAGCAGCACGCCCACCGCCAGGATCGGCCAGACCTGTTCGACGATCTCCGCCTCGCGCCCGGAGATGGAGCCGACCTGCCAGAAGCGGAACTCGTCGAGGACCGCGGCCTGCGTGGTGAGGACCGCCATCGTCACGGACACCAGCAGCGCGTTGACGGCCGCGCCGCCGAGCGCCAGCTTCACCGGGGTGGCCCCGCCGCGCCCCCGGGAGGCGATCGCGTACACGGCGACGGAGGTGATCGCCGCGCCCGTGAAGGCGAACCAGACGTATCCGGTGAGGGTGTGCACCCCGGCGTACGCGATGGCGAGTACGACGCCCACCGACGCGCCCTGGCTGATGCCGAGGATGCCGGGATCGGCGATCGGATTGCGGGTGAGGCCCTGGAGGACCGCGCCGGCGAGCGCGAGCGCCGTGCCGACCATCAGCCCGATGAGGGTGCGGGGCAGCCGGAGTTCGGTGACGACTTCGGCGTCGTCACCGCTCCCGCCCTGGAACAGCGCCTCGAACACCGTGGAAGGCGCGATGGACCGCGCCCCCACCCCGAGGCTGAGCAGCACGGCGACCAGCAGGGCCACCACGGCAGCCGCCGTCCAGCCGATGCGGCGGACCGCGAGCGCGCGTCTGGCTGACATGGTGACCAATCAGGTGCGAGGGACGGGAAGTCGGGCACGGGATTTCGGTGAAACAGGCAAGACAGTTAAATCGGATGAATCAGATGAATCGGTCGAAGAGGGGGCAGGGAGGGTGGGCAGGGCTGAGCGGCCCGAGGGGGCGAACCCCCCGAGCGTAGGTAAGGCTTGGCTAAGTCTACGGGTCGGGTGTACGGGCCATCGATGGGCACAATGAATCCATGGCTTTCCACCGGGAGACGGCTCCCCGCAACCCCGCCCCCGCACACGTCCCCACCGAGGCCCCCACCAGGGCTTTCACCGGGCCTTTCGCCGAGGCACCCACGGTCGGTTTCGACCTGGACATGACCCTCATCGACTCCCGGCCGGGCATCCACGCCGCGTTCGTCGCCCTCGCCGAGGAGACGGGCACCTGGATCGACGCCGATCTCGCCGTCACCCGGCTGGGTCCGCCGCTGGAGCAGGAACTCGCCCACTGGTTCCCCGATGAGCGAATTCAGGCCATGGGCGACCGCTATCGCGAGATCTACCCGGCGTACGCCATCGAGCCGACCCTCGCGCTCCCCGGCGCCCGCGAGGCCGTCGCCGCCGTCCAGGAGGCGGGCGGCCGGGCCGTCGTCGTCACGGCCAAGCACGAGCCGAACGCCGAACTCCATCTCGTCCACCTCGGCATCGAGCCGGACGCCGTCGTCGGCTGGCTGTGGGCCGAGGCCAAGGCGGAGGCGCTGCGCGAGCACGGCGCGAGCGTGTACGTCGGCGACCACATCGGGGACGTCCGCGGCGCGCACACCGCGGGAGCCCTCTCGGTCGCCGTGCCGACGGGCCCGTGCAGCGCGGACGAACTGCGCGCGGCCGGGGCGGATGTGGTGATCGGGGACCTCACCGAGTTCCCCGCGTGGCTAAGGGAGTACGCCGCGGAGTGAAACCGCACGGCACCCCGTTGCCGTCCATGTCATGACGGCGTCACCGATTTGGCCGCCCGCCGCTGAGCCGCGACCGAACGGAGCACACCCCCCGCCGCGATCACGAACCCGGCACCCATCAGCATGCACACCGCGTAGGCGATCGGCGGAAAAGGCTCGGTGCCCAGAAAGAGCGGTGCCACGGTGACCAGGGTGGCCACCGCGCCGACGATGAAGACGATGGCGCCGGCCCTGACCAGTCCGTCACCCGGCGCGGAAGGAGTAGCAGTCATCCGGCCAGGGTAGTTCCCTGCGAGTAGGAACCGTTCGGCGACGTCTTGTCACCAGCCCCTGGACCATTAGCCTTGGGTGGGAGCGGGTCGGACGACCCGCTGTAGTGCTATCCAGAGCAGTTTTTCCGGTCTCCCAAGCGCCACACGAAGCGCCCCGACGAGTACGAGGACGAGGACAGACGTGCCTACCGGCAAGGTCAAATGGTTCAACAGCGAGAAGGGCTTCGGCTTTCTCTCCCGCGACGACGGCGGTGACGTCTTCGTGCACTCGTCAGTGCTGCCCGACGGGGTCGATTCGCTCAAGCCCGGCCAGCGCGTCGAGTTCGGCGTGGTCGCGGGCCAGCGCGGTGACCAGGCACTCTCGGTGACGGTTCTCGACCCGACCCCGTCCGTCGCGGCGGCCCAGCGCCGTAAGCCCGATGAACTGGCCTCCATCGTCCAGGACCTGACGACGCTCCTGGAGAACGTCACCCCGATGCTGGAGCGCGGCCGCTACCCCGACAAGGCGCAGGGCAAGAAGATCGCGGGCCTGCTGCGGGCGGTGGCGGACCAACTCGACGTCTGAGCAGCCGGTACGGGGGTCCGGTGCGGGTTCCGGTGTGGGACCGTTCCCTCCGTGCCTCGGAGCCGCGGTACCGGGGTCTGCGTGACGGCGTCGCCGCGGTCGTACGGCTCGGTGGCGCGGCCCCCTTTCCGGCGCACCCGCGACCCCGGGGCTCGCGCCGGGCCCTCCCGGTGGCGGTCCCCCTGCCGGCCCCGGTCCCGCCGGGCCCGGCGGACGTACTCCCCGGTGCCGTCAGGGGGGCCTATCCCCGGCGCAGGAACTCCAGCGCGTCCCGGCCGAGGGGCGGTACGAGCCCCTCGGCCGCGGCCCGTGTGAGCAGCCCGCGCACCGCCGCGTAACCGTCGGCCCCGAGGTCGGCGGTGAACTCATTGACATACAGGCCGATATGCCGGTCGGCGACGGCCGGATCCATCTCCTGCGCGTGCTCCCGGACATACGGGCGGGACGCCTCCGGATCGTCCCAGGCCATCCGCACGGACGCCCGGATCGACTCCGCCAGCAGGGCCAGCGTCTCCTCGCCCAGCGAGCGCTTGGCGACGATCGCGCCGAGCGGGATCGGAAGCCCCGTCGTGGACTCCCAGTGCTCGCCCATGTCGGCGAGACAGCGCAGCCCGTAGTTCTGATACGTGAACCGCGCCTCGTGGATGACCAGTCCCGCGTCCACCTTCCCGTCCCGTACGGCGGGCATGATCTCGTGGAACGGCATCACCACCACCTCGCCGACCCCGCCGGGGATCCGGTCCGCGGCCCACAGCCGGAACAGCAGATACGCCGTCGAGCGCTCGCCCGGCACGGCGACCGTACTCCCGGCCAGATCGACGCCCTCCTCACGGGACAGCACGAGCGGACCGCAGCCACGGCCGAGCGCGCCCCCGCAGGGCAGCAGCGCGTACTCGTCGAGGACCCACGGCAGCACCGCGTACGACACCTTCAGGATGTCGCCCTCGCCGCGCTCGGCCATGCCGTTGGTGATGTCGATGTCCGCGAAGGTGACGTCGATGGGGGGTGCGCCCGGCACCCGGCCGTGCGCCCAGGCGTCGAACACGAAGGTGTCGTTCGGGCAGGGCGAGTACGCGATGTCGTACGCGGTCCGGCGGGTCACGGCGACTCCTCCTCGAAGAGCGGGCTGAGCCGCTGGAAGGCGTGGGCCAGCGCCTCCAGGGCGTCCTTGATCCGCCAGGCGGCCCGGTCGCGCGGGCCCACGGGGTTGGAGACCGCCCGGATCTCCAGCACGGGCACACCGTGCGCGACCGCAGCCTCCGCGACCCCGAAGCCCTCCATCGCCTCGGCTCCGGCGCCCGGGTGACGCTCCGCCAGCAGCGCCGCGCGCCCGGCCGAGCCGGTGACCGTCGAGACCGTGAGGACGGGCGCGAGCAGCGCGCCCGTCGCCCCGGCGGCACGCGAGGCGAGGGCGGCGGGCGGAAGATGGCGCGTACGGCCGAAGCCGAGTTCGTCGACGGGGACGAATCCGTCGGGCGTGTCGGCCCCCAGATCGGCGGCGACGATCGCCTCGGCGACCACGAGCGAGCCGACGGGCGCGAGGGTGCCGAATCCTCCGCCGATGCCCGCGGAGACGACGAGTCCGTACGGGGTACGGGCGAGGGCCGCGGCGGTTCCGGCGGCGGCCGCGGCCGGCCCGACCCCGGCGACGAGGACATCCACGGCGGGGGAGTGATGACGGGTGAGGCGATAGGGCAGCGGGGGCGGGGCGTTCCCGCCGGCGGACGGTCCCGCGGGGGCCGGGGTGGCCGCGCCTGGGGTGACGGGGGCGGTGGCGGGGGCCTCGGAGGGTCCGGCGCCGGGCCCGGGGGTGCGGGCCGCGGCGAGTCCGGCGGCGACGGAGTCCGCCTCCGCCGCCACCGCGGTCACCACCAGGACGCGCACCGGTCCTCCTCCGCTGTCTGACTGGGTCAGGAGGTCTTCTCCAGTGTGAACTGCCAGATACCGGTGATCTTGTTGTTCTTCGCCTCGACGATGCTGATGTCGGCCTTGGTGGACGACTTGCCGGTCTGCGAGGCGAAGAAGGCACTGGCGGGAATGGACCGGTACGTCTTCTTGAACGGCTCCTGCTCGGCCTGCTGACCGTCGATGAACAGGGTCCAGCCGTTGTCCGCGATCTCCGGGTCGACACCGAAGCGGACCCGGTCCTCGGCGGACACCTTGATGGTCTTGCCGCGCTTGTTCAGGCAGGCCTGCTGCTCCGACTCCTTGATCGCGTCGCCGCCGTTGTAGCAGGCGGCCTCGGAGCTGACGGAGTTCGTCCCGACCGTCACGGTCGCGAGCGGCGTCGGCTTTTCGCAGGCGGAGAGGACGAGGAGCCCGGCGGAGACGGCACCGATGGTGGCAGCGGCCCGGCGGCGCTTGCCGGAGAAGAACGCAACGGTCATAAGCGGAAGGCTATAGGTCCGCCCCGCCCTGTCCACGCGGGGGTCGTCCCCCGCGTGTGCGGTTCCCCCCGACCGGGGGCTCCCGACCGGGGGCTCCGCCCCCGGACCCCCGCGCCTCAATCGCCGGCGGGGCTGCACACCCCGCCGCTCCCCGAGCCACATGCGGCTCGTGCGGCAAGTTCCAGCCCGTCCGGCGTTTGAGGACGGACCTCGCGGTGGTGACCGCCTGCGGTTCGGGCGGCCCGAACCATGTCGAGCCCGTCCGGCGCTTGAGGACAAAAAACAAGACGGCTACGCCACCCGGGGCCTCGCACGGCTTCCCGCCCGCGCCCCCCGCAACAGCCCCCGCACCGACGCCACCGCCCCCATGCACACGATCGCCGCCGCCACGGACATGCCGAGGACACCGTTCAGTGGGATCACGATGCCGATCGCACCGCCGAGCACCCAGGCCATCTGGAGCAGCGTCTCCGAGCGCGCGAACGCGGACGTACGTACCTCCTCCGGCACATCGCGCTGGATCAGCGCGTCCAGGGACAGCTTCGCCAGCGCCTGGCACAGCCCCGCCGTCGCGGCGAGGACCGCCACCATCCCGGCGCCGAAGAACACCGCCGCGAGCACCGCCGCCGTCAGCACCAGGCCCAGGACCGTCGCGATGATCGTCTCGGGCCCCCGGGCCTTCAGCCACGCCCCCACCGCCGTGCCGAGCGCGTTGCCCGTGCCCGCCGCGACCCCCGCTATCCCCAGCGACACCGCCGCGCTCTGCCCGTTCAGCGGATGCTCCCGCAGCAGGAACGCAAGGAAGAAGATCAGAAACCCGGACAGACAACGGAACGCCGCGTTCGCCTGGAGACCGTGCAGCACCGACGGCCCGACCGTCCGCAGACTCGGCCGTCGGGGCCCCTGGGCGATGATCGGACGCCGTGGCCCCTGCGTGATGATGCGGGCCGTGCGCTCTCCCTTGGCCGAGTCCACCTTGTGCGGCAGCCGCAGGGCCCAGTACGTACCGAGCAGAAACAGCGCGCACGCCCCGTACAGCGTCCACTCCGGCCCGATCCGGTGCAGCCCCGCCCCGATCGGTGCCGCGATCCCGGTCGCCAGCAGGCCCGCGAGCGTCACCCGGGAGTTCGCCTTCACCAGCGAGAACCTCGGTGGCAGCAGCCGGGGCACCACGGCGCTGCGCACCACTCCGTACGCCTTGGACGCGACCAGCACCCCGAGCGCCGCCGGATACAGCTCCAGCGATCCGGTCACCACCGCCCCGGACATCGTCAGCGCGAGCACCGCACGGGTGAGCATCGCCCCCGCCATCGCCGCGCGGCGGCCGTGCGGGAGCCGGTCCAGGAGCGGTCCGATCACCGGCGCGAGCAGCGCGAACGGGGCCAGGGTGATCGCGAGGTAGAGCGTGACCCGCCCCCGTGCCTCGTCCGTCGGTACGGAGAAGAACACCGTGGACGCCAGGGCCACGGTGATCATGACATCCCCCGCGCCGTTCACCGCGTGGAGTTCGATCAGCCTCCCGAGCCCCGACTCACCCGCACCGTGCGCGTGGGTCGCCTTGCGGATGCCGCGCGCCGTGCCCGTGAACGGAAGATGCAGGGCACGCGCGATCCGCCGGCCCGCTCTGCCGAGCGGCCCGGGCCCGTCGGAGGAACTGACTCCTGCCACCTCGCCATAGTGCCCCAAGCCCCGCCGCGGCGAGGGACGATGCGGGGTTGTTAGCTCCTCGTTGGGGCGCGCAGGTGGGCGGGGCGCTGTGGAAGAGGTAGCGTGCCTAGCGCGCCACCGGCGATGTTCCCGGCCGCGCGCCTCTTCGGCATCCCGCAGAATGGATGACGTATAGGTGTGCCCGGGACGGATTGGTCCGGGCGTGGACGTCGATGCGGCCCCCCGGTCCGCTCCGCCTGCTGCCCGTATCTCACGCAACGGCGGGCGCACCCGTGAGACGGCGTAGGAGAGAAGCGAGACCTGTGAGTGCTGCGACGACGCGAAGCCGTACCCCTGACCGTCTGTGCGCCGAGGCGGTAGACCTCGCCCGGGCGGCGGCCGAGGAGGCCGCGGCCCCGGGGGTGGTCGGCGAGCATGTGTCCCTCGTCTCGGAGGGAGACCGCGTCGTCACGCACTTCTTCGAGTGCAAGGAGCCCGGCTACCGCGGCTGGCGATGGGCCGTGACGGTCACCCGGGCCTCCCGCGCCAAGATCGTGACCCTCGACGAAACCGTCCTGCTGCCCGGCCCGGACGCCCTTCTCGCGCCCGAGTGGGTGCCCTGGAGCGAACGCCTGCGGCCCGGCGACATGGGCCCCGGCGATCTGCTGCCGACCGAGGCGGACGACCTCCGTCTGGAACCCGGCTACTTCGCCGAGGACGCGCCCCCGCCGAACTCCGTCGTCGCCGAGACCTCCCACGACCTCGCCGAACGCGTCGAGGCGGAGGACGCGGAGCTGACCGACCGGCGGCCCGCGGACACCGTCATGAACGCCCGCGGCCGGATCGCCTCCCTCGCGGAGGAACTGGGCATGCGCCGCGCGCGGATCCTGTCCCGTTACGGGCTCCACACCGCCGCCGACCGCTGGGACGAGTCCTTCGGCGCGAAGACGCCCATGGCCCAGGCCGCGCCCGCGTCCTGTGCGACCTGCGGGTTCCTGGTGCCGGTCGCGGGGTCCCTGCGGCAGGCGTTCGGTATCTGCGCCAACGAGTTCTCGCCCGCCGACGGGCGGGTCGTCTCCCTGTCGTACGGGTGCGGGGGCCACTCCGAGGCGGCGGTCATGCCGAAGACACCGCGGCCGGCGCCGCCGGTGCTGGACTCGGTGGGCGCGGATGTGTTTCCGCTGCATCCGCAGCGGGACGAGGGGTCGGTCGCGGTCCCCTCGGAACCCACGCCGGACGACGACCTCGGCCACTCCTGATCACCCCCGGGGCTCCGCCCCCGGACCCCCGCGCCTCAAACGCCGGCGGGGCTGTCATCGGGTCACCCTTCCCCGGAGCCAGTCCCGGCCCCACCTCGGGCCTTCCAGCGTGTCCGGCGTCGTGGGCCGAGCGTTCTGGCCCGTCCGGCGTTTGGGGACGGTGGGTGACCCCGGGTCCGTTCAGGATCCCGGGCGGGGACCGGGCAGACCGCGCCCCGTCCGGCGATTGCGGCCGAGCCTTCCAGCCCGTCCGGCGTTTGAGGACGGAGGGTGACCCCGGGTCCGTCCGCGGTCCGGGGTCCGGGCAGACCGCGCCCCGTCCGGCCCGGGGCCGTCCACGGTCCGGGGTCCGGGCAAATCGCGCCCCGCCCGGCGTCGGGGCCCGCGGTCCGGGGACCGGGAACCGCCCAGCCCGTCCGGCGCTTGAGGACAGCTCACAAGAACCAGCGCGGCCGAAACCCCCGCCCTCGCGATACCTTCACCCGCACAAGCCACAGCACACCGCAGAGAGTGGAGCGACACCGTGAGCGTCAGGACCACCGGAGAGGCGGACCCGTTCGGGACCGCCCGGTTGCGGCGTGGGGTGCTCGACGCGTGGGCGGCCAGTCCCGCCCGGTTCCGCGAGGACGCCAACGCCGAGGAGGACCTCGTACTCGGCGGCTACCGCGACCGCCTCATCGTCGAGCTGGCCCAGAACGCCGCCGACGCCGCCGCCCGCGCCCGTGTCCCCGGCCGCCTCCGGCTCACCCTGCGCGAGAACACCCTCGCCGCCGCGAACACCGGCGCCCCCCTCGACGCCGCCGGTGCCGAGTCCCTCAGCACCCTGCGCGCCTCCGCGAAGAGGGACTCCCCGGACAGCAGCGTCGGCCGCTTCGGCGTCGGGTTCGCCGCCGTGCTCGCCGTCAGCGACGAACCCGCCCTCGTCGGCCGTCACGGAGGCGTCCGCTGGTCCCTCGCCGAGGCCCGCGACCTGGCCGTCGACACCGCCACGGCCAGCCCCGGCCTCGGCGACGAGCTGCGCCGCCGCGACGGCCACGTACCGCTGCTGCGGCTGCCGCTGCCCGCCGAGGGCACCGCACCCGAGGGGTACGACACGGTCGTCGTCCTCCCGCTCCGCGACGGCGCGGCCGTCGACCTCGTCGAGCACCTGCTGAGCACCATCGACGACGCGCTGCTCCTCACCCTCCCGGGCCTGTCCGAGATCGTCGTCGAGACCCCGGAGGGCGTACGGACGCTGGAACGCTCCACCCAGGGCCCGTACACGCACATCCGGGACAGCGTCCACGGCGACCGCCGCTGGCGGACCGCCGGCCGGAGCGGCTCCATCGCCCCGGAGCTGCTGGCGGACCGTCCGATCGAGGAGCGGCTGCGGCCCCACTGGTCCGTCACCTGGGCCGTGCCCGTGGACGAGGACGGTACGCCCGCCCGCCCCCGTACCGCCCCCGTCGTCCACGCGCCGACGCCCACCGACGAACCCCTCGGCGTCCCGGCGCTGCTGATCGCGTCCCTGCCGCTGGACACCACCCGCCGCCACCCCGCCCCCGGACCGCTGACCGACTTCCTGGTCGGCCAGGCGGCCCAGGCGTACGCCGGGCTCCTCGGCGACTGGCGGCCCGTGTCCACCGGCACGATCGACCTGGTGCCGGGCCCCCTCGGCAAGGGCGAGCTGGACGGCGCCCTGCGCGCGGAGATCCTCGGGCTGCTGCCCCGGACCGCGTTCCTGGAGCCCGCCGCCCCCCACGGCCCGGAAGCCACAGAAAGCACAGACACCGGGGACCTGGGCCTCCCGGACCGCGAACCCGTCCACGGACTGCGCCCCATCGAGGCCGAGGTCCTGGAGGGCGCGGGCCACGAGACCGTCCAGGTGCTCGCCGAGGTGCTGCCGAGCCTGCTGCCCGCCGGTCTGGAGCGCCGGGTCGAACTGCGGACCCTCGGGGTCGCCCGCGTCCCGCTGACCGAGGCGATCGACCGCCTCGCGGGCCTGGAGCGCGACCCGTCCTGGTGGTGGCGGCTGTACGACAGCCTCGCCGGTACCGACCCGGAGCGGCTCTCCGGCCTCCCCGTGCCGCTGGCCGACAACCGTACGGCCATCGGCCCCCGCCAGACCCTCCTCCCGCTCCCCGACACCTCGCCCCAGCTGACACGCCTGGGACTCAAGGTCGTCGACCCGGAGGCCGCGCACCCCCTGCTGGAGAAGCTGGGCGCCCTGCCGGCGACCCCCCGGGCCGTACTGACCACCCCCCAGGTCCGGGCGGCCGTCGCCGGGTCGCTCGACGCCGGCGAGATCTGGGACGAGGACGAGACCGCGCTCGACGCGGGCGAACTCGCCGACATCGTCCTCGGGCTCGTCCGGGACGCCGAACTCGAACCCGGTGACGAGCCCTGGCTGGGCGCGCTCGCCCTGCCCGACGAGGACGGCGAGAGCTCCCCCGCGGGGGAGCTCGTCCTCCCCGGCAGTCCCTTCGCCCTCGTCATGCGCGAGGACGAGCTGGCGTTCTGCGACGGCGACCTGGCCGCGCGCTGGGGCGAGCAGCCGCTCGCCGCCTGCGGGGTCCTCGCCAACTTCACCCTCGTACGCGCCACGGACGTCGTGCTCGACCCCGACGAGCTGGAGCCGCGCGAGGGGGACTTCGCCGAGCCCGACGACCCCGGGCTGCTCGACGCGGTCGACGTGTGGTGCGAGGACGTCCTCGACCGGCTCCCCGAGACACCCGTACCGCCCGTCGCGACCGAGATCGTCGCCGTACGCGATCTGGACCTCGTCGACGACGACTGCTGGCCGCAGGCGCTCGCGCTGCTCGCCCAGCCGCCGCTGCGGGACGCGCTGACCCAGCCCGTACGGATCCTGCTGCCCGACGGCACCACCGAGACGGTACGGCCGTACACGGCCTGGTGGCTGCGCGACCACCCCGTACTGGACGGCCGGCGCCCCGCCGGGCTGCGGGCCGCGGGCGGTGATCCGCTGCTGGACGGGCTGTACGAGTCCGTGGACGCGACCGGTTTCGACGACGAACCGGTCCTGAGGGCCCTCGGCGTACGGTCCTCGGCCGCGGCCCTCCTGCGCGAACCCGGCGGAGCCGCCGAGCTGCTGGGCCGCCTCGCCGACCCGGACCGCCCGGTACGGCCCGCGCAGCTCCACGGCCTCTACTCGGCGCTCGCCGGACTCGACCCGGAGCAGGTGACCCTGCCCGACGAACTGCGGGCGGTCGTCGACGGCGAGGTACGCGTCGTCGAGGCGTCCGAGGCGCTGGTGGCGGACGCGCCCGATCTGATCCCGCTCACCGGGGGCCTGCCGCTGCTCCCCGTGAGCCCCGAGCGCGCCGCCGCGCTCGCCGAGCTGCTCCAGGTGCGCCGGGTGAGCCGGGCCCTCACCGCGGAGGTCACCTCCGAGGGCGAGGAGCACGAGGTGCCCGAGTCCGTCCGGGTCCTCCTCGGGGCCGGGACCCCCGTGTCGTACGTCGAGCACGACGAGCTGGTCGTGGGCGGCACCGGACTCCCGTGGCGCCGCACCCCCGACGGGGTCGTCCACGCGTCCACGGTGGAGGGCGTCGCGGCGGGCCTGGCCTGGGCGGCCGGCCAGTGGCCGCGCCGCTTCGAGGTGGCGGCCCTGCTGGAGGACCCGTCCCGTACGGAGGAACTGGCCCGGGACCGCTGGTTCGACCCGCTGTTCCCGTGACCACGCCGGACTACCGGGCGTCCGGTCGGCTGTGATCGTCTCCGGGCGGGCGTCCGGGCGGCTGTGACCGTCCTTGGCCGGGTGTACCGGCAGGCTGTGACCGTCCTCGGCCGGGCGTCCGGCAGGCTCTGAGCGTCTCCGGTCCGACGCCCGGCAGGACGTAACCGTCTCCGGCCGGGCGTCCGGTCGGCTGTGACCCGGTGCGTCGCGCCACTCGACGGCGACGGCGCTCTCCCGCGAGGTCCCTGCCACCGGCCCGCTGCCGGGCCAGGGGGCCGTCCGTCCTCAAGCGGCCGCATGGGCTGAGCGGGTCACCCGGAGCGTGTCAGTGGCCGCCGGTGGGCTCCACGCATCCCCCCTCCATATACGTTCCGTGCGCCTCCGCCTTCGGCTTCGCGCCCAGCCGGGTCGTCACACACATGCCCGAGTCCGGCACCCCGAGGGAGAAGCCGAGTTCGCCGTCGAAGGTGTTGAACTGCACCCCGTCCCGGGGGTAGCCGAGCCTCTCCAGCGCGGAGAGGACCGTCTGTTCGTCCCGGGCGTCCTTCACCGCGGGCAGGACGCGACGGGCGTGGGCGTTCGCGCGGCACAGATCGGCGCCCACCAGCCGCTTCTGCGACTTGTACGCGTTGTTCTCCGCGTACTTCGCCGCCTCGGGATCGAGCGTTCGGCTCGCCCCCGGCGTCGGGGACGCCGCGTCCGCCGTATCCGGGCAGAGTTCCGCCACGCCCGGGTAGCGGCTGTCGTGCTTCTTCCGCAGCGCCTCGACCGCCTCCGACAGGGAGGGCGACGAGGGCGTGGCGGACGCGGCAGCGCCGCCCCCGCCCGCCGCGTCCCCCCGTTCCTGCCCGCACCCCGTCATCATGAGCAGCGCGCCCAGTGCGGCCCCGGTCGTCACCGCGATCCCCGTTGAACGTTTCATGCCGCGAGACGCTATGCCACACCGGTCACGGGCACACCGATCGGGGGTACGCGGACCACCGTCCGCACCGGTCACGGCCACACCGGTCACGGGTGCGCGGATCACCTGCCATACCAGTTACACCTGCCATACCAGTTACACCTGCCACACCAGATACGGCGGCCACTGTCACACCGATCACGCCGGGAACTTGCGGTCCATGATCCGCCACGCCACTTCCACCAGCGCCGCTCCCGCCGCCGCGATCCCCACCGCCGTCCACGGCATCGTGGTACCCACCAGCTTCAGCGCGAAGAAGTCCTGGAGCCACGGCACGACCAGCACGATCAGGAACCCCGTCCCCATCGCGGCGACCAGTCCGACGCGCCACCAGGTGTAGGGGCGGGCGATGATCGCGAGGACCCACATGGAGACGAGGAACAGCGTCAGCGTGGCCGCGCTGGTCTCGGCCTCCAGGGAGCCGGGGCCGCTGTAGTGGGACCGGGCCAGGAGATACGTACAGAACGTGGCCGCCGCCGCGATGATGCCGCCGGGGATGGCGTACCGCATGACCCGGCGGACGAAGTGGGGCTTGGCCCGTTCCTTGTTGGGGGCGAGCGCCAGGAAGAACGCGGGGACGCCGATCGTCAGCGTCGACAGCAGCGTCAGATGCCGGGGCAGGAACGGGTACTCGACCTGGCTGATCACCACCAGGATCGCCAGCAGCACCGAGTACACCGTCTTGGTGAGGAAGAGCGTGGCGACGCGGGTGATGTTGCCGATGACCCGGCGGCCCTCCGCCACCACGGACGGCAGCGTGGAGAAGCTGTTGTTGAGCAGCACGATCTGGGCCACGGCCCGGGTCGCCTCGGAGCCCGAGCCCATGGACACACCGATGTCGGCGTCCTTGAGGGCGAGAACGTCGTTGACCCCGTCGCCCGTCATGGCGACCGTGTGGCCGCGTGACTGGAGGGCGCCGACCATGTCCCGCTTCTGCTGCGGGGTGACCCGGCCGAAGACCGCGCCCTCGTCCAGCGCCCGGGCCATCTCCTCCCGCTCGGCGGGCAGGGTGCGCGCGTCGACCGTGTTCTCGGCGCCCGGCAGCCCGAGCTTGCCCGCGACCGCGCCCACGGACACCGCGTTGTCGCCGGAGATGACCTTCGCGGCGACGTCCTGGTCGGCGAAGTAGGCCAGGGTCTCGGAGGCGTCTGGCCGCAGCCGCTGTTCCAGGACGACCAGGGCGATCGCCTCCGTCTCCCCGGGGTCCTCCAGGGTCCCGGCGGCACGGACGAGGAGGAGGACCCGCAGACCCTGCTCGTTGAGGTGCTCGATCCCGGCGAGTTCCGGGTCCTCGGCGGGCAGCAGGACGTCGGGCGCGCCCAGCAGCCAGGTGGAGGTCCCTGCCTCGCCCTCGTCGAAGCGGGCGCCGCTGTACTTGCGGGCGGAGGAGAAGGGCAGGGCGTCGGTGCACCGCCAGCCCTCTCCGTCCTCCGTCCCGGCGGGGTGGGCGTCGATGATGGCCTGGAGGGAGGCGTTGGGGCGGGGGTCGGATGTGCCGATCGCGCCCAGCACCTTGCGTACGTAACCGTCGTCCGCACCGTTGAGGGACCGCACCTCGGCGACGTCCATACCGCCCTCGGTGAGCGTGCCCGTCTTGTCCAGACAGACGACGTCGACCCGGGCGAGACCCTCGATGGCGGGCAGCTCCTGGACCAGGCACTGCTTGCGGCCCAGCCGGATGACGCCGATCGCGAAGGCGACGGAGGTCAGCAGCACCAGGCCCTCGGGGATCATCGGCACGATCCCGCCGACGGTCCGGGCGACCGAGTCCTTGAAGTTGTTGTCCTTGGCGACGAGCTGGCTGATGATCAGCCCGATCGCGGTGGGGACCATCATCCAGGTCACGTACTTGAGGATGGTGCTGATACCGCTGCGCAGCTCGGAGTGGACGAGCGTGAAGCGGGACGCCTCCTCGGCGAGCTGGGCCGCGTAGGCCTCGCGTCCCACCTTGGTCGCGGTGAACGCGCCGCCGCCCGCGACCACGAAGCTGCCCGACATGACCTGGTCGCCGGGCTGTTTGACGACGGGGTCGGCCTCGCCGGTCAGCAGGGACTCGTCGATCTCCAGGCTGTCGGCCTCGGCGACGACCCCGTCGACGACGACCTTGTCCCCGGGGCCGAGTTCCACGAGGTCGCCGAGGACGATCTCGGAGGTGGAGATGCCGGTGGCCCTGCCGTCGCGGCGGACCCTCGGTTTGGCCTCGCCGATGACCGCGAGCCCGTCGAGGGTCTTCTTGGCCCGCAGCTCCTGGATGATGCCGATACCGGTGTTGGCGATGATGACGAAACCGAACAGGCTGTCCTGGATCGGCGCGACGAAGAGCATGATCACCCACAGGACGCCGATGATGGCGTTGAAGCGGGTGAAGACATTGGCCCGGACGATGTCGGCGGTGGAGCGCGAGGAGCGCACGGGGACGTCGTTGACCTCGCCCCGCGCGACCCGTTCCGCCACCTCGGCGGAGGTCAGCCCACCGGGGTTCGCGGCCGGTTCCGGTGGCTTCACGGGGTGTACGGGGTCGAGTTCGGAGCCCGCGTCGATGGAGGGGCCGCCGGGCTCGGGGCCGTCCGTGTCAATCCTCGCCCACTGCGTCATGGTTCGTACGGTACGGCCGGGCGGGCGACTTCACCCACCGGGGCGGCACAAGATCAGACCGGGGTAGGACATGAATCGTCCCAAGGCGGTACGGAGGGGGCGGGGCCTGTCGGGGTCCGGCGGGCACGGGTCCGGCCGGGGCCGCGTCGGGTGTGCGGGCGGTCCGGGTCCGGTGGTCCTGGTTCGGCCGTGAGGAGGCCCGGTGGGTCCTGGTTCGGCCGTGAGGAGGCCCGGTGGGTCCTGGTTCTGGTCGTGAGGAGGTCCGGTGGTCCTGGTTCCGGCCGTCAGGAGGTTTCCGGCCGTCGTGCGACCGTCGTCGTTCCGGACGTCGTCACGGAGCCGGGTCGTGCCCGTTCCCGGCGAGGGGTTCCCGGCTCTCCCGGGCCGCCGAGCGCTTGATCGCCGCGTCGCGTTTGCGTACGTAGGAGATGCCGATGAGCCCCAGACCGCCGCCGGCCAGACAGGTCCACACCCACCACATCAGGCCACGCTCGTCGAACCAGCCGTAGAAGGGGATCTGTACGAGGAAGAGGACGAACCAGACGATGGTGCCGCCGGTGATGGTGGCGACGACGGGCCCCTCCAGGGGCTCGGGTGCCTCGTGCTTGGGGGTCCACTTCGCCATGTGATCAGTGTAGGTGCAGGTCATCGCACCCCCATGGCCCAGAGTTCTACGCGCGGAGATGGCGTAGAAGCTCTCATATCTTCATACTGAAACAGTTTGCTCATGTCCTGAATTATTCGTATGAAGCTCCAAAGGCTCGACCCCTTGATGAGGACCGCATGACCCCCTCGGCACCCGTTGCCACCCCGGATCACCAGCCGAAGGGCTCTCTCAGCGGTCTCGACCGCTACTTCCGGATCTCGGAGCGAGGCTCCACGCTCGCCCGGGAGATTCGTGGCGGATTCGCGACGTTCTTTGCGATGGCATACATCATCGTGCTGAACCCGATCATCCTCGGCAGCGCGAAGGACATGTACGGCCACCAGCTCGACGGCGGTCAGCTGGTCACCGCCACCGTGCTGACGGCGGCCTTCTCCACCCTGCTGATGGGTGTCATCGGCAATGTCCCGATCGCCCTGGCGGCGGGCCTCGGTGTGAACACCGTCGTCGCGCTCCAGCTCGCGCCCCGGATGTCCTGGCCGGACGCGATGGGCATGGTCGTCCTCGCGGGCATCGTGGTGATGCTGCTGGTCGCCACCGGGCTGCGCGAGCGGGTGATGAACGCCGTGCCGCGCAGTCTGCGCAAGGGCATCGCGATCGGTATCGGTCTGTTCATCATGCTGATCGGTCTGGTCGACTCGGGCTTCGTCTCCCGGATCCCGGACGCCGCGCAGACCGTCGTGCCGCTCACCCTGGGCCAGGGCGGCCATCTGACCGGCTGGCCGGTCCTCGTCTTCGTCCTCGGCGCACTGCTCACTCTCGTACTGATCATCCGCAAGGTACCGGGCGCGATCCTGATCTCCATCATCGCGATGACCGTCGTCGCGATGGTCATCAACGCGGTGGCGCACGTCCCGAGCTGGGGTCTGACCACGCCGGAGTGGCCCGGCAGCCCCGTCTCGCCCCCCGACTTCGGCCTGCTCGGCCAGGTCAGTCTGTTCGGCGGCTTCGAGAAGGTCGGCCTTCTGACGGGTGTGCTGTTCGTCTTCACCGTGCTGCTGTCCTGCTTCTTCGACGCGATGGGCACGATCCTCGGCGTCGGCGACGAGGCGAAGCTGCTGGACAAGGACGGCAATCTGCCCGGCATCAACAAGGTGCTGTTCGTGGACGGCATCGCCGTCGCCTCGGGCGGTGCCACCTCGTCGTCGGCGACGACCTGCTTCGTGGAGTCCACGGCGGGCGTCGGCGAGGGCGCCCGTACGGGTCTGGCCTCGGTGGTCACCGGCGCCCTCTTCTCGGTCGCCCTGTTCCTCACCCCGCTCGCCACGATGGTCCCGTCCCAGGCCGCCACGCCCGCCCTGCTCGCGGTCGGCTTCCTGATCCTGGCCGGTTCGATCACGGACATCGACTGGAGCGACTACACGGTCTCCGTGCCGGCGTTCCTGGCGATGGTGATGATGCCGTTCACCTACTCGATCACCAACGGCATCGGCATCGGCTTCATCACCTTCTCGATCCTGCGCCTGGCGGCGGGCCGCGGCCGGGAGGTGCCGGTCGCCATGTACGTGGTCTCGGCGGTCTTCGTCTTCTACTACGCGATGCCGGCACTGGGCCTGGCCCAGTAACCACGCCCGAAACCACCGGGGCGCCCGGGGCGGCCCACCGGGCCCATCCGGTCCGCCCCGGCACCTGGTTCACGGAGTGGCGCCGGCGGGCGGGACCCGGGGTCTCGCGGGGACCGGAAGGGCCATGGCGGGGCGCCGGGACACGGCGGGACCGGCCTCCGTGTTCACCCGCGCGGGATCCGCCCGCCCCGGCCTCACTCGCCCACGACGACCGTGGCAGCGCTCTGGGCCCAGAGTTCCTCGAAGTGCCGGGAGAGCGTCGCCCCAGGCTCGCGGTCCCGGGGCAGTTCCACATATCCCCGGTCCTCCAACTGCTCGGGCTGGGCCGGCGACAGCGTGCCGACGAACCCCTGCATGATCACCCCGTCCATGCGGGCGAAGTGCATGTTCGGGGTGATCACATATCCGCGGTACTCAAAGTTCCGCCGGGTCCGAACCGGCCATCCGGCCACGACACTCCTGACCCTGTCCTCCGACTCGAGCAGTTGCCGGCGCAGGGTCTCCGGTGGTACCTGAGGCCAGGGCAGCACCATCGAAGCCTGTTCGAGAACGCTGTCGCTCGAACCCGAGGAAATGGCCAGGATGCGGTTGTGTACTCCGCGGTTCGCGGCCCGTTCCATCGATTGCAGCAGATCGACGTTGGAGATCTGGAGATTCCGGTACATAAGGAAATCGGCGTTGCTCTGCGCATCGTTCACCACCTGACTGTAGAAGGGCGGCGTGTAATACCCCCGTTCCACCAGTCGGATCATCCGCTGATTACCCGCTCCGTTGCCGCGCATACGGTTCATTGAATCCAAGGCCCGACTGATCCCTTCTATCTGGCCACAGGTGCGTACTAATTCCTCGGCGAGGTTGCGGGCGTCCTGTTCACCCTGCCTCAGGAAGCCGGCGGCCGATCTGAGGTGGTCCGCCAGCGATTCCGTTCCATAGAGCCTGCGCAGTAACGCACGTTCCTCGGTCTGCGCGCGCTGCACCGATCGCACCTTGGTCAAGGTGATGAGGGTGATGGCGAAGCCGATCACTCCCAATATCGTATTGGCGGCTTCGAGCCAGGACATGCATATGCTCCTCGGTCCCCTGATGCCGGAGTGTCCGTCGGCTCAGCCGCGCAGCCGGGCGATCGTTCCCCGTACCGCGCTGTCCTGCATGGCGCCGAGCGATTCGACCGTGACGCCTGCCGTGTGCGGGCTCAGCAGAGCCGTCGGGCCCAGTGCGACGGCTGTGCCATCGGCGGCCAGGCCGAAGTCGTCGACGGCGAGGCGCAGATCGGGCCGGCGGGAGAGAACCGCCGGAAGTCCGGCCAGGTCAAGGACCTCCTTTCTCGCCGTATTGACGACGAGCGCTCCTTCGGGGAGGAGCGTCAGCAGCTCCGCGCCCACGAGGCCGCGCGTCCCGTTAGTCAGCGGGAGGTGGATGCTGAGGATGTCGCTGTGCCGGAAGATCACCTCCAGCGGTGCCGTCGAGAGGTCCGGATGCCTGTCGGGCGTACGGGTCCAGAACATCGGATCGACGCCGAACGCCCGCAGCAGGGGAAGCAGCGCGCGAGCCGTCGCGCCCGCTCCGAGCACCCCGGCGCGCCGGCCCCGTAACTCGATGGGGGGCTCCGGCATACCGGCCCGGTCCGTGCCGGCGAGCACCGCGCTGTGGGCCGTGAGGGTCCGCTTGGCCAGCCCGAGGATCATCATCATCGTGTGCTCCGCGACGGAGACCGCGTTGACCCCGGGCGTGGTGACGACCTGCACATCGCGTTCCCGCAGTGCGTCCAGATCCAGATGGTCGGTGCCTGCTCCGACGGAACCGAGCGCGCGCAGGCCGGGGAGAGCGTCGAGCACCGTGGCGTCGATACGCTCCTTGACGCCGATGATGGCCGCGCATACTCGCGGGCCGAGTGCGGTCATTTCATCGAGGGCCTGCTCCCTGCTCCCCGCGACCCGGACGTCGGAGAAGTTCGTGCAGAGAAGATCGAAAACCCGGTGATTATCACGAAGGTCGCCGAGTGCGACAAAAGCGGTTCCCGGGATGGGGTCGAGGGATAAGCTCCAGGTGGAACCGGCGTCAGCCGTGGAATCGGAACCGGAAGGGGAAACGGATTCGGGCGGGGATTCAGGCGGGGATTCGGAAAAAGATTCAGAAACGGATGCCGATGTGAATTCGGAAGGGATCATTCGACATCCCCTCGCCCGGCGTTGCTTCTGCGCCGATCCTGATGGCTGCCTGCGGGGGCAGCGGGAGAAGTAGTTACCCGGAAGCCCTTCCGTTGTGCGTCGGAGTGCATTTCCCGACGATCGGCGACCTGATGTGTACCCGCGATATCCGGCATCTGGAGACCCTTAACGTGTCGGCGGCGCCGGGACGTATGCTACGGCGTACGGATGCAGCCCGACAGGGGGACTATTCCGTCTTTTCGGTCGAATAGGGGCTCTGTGCCGGCGTTTCCGGGTGCCCGGTTCGGCCGGGGTTCCCGGGGTGCACGGCACGGGTGGGCGCATCATTCGGGCTGCCCCCCGCGTGGAGGCGAGGGGCCTGTCCCCGGGTGCGTACAGGGCCCTCTCGTGGGCGCACGTGGGAGTAGCGCGGCGCTCAGGGGGTGAGGGGCGGTCTCCGGTGGCCCTAGTGGCCCGAGTGGCCCTAGGTGAGGCCGTAGAACTTCTCCGTCTCGTCGACCGCCACCTTGAAGCGTTCGTCGAAGTCGTCGCGAATGAGCGTTCGGACCACATAGTCCTGGACGCTCATTCCGCGTTTGGCGGCGTGCTGTCTGAGCCGTTCGAGCAGCTCACCGTCTATGCGGAGGCTGAGCACAGTCGATGCCATGCCGTCAGGGTCGCCTCACGGCCAGGAGCGGTGCCTCGCTTTCCGTACATGTATCACTCATACGGGTGACGGGGGGTTTGGTGTCGCGAAACCGGCTGGTCTTTAGGCAGGGTAATGAGTTATGCTAACAAACATGTCTGACCAGTCCTCCGGCGACGATGTCACCGGCGCCCGCGCCGACGCCGACATCGATCAAGCCGCAGTGAACGCTCTGCGCTCGGCCGTGATGCGGCTGGGCCGCAGGCTGAAGCACCAGCGTGTCGACGAGTCGCTGAGCCCCACCGAGATGTCGGTGCTCGGCACCCTCGCGCGCTGTGGCTCGGCCACCCCCGGCGAGCTGGCCCGCAAGGAGCATGTCCAGCCGCCGTCCATGACCCGGATCGTCGCACTGCTGGAGGCCAAGGGACTGGTCCGGCTGGAGCCGCATCCCGATGACCGCCGGCAGAAGGTCGTCAGCCAGACCGAGCAGGCCGAGGCGATGCTCGAGGAGAGCCGCCGCAAGCGGAACGCCTGGCTGGCGTCCCTGGCCGAGGGCCTGGACGAGGACGAATGGGCCAGGCTGCGTGCGGCCGCCCCGGTCCTGGAGAAGCTCGCGCACTTGTAGGCACACCACGAAGGAGGCGAATCCCTTTGCGTACGGGACCCGGAGCAGACTCCGCACCCGCACCCTCCCCCACCACCATGTTCAGCTCGCTGAGGATCCGTAACTACCGGCTCTTCGCCACCGGCCAGGTCGTCTCCAACACCGGCACCTGGATGCAGCGCATCGCCCAGGACTGGCTGGTCCTCACCCTCACCGGATCCGCGTCCGCCGTCGGTATCACCGTCGCCCTGCAGTTCCTGCCGATGCTGCTCTTCGGACTGTACGGCGGTGTCCTCGCCGACCGGCTGCCCAAGCGGCCCCTGCTGCTGGCCACCCAGAGCGCGATGGGTCTGACCGGTCTCGCCCTGGCCGTCCTCACCCTCAGCGGCCAGGTCCAGGTCTGGCACGTCTACCTCACCGCGTTCCTCCTCGGGCTGGTCACCGTCGTGGACAACCCGGCCCGCCAGACCTTCGTCTCCGAGATGGTCGGCCCGGACCAGCTCGCCAACGCGGTCAGCCTGAACTCCGCGAACTTCCAGTCCGCGCGGCTCGTCGGCCCCGCCGTCGCCGGTGTCCTCATCACCGCCGTCGGCAGCGGATACGCCTTCCTCTTCAACGGGCTGTCCTTCCTCGCGCCCATCGCCTCGCTGCTGCTGATGCGCCCCTCCGAGCTGCACAGGGCCGAGCGCGCGCCCCGTGCGAAGGGGCAGCTCCGGGAGGGGCTGCGGTATGTCTCCGCCCACCCCGAGCTGATCTGGCCCATCGTCCTCGTCGGCTTCATCGGCACCTTCGGGTTCAACTTCCCGATCTGGCTCTCGGCGTTCGTCGACGAGGTCTACCACTCCGGGGCCAGTACCTACGGCCTCCTCAACACCCTGATGGCCATCGGCTCCCTCGCGGGCGCCCTGCTCGCCGCCCGGCGCGGCACCTCGCGGCTGCGGATCCTCGTCGGAGCGGCGGTGCTCTTCGGAGCGCTGGAGATCGTGACCGCGTTCGCCCCCAGCTTCTGGCTCTTCGCGATCCTGCTGGTCCCCATCGGTATGTTCGGCCTCACGGTCAACGTCACCGCGAACTCCAGCATCCAGATGGCGACCGATCCCGCCGTCCGCGGCCGTGTCATGAGCCTCTTCATGATGGTCTTCGTCGGCGGTACGCCGCTGGGCGCGCCGCTCGTGGGCTGGATCACCGATGCCTACGGCCCCCGGATCGGCTTCGCGGCAGGCGGCGCGGTGTCCCTTCTCGCCGCGCTCACCGTCGGCGTGATCCTCGCCCGCTCGGGGGGACTGCGGGTGAAGGTGGACCTGAGGCGGGGGCGGAAGCATGTGGAGCTGGTGCGGAGGGAGAGTCTGGCCCCGGCGGCGTGATTCTTCCGGGGTGACGGGCCCCGGGCCCACGCGCCTCAAACGCCGGCGGGGCTTGGTACGTGCGGGTTCTCGCGCTTCAGCGGTTGCTGGTGGGCCCCGGTCGTGTGCGGGTTCTTGCCGGGGGCAGCGCCCCCGGCAAGGGCCCGCGCATGGTGAGCCGCGCCGGAGGTTGAGGTGGGAAGAGGGAGACTCGGGGGATGAGGCTGTTTACCGCGGTGGTGCCGTCGGCGCGGGCGCTCGGGGAGCTGGGGGTCGCCGTCGGGCGGCTCAGGGAGATGCCGGGGGCGGACACGCTGCGGTGGACCGGGGCCGAGGGATGGCACTACACCCTCGCGTTCATGGGAGAGGTCGACGAGAGGCTGCTGCCCGAGCTGGCGGAGCGGCTGGGCAGGGCGGCGCGGCGGGCGGAGCCGTTCGGGCTGCGGATCCGGGGGAGCGGGCACTTCGGGAACCGCGCGCTGTGGGTCGGCGCGGACGGCGGCGTCGACCAGATGAGGCTCCTCGCGGCCCGTGCCACCGCCGCGGCCCGCCGTACGGGTATCCCGGTGGAGGCCCACCGCCGCTACACCCCCCACCTCACGGTCGCCCGCGGACGCCGAGACGTCTCCCTGCTCCCCTTCGCCGACGCGCTGAGCGATATCGAGAGCAGCCCCTGGCAGGCCACGGAGCTGGCACTCGTCCACAGCCGGCTGCCGGCGGGCGGGACGGCGGGGGAGCGGCCGCGGTACGAGACGGTCGGAACGTGGGCCCTGGGCGCGGGCCCCGTCGAACAGCCGCGTTAACCTCATTGCGTGAAGACCAAGACCAGGAACCGGATCATGGCCGGTGTGCTTGTGCTGATGTTCGCGATCATCGCCGTGGCGGCCGTGGCCGGTCAGTAGCCGCCCGGCCACCGTGCCCCACGGCGTGGACCGCCCCTCGGCGTACGGGCCTCGGCGGACGGCGGACGTGCCGGACCGACGGGGAGGACCGGAGCACCGCGTGCCCGCGAGTCCCGCCGCCCGTCCAGAGCGCGGCCCGCGCCGGCCACCGTACGGCGCTTGCGCGGCCGGGGTGAACCCCCGGGCGGGACCCTTGCCTCGAGCAGGCTCGAAGGCGTTGGCTGGGGTCTCATGAAGTACACGCAGCTCGGACGCACCGGACTCAAGGTCAGCAGGCTGGTCCTCGGGACCATGAACTTCGGACCGCAGACGGACGAAGCCGACAGCCACGCCATCATGGACGCCGCGCTGGACGCGGGACTGAACTTCTTCGATACGGCCAATGTGTACGGGTGGGGTGAGAACAAGGGCCGCACGGAGGAGATCATCGGGACCTGGTTCGCCCGGGGAGGCGGCCGCCGCGACAAGGTGGTCCTGGCCACCAAGGTGTACGGGAACATGGCCGGGGACGGGCAGCCCTGGCCCAATCACGACCGGCTCTCCGCCCTGAACATCCGCCGGGCCGTCGAGGCCAGCCTCCAGCGGCTCCGGACCGACCACATCGACCTCTACCAGTTCCACCACATCGACCGCCGGACTCCCTTCGAGGAGATCTGGCAGGCCGTGGACGTGCTCATCCAGCAGGGGAAGATCCTCTACGCCGGCTCGTCCAACTTCCCCGGCTACAAGATCGCCCAGGCGAACGAGACCGCCGCCCGCCGGGGCATGGTCGGGCTGGTCAGCGAGCAGTGTCTCTACAACCTCGCCGAGCGGCGCGCGGAGATGGAGATCGTCCCGGCGGCCCAGGAGTACGGGCTCGGGGTCATCCCGTGGTCCCCGCTGAACGGGGGCCTGCTGGGAGGCGTGATCAAGAAGGAGGCCGAGGCCGGGCGCCGCGCCTCGGGCCGGTCGGCGAACGCGCTGGCCAGCACCTCCGTACGGGCCCAGGTCCAGGCGTACGAGGAACTCGTGGACAAGCACGGCCTGGAGCCCGGTGAGACCGCGCTGGCCTGGCTGCTGACCCGGCCCGGGGTGACCGGCCCGATCGTCGGGCCCCGTACGGCCGGGCAGCTGGAGAGCGCCCTGCGCGCCCTGGAGCTGGAGCTGGGCGACGAGCTGCTGAGTGCCCTGGACGAGGTCTTCCCCGGGCCGGGCCCGTCCCCGGAGGCATTCGCCTGGTGAGCGGGCGGCCGTTACGCGGGGTGGCCGTCGTCCCTCCTCCGGGACGGCGGCCACTTCTCGTTCGAGCGAGCCCCTCCGCATCCGTGGCGCGAGCCCCTCCGCACCCGGCGCGCGGGCGCCCGCCCGCCCCCGAGCGCGGCGCCCGTCGCCGTGTGACGGCAGGCCATGAGTCCGGTGCCTCCGAGCCGCCCGTACGCCGGGAAGTCCCGGCCGTTTCCCGGGCCGTACGGTCGGGGACGGGCCCGGGGCCCGCCCGGTGGTGCCGGGGCCGCCGCCCGCGAGGGCGCTGAACCGCGTACGCCGCTCCAGCGGACGTGACCCCCGCGCCACCCCGCGGACACGCACGGTCCGGGCCATGGACCCCGCTCCGGGGCGGCCGTCCACCGCGCGTTGTCCGTCCTCCATTCGGGCGGACCCGCCCCCGCGTGCCGGGACAGTGCCCGTCACGGCCGAACCGCCCTGTGGGACACCGCCGTTCACCCGGGGGCGATGCCCGGCCGCCCCTTCCGCGCCCCTCCCGGCGGCAGACGCCCACGGGAAGGGTCCGCCCGAGGCGAAGAACGAGTAAAACAGCGGCGTACGGGGCCATTTGCGACCACGAACCGAACACAGGAGTGGCAAAGTAGCACCCACTTACGCTGCGGCGCGCACAAGGCCGCGGTGGTTGACGCACATGGCCGGACCTCTGACCCTGGTCCCGGTCGCGTCACGGGGGGACCTGCTCTCACCGGCGTGCGACGGTGTGCCGGGACGCGGTCGCCGTCACACGACCTTCATACGCAGGCAGGAAGCAGCGATGCCACAGATCTCCGTCGTCGTGCCGTGCTTCAACGAGAGCGAGGTGATCGAGACCTTCCACAGCGAACTGCTCGCGGCACTCGTCCCGACCGGGGAGAGCTTCGAGATCTGCTACGTCGACGACGGCAGCGGCGACGGCACCCTCGACCTCCTGAAGAAGCTCACCGCGGGCGACCTCCGCGCCCGCTACACCTCCTTCAGCCGCAACTTCGGCAAGGAGTCCGCCATGCTGGCGGGCCTGCGCATGTCCCGTGGCGGCGCGGTCGTGCTCATGGACGCCGACCTCCAGCACCCGCCCGCGCTGATCCCCCGGATGCTGGAGCTGCACCGCCATGGATACGACCAGGTCGTCGCGCGGCGCGACCGCACCGGCGAGGGCGTGGCGCGCACCGTGCTCAGCCAGGCGTACTACCGGCTCATGCGCCGCTTCATGGACGTCGAAGTCATCGACGGCGCGGGAGACTTCCGGCTGCTGTCCCGGCGCGCGGTCGACGCGCTGCTCGCCCTGCCGGAGAGCAACCGCTTCTCCAAGGGCCTGTTCTCCTGGATCGGGTTCGACACCGTCGGCTTCCGCTACGAGAACGTGCGGCGCGCGGCCGGCCGGTCCAAGTGGGGCGGGCGCCGGCTCCTCAACTACGGCATCGACGGGCTGCTCTCCTTCAACAGCCGCCCCCTGCGCCTTGCGATCCACACCGGACTGTGGCTGGTGCTGTCGGCCCTCGTCTACGCCCTCTGGATCATCGCGAACGTCCTGGCGAACGGCGTCGACACCCCCGGTTACGCCACCCTGATCACCGCCATGGTCGGTCTCGGAGGCATTCAGATCGCCACGCTCGGGGTGATCGGGGAGTACGTCGGACGCATCTACCACGAGTCGAAACGCAGGCCGCCCTATGTGATCCGGGAGACCGACGCCGACCACTCCGCTCTGTCGGCCTCCTCCGCTTCCTCCGCTTCCTCCGCTTCCTCCGCCCCGTCCGTCACCTCCGCCACCACCGCGTCCGGCCCTCCGGTGCTCTCCGGACTGCCCGGCCGCCCGCACGAAGGGCAGCGGTGAGGTGAGCCTCGATGTGCCGAACACCCCCGCGGGCACCCGGTTTCCCGGCGGCGCCGGACCCGGCCCCGCCCAGAACGCGCCGGGCCCGCGCGGACGGTGGATCCGCTCCCTCCGCACCCTCTGGCCCTTCGCCCTCGCCCTGCTGCCGCTCGGGCTGCTCGCCAGGGCCTTCTGGGCGGGCCGCCATGTCCGGCCCAGCGCGGACGAGTGGTGCTTCCTGCCGCAGGTCAGGGAGGACGGCATCTGGGGTCTCGTCGGCACCTTCTACCTCACCGACAACGGCCGGCTCGCCAACGGCCTCCTCGTCGGCGCCTACGCCGAGTTCCCCGTGGGCGGCCACCAGTGGTACGGCGCCGTCAGCGGCGCGCTGATGCTGGTGCTGCTGTGGGCGGTGACCGCGACCCTGCTGCGCCGGGCAGGGCAGCGGGTCCCGCGCGGGCTGCCGCTGCTCGTCGCGTCGGTGATCGCCGTGGTGTTCCTGTTCGCCACGCCCAACACGTACAAGACGTTCTACTGGCCGGCCGCCTCGGTCTCCCACACCCTCGCGCCGGTGCTCGCCGTGGCCGCGGCGATTCCGCTGATGCGGGCGCGGGGCCGCCGGGGCCGGATCGCCGCGCTGGCGACCGTCGCCGGCGCGGGTGTCTTCCTGGGCACGCTCTCCGAGGAGACATCGGTCGTCGCCCTGGTGGTGCTCGGCGGTACGGCGGTCTTCGCACGGGTGGTCTTCGTCGGGCGGGTGTGCCGCTTCGCCCGGATGTGGTCCCTCGCGGGCATGGCGGGGATCGGCATCGGCACGATCCTGCTGGTGACGTCCCCCGGCTCCCGCAACCGCCGGGTCCGTTACGAGGCCGAGAGCGTGTCCATGCTCGCCCCGGAGTCCCTGATGGGTTCGCTGCGCGGCTTCACGCGCATCCTGGAGACGGTCCTGACCACCTGGCAGTACGCCGGAGCCGTCGCCGCGGGCGTCCTGCTCGGGCTCCTGGCGCGGGGCGCGGGGGACCGCGGCCGGGTGCTGCGTCCCGCGCGTCCGCCGGTACTCCTGTCGCTGGGCGCGGTCGCGTTCCTCGTCTCCGGCTATCTGTGCACGGTCATCACGTACCCCGTCTTCGGCGACGCGGTCATCACCACGGAACGTACCTGGAACGACTATCTGCTGATGTACGTGCTGCTGCTGGTGGCCGCGGGGGCCTTCCTCGGCCGGTGGCTGCGGCTGAGGCCGGGTCCGGGTCACGGTTCGGATCCGGGTCCGGAGCCGGGGGCAGGAACAGGGACGGGGACGCGACAGCGCGCGGTGGGGGCGGGCCCGGTGGGCGCGGGGCCGGTCGCCGTCGTCCGCGCCGCCGCCGTGGGCGCGGCCGCCCTCTGCGCCGTCACGGTCGTGGGGCTCACCGTCCCGCTGCTCGAACTGGAGCAGGACATGCGCGTACGCGCCGGTGAGTGGGACCGTCAGGACGCCTTCCTCCGCGAGGGCGCCGCCCGGGGGGAGACGGTCCTGCCGTACACACCCACCAAGGTCGGCCGGATGCTGGAGCCGTTCGGCGCGAACGGGCGGAAGGTGTGGCCCGCGCAGTGCGTCGCCGAGTACTACCGGCTGGACAGGGTGACCTACGCGCCGCCGCCCCCGCCGTAGCGTGTGGCCGCGTGGTGGTGTCGACCGTCGCCGGGGCTCCGGGAGGGGTACGACCGCATTGGAGCGAGCGTTCCATTCAATCGGCAACACCACCTCCGCGGGATCTCACCGCATCTGAGTGAGCTCTCACCGCGCGGTCCCGCCGCAACCTCCCCCGGGGTCCGGCCGTACGTCTCCGGAGTCCTGCCGTACGTCCCCGGGGCTCCGGCGCACGCACCCCTCCGCGGGGTCTCGCCGTGAGCGCGAGGAGCGGGCGGACCAGCCCGACTCACCGTTTCCGGGGGCGTCAGTTCTCCTCCAGCGCCGTCAGTTCCGCCTGGATCTCCGCCACCCTCCCGGGCGCGTCGATGCTCCGGACCAGTTCCAGCGCCTCCCGCAGCTCCGTCCGCGCCAGGTCGGGCCGGCCCGCGTGGGCGTGGACCCGGCCCAGCGCGGTGAGCACCGTCGCCAGGCCGCCCCGGTCGTGCTCGGCCCGGTGGAAGGCGATGGCCTCCGCCAGAGCGCCCTCGGCGTCCTCGTAACGTCCGGCGGCGTCGTAACAGAGCCCCAGGTGCCAGGCGCACCAGGCGACTTCGGCGGGGTCGTCCCGCCTCCGGCTCAGCCGTAGCGCGGCCTCCTGGGTACGGGCGGCCTCCTCCGGGCGGCCCGACTGGAGCTGGGCGTCGGAGACATGGGCCGAGAGCCAGATCCGGGCGCCGTCGTCGTCCTGCTCCTCGTAGATGACGGCGGCCTCCGCGTACCGGCGCAGACCCTCCTCCGGGCGGCCGAGCCGGCATTGGAGATCCCCGTAGTGGGTGAGGACCCAGCCCCGGCGGCCGTCGTCGCCGAGGGAACGGGTGATCTCCAGGGCGCGTTCGTACAGCTCGGGAATGCCGTCGGTGCGGCCGGTCAGCCGGCGGGCCTCGGCGAGATGGATGAGGGAGCCCAGTTCGGCGGACTCGTCGTTCAGCTCGCGCGCGGCCTCGACGGCCCACTCCTCGGTGGCCTCCATGTCCTCCCAGCGCCCCCGGTAGAAGAGCAGCCCGTACAGGGACCCGGCGATCCCCAGCACCAGGTCCCATTCACCGAGGTCACGGGCGGAGCGCAGCCCGGCCCGCACATTGAGGTGCTCGTCGGCGTACCAGGCGAGCGCGTCGGCGGGCGGACGCTCATGAGCGCCCGGCCGAGACATCAGGGCCGTGAGGGAAGTCTCGTACCACTGGAGGGCCCGGCGGACCGCGGCCCTGCGGCGCGGCGCCGGATCCTCCCGCTCCGCGCGCTCCCGGGCGTAGATCCGTACCGTGTCGTGGAGCTGGTAGCGGGCGACCGCCTCGCCCCTGACCTCGACGAGCTGGCGCTCGGCGAGTTCGGCGAGCAGCCGCTCCACCTCCCCGGCGGGCAGTCCGGCGGCGCTCGCGGCGACCTCGGGGACGAAGTCGAGACCGGGCAGCAGCCCGAGGCAGCGGAACAGCTCCCGGGTCTCGTCCCGCAGGAGCTCGTAGCTCAGATCAAAACTGCTGCGCAATCCGATGTCCCCGCTCCGCATGCCGAGCAGCCGCTGTCTGTCGTCCGCCAGCCTCTCAGCCAGGACGGACAGCGGTCGACGCCGCATCGCGGGGGAGGCGGCGGCCGCCGCCGTGACCCGGATGGCCAGTGGAAGCCCGCCCACCAGCGTCACGATCGTCCGGCCGGCCTCCGGGTCGCCGGGCAGGGTCCGGGTGCCCACGATCCGTTCGAACAGGCGGACCCCCTCCTCACCCGGCAGCGGATCGAGCGGGACCCGGTCGGCGCCCTCGATCGCCGTCAGCGCCGAACGGCTCGTCACGATTGCCGCACTGCCCGGAGCGTCGGGCAGCAGCGCCTCCACCTGGCGGGGGCCGGACGCGTTGTCGATGACGACCAGGCAGGGCCCCTGACGCAGTCGGCGCCGCAACTCGCGCAGCCGCTCACCGGGTTCGCGCGGCATGCTGTCGGGCCGTACGCCGAGACGGCCGAGGAGCTGGACGACCGCGCCGTCCGTGGAGACCTCGGGCGCCGGGCCGCCGCCGAGTTCCACCAGGACGCGGGCGTACGGGAACACCGTGCCGAGCCGGTGGCCGACCTCGCGGGCGAGCGCCGTCTTGCCCACCCCGCCCATCCCGTACAGCACCACCACGGGCACGGTGCCGGCCAGATCGCGGGTGAGCATCGCGGTGACGTCGGCGGCCTCGCGCTCGCGGTCGGTGAAGTGGGCGCTGGGTCGGCCGAGTTCCAGCGGGCCCGTCGGGACGCTCGCGGCGGGCGGCGGCAGGGTGACCCAGGCGCCGAGGCCGAGCCGCCGCCACCAGCCGCTGCCCGGTCCGCCGTCCAGCGCGCCGAGACCGGTCACCGGGACGACGGTCAGCGACGAGTCCCCCTCCGGGCGGTGGTGTTCGGAGACCACCCCCACGGCCAGCGGGCCGCGCGCCGGGTCCCGGGCGAAGACGACCGCCCCCGACATGCCCTGCCACTGGGAGCCCTTCCCGGACCGTGCGGCCGGGGCGGCCGTGGTCAGCAGCTGGAGGAGCCCGCGCCGCAGATGGGAGCCCGGCGGTACGACCCCGTCCACCTGGACGCTGTCCCGCAGCGGGGGCAGATCGGGGGACTCGGCGGGGCGGGTGTTGAAGCCCGGGTAGCCGATCGCCCAGCAGCCCGTCAGCGGTACGGCGCCCTCGCGGTCCACGCGGGCGAAGGCCACCGTCGGTACGGCGTCCGGGAACTCTCCGTCCACGATGGCGAGTACGGCGAGATCCGGGCCTTCCGGCGGGCCCGCGGCCAGCACCTCGGCCGGGTACTCGCGGTGGTCGAGACAGCGGACGAGCACCGCCTCGTCCACGGCGGAACCCGTGGTCACATTGTGGGCGGCCGTCAGGACGTACCGACCGCCCACCAGATATCCCGAGCCGACGGTCCAGGTGCCGCACCGCGGCCCGCTCGACGGCCCGCGTCTGCGCAGCACCTCGACGGCGCGCCCCGCGTAGTTCACCGACACCCCCAGTTCACCGACGCCCCTGGTCCCGACGACTCCGGCCCCGAAGATCCCGGCCCCGACGACTCCGGCCCCGAGGATCCCGGCCCCGACACCCCCGGTTCACCCACGCCCCCGGTTCCACCGGCGCCCCCAGCCTCTTCCGAGTTTCCTCGCCAGCCGCCGGTCATGGCTTGCGGGCGCTCTCCTCGCCGACCTTGACGGTGTCGCCGTGCCCGTCGCGGGGCGGCAGCAGCGTGAGCGTGATCCGCTGTATCTGCTCCTTCGCGTACGAGCCCTCGCCGCCCATCTCCACCACCCAGAACCGCACACCGGCCCGGCCGCCCGACTGCCGGGTCACCCCGACGTGGAACTCCAGCTCGATCTCACCGACCTCGAACCGGATGCCCGCGTCGTCGGCCGCCGCGACGGCCTCGGTCAGCTCCCCGCGCAGTGCCGCGATGCTCTCCGCCAGTCCCAGTTTCACGACTCCCCCTCCCGGCCCGCTCCCCGCGGGCGCGAAAGCCCAGTCTCGCGGCAGACGGGCCCGTGCGCGGGGGGAACGGCGAGGAACCCCCGGCAGGGATGGTGCCCGCGGCCGCGGACGGACGGCGCCGGTGCGAGTGCGGAGGAACCGCGGCAGGGTTTGTCCGCCGTACCTGCGCCCTGCTCGTCAGCGCCCGGCGAGGTAGCCCGCGATCTCGAAGATCAGGACGACGGCACAGATGATCGCGATCACGGCGCCGAAGGGGCCGATCTCGGGCGGATCGGGGCCGCCCCAGCGCTGCCGTATCCATGGATCGTTCCTGTTGGACATGCTGCCCTCGCTCCCCCCGTGCCCGTCTCCCGCCCGGCCGTCGGCCGGACCGCCTGCGAACATCCCGCAGACCCTCGTACGACGCCGTGTGCGGCCTGTTTCCGTGCCGCCGTTCGTACGGTCGCGACGAGTGTGGGGGCGACCATGCCATGATCGCCAGGGTTATGGGGCATACGTGGATCAGCCACTCAGAATGTCCGCCCGGCGGATCGCGGATCGGGCAGGTCCGGCCTCTCCCGCCGCCGCCTCTCCTGCCCGTTCTGGCTCTCCCGCCTGTCCTTGCTCTCCCGGCTCTCCCGGCTCTTCTGCCGGTTCTGCCGATGCGGCCGGTTCAGCCGAGCACGGGCGCGCTCGCCATCGCGAACACCACATAGAGGGCGACCACGGCGGCCGGGGCCAGCAGGGAGACGACCCGCCGCCGTACGACGTTCCGCTCCTGCCAGGGCAGGGCCCAGCTCGTGATCAGCAGCCCCAGCGGGATCAGCAGCCCGCCGAGGAAGAGCCGCATGGCGGTCCAGAGCTGGGCGTGCTCGGCCCGGGTGCATGTGTTGCACATCATCGGTGAGAACGCGACGCCTATGAAGGCCACGAAAGCCAGGGGCAGGGTGATCAGCGTCGATACGAGTGCCGGGAACCAGGCACCCGTGTCACGGGTGTCGCCTGCGGCACGGGTGTCGGGTGCGGTGTCCTCGGTCATGGGCACCACTGAACAGCCGTGCGGACCGGGTCGCATGAGTTGTTGTACTCAGTACGGATGTGGGTGCGGGGCGGTGCGGTACGGGGGTCTTGCCCACCGCGTCCGTGACGGCGACCGCCCAGCGGCGAACCCCCCGGCCTCTCCGGCCCCTTGCCCCTCCGGCCGCCCGTTCCAGACCGCCCGTTCCAGACCGTCCGGCCCCGGCCGCCCGGCCCGGCAGGTCGAGTGGTTCGGCCGGGGCGCGCCCGGAGTGGCAGGCTTGGGGCATGCGTTCGCTTCCGTATGTCACCGGTGCCGCCGCCCTCTTCCTGCTGCTCGCCGCGACGCCCGCCGCCGCGTCCGGATCCGACTCCGACTCCGACTTCACGATCGAGGACCCGAGGATCACGGAGTCCAGCGGGCTCGCGGCCAGCCGGACGCACCCGGGGATCTACTGGACGCACAACGATCAGGACCAGCCACGGGTGTTCGCGGTCGACTCGAAGACGGGGAAGACCGTCGCGACCGTCACCCTCCAGGGGGTGGGGACCCCGCGCGACATGGAGGCGATCTCGATCGGGCCCGACGGGAAGGTCTACGTCGGTGACATCGGTGACAACAAGGACGGCACCTGGAACCACGTCTGGATCTACACCTTCCCCGAGCCCGAGGCGCTCAGGGACATGAGTGTCCAGGCGACGCAGTACACGGTGAAGTACGCGGACGGGCCCCGCAACGCCGAGGCGCTGATGGTCCACCCGAAGACCGGCCGGGTCTACATCGCGTCGAAGAACGAGGACAGCGGCGGGCTGTACGAGGGCCCGGCGCGGCTCAGTTCCACCAAGACGAACACGTTCCGGCGGATCGGGGAGGTGCCGTGGGTGACGGACGGGGCGTTCTCGCCCGACGGCACCCGGCTGGTACTGCGTTCGTACTTCTCGGCGCGCGGCTACGAGTGGAAGAACGGCCGTCTCGGTGACGACTACCGGGTGAGGGCCCCCATGCAGGGGCAGTCGGAGGCGGTCACCTACACCGCCGACGGCAAGGCCCTGATGTTCGGTTCGGAGGGCGAGGGGTCCGAGGTCCGGCGGGTCGCGGTCGAGAGGGGTGACGGGGGCGGCGGGTCGCCCTCGCAGGGCGGGAACCCGTCCTCCGGGGCGTCGGGGGAGACCGGCGAGAGGGGCGGATTCACCTATGGGGCCATCGTGCTCGTGGTCGCGGCCGCGCTGGTCCTCGGGGTGAAGCGGCTGCGGCGCCGGGGGTGACGGGGCGCCCTGCCGGGTCCGGGCACCGCCCCGGCCCGACCGGGCCCCCTCACGTCGTCCCCCACGTCGTCCCCCACGTCGTCCCCCACGTCGTCCCCCACGTCGTCCCCCACGTCGTCCCCCACATCATTCCTCGCCCCGCTCCCCGTCACCCGAACCCTTCTGCCGGGCCGTGACCAGGGCCTCCATACCGTCCTTGAGGCGCTGGAGGCCGAACTCGAAGTGGTCGAACTCCAGGCTGAAGGTGTCATCGTCCAGCCGGGCCATCAGCGGATACTCCCCGCTGTCCATGGCCCTGACCAGGAACGGCTCCTGGACCTTCCAGAACTCCTCGTGCCCCAGCCCGGTCTGGTCGATGGCCTCGGCCGAGTCCGCCTCCATGCGGGCGATGCCGGAGACGAAGCTCTGGGTCGCGATGATCACCGACAGCAGTTCGGCGTCCCGCAGCCCCATCCCCCTGAGCCCGGTGAGCGCGGCCTCCAGGCTCCGCAGGGTGCTGGGGCCGAGCACGGTCCTCGCCTGGTTGACCTTCAGCAGCCAGGAGTGGGCGCGGTACAGCTCCAGATAACCGCGCGCGAGGGAGTCCAGCGCCTCGCGCCAGTCGACCGTCTCACCGGGCGGCGGCGGGTCCCAGGGGCCGGGGTCGCTGACCCGGTCCAGCATCAGATCGAGCAACTCGGCCTTGCCGGGGACGTATCGGTACAGGCTCATCGTCCCGGTACCCAGCTCCGTGGACAGGCGCCGCATCGAGACCGCGCCCAGGCCCTCGGCGTCGGCGACCTCGACGGCCGCCGCCACGATCCGGTCGAGGGTGAGGCCGGGCTTGGGCCCCCGGCTCGGGCGCTCGCCGGTGCCCCACAGCAGCTCCAGGCTGCGGGCGACATCGCCGCTGCCGCTCGTTTCGGTCGTCATGTACCTCACTTTATTTCCTCATGTGTTCCCCGTGGATTCCTCGTGATCTCCGTGCGCCCGAACGCACTGGACAAAAACTGGGTACGCTGTACTCTCTTGCGGGTACGCTGTACTCAGTACACCGTACTCAGTTAAATCCGGCACGGGAACACCCGACCCAGGAGGAAAAGTGAACGACTACGCCGTGCGGGCCGAGGCGCTGGAGAAGCGGTACGGCGAGAAGCGCGCACTCGACGGTTTCGACCTCACGGTCCACCGGGGCACCGTGCACGGTCTGCTCGGCCCCAACGGCGCGGGCAAGACCACCGCCGTACGGGTCCTCTCCACCCTGCTCAGGTACGACTCCGGGCACGCCGCCGTCGCCGGGATCGATGTGGCCCGCGACCCCCGCCGTGTCCGCAGCCGTATCGGACTCGCCGGGCAGTACGCGGCGGTCGACGAGATCATGACCGGGCGGCAGAACCTGGAGATGTTCGGCCGTCTCTTCCATCTCGGCGGTCGGCGGGCCGCGCTGCGCGCCACCGAGCTGCTGGAGCAGTTCGACCTGGTGGACGCGGCCGACAAGGGCGTCGAGGACTACAGCGGCGGGATGCGCCGCCGGCTGGACCTGGCCTCGTCGATGATCCTCGCGCCCGATGTCCTCTTCCTCGACGAGCCGACGACCGGTCTGGATCCGCGCGGACGCGGCGAGGTGTGGGAAGCGGTGCGGGAGCTGGTGGCGGGCGGTACCACCGTCCTTCTGACCACCCAGTATCTGGAGGAGGCCGACAAGCTCGCCTCCCGTGTCACCGTGATCGACAACGGCCGGGCGATCGCCGACGACACGCCCGACGGGCTGAAGAACACCGTCGGCGGCGACCGTATCGAGGTCCAGGTCGCCGGTCACGAGGACCTGGACGCGGCATGGCAGGCGGTGGCCCGGGTGGCCGAGTCCGTGCCCCAGCTGGACCGGGCCGAGCGCCGGGTCCACGCGGCCGTGACGGACCGCGTGGCCGCGCTCACGGATGTGGCGCGCGCCCTCCAGGACCAGGGGATCGCGGTGGAGGACATCGGGCTGCGCCGCCCGAGCCTGGACGATGTCTTCCTCCGCCTGACCGGACACCGTACGGACACCGAGGAGGAGAGTGCGGCATGAGCGACATCGCTGTGGACACCCGGAAGGCCGGCGGCCCGGCCCCGGACCGGGTCGATCTGTCCACCGTGGGCACCGGCGGGGAGCGCCGGGCCTACTGGGCGGTCATGGACTCCTGGAACGTCGTCCGCCGGGGCCTGACCCACTACCGGCGCCAGCCGGTCAACATCGTCTGGCAGCTCGGCTTCCCGATCATCTCGGTGCTGCTGTACGCGTATGTCTTCGGCGGTGCGATGAAGCCGCCGGGCGGCGGTGACTACCGCGAGTTCCTGATGCCGGGGATGTTCGTGATGACGATGGCCTTCGGCTTGATGAACACGGCGATCACCATGGTCTACGACACCACCAAGGGGGTCGTCGACCGCTTCCGCTCGATGCCGATGGCCCCCTCCGCGGTGGTTTCCGGCCGGGGCGTCACCGATCTCATCGTCGCCGCCGCCGAACTCACGATCCTCGCGGCGACGGCGTTCGTCACCGGCTGGCGCGTGGACGGCGGGTTCATGGCCACGGTGAGCGCCTTCGCCCTCCTGATCCTGCTGCGGTTCAGCCTGATCTGGGTCGGCGTCTGGGTGGGCCTCCTGGTGCCGACCCCGGAGGCCGCGGGCGGACTGTACGCGGTCGTCTTCCCGCTGACGATGATCTCCAGCATCTTCGTACCGCCGTCCACGATGCCGGACTGGCTGGGCGCGGTCGCGGCCTGGAACCCGATCTCCTCGACGGCGTCCGCGACCCGTGAGCTGTTCGGGAACCCGGTGGCGAGCGACGGCAGCTGGATCCAGGAGAACGCGATCCTGATGTCGGCCGTCTGGCCTCTGGTCCTGACGGCGATCTTCCTGCCGCTGGCGGTCGGCCGCTTCCAGAAACTGAGCCGGTGACCGCCGGCGGCACGGCGAAGGGGCCGGGGGCGCTCGCGGCCCCGGGCCCCGGGGACCCCTGAGACCCGGGAAACTGCGGACCGACCGGAACACGCCCCGGGGTCCCGCCCGGTGAATCAGCCACCCTCGTCGGCCTCTGCTCCGATGCCCTGCCCCATCCTCGGTCCGGTCTCCTCCCCGGGCTGGTCTCCAGGGGAGCACACATCCTGCTCCAACTCTCCGGGCACGGACGCGGGAACAAGGCTCTCGGCGTGCGGGGGACAGGCGTACAGGGTTACGGGGGCGCCACCGGTGCGGGGGATGCAGCGGACGGGGAGCGCCGCCCGGCTCCACTCTCCGCAGACACAGCACTGTGCGCGGAACCCCGGGGGCGGATCCCCGGTGAGGGCGTCGCGCGTCATGCGGACATCCCCGCCCTGGTCACGGGGGACCCGTCGCAGGGGAAGGGCACGTCGTACCCCATGGTCGCGGCCACGGCGGACACCCGGCGCCGCCGCTGCTGCTCCCACTCGGCCTCCTGCGCGGCGATCCACCCGTGGAGGTAGGGCGGAACCCTGGGCGGCTTGGGGACGGGCACGGTCCGGGCGAGGACGTGTTCGGGGAGCGGGGTGTGGGACGCGCAGATGATCAGGGATAACGGCGCGTGGGCGTGGGCGGGTGCGGTCCGCCGGGCGCGGGCTTCGCCGAAATGCTCGGCGGAATGCCGCCCCGGCCGGACCCGCCGGGTCAGGGGCAGTTGTACGAGCACCCATATGAGGGCACGGGCGATACGATCACGCATACGTCGGTCAGCTCCTCTGAAGCTGGTTCGGCCAGCCCCGACGGGCCGTTGCTGCGGCCTGTCGGGGCGTTTCGTCGTGCTGGCGGTGGTGTACGGATCCCTCCGTCAACGCGCACACCAGGTGCCGGGCGGCCCGTCTTCATGTGACAGGCCCCCACCGGCCGCTGTTGGCGTTCCGCTCCGCCAGGGCCGGCGAGAGCGTGTCGGCGACGGTGGCGGGCCGGACTTCCTCCCGTAACGCGTCCCACTCCCGCCCTCCACGCAGCGGGCGCAGCGCGTAACGCGTCCCGTAGACCTCCATGACCACTCCCAGGACCCCGGCCACGGTGTCGTACACGACAGACCCGACAGCCAGTTCGTCATCAGGCACGGCGACTCCTCTCCGTAGCTGTTCGCTACCAGGGCGGCTCAGCGTGGCCTAGAGTCGACAGTCCTTCAACATGTCAGAGATGAAGGAAAGGTTGGGTCTACGTTGGTTAACCGCAAGGAGTTAAACCCCGAGGAAGGTCCGGAAGCAGCTTTCGGGGCGCGTCTGCGCAGCTCACGGGAAGCGCTCGGCTGGACTCAAGATCAGCTGGCCGAGCGGATCGGGTACTCCAGCACGCACATTTCAGCCGTTGAAACTGGTCGCAAACCCCCAACTGTGCGGTTCTCGCGTAGTGCAGACGCCGCCTTCGACCTCACAGGGACAGCCGACACCTTTGAACAGGCGTGGCGCGAGATCCGGCGCGGTTCGTTGCTGGAGGGATTCCCCGAGTACGTGGTGAACGAAGGCCGGGCAGCCGAAGTCCGGTTGTACGAAGTGGGCATTGTCCCCGGTCTGCTCCAGACGCCGGAGTACGCCTCGGTGCTGGCAGACAGCGCCGTCAGGCGGGGGACGATCACGGAAGACCAGGCGCACGAGCGGGTCGCGGTCGTCGCCGAGAGACAAGCCGCACTCCGTCGCACACACCCGCCTATGATCCTGGCCGTACTGGATGAGAGCTGCATCCGCAGACCGATCGGCGAACCTGCTGTCATGGACGCACAGTTGCAGCGGTTGGTCGAGTTCGCCGAACTGCCGAACACTGTGCTTCAGGTCGCGAACTTCGGCATGGGGGAGCGCCGCCCGTTCAACCTGCCGCTCTACATCCTGACCATGGCCGACCGGTCACTCATGTCCTACGCCGAGTCGGCCCATCGGGGGCATCTCGAACGGGACAGCACCTTCGTACTGCCCATACTGGGGGCCTACCATCAACTACAGGCGCACGCACTCTCCCAAGCCGCGTCTGTCGACTTGATCAACCAGTTACGAAAGGGCACCCCGTGACGACCGAATCCCTGTCCCCGCGTTGGTTCAAGTCCTCCTACAGCGACAACGGCGGCGCTTGCGTGGAGGTTGCCGCCAACTTCGCCGTCACCCTCGGCATGGTCCCTGTTCGTGACTCCAAGATCTCGGACGGTCCCGCCCTCGCCATACCGACCCCCGCCTTCGCGTCCTTCATAGCAGGGGTCAAGTCCGGCGAGTTGGGCGCTGTCTGATCCTTCAGGATCAGCTCGCTCGGCAATCCGGCGCAACGACAGACAGCCCCGCCGACTCCAGTCATTCGGAGCGGCGGGGCTTCCTACGTCGCCCAGGGCATCGCCATGCGTCGTCCAGGAACTACGTCCACGCGTGTTCGGTCAGGGCACAGGGGGCCTTCAGATAGCCGAGGAGCCCGAGTTTCGGGTACTCGATGATGTCCTCGGGTAGCTCGTGGACGCTGAACCACTCCAGTCCAAGGCACTTCGACGGCTCCCGGTTGACGGGTTCCCCGCTCCATTCGGTCGCCTCGAAGAAGAACCCGATCCGTTCGACGCTGGCGCTCTGGCGGTGATGCACGACATGCACCATGCGCAGGTGGTCCGGCTCGACGGAGACGCCGGTCTCTTCGAGCAGTTCGCGCGCAGCGCCGACACTCAGTGGCTCGCCCCGGTCGAGCTTGCCGGAGGGCATGTGCCAGCGTCCGTAGCCGTAGGGTCCGCCGCGCTGGGAGAACAGGAGCTTGTCGCCGTCGCGGAGAATGACGTGGGTGTCGATGACGGGCTGTGCGGGACTCGGGTTCATGGTTCCTGGGATGTTGTCGGCTGTGATGGGTGCGCTGACGGTACTGGGACGCCGGGCAGTGTCTCGGCTATCCGGGATGCTGCCTGCGCCGGAGTCGTGTCGCTGGTGTCCAGGAGGAGGACCTTGACGTTCTTGTCCTTGAGGATCTGGGCGGCTTGGGCGTAGAGGTCGACCTCACGGGCGGGCCCGGTTGGGTCGAGGTGGAATCGGTGCCGGATTCCGCGCTCGGCTATGCGGTTGGCGATGAGCCGGGCGAGGCGGTGAGGATGACCGCCAGGTCGGGGAGCACGATGTCAGCGTTCAGGGCGAGCAGGTAGGGCAGCGGTACGCCGTCGAGGCGCTGCAGGACGAGTGTCGAGGCGACGTAGCGGTCGCACAGGACCGTGTCGCCGGCGCGGAGCCACGGCCCGATCTCATGCTCGATGTGCGCGTACCGGTCCGCCGCGACCAGGCAGGCCAGCGCGTGGCCGTGGACGCCGTCGGCGTTTTGGCGGGTGAAGGTGCCGATGGGGTTGCTGGAGGGCTCCGCGGTCCGGCGGATGGCCAGGCCGCTCTCGGTCATCTCCTCGGCCAATGCGTTGATGGTGGTGGTCTTTCCGACGCCGCTGGGGCCGTCGACGGTGATGAACAGGCCGCGTCGCTGCGTCATGCGGCGGCCTCCTGGGACGGCTGGTTGCGTTGGTGCTGCTCGCGGGTGAGTGTGGCCAGTGTGGAGCGGACAGTGGCGAGGGGAACATCGCCGAACTGAATGCCGACGGAGAAGTTGAATTCGTCGCGTTGGCGCATCGCCTCGTCGGCGCCGTCCTCGGTCAGATCGACGTCTGCATAGTCGAGGAGTGCATCGGGGTCGTGACCCGCTTGGGTGAGGATTTGCCACACGGGCGTTCCGGGATAGGGGCGGAACTCGAACACGCTGGCGCGTATGTCGCCGGGGTTGCTGTCGGCGATGCGCCAGAGATTGTGGATGTGGCGCACGGTGGCGTTCAGGTCGTCGGGGGTCTCGCCGGGGTAGCCGAGGATGAAGTAGCCCTTGACGCCAATGCCGTGTTCGACCAGGCGGCGGGCGACGCGTTCGGTCATCTCGGCGTTGATGCGTTTGTCCATCGCCCTGAGGATGCGATTGCTGCCGGATTCGATGCCGAGGGCGACCTCTCGCAGGCCGTTGGTGACGAGTCGGTCCAGCTCTGTGTCGGAGAGTCGGTCGAGGACGTTGATGCGCCCGGTGGCGTCCCATACGAACCGGTCGCCGATCCCGTGGCGGTTGAAAGCTCGCATTTGTTCCTCGATGACACGGCCGACGCCGAGGAACAGGTCATCGACGAACCGGAAGGCAGTCACCCCGTATGCGTCATGCAGTTGGTTGAGCTCGCCAATGATGTTCTCGGGGTCGCGAACGCGGATCTGGACATCCGGGTTGGCGCTGACGGCTGCTCCGCAGAAGGTGCAGTTGTAGGGACAGCCGCGGCTGGCGACGATGTTCGCTTCCCTGTGTCCCTGGCTGGCAGCGGTCTTGAGCGCTGCCGTGGCGCGATGGACGGCGAGGCGCTGGTCCGTCCTCGTAGGGGAGGCTTGGTACGGGTCCTGCGGAAGGAACGCGCGATTGACGTAGGGCAAGGTGTTGATGTCGGGGCTGAGCATTCTGGTGTTCAGTTGTGCGTCTCGTGGGATGCCGACCGCCCTGGTTCCGAGCAGGCGGTCACGCCACAGCACGCCGGGCAGGTCGTAGCGGCGCTTCTCGTTCTCCAGCAGTGCGGCGACTCGCACTTCGCCTTCCCCGATGACCAGGGCGCGGAGGTTGGACATGCGAGGGTCGGCGAGGACACGGTCGGGCATGGCCTTGGCGTGGTGTCCGCCTGCCATCAGCGCGATGTCCGGGGCGAGCTGAGCTGCGATGCGTGCGGACATCTCGTAGGTGGGGGCGAGGAGATTCAGGGCCGTCCATCGCGGTGCCGCATCATTGACCAGTTCCGCTGTCGCCGTGATGCCGAGCCCATGTGCCTCGGCGTCGAGGACGCCTACGTTGAAGCCGCCCTGCTGCGCGCATGTGGCGATGTAGGCCATGCCCAGCACGGGCAGTGTGTAGTCATTGGTACGAGGCCGTTGGTCGTAGTCGCGGAGCGGCGCGTTCACGAAGAGGGCGTCGAGCGAACGTGCCGGATCGGAACCTGTGATCAGCGGTAATGGCGTCATAGCGCCTCCTGTTCAGCGGGCGTGTGAGCCCCAGGTGAGGGTGGAGAGTGTCAGAGTGTGCAGGGCGGTGCGGTCGGGGCCGGCCGCTCCGGTCCACATCGGGCCGAACGCCTTGTCCTTCTTGTCGGGCCAGGAGTGGTCGGGGGCGATCTGGGCGGCCCAGGTTCGGACGGCGAGGTCGTCATGCGGGTAGACGCTGAAGTCACCCGTGTAGTCGGCCGCTGCGGCCGACGCCGTCCACGTTCCGATCCGGGGAACGGAGGTGAGTGCGGCCGCCAGTTCCTTAGCCTCCATGCGCCGCCAGCCAGCAGCACATTCCTCATAGCAGGTTGCGGCAGCCTGGAGGGCGCTGCGGTGGAATTTGGCGCCGACGGCCGTGAACTGATCCTCGTCGAGTGCCAGGACCTGTTCTGGCGCTGGGGCGATGGTCAGAGGCCCGTATGGACTGTCGATGGTGGTGCCGTAAGTCGAGCACCAAGTCCGGTACAACTTTCGCGCCTGCCCCGCTCGTACGACCTGCCGCAGAACGGCGGTGGTGATGGCGTCCCACAACGATGGGTTGGCCACGCGCCGCGTCGGGCCGAGGTTCTCCAGCCCGGCCCTGAGCGCGGCGGGCACGGTGTCTGGCAAGCACCCGGGATCGGTGGAGACGACTGTCGGCTTCATGTCCTCGACACCGTGCAGGCAGGTCATGTGCAGACCATCGCGGTCCCACGACAGGCCCCAGTACCCGGACGCGGTAGCCACGGCCCGTACGCGGCCGGTGTCATCTGCCGTCTCGAGCCAGGCCGGATGGTCGGTCGTCAGTACAGCGGGCATGAAGGGCTCCTCGTGCTTGAAGGGTTGACGGCCCATAGCCTCCCGCATCGAGGAGGTGCGGCGGCGCGGATATGGGGTACCTGACCGGATCGGCTGACGAGCGAGCGCCCGCGTCACCAGGGCCCGGCGATTTTCCGGGCCGCGGCTGAGGCCCCTGCCCGCGTTGCCAAGTAGACGTCGCTTGCCGCAGCTCCCGGTGCTGATCGCTTGCAGATTCTGTCTAGTAGTTTCCTCTGGCACTCATTCGTGTCCCTTCGCGCTGGAATGGGATTCAAAGTAGAGGCGGTCTCCGCTCTTTACCAGGACTATTAGCGTTGTCGGGTAAAAATCATGGACCACTCCTCCAAGAGTTTCCGACAGTCATTCCCGAAGATGGCATATCGCTCGTATGTCTCAAAGTCATTGAGGTAAGCCGCTACGTCTCTGTGGTCCCGCAAGATCAATGCTCCTGTGCCCGTTTCCACGGTGGCCATTCTCCGGTCGTAAACCGTAAAAGTGTTCAGTGGTCTTTCCGGAATGTGTCCGCTCAACGGAATGACTCCCAGGCGCACATTCGGAATACGGGAGACCGATGCAAGCCTGTCCAACTGCACAGACATGGCCATAGGGGGCAGCAGTGGCCACCTGACGGCTTGCTCGGTAAGGATGAATGTGAACGACTTCGAAGATTCGTGAAGAACCTGCTGTCGTTCCAATTTCTTCGTAACGGTCTTCGACTGATCGCCGGGCACGTCGGCAATGCTGGCGCGTACGTAGTCAGGCGTTGCGAGTAGTCCCGTGATCATCGACAGGAGGAAGAAACGGAACTCTTTCGAGACGGCTTCCAGCCTGGCTAGCTCATTCTGTTTCTTGTCCAATCCTCTGCGGCGAGAGGACCAGTGATCCTGCCATTCGGTATTGGCCCTTCTTGCCAACGACAGAATCTCCGTCGATATGGCTTCGTCTGCTCCCAGTGCCTCCAGTATCAGTTCAACATCGACCAGTGATGGTGTGAGTTTGCCGCTCTCGATGTTGCTGACCTTGGTTTGCGACATGGTGCAGCGGCGAGCGAGCCAGGTCTGCGTTCTCCCGGCTCGCTTACGCTGATCTCTCAGTACTTCTGCTAGGTCGGATCTGGACTGACCGAGCTTCTCGGGCTCAAACGTCAAGGCCCTTCACGTACTCCTCGAAGGGAACCGACTCGGCTAGCGCGATTCGCTGGTACTCGATGAACCGGGCCACGTCCCCATCGTGGACCTCACGATTGATCTGCCGTCCGTCCGGGTGATAGTTCATCAGAACCACTTCGGAGCGGTCGAAGATCCAGAAATCTTGAACTCCTTCCAAAGGGTTCGTCCGGTTGGTCACGTCCAGAATCCGGATCTTCTCACCCGCCAGCGCATGAGGTGCGTAATATTGGGAGAACTCGAATCGCAGATAGGCCGAGAGCGGTCGAGTCACGATGTGTACGCGCCCCTGCGAGCGTCCTTCTGCTGCCTGTCGACGCAGTCGGTCTGTGTATTCGTTCGAGACGGTGTACGGGTCGATACGTGTACCGGCCCTGAACGCCGCGAATTCCTCTTCCTCCTGCGGCATGAGGTACTGCGATAGGGTCTCAAGTCGCCATGCTTCGCGCTGGAATCCCTCGAATCGTGCTGCCCATTCCTCACCAGCCAAGAGCACGAACGGCCTCCCTCAGCACGTTTTCAGGGATTTCCACGAGCGCTTCCCCTCCGGGCGGTGTGAACGCCTCGGAAACGCTGCCCTGGACGATGAACGAGCCGCTGGCGGTGCGGTAGACGTTCGGACAGTCGTCCTTTCCGCAGTCCCCGTTGCCGTTGCCGGTAAGTCGGGTCAGTTCCTCGCGCGCCATGCTGAAACCCCCTTGCGCCCGGCCCTGGTTGGGCCGCTGGCGTCGAAGCTACGGTGCCGAGCCTGGGTCGTCTATCTGACAGCGCCAATATTCGCGTTGTCGGGTAACGATCTTCCTCAGGCGCCTCAAGCTCAGCGTTGGAAGGCGGGGCCACGATGCGGACAAGGTCGTCAGCGGAGCCTCTGGTGCTCCTGGTGGCTGGTGTCGAGAGCATCCTCGTAAGCCGGTGGGAACGGCGTGTCCTGTGTTCCAGGGCTTACCTGTACGGGTGAGGGCCCCGGCGGGGTTGACGCCCGCCGGGGCCCTCACAACAGCGTTTGACCAGGTCAGAAGGTCGGGTTCCAGGCGCGGACCGGACACCCGGCCAGGGCTCCGGCCCGGTCGGAACCCCCGGGACGGTCAGGCTCCGCCCGGCCCGGGACTCCAGCCCGGGACTCCGGGCCGCGGTGGACGACCAGCCGAGCCGAAGGGCAGGGCGGCGGCCCGGGCCTCAGAGGAGACCCCCGGGTCCCGTCAGAGGTGCTCGATCACATAGTCGACGCACGCCGTGAGCGCCTCGACGTCCGACGGGTCGACCGCCGGGAACATCGCCACCCGCAGCTGGTTGCGGCCCAGCTTGCGGTACGGCTCCGTGTCGACGATGCCGTTGGCGCGCAGCGCCTTCGCGACGGCGGCGGCGTCGATCTCGTCGGCGAAGTCGATCGTGCCGATGACCTGCGACCGCTTGGCCGGGTCGACGACGAAGGGGGTCGCGTACTTGGACGCCTCGGCCCACCCGTACAGGTTCCGCGCGGAGGTCGCCGTGCGGCGGACCGCCCAGTCGAGGCCGCCCTGGCCGTTCAGCCAGGTCAGCTGCTCGTTCAGCAGGAAGAGGGTGGTGAGGGAGGGAGTGTTGTACGTCTGGTTCTTCAGCGAGTTGTCGATGGCGGTCGGCAGGCTGAAGAACTCCGGGACGTGACGGCCCGAGCCGTGCACCCGGGCGGCGCGCTCCAGCGCGGCCGGGGAGAAGACACCCACCCACAGGCCGCCGTCGGAGGCGAAGCACTTCTGGGGGGCGAAGTAGTAGACGTCCGTCTCGGCGATGTCGACGGGCAGACCGCCCGCGCCCGAGGTCGCGTCCACCAGGACCAGCGCGCCCTCGTCGGCACCGGCGACCCGGGCGATGGGAGCGGCGACACCGGTGGAGGTCTCGTTGTGGGTGAAGGCGTAGACGTCGGCGCCCGCCTCCGCCACGGGCTCCGGGTGGGAGCCCGGGTCGGCGGAGATGACGGTCGGCTCGGCCAGCCAGGGCGCCAGTTTGGCGGCCTTGGCGAACTTGGAGGAGAACTCGCCGAACGACAGGTGCTGCGACTTGTTCTCGATCAGGCCGTGGGTCGCGATGTCCCAGAAGGCGGTGGAACCGCCGTTGCCGAGGATCACCTCGTAACCGTCGGGGAGCTGGAACAGCTCGCGCACGCCCTCGCGCACCGCGCCGACCAGGTTCTTGACCGGGGCCTGGCGGTGGGAGGTGCCGAGGAGGGAGGTGCCGGTGGCGGCCAGCGCGTCGAGCGCCTCCGTACGCACCTTGGAGGGGCCCGCGCCGAAACGGCCGTCGGCGGGCGTGATGTCAGCGGGAATCCGGATCTCAGCCACGCCTCGGAGCGTATCCGGTCGTCCCGGGCCCCGGGCACGCGGTCCGTCGGCTGAGACGGTGACCGGCGAGGTTCAGCCTTTCTGGTGCAGTGAGAGGGCGTGCAGATGCTCGACCAGCGCGATCAGCACGAACTTGCTCGACGAGTGGTCCCGCGCGTCGAACTCCACCAGCGGCACATCGGCATCGAGCGCGAGCGCCTCACGGATGTGCTCGTCGCTGTGGAGGGGGCCGCCGAAGTCGTTGACGGCGACGATGTACGGCATGCCGTGGTGCTCCAGGCGGTCCAGCGCGTACCAGGCTTCCGGGAGCCGGCGGGTGTCGACGAGGACGACCGCGCCGATGGTGCCCGCGAGCAGCCGGTCCCACAGGAACCAGAAGCGCTCCTGGCCGGGCGCGCCGAACAGATACAGGATGCTGCGGGTGTCGATGGTGATCCGGCCGAAGTCGAACGCGACGGTGGTGGCGGTCTTGGCGGTGACCCGGCTGGTGTCGTCGAGGGTGCGCCCGGCGCGGCTCATCACCTCCTCCGTGTGCAGCGGACGGATCTCGCTCACGGAGCGGACCATGGTCGTCTTGCCCACTCCGAAACCGCCGACGACGACGATCTTCAGAGCGTTCTCGGCCTTCTGGGGCAGCGCCGTCCCGGGGAGCGTACGACGGTGCTCGGCGGGGCGGGCCGCCCGCGTTCCGCGGGTCATCGGGCCTGGACGGTGCCGGTCATCGAGTGTTGCCTTCCGAGGGGTGGCGGGGGCAGAACTGGAGCCGCGAGTTCCTGATCAAGTGATCGTCACTATAGGAGAGTTGGCGATCACTTTGGGCGCTTACCCCGGGGTTTGCCAAGGGCCTTAGGACCCTAATGGTCTCAGGGGGAAGGTTTCCTCCCGGTGTGACAAGGGCGACGCGGGCATCCTGGAACACATGGCTGAACCACGCTCCCCCCGGTGGGACGGAAGTGGCACGGGCGCCTCGCGTGGCAGGGGTGAGCCGCGTGATCGGAGTGATCCGCCACCGCGGGGCGGGGAGGGCTCGCTACGGGGCGGGGCGGGCGCCCTGGCGCGGGAACTCGCCGCCCATGTCCGGGGCGAGGTCGACTTCTCGGCCACCGCCCGCGCCCTGACGACCATGGACGCCTCCAACTACCGCCGGGTCCCCTCCGGCGTCGTCTCACCGCGCGACGCCGAGGACGTGGCGGCCGTACTGGAGGTCTGCCGGGTCCACGGGGTGCCCGTGGTCGCGCGCGGCGGTGGTACGTCGATCGCCGGGCAGGCCACGGGCACCGGCGTCGTGCTGGACTTCACCCGCCATATGAACGCCGTGGTGGACGTGGACGCCGGAGCCCGTACGGCCGTCGTACAGCCCGGTGTCGTCCTGGACACCCTCCGGGAAGCCGTACGGCCCCTCGGCCTCACCTTCGGCCCCGATCCCTCCACCCACGCCCGCTGCACCCTCGGCGGGATGATCGGCAACAACTCCTGCGGAGCGCACTCCGTCGCCTGGGGCACCACCGCCGACAATGTCCGAGAACTGTCGGTCCTCACCTACGGGGGCACCCCGCTCCGCCTCGGCCGGGGCCTCGCGCCGGGCGCCGCCCCCGCCGGACTGCGCGACCTCGTCGACGCCAACCTCGCTCTCCTGCGGACCGGCTACCCCGGCGGGCTGCCGCGCCGTATCTCCGGATACGCCCTGGACGCGCTGCTTCCCGAGAACGGCACCGACCTCGCCCGCGCCTTCTGCGGCAGCGAGGGCACCCTCGCCGTGGTCACCGAGGCGGCCGTCCGGCTGGTCGAGGCACCCCCGGCGAGGGCCCTCGCCGTCCTCGGCTACCCCGACGAGACCGCCGCCGCCGACGCGGCCGCCGGGCTGCTGGTCCACCGGCCCCTGACCGTCGAGGGCATGGCCGACGATCTGGTGCCCGACGCCCGGGGGCTGCCCCGCGGCCGGGCCTGGCTCTTCGTCGAGACCGGCGGCGCCGTCCCCGCCGAGGCCCGCTCCCGGGCGGCGGCGATCGTCCGCGCGGCCGGCGCCCTGGACGGGACGGTGGTGTCCGACGCCGCCGGGATGCGGGCGCTGTGGCGCGTACGGGAGGACGCGGCGGGCACCGCCACCCGCACCCCCGACGGCGCCGAGGCATGGCCCGGCTGGGAGGACTGCGCGGTACCGCCCGCCCGTCTCGGCGCCTATCTGCGCGACTTCCGCGCCCTGCTCACCGACCACGGGCTGCGCGGGACGCCGTACGGGCACTTCGGCGACGGCTGCATCCATGTCCGGATCGACTTCGACCTGCTGAGCGAGGCGGGCGTGCGGGCCTATCGGAGGTTCTCCGCCGAGGTGGCCGATCTGGTGGTCTCCCACGGCGGTTCCCTGTCGGGCGAACACGGCGACGGGCAGGCGCGCGCCGAACTGCTGCCGAGGATGTACGGCCCCGATCTCGTCGGTCTCTTCGGCCGGTTCAAGGACCTGTGGGACCCGGCGGGCGGGCTGAACCCGGGGATGCTGGTACGGCCCGCGCGGCTGGACGAGGGGCTGCGGTTCGCCGTGCTGCCGCGCGAACCCGTCGACGTCGTCTTCGGCTACCCGAAGGACGGCGGTGACTTCGCGGGCGCGGTCCGCCGCTGTGTCGGGGTCGCCAAGTGCCGTGACACGGCTCCCGGCCCGGGAGTGATGTGCCCGTCGTTCCGCGCGACGGGCGAGGAGGCCCACTCCACCCGCGGCCGGGCACGGCTGCTGCACGAGATGCTGGCCGGGGAGGTCGTACGGGACGGCTGGCGCTCGCCCGAGGTGCGGGACGCCCTCGATCTGTGCCTGTCCTGCAAGGGCTGCCGCAGCGACTGCCCGGTGGGCGTCGACATGGCCACGTACAAGGCGGAGTTCCTGCACCACCACTACGCCGGACGGCGCCGCCCGGCGTCCCACTACACCATGGGCCGGCTGCCCGGGTGGCTGCGGGCGGCGGCGCCCTTCGCGCCCCTGCTGAACGCGCTCGCCCGGGTGCGGCCCCTGGCCGCCGTCGCCAAACGGGTGGCCGGGATCGCGCCGGAGCGCGAACTGCCCGTCCTCGCGCCGGTCACCTTCCGGCGCTGGGCGCGGGGCCGGCCGGAAGGGCTGGACGGGTCAGGAGGGCTGGATCGGCCTGGAGGGCCCGGGGGTCCGGGAGGTCCGGGAGCGGTTCGGCGGAGGGCGGTGCTGTGGCCGGACACGTTCACCGAGTATCTGTCGCCGCAGGTGGGCCGCGCGGCGGTCCGGGTGATGGAGGCGGCGGGGCTCGGGGCCGTGCTGCCACCGGGCCGGGTCTGCTGCGGGCTCACCTATGTCACCACGGGCCAGCTCGACCGGGCCCGCGCGGTGATGCGGCGCACCCTCGACACGGTGGAGCCGCTGCTGGAGCCGGGCGTTCCGGTGGTGGTGCTGGAGCCGAGCTGCGCGGCGGCCCTGCGGACGGATCTGCCGGAGCTGCTGACCTCGGATCCCCGCGCGGCCAAGCTCGCCTCGTCCGTCCGTACCTTCGCCGAGGCGCTGGAGGAGTACGCCCCCGACTGGACCCCACCGCGCGCCGACCGCGAGGTGGCGGGCCAGACGCACTGCCACCAGCACGCGGTCCTCGGCGACGCGGCGGACCGGCGGCTGCGTGAACGGGCGGGTCTGCGCGGCGAGCTCAGCGGCGGCTGCTGCGGGCTGGCGGGCAACTTCGGTTTCGAGGCGGGCCACTACGACGTCTCCGTGGCCTGCGCCGAGGACCGGCTGCTGCCGTCCCTGCGCAACGCCGGGCCGTCCGTGGAGATCCTGGCCGACGGATTCTCCTGCCGTACGCAGACGGCCCAGCTGGCGGGCCGGCGGGCCCGGCACCTCGCGGAGGTCCTGGCGGAGGCGCTCGGGGCGGAGGGCGAGACGCGGCAGGCGGAGGACGCGGGCGAGACGCGGCAGGCGGGGGAGACGGGAGAAGGAGCGGAGGGGGAGGCGCGGGAGCCCGGGACACCGGGGGACACGGGGGGCGGGTGAGGCTCGGACAGCCGGGTGACGGGCGGCGGGGGCGCCCAGGGGCCGGGTGAGGGCGGTGCGGACCTCGTGCGGTGGGCGGGCGGGCCCCCGGTAGGCCGTGGCCTCCGTGCCGTGCGGCCCGCGGTGGAGGCCCGCGGTGGAGGTTCACGGCGGAGGTTCACGGCGGAGGTTCACGGCGGAGGTCCGCGGCTCCCACTCGCCGTAACCCTGCGCGGTCCGGCAGCGCGGCTCTGGTGCGCCTCCGGGGCCGCAGAGCCCAGGGGGAGTGCCGTTGCCCGGCGTCACGGGCCGCTGAACGCCGCCGGTTCACCGTGCCGGCCCGGTGGGCGGGTCAGTTCGCGGGCCAGGGCGACCAGTTGCGGTACCGCCGGGTGGGTCGGGCCCGCCCGGTGGGCCAGCAGGACCGGGACCGGCGGCGCGTCCGGGAGCGGGCGGAAGGTCACACCGGGGTGCGGGTGCACCTTGGCCGTCGAGGCGGCCGAGACCCCCGCGCCCCGGCCCGCGGCGATCGCCGTCAGCCAGTCGTCGGTGTTGGTGACGGTGACCGTGGTGGCCGGGCGGGCGTCCGGCGGCCACAGATCGAGGGTGGTGATCCCGGAGACCGGGTTCACCAGGACCGGCCCCGACGCCAGATCCGCCAGGGTCAGCCGGGGCAGCGCGGCGAGTGGCCCGTCCGATGTCACCGCCGCGACCCGGGGCTCCGTGAACAGCGGTACGGTCACCAGCCCCGGCTCGTCCACGGACCCGCGCAGCACCGCCACGTCCACCCGGCCCCGTACGAGACCGGCCGTGCGGTCGTCGATACGGAGCAGTTCCAGCGGGGTGTCCGGATGCTCGCGCTCCCAGCGGCGCAGCAGCGGTGTCGTGTACGGCCCCAGGGCCGCCCAGGCGTGGCCCAGCCGCAGCGGCCGGCCGCGCAGGCCCGCCGTGTCCACCGCGTCGTCGAAGGCGGCGACGGCCGACGCCGCCTTCTCCCGGAAGATCCGGCCCTCGTCGGTGAGGGTGAGGTGATGAGTGGAACGGTCCATCAGGCGGACGCCCAGGTGCTTCTCCAGGGCCGCGAGGGAGCGGGAGAGCGCGGGCTGGGTCAGATGGAGCCGGGCCGCCGCCCTGGTCACGCTCGATTCCTCCGCGATGGCGAGGAAGGCCCGCAGATGGCGCAGCTCAATGGTCATGCGTGTGGAGCATAACGACAGCGCAGTCGGCATTTCACTCGACAGCGCCCGGCCACTAGCGTGAACGGGGTCGGCGGTGTGCCGCGTATGCCCGGTTCGGTGTCCGGCCGGGCGCTCGATCAGGACGGGAGGAACAGGGTGGACGAGGTCCGTAACCCGGTCGTGGGTGAGCCCGGCCACCCCCCGTTCGTCACGGCGGAGCCGGAGGCGGCCGCCGCGCTCGGCGGGGTGTCCGGAAGCGGTACCGGTGACCCGGCCGGCGGAACTGCCCCGGGCGACCCGGCCGACCGTGCGGGCGGCCGGGTGGAAGGCCGCGCGGGCGGTGGCGCCGGCAGTGGCGCCAGGAGGGGAGGCAGGGGCGCGCGGGCCGCCCTCGGGCCGGTGGGGCTCGTCGTCGGCGGGGTGCTCTCCGTGCAGTTCGGGGCGGCCGTCGCCATTCTGCTCATGCCGCGTGCCGGGGCGATGGGCGTCGTCACCCTGAGGCTCGTCCTCGCGGCGGCCGTGATGCTCCTCGTCTGCCGTCCGCGGATCCGTGGCTACTCGCGGGCCGACTGGGGCACCGTCGTCGTCTTCGGCACGGTCATGGCCGCGATGAACGTCCTCTTCTACCAGGCGGCCGAGCGGATTCCCCTCGGCGCTGCCGTGACCCTGGAGGTCCTCGGGCCGCTCGCCCTGTCGGTGATCGTGTCCCGGCGGCTGGTGAATCTCGTCTGGGCCGCCCTCGCGCTCGGCGGTGTGGTCCTGCTGAGCGGACTCCTGGGCGGCGGCGGGGTCGACGGGCTCGATCCCGTGGGCGCGCTGTTCGCCGTGGCGGCGGGGGTGATGTGGGCCGCGTACATCGTCTTCAGCGCCCGCACCGGGCGGCGCTTCCCCAAGGCGGACGGGCTGGCGCTGGCCCTCGCGGTCGGCGCGGTGCTCACCTTGCCGATGGGGCTCGCCGAGTCCGGGGCCACGCTCGTCGAACCGTCCGTCTTGCTGCTCGGGCTCGGCGTCGCGCTGATGTCCTCGGTCCTCCCGTACACCCTGGAACTGCTGGCCCTGCGGCGGCTGGCCGCGCCGACGTTCGCGGTGCTGATGAGCCTGGAGCCCGCGGTCGCCGCGATGGCCGGGTTCCTCGTTCTGAGCCAGGCGCTGTCCGCGACCGACGCGCTGGCGATCGCGCTGGTCATCGCGGCGAGCATCGGGGCGGTACGGACCCAGGTCGGCAAGGGCCGCCCCTCGGGCCCGGGCACCCCCGCTCCGGGTGCCCCCGCGCCCCGGGGCCCTGCTCCCGGCGAGGGTGGCCCATCGGTTCACGGCGACCCGGCCCGGGGTTCCGCGACCGGCCGCCCCGCTCCCTGAGCCGCCCCCCTGTACCGGCCGTACCCGCCCCTGTACGCGGCCGTCCCCGGCTCCTGAGCCGACCCGCCCCGGCCCCCTCTTTGCGGTCACGGGACTCCGGGCACGGAAACTGTGGCGGGACTCCGGGCTGTCCCGAGTACCCGAGTACCCGTGTACCCGACCCCGGGCTTCAGTGGGCGATGTCGTCGTACCCCGAGATCTCGCGGGGGTCCCGGGTGCCCGGGCCCACATAGCGTGCCGAGGGACGCACCAGTCGGCCCGTGCGCTTCTGCTCCAGGATGTGGGCGGACCAGCCGGCCGTACGGGCACAGGTGAACATCGAGGTGAACATATGGGCCGGGACCTCCGCGAAGTCCAGGACGATGGCCGCCCAGAACTCCACGTTCGTCGCCAGTACCCGGTCCGGGCGGCGGTTGTGCAGCTCCTCCAGGGCCGCCTTCTCCAGCGCCTCGGCGACCTCGTAGCGCGGTGCGTCCAGCTCCTTCGCCGTACGCCGCAGCACCCGTGCGCGCGGGTCCTCGGCGCGGTAGACGCGGTGGCCGAATCCCATCAGGCGCTCGCCCTTGTCGAGGGCCTGCCGGACATAGGCGGTCGCGTCGCCGGTGCGCTCGATCTCCTCGATCATCCCGAGGACACGGGAGGGGGCGCCGCCGTGGAGCGGCCCCGACATCGCGCCGACCGCGCCCGACAGCGCCGCGGCGACATCCGCGCCGGTGGAGGCGATGACGCGGGCGGTGAACGTGGAGGCGTTCATCCCGTGCTCGGCGGCGGAGGTCCAGTAGGCGTCGACGGCCTTCACATGACGGGGGTCCGGCTCACCGCGCCAGCGGATCATAAACCGCTCGACCACGGTGCGCGCCTTGTCGATCTCCCGCTGCGGCACCATCGGCAGACCCTGACCGCGGGCACTCTGTGCCACGTACGACAGGGCCATCACCGCCGCCCGCGCCAGATCCTCACGGGCCCGCTCCTCGTCGATGTCCAGCAGCGGTTTCAGACCCCATACGGGCGCGAGCATCGCCAGCGCGGACTGCACATCGACCCTTATGTCCCCGGAGTGCACCGGGATCGGGAACGGCTCGGCCGCCGGCAGCCCCGGATTGAACGCTCCGTCGACCAGCAGACCCCATACGTTCCCGAAGGACACATGACCGACGAGATTCTCGATGTCGACGCCCCGGTAGCGGAGCGAACCGCCCTCCTTGTCGGGTTCTGCGATCTCCGTTTCGAACGCGACGACTCCTTCGAGCCCAGGTACGAAGTCGGACATCAGGCGGCTCCTCACGGTGCGTACGACAGGTCGGGCGGGGCGATCGGAAAAGTCCGGACACCTCGGTGATGCCCCGTACGGCCGGGGGTCACCCGCCCGCCGGGGGCCAGGAACGATATCCCCTGCTGTGGAATTTCCACAGAGTCCCACCTATGGATTTTGGCGGGTTCCCATGATGCGGGGAAGCGTGAGAACCGGCACACTGCGGCGTTCCGTCCGGGGAGGGTTAGCGGCACTGAGTGCCGGGGATACTGGCCCGTCACTCCGCCGAGCCCGTCGGCACCACTCGGGGCTCCGCCCCGTTCCGGACCCCCTTTGTGCTTTGTAGTGAACGTTCCATTCAGTGAGGGAGAGCGTGCTGCGGCCGCGGGCGCGGAGGGCGAGGGGCCGCACCGCCCCCGGGCGGCCGGGAAACTCCGGGGCCCGGAACGCGGCGCCTGCCCGGGACCGCGGCGCGCTCCGGGGCGGCCCTTCCCATGACCGGGGTACGCGGCCTCGGTGCCACCACGGCCCTGCGGCAGGATGACCCCCGTGACCGACCATGCCTCCTCCGCGAACGCAGCCGTCCCCGATCCCGCCGTGATGCGTGAGCAGTACCGTTCCACTCCGCTCCTGGAGACGGACCTCGCGCCGACGCCCATGGAACAGTTCGCCCGCTGGTTCCACGCGGCCATCACCGCCGGACTGCACGAGCCGAACGCCATGGTCGTCTCCACCGCCACCCCCGACGGCCGCCCGTCGTCCCGCACGGTGCTGCTGAAGGAGTACGACTCCCGGGGCTTCGTCTTCTACACGAACTACGGCTCCCGCAAGGGCCGCGAGATCGGGGCCAACCCGTATGTCTCGCTGCTCTTTCCCTGGCACCCCATCGCCCGCCAGGTGGTGGTCACGGGCACGGCCTCCCGTATCGGACGCGACGAGACGGTGGCGTACTTCCGCAGCCGCCCGCACGGCTCCCAGCTCGGCGCCTGGGCGAGCGAGCAGTCGTCGGTGATCGCCTCCCGGGACGAGCTGCTCACCCGGTACGAGGAGCTGGCGGCCCGCTACCCGGAGGGCGAGCAGGTCCCCGCGCCCCCGGAGTGGGGCGGCCTGCGGGTCGTGCCGGAGACGGTCGAGTACTGGCAGGGCCACGAGAACCGGCTGCACGACCGACTGCGGTACACCACTGGGGCGGACGGCGCCTGGACCGTCGAGCGGCTGTCCCCCTGAGCCCGGCGGAGAAGCCCCTTCAGCCCTCTCAGCCCTCTCAAGAGGAGGAAAGGGGGCCGGGGCCCTTCCCCGGGCTCTCGTGCCGAAGTCTTTCCGGGGGCGGGAACGCAGACGACCCGCGGGCCTGGTTCCCTCCGTACGGGACGGAGAGAAGCCGGCCGGACTGACCGGCGGCCCACGGGTCGGGTGACTGCATTGGATTTCGGCAGGTGGCCTGCCGTACCGCACAGAGTGCGACGACGGGCGACTAGCCCGCAGTCACCTCACGAGTCCGGTGAGAAATCACTTCCGAACCACCTCCCTTCAGTGTGCGCACCACCTTAGGAACCTCCGCCCCGGGCTTCAACCGATTAAACGAACCGGTTTCCCGGCGCAACGATTTCCCGGAACCGGGTGTGCTCTGGGTCACGTTCGAGTTGAATGGTTCGACGTGCATCAACTCGCGCGGACACGTCCTGCAGGGGGCCCAGGATGAGTGCTTCGAAGAGCGGCACGGCCAACGCACTGGGGCCCGACGAACCGGAGCGGCCCGCCTCCGGGGCGGCCCCCGATCCGGCCGCGGGCTCGGAGGAACTGCTCGCCGCCCTCCTCGACGGCATGGACGCCGCACTCTGCGCCTTCGACGCGGACGGCACGATCACCCACTGGAACCGCGAGGCCGCCCGTATCCTCGGCTGGTCCCCGCAGGAGGCCGTCGGCCGCCGCGGGTTCGCCGGATGGGCGGTCCGGCGCGCCGACGCCGGTGAGGTCGAGGGCCGGCTGATGGCCGCGATGGAGTCCCCGGGGCGGCAGGTCCACGAGTTCGCGCTGCTGCGCAAGGACGGCGGGCGGGTGCTCGTACGGACCCAGTCGGCGCGGGTCCTCGGCGCGGACGGCAGGCCCGCGGGCCTGTACTGCGCGTTCAGCGAGGTGCACGCCCGGATCGACCTGGAGCGCTCGATCTCGCTCAGTGAGGCCCTGTTCGACGACGCGTCCTGGGGCGTGGTCCTCGTCGACGTGGATCTGCGGCCCACCGTCGTCAACGGCTACGCGGCCCGCGCCTTCGGCTCCGGCCGCACCGCGCCGCTCGGACGCCCGCTCGGCGAACTCCTCGTCCAGGGCGTCGAGCAGCTGGAGGGCGCACTGCACCACGTACTCGCCGAGGGCCCGCCGCGCGCGCTCACCGACATATGGGTGACCTTGGCGGGCGGGGCGGACGGAGAGCGCCGCCGGTGCTGGCGCAGCGGCTTTCTGCGGCTCGCCTCACCGCTCACGGAGGAGCCCGTACCGCTCGGCATCGGCTGGCTGTTCCACGACATCACCGAGTCCAAGCTCGCCGAGCAGGCGGCGGACCGGCTCCGTTTCCGCTCCGGCCAGTTCCACCGCGCGGGCCGCGCCGCGGCGGAGTGCGAGGACCCGATGGAGGCGGCGACCGTCTGCCTCGACTTCGCCCTCGTGGGGTTCGCCGACCACGCCCTGATCGACCTCGTCGAACCGGGCGACGGCATCAGGCTCGTCCGTACGGCGGCCACCGCCACGGGTACGCCCGGCCCCTGCGTCCCCGTGGCGACGGGCGGCATCCCCGTGGGTTACGCCCCCGGCCACCCCGCCCTCCAGGCCGCCACCCGGGGAACCCCGGTCCGCGCGAGCGCGCCCGCCGCCCCCGCCCAGGACGCGCCGCCGTCGGCCGCCGACTGGTGCCGGGCCCGCCGCTGGCCCGAGGGCATGGTCCACGCACTCTGCACCCCGCTCCGCAGCCGCGGCCGAACCCTGGGCGTCGCCACCTTCCTCCGCGGCCCCACCCGCCCCGCCTTCGACCGCCCCGACACCCTCCACGCCGAGAACATGTCCCTCCTGACGGCCACGGCCCTGGACCTGGCAGCCCTGACCGCCCCCGAGTGAGCCCCCGTTGGCGGATTCAGAGGGAGATCGGTGTGTTCTTGATGCCTTGTATGAAGGCGTCCCAGGCTGTGTCGGGGAAGGCGAGGACGGGTCCGTGGGGATTCTTGGAGTCGCGCACGGGGATGTGACTCCCGCCGTCCATGACCTCTAGGCACTCGCCCTGGTTCGATCCGCTGTAGCTGGACTTTCGCCATGCTTCGACGGGATACCGCTGCTTATCGGTCATTTGTGTACATCCTTCATGATCAAGTTGATCACGGATACCGATTCGTCCAAGGGCAGTGCTGTCGCCTTGAGGAGATCATAGGCTTTTTGGGCCTCGGCGACAGGGGTGGAATCGGCAACTGTGTACCCGGTCGGGAAGCCGTCTACATGGACCACATCGGCACCTTCCTTGAACGACAGTAGGCCGTAAGGGTTATTGCTGCCGTGAACGTATCCGGCGGCTTCCGGGAGCACCTGGACCACATTCCTCGGGACTTCTGCCAAGTCCTTGAGCCGCTGGAGTTGGTCGCGCGTCACGTCGGCGTTCCCAACAGTCCTGCGGAGTGCATACTCAGTGACGACAATCCAGAGTTGGGGATGGTCGGCCGTGACCAACACGCGCTGACGCTCCATCCGGGCGGTCACTGCGTCCTCCAGGCTGTCTGGCCGCCCGGCTCGGAGGATCACTCGGGCGTACTCCTCGGTCTGAACCAACCCTGGCACCAGCAGCGGGTTGAACAACTGGATGCGGGCCGCGACGCCCTCCAGTTCGACGTACCGGCGGAACCACACGGGGTACGCGTACTTCAGCGCCAGCGGCCACAGCCGCATGAACCTCCCGTTCGCATGCGGGAACACCCGGTCGCACGCCTCCGCGAACTCCCTCGGCGGGACCCGCTGTCCGTTCTCGATCTTGGCGACGAGTGAGTACCCACAGGTCGCCTCCGTGCCGAAATCGGCACGGGAAATGCCTAACGCCTCCCGCTCCAGGCGCGCCTCGTGGCCGAAGTGCGCGAGTGCGGAGGACGCGGGGTCGGCGGGATCGGTGCCATCGGTCTCGGCGGTCATTTGTTCTAACGCCCTTCTGTGATTGGACAGTTCGCGCTGTCTCTCCATCCCCCCTGGTGAGGTTAGCCGCCCTCACGGAAGGTTGTACTCGCGTTGATGAAAAGCGAGCTGTGAAGAGGAACGGCAATCACCATGACCAACCGGAAAGCGCCCGTGGCCCACGTGGACGACATTACTGATCTGGTCGCACTGATAGAGGCCGGGGGATTCTGGTGCCTCGCTCCGGATTGGGTTCCGCGCGGTGGTTACGCGGAGGCGACTCCGGAGTTGCTGCGAGCCGTCGGGGACGGGCTGAGGAGGCAACCGCGGTGAGTTCTCCGGAGAATGCGCGCGAGCATCCGTATGAGCCGGTTCCGGGGGATGTGGTGAGGGACGCGGCGACGAGGAGGGTGGGCCGGGTGATGGACCGGATGGGGTTAAGGGTGCAGCTCAGGCCGTTGAACGGTGGGCGGGAGTGGGACGCGATGCCACAGGATCTGAGCCCGGCGTCCCAGTCGGACGCGATGAGCGCGGCGGTGGCCGAGGCGAATGCGCAGAGTTGGCGGGGACGGTAGCGTGCCCGGACACGAGCCCCGGCATATCTGCGCGGCAAGGGCGCGACTTCCGCTGCGGTTGATTGTTCTCGCGCTGGACATCGTGCCGGAGGATCCCGGGCATCCGTTGGAACTCGTCACGGCCCTGCGCTGTGGTCTGGAGGCCCATTCGGCGGGCCCGCATTTCGACCTCGTACGCGAACTCACGGACGCGAGGCGGGGCGAGGTATGGGCCCGGTGGGAGAACGGCCGGGAGCCCGACGGGATATCCATTCTCGGTGACTGCCCGGCCGACAACGGAGAGCCCGGACCGTCGAATGACGGTTGCACGCTGTTCGCCGAACACCGAGGGGGCCACTCGTTCGAGTTCTCGGACCCGGAGTACGACGCGATCCGCACCAGCCCCGCCTACGAAGAACTGAGAGAGGAAATCGACAACCGGCTGGGCTGAACCCGCCCGTACTCACCGATCCACCGCACCCGGCCGGAGGCCCCCGCCGCCAACCTCCGGCCGGGGCGCGGGACGCCCGTCCGGCTGCCGCCCCCGGTCGCACCACGGCAGCCGGACGGGCCTTGTGTCCCGGGAGGGGACAGCCGAGCGTCCGCGTCGGGACACACGCACAGAGGTGCACCAGCCGGCAGACGGCCGCACCGGCCGTCGAGGCGCCGGGCTGATCCTTCAGCGCAGGTCGAGCCGCATCAGGACTCGGGGGTGACCGGCCAGCACCGAGGTGGTGTCGGAGGCGTGGGCGAACCCGGCGCGTTCGAAGTTCTTCCGGATCCCGGCGTACGCCATCGTCATGTCGACCCTGGCGCCACCGTTGTCGAGCGGGTACGCCTCGATCGCAGGGGCGCCGTGGGCGCGGGCGAACTCGACCGCGCCGGCGATCAGGGCGTGCGAGATCCCTTTTCCGCGGTGGCCGGGACGTACGCGGACGCACCACAGAGACCAGACGGGCAGGTCGTCCACGTGCGGGATCTTGCGGCTGCGCGCGAAGGACATGTCCGAGCGCGGTGCCACGGCGGCCCAGCCGACCGGCTCGTCGCCGTCGTACGCGAGCACGCCCGGCGGGGGCTCGGCACGGCACAGCCCGGCGACGTACTCACCGCGGGCCGGCCCGCGAAGCTCGTTGTTGAGCTTGGACGGAATCCGGTAGCTCAGGCACCAGCAGACGTTGGCCCCGGGTGACTTCGGACCGAGAAGGGCGCGGACATCCTCGAAGGCCGAAGCCGGGCGGACAACGACGGTCATGGCGCCACGATGTCATGTCGTGCCCGGTGCCAGGGCTCGACCGCGAGGACACGGCACCACCGCATCGGAACTACGTGTTCCGGGGCAGGGGACTCAGTCCTTGTGGCCCGTCGTGGCGACCGTGACGCCGAGGCCGATCATCGTGAATCCGCCGACTCCGCCGATCATGGCGAGCCGGCGGGGTGAGCGGGCGAACCAGCCGCGTGCGGTGGAGGCGGCCAGGCCCCACACGCTGTCGCAGGCCACCGCGATGATGTTGAAGACGAGGCCGAGGAGGAGCATCTGGGCGGCGACATTGCCCTTGCCCTGGTCCACGAACTGCGGGAGCACGGCGGCGAAGAAGACGATGGTCTTGGGGTTGGCGACGCCGACCGCGAAGCCCTCCCAGAAGGTACGGAGGGTGCCGTGTGAAGGGCCCTCGCCGTTGAAGGCTGCCTGGAGGGAGCCCCGCTCACGGACCGCCTTGACGCCGAGATACACCAGATACGCGGCGCCCACCAGCTTCAGGGCCGTGAAGACGAGGACCGAGCGCTCCACGATGGCCCCGACCCCGAGGGCCACGGCCACGACGAGCACATACGCCCCGAGGGTGTTGCCCACGACCGTGGTCAGCGCGGCACGGCGGCCCTGTGCCAGCGCCCGCCCGATCACGAAGAGCACGCTGGGGCCGGGGATCACGATCAGCAGGAATGACATGGCCGCAAAAGCGAGCAACCGATCCGTGGACACCATGGGCCCATGTAACCACGGGCGCCATATGCCGTCGCACCCCTATTCGGCGTCCTTTTCGCATCGCTTCCGCGTCGGACCAGCACCGTTGTGCGCCCGGGGTGGCCGGACCCGCTTCCCGGCCCGCCCTCCTGACCCGCTCCGATCGGGCCCGTACGATCCGGCCTTCCGACGCCTTCGACGCCTCCGGGCCCTCCCGGCACTTGTAGCAACACACAAAATTACTCGGTGATCACGGGCGCCTGTGGCCCCGGAGAGGGGCCCGAAGCACTGGAACAACGTGGGCCTCCGGCCGACCGGACCGGACCCCGGCCGCCTCAACTCCGCTGAGGAGGCTCAGGGGTTGGGGCCGACAGTGTCGCAACACTCCTGGAGGAGACTTGCGCCGACAAGTGAACAGAGTGGGCAGAACCTACCTGACCGCGATCGCCGCGGCGGGTGCCGTGGCGCTGACGGGGGTCATGACCGGCCCGGCGTCGGCGGGGCCCCAGGGCCGTACGGCAGGGGGCACACCCTCACCGGGCGAGCAGGACGGCACACCCCGTCGCACGATCACGCTCATCACCGGTGACCGGGTACTGCTGGACGCGAGCGGCCAGGTGGCCGGGGTCGAACGGGCCAAGGGGCGGGGGAACGTCCCCGTACACATCCGTACGTCCGACAAGCACACCTTCGTGGTGCCGGGGGACGCCCAGCGGCTCATCACCGAGGGGAAACTCGACGAGCGGCTGTTCGACATCACCGAGCTGAGCCGGCCGGAGAGCCTGCGGGCCCATCGCGACGGCCTCAAGGTGATCATCGGCTACCGGGGCTCGTCGCAGAGGTCGGCGCGTGCGGATGTACGGGCCACGGACGACGTCGAGGTGCGCCGCAGTCTGAAGAACCTCAACGCCGACGCCGTCACCGCGCCGGACAAGCAGTCCGCCGCCCTGTGGGACAGCCTCACCCGGGCGGAAGGCGGGGGCGACCGGGCCGTCTCCTCGGGGGTCGACCGGATCTGGCTGGACGCGACGCGGAAGGCCGTACTCGACAGAAGTACCCGGCAGATCGGCGCGCCCGCGGCCTGGGACGCGGGGCACGACGGCACGGGCGTGAGGATCGCGGTCCTCGACAGCGGGATCGACACCGCACACCCGGACCTCAAGGACCAGGTGGTGGGCGAGCAGAACTTCTCCTCGTCGCACGACGCCCGGGACAGGAACGGCCACGGCACCCATGTGGCCTCGATCGCCGCCGGTACGGGGGCGAAGTCGGGTGGGAAGTTCAAGGGGGTCGCGCCCGGGGCGAAGCTCCTCAACGGCAAGGTCATCGAGGACGGCGGCTGGGCCGACGAGTCCGCCGTCCTCGCGGGCATCGACTGGGCCGTGGCCCAGGGGGCGGATGTGATCAACCTGAGTCTCGGGGGCTGGGACACCCCCGAACTCGATCCGCTGGAGACCCAGATCAACAAGGTCTCGGCGGACACGGGCGTGCTGTTCGCGGTCGCGGCCGGCAACGAGGGCCCGCACGACGGGAGCCTCACCTCGCCGGGCAGCGCACAGGCCGCGCTGACCGTCGGCTCGGTCGACGGCGACGACCGGCTCGCGGAGAGATCCGGCCGCGGCCGTGGGATCGGCGCGGGCGACATCAAGCCGGATGTGACCGGCCCGGGTGAGGAGATCACCGCCGCCTCGGCGAAGGGCAGCCTGCTGGAGCAGGAATTCGGGGAGGGCCCGGAGGGGTATCTGAATCTGTCCGGTACGTCGATGGCGGCCCCGCACGCGGCGGGCGCGGCGGCTCTGCTCAAGCAGAAGCACCCGGCCTGGAAGGCGGCCGAGCTGAAGGGGGTGCTGACCGGCTCCGCCCGGCCGGGACCGTACACCGTCCATCAGCAGGGCACCGGCCGGATCGCGGTCGACGGGGCCATGGGGCAGAGCGTGGTCTCCGAACCGGTGTCCCTGACCTTCGGCACCCAGCTGTGGCCGCACGCGGACGACACCCCGGTGACGAAGAAGGTCACCTACCGCAATCTGGGCACCGAGGCCGTCACCCTCGATGTGACGGCCACGGCCACCGACCCCGCCGGGCGTCCCGCGCCCGAGGGCTTCTTCACCCCGGCCGTACGGCAGCTCACCGTTCCGGCGGGCGGCACCGCGTCCGTGGACGTGACCGCCGACACCCGCCTCGGCGGCACGGCGGACGGCACGTACTCCGGAACGGTCGTGGCGAGCGGTGGGGGACAGACCGTACGGACGGCCGTCGCCGTGGACCGTGAGGTCGAGTCCTACGAGCTGACGGTCGATCACATCGGACGGAACGGTTCGGCGCCCTCCTCCCCGCACACCGTGGTGAAGGGCGTCACTGGTCCGTACCACGGGCTGGCCGCCGCACTGGACGTGCCGGAGTCGGGTACCGCCACCATCCGGACGCCCAAGGGCTCCTACGCGCTGGACTCCGAGAGCTACGAACCCGGCGATGGTTTCCTCGACATCGTCACCCAGCCGAAGCTGGACATCACCGGCGACACGAAGGTCACCGTCGACGCCCGGACCACCAAGCCGTTCGACATCAGGCTGCCGCGGCCCGGGGTCGAGCCGGTGAACGGGTTGATGTCGTACAAGGTCGGCACCAGCGGGGCAAGGGTCGGCGGGTTCTTCCTCATCGGCCTGTACCGCGACTTCCGCACCGCGCACCTCGGCCCTCCGGTCACCGACGGCTCGCTGACCCAGCTGTGGTCGAGCACCTGGGAGTCGGAGGCGGACGCGACCAGTCAGTACGACATCGCGTTCGGCGGCAGGACCGAGCGGGTGGCGACCGGGGTCAGCAGGACGTACGAGCAGAGCGACCTGGCCCGGGTGGACATCGATCTCAGCGCTCTGGACCAGGGCGGGCAAGGCGTCATCACCACGAATGCCGTGATAGCGGATCCTGACATCGACTTCACGGCCATCAGCGGGGCGCAGCCCACGCCGGGTGTCCGTACGACATGGGTGTCCGAGTCTCCCGGAGTCCGCTGGAATCTGGGGTACGGCAGCCACAGCACGACCCATGAACTGGGTGACCCGAAGAAGTACCGGGCCGGGAAGAGCTACCGGGAGACGTTCGGCACCGCCGTCTTCGGTCCCGCGATCGGCAGGAAGACGGGTGTCTTCCGGGACGGCGACCGGATCGGGGGCGATCTGCCGCTGTTCGCCGACGGGAAGGGGCATCCGGGAGAAATGGCGTACGGGTCCGGCAGGACCACGCTCCACAGGAACGGACAGCAGATCGGCGAGTACAGGTGGGCTCTGAACCAGTGGGACACTTTCCAGGCTCCCGCCGGGGCGGCCCGGTACACCCTGACGACATCCGCCGACCGGGGTACGGCGCCCGGTACGGTGGCGAGCCGCACGGAGGCGAGCTGGACCTTCCGGTCCGACACGACCGCCTCCCGGGTGAAGCTGCCCCTGTCGACGGTCCGGTTCGCCGCGGCGGTGGGCCTGGACAGCACGGCACCCGCCGGTCAGACGCAGTCCTTCCCGCTCGTGGTCGAGGGCGCCGCGGCCCATGGGAACCTCAGAAAGCTGTCGGCCCAGGTCTCGTACGACCGCGGCCGGACCTGGCAGCGGCTGCCGGTTCAGCGGGGCAGGGTCACGGTTCAGAACCCGGCCAAGGGTGAGGGCATCTCCTTCCGCGCGGAGTTCACCGACAGGCAGGGCAACAAGGGCACGGTCTCCCTCATCGACGCGTACCTCGGGAGGTAGCGCCCGGCGACAGACGGTCAACGGGGAGGCCCACCCCCACCTTCCATGACGCCGGGCGGACCCTCCCGGCCCGCCCGGCGTCCGACTCTCGTGGGGCCGCCCATCTCCAGCCCTCCGGCGTGGGCGACCATTCCAAGCCCGTCCGGTGTGTGGGTGGCTTTTTCAGCCTGTCCGGCGTTTGAGGACGGACGGTGGGCGGGGGGCCGTCCACGGTCCGGGTGGCGGTAACCACCGGGCGGGTCCGGTCGCGGAGTCCACCGGGCCGGTTCGGTGTGGGCGGTCATTTTCAGCCTGTCCGGCGTTTGAGGACGGACGGTGGGCGGGGGGCCGTCCACCGTCCGGGTGGCGGTAACCACCAGGCTGGTTCGGTCGTGGAATCCGCCAAGCTGGTCCGGTGTGCGGGTGGCTTTTTCAGCCTGTCCGGCGTTTGAGGACGGACGGTGGGCCGGGGGCCGTCCATGGCCCGGATGGCGGTAACCACCAGGCCGGCCGGGGCACGGCCACCACCAAGCCCGTCCGGCGTTTGAGGACGGAGAACGCGCCCAGACGCGGCCACGGGCAAAGACGCCCGGGCCCCGGGAGCCCGGAAACCAGGGCCCCTGGGGCCAAGACCTCAGGACCGGGACCATGAGGGGTCCGAGGGCCCCTCACCCTCGTAACACCTACCCGTGCCGGAAGAAGATCCGCTCCCGGTACTCCGCCATCACCCTCCCATTCCACTCATGCCCCCCGTCCACATTCCCCGACCTCAGCAGCGGCGGCTCCACCCCCTTCTCCACCAGGCGTTCCGCCGCCGCCGCCATCGTGGCCTGCATCAGGGCGCTGGTGACGACAGTCGAGGCGGGGGCGAAGGGCGCCTCGATGCCCTCATGGGTGAGTTCCGCGTCGCCGACGGAGATCTTGGAGTCGAGGACGACGTCGCAGTGGTCCTTGAGGAAGGTGCCGGAGACATGCCGGGACGTGGTGGCGTCCGCGTACGCGACGGAGGTCACGCCTATGACCTTCAGCCCGAGCGCCCGCGCATTGACCGCCATCTCGACGGGGAGCGCGTTGCGGCCGGAGAGGGAGATGACGAAGAGGAGGTCACCGGCGCGCGCGGGGCTGGTGTCGAGTACGGCCGCAGCGAGGCCGTCGACCCGCTCCAGCGCCGAGCCGAGTGTCGCGGGCACGACATCGACGCCGACGACGCCGGGCACGGCGAGCAGATTCATCACGGCGAAGCCGCCGGCCCGGTAGACGACGTCCTGGGCGGCCAGGGACGAGTGTCCCGCGCCGAAGGCGAACAGGCGGCCGCCCGAGGTGATGGTGTCGGCGATCGCCGCACCCGCGGCCGCGATGTTGTCCGCCTCCTCGTTCCGTACACGCGCGAGCAGATCGATCGCCGCATCGAAGAACTGACCGGCCAGCTTGCTCTCGCTCATCGCCGAGCCCTTTCAGGGGGTCGATACCCGAATACGGTACGTATGCATTCGGGTACACAGAGAACAGGAAATGCGCCGGGGAATGCCCGCGCCGCGGATCACGTTGGGGTCTGGGCCGATGCGCTGTCAATACGGCCTCGGCCCCGGCTTGCCCGAGCGCGGCACGGTTGTCGGCGCGATGCGTAAGAATTGGGTCCGGGGCCGCAGCGCACGATTCTTCGAGGGGCACGTATGTCCGGTTTGATCGACACGACGGAGATGTACCTCCGCACCATCCTCGAGCTGGAGGAGGAAGGTGTGGTTCCTATGCGCGCCCGTATCGCGGAGCGGCTCGACCAGAGCGGTCCCACGGTGAGCCAGACCGTGGCCCGCATGGAGCGGGACGGTCTGGTGACGGTCGCGGGGGACCGCCATCTGGAGCTGACGGAGGAGGGCAGGCGGCTGGCGACGCGCGTGATGCGCAAGCACCGGCTCGCCGAGTGCCTGCTCGTCGATGTGATCGGCCTGGAGTGGGAGCAGGTCCACGCCGAGGCGTGCCGCTGGGAGCATGTGATGAGCGAGGCGGTGGAGCGCCGTGTGCTGGAGCTGCTGCGCCACCCGACCGAGTCTCCGTACGGGAATCCCATCCCGGGCCTGGAGGAGCTGGGCGAGAAGGCGGAGGCCGACCCCTTCCTGGACGCGGGCATGGTCTCGCTCGCGGATCTGGACCCGGGCTCGGACGGCAAGACCGTGGTGGTCCGCAGGATCGGCGAGCCCATCCAGACGGACGCCCAGCTGATGTACACCCTGCGCAGGGCGGGCGTGCAGCCCGGCTCGGTCGTGAGCGTGACGGAGTCGGCGGGCGGGGTGCTCGTCGGCAGCGGCGGTGAGGCGGCGGAGCTGGAGTCCGATGTCGCCTCGCATGTGTTCGTGGCCAAGAAGTAGCGGAGCGGCGCGGGATCCGGCCGTCGGCGCTGTCCCCGGGCGGGGCGAACTGTCCTGCCCGTCCGGCGTTCGAGGGCGGACGGTGTCTGCGGGCGGGGGTGAACTGTCCAGCCCGTCCGGCGTTCAAAGGGCGGACGGTGTCTGCGGGCGGGGGTGAACTGTTCAGCCTGTCCGGCGTTTGAGGACGGACCTGGGCCCCGGTGCGGGGGTTCTTGTTCTTCCAGCCTGTCCGGCGTTCGAGGATGGACGGTGTCCTGCGTGCGGGTGTGAACTGTCCAGCCTGTCCGGCGTTTGAGGACGGACCTGGTGAGAGGGCCGGTCACTCGGCGAGAACCTTCGGGGGAGTCCCTGCCCTGCCCCAGGTGATGCTGAAGGGCCCCGGGCGGGGCCGTCCCCTCGCCGTCGCGGCTCCGCGGAGGACGGCCCCTCCGCCCCCGAGCCGACGCGTGCCGGCCTCCCGCGACCGCACGGGCCGGGCGCCGTAACCCCGCCCCTTCGGGGGTTCCCGGTGCCCGGGTGCCCGCAGTCGTCTGAAGCGTTCCCCGTGAAGCGATTTCCGTCCGGAATGGCAGCGCCCGGGCGAATCGCGTGCCACGCTGGGGTTGAGGCATATGACCCACGGCCGGGGAGGGATCAGGGTGATGCGCCCCTCGTACGCCCCGCGCGCACCGCAGCGCGGACGGCGCGACCCGTATCGCCGGATCCGCCCGTACCACCGCCACCCCCGCCACCGGCCGCCCCGGCGTGATCGCCCTCCGGGGCCGCCCCCGGACCTCTCCCCGGGACCTGAACCGCACCCGGCCCGGGCCCTGAGGTCTGGACCGCACCCGGCCCCCATCGCCCCCCGCCCCCGCTCGGCCGACTCGACGAACTCGGCGGAGAAGAGCCCCGGCACCCATGGGTGCCGGGGCCTGTCCTCCCCTTTGCTGACCCGGAGCCCCGAGCTCCCAGGGTCATTCCCCTCGGACCGCCTTCCCCGATCGGCCCGCCTCCCGCAGAAGATCTCCCCCCGGCGGCGCACGCCAATCCCCGAGCATGGTCACTCGAACGAGGGGTGTTGCCTGGCGGAAGCATGCATTCGAATAGGAGTTCGATAAGCTGGGGGTGCGGTGGATGGCCGATCGGGACGACCGGGCGACAGAAGGGGGTGCCAGGCACATGGTGCGGCGCATCGACGTGACCGGAATCAACGGCGCACGCCTGGCCGCCTGGGAGTTCGCCGATCCGCCCAAACCGTCCGGCGGGCCGGCCGGCAGCGCCCCGGGCGCCGATCCCGGCCACGCGCCCGCCGTTTTACTGCTCCACGGCCTGATGGGCCGCGCGTCGCACTGGGCGCCCACCGCCCGCTGGCTGGCCGAGCGGTATCGCGCGGTCGCCCTCGACCAGCGGGGGCACGGCCGCAGCGACAAGCCCGCCGAGGGTCCCTTCACCCGTGACGCGCATGTGTCCGACGCCGAGGCCGCCGTCGAACAGCTGGGCCTCGGCCCGGTGACCCTCATCGGGCACTCGATGGGCGCGCTCACCGCCTGGCAGCTCGCGGCCAAGCGCCCCGACCTCGTCCGGGCCCTGATCATCTGCGACATGCGGGCGTCGGCGCTCGGCGCGGCCTCCCAGCGCGAGTGGGAGAGCTGGTTCCGGGCCTGGCCGGTCCCGTTCGCGACGCTCGCGGATGTGCGGAGGTGGTTCGGCGAGGACGACCCCTGGGTGGAGCACCCCACGCCCGCGCGCGGGGAGTTCTACGCGGAGGTGATGGCGGAGCGGGCCGACGGCTGGCGTCCGGTGTTCTCGCGCCGCCAGATGCTCAGGGCCCGGGAGACCTGGGTCCACGACGCCCACTGGGACGAGCTGGCCCAGGTCCGCTGCCCGGCCCTGGTGGTCCGTGGCATCGACGGCGAACTGGGCCGGGCCGAGGCCCAGGAGATGGTCAGGGTCCTCCCTCTCGGGCAGTACGCGGAGGTGGCGGACGCGGGCCATTTGATCCACTACGACCAGCCGGAGGGCTGGCGCGCCGCGATCGAGCCTTTTCTCGACTCCGTACGAAGGGGGGACCATGCCCCGGGAGCGTAGGGGCGGGGAGGGCTCCGGCGGACCCCACGCGCCCGGGCCTCGGGATGCGCGGCCCCCGACCGTCGGGTTGCTGCCCGCCGGGCCTCTGCCCGCCGGGTACGACGGCGGGGCCTTCGCCCACGACGGCAGGACGCTGTACGCGTATGTGGGACCCGCCGACATCCTCGCGGCCGTGCGCCCCGGGAGCGAGGGACGGATCGTCGGCACCCGCGACGCGTTCGGGGGCTGGGCCGCAGCCCAGAGTCCGGACGACTTCCGGGAGCCCTTCACCTATGTCGTCGACCCGCCCGGCCGTATACGGCTCGCGCCGAGGCGCAGCGAGCACGTCGCCTGCGCGGGCGGCGGCCCGGTGCTGGCGGCGGGGAGATCGCCTTCGGCCGCGATGGCGACGGCTGGGCGGTCGTCGAGGTCAGCAACCAGTCGACCGGCTACTGCCCGGACCCCGGCTGCTGGCCGGCGGTCGCGGGCGCGCTGGACCGGGTGGGGCTGGGCCGTCCCGGTGGGTTCACGCACGAGATCGTCTTCCGCCGCTGCACCGAAGGCGGTTGCGGGCGGATCGGTGTCGTCCGGGACGGCGACCATGTGTGTGTCTTCTGCGGGGGAGAGCTGCCGGCCCGGTGGAACATCGCCTGACGGTGACGACCACGATCACACGGCGGTCCGGGAGCGCGGTTCAGAAGGCGAAGACGGCTCCGAGGGCCGCCCGCATCTCACAGCCGTTGTTGTACGTCCCGGACCAGTCGACCCGCTTGCCCTGCCAGACACCGCTCGCGGCGGCCGTGACCGGGGACCACTCCCGGGTGCACATCGTGTACGGAAGGGCGGACGGCAGGGCGCCGAAGTCACCGCCTGCCGCGCCCAGTTCCCGGCAGGCGTCCTCGGGCGCGGGGTGGGTGCCCCCGGCGCTCGGGGCGCAGCTGAGGGTGACCGCACGGTCGACGGAGGCGGCGGTGTCCTTTCCGACGGTGAGCACCAGCGCGGACGGAGCGTACAGCCCGCTCGCCGTGGCGGGCCGGTCGACGACGGGCTCGGCGGCGCGTGCGCTGCCGGTCACGGCCCCGCCCAGCGCCAGAGCGACGGCGGCCGTGACAACAGCGCGGCCCCGCACGGCCCGTACGCCACCTGCGGTCCGTACGCCACCCGCGGTCCGCGCTGTCCGCCCCGGCGCTCCCGCCGACCCCGACGCCCCGGACCTCACCGTCGGCTCCGCCCGGTCGGCCCGTCCAGCCAGTTCCGTCGCCTCAACCCCGTCAGTCCGGTTGGGCCTCACGGACCTCGCCGACCCCGTTGATCGCATGGTGAAACTCCTTTGCCGCGAGGGTGGTTGCGGTAGGGAGTCTTCCGTACGCACACGGTGAAAGCGCGCGGAGTGGTGGCTTCCGAGGGTGAGTGACCCGAACGGGGTGGCCGCACGGCCGTTCGGGCCGCACGGACGGCCCCGGCTGCCCCGCCCGGCCGGTCCCCGGCGGGGTGTCCGGAAGCGTTCACGGGGCGGCGACGCCTCCCCCTGGGCCCGGCGGCCCGGGAGGTGCCCCCACCCCTGGCCCGGCGGACCCGGATGCCCCGCCCCGGACCCCACGGCCACCGGCACACCACTCCGGCCACCGCGCACTCGCGTCAGCCGATCGGCCTGCGCATCTCCTGACGGACCTTCACCGTGGCCTCCGCGACCTCCTTCAGGTCGACGGCGGCCGGGGTCATGCCCATGCTCTCGGGAGTGGCCAGTGAGACGGACATATTGGTGTTGTCATCGGCCCAGGCGCACATGGGGATCGTGGCCCTGCCGCCGTCCGACTGGTCGGAGACGAGGACCTGGCACTCCACCCGCACCTCCGAGCCCTCGGGGGTGTAGTCCTTCGGCGGCACCGCGATGGTGGTGCCCTTCGCCTTGCCGCCGCCCCTGAGGATCGACTCCAGCGCCTTGTCGGGCTCGGCGATACGGCCGTGGAGCCCCGAGACGACCACGATCCCGGCCTTCGCGCCGTTCAGCGAGGTGTACTGGGCCACCGTCGACTTGGGCTCGCGGATGACGGCCTGGCTCGCGTTCTTCAGCTGCTCCTGGGTCTGCTGGGACATGTCGCCGGCGAGTTCGTACTTGCCGTCGAGCAGGGTCGAGGGGAGCGTCAGCTCGTACTTCGCCTCGGGGAAGACCTCGCCGCTCTCACCGTCGTCGAGGAAGACGTAGTAGCCCAGCCAGGCGAGGACGACCGCCCCCACGACGGCCAGCGGCACACCGATGAACCACTTCCGGGCCTTGTCCGGAGCGGGCGGCCGCGGCGAGCCCCAGCCGCCCGGAGCCCCGTACCCCTGCTGCGGCGGGAACGGCTGCGGAGAGGTCGCAGGCCCGTAGCCCTGCTGCGAAGGGTGGGGCTGCTGGGCGCCGGGCTGCCCGTACCCCGGCTGGGCCGGCCCCGGCTGGGGGAACTGCGGCTGTTGCCCGTACGGGCTCCCGTAACCCCCCTGCTGGGGCTGCTGATGCGGCTGTGGCGGCGTCGACATGAGCAGCAACCTACGTCACCGCCCCCGGCGTCCACCTCCCCATATCGGCCCGGGGCTCCTGCCCCGACCCCGCCCCCGCGCCCGGCCGGCCCGGCTCAGCCCTTGCTGACCGCCGTCAGGATCTCCGGGAGCCGCTCGGCGGTCCGCGGGGCGGCCAGCCGTACGCCCGCCCAGCCGAGCAGCAGCCCGTAGACGGCCCCGAGGGGCAGCAGCAGCCACAGATCGCCGTGCCCGTCCGTCGTATGCATCCAGACCGTCAGCGCGATCAGCGGCCCGGACAGCAGGCCGGACGCGAAGATCCCGCCGAGGGTCGAGAACCAGGCCAGCGCGCCCTGTCCCGGAGCGGCGTTCTTGTATCCGCTGTCCTGCGGGATGGAGTACGGGAAACGGGCGGACGCCAGCGCGCCCGTCCCCAGCATCGCGCCGAGCACCGCGAAGGACAGTCCCAGCGCCGAGGGGGTCGCCTGCCAGTCGCCCAGGACGACGGCCGTCAGGACGGTGACCACGACCGAGTACGGGAGGGCGATCAGCAGCAGGGCCAGTGCCCGCGCCCGCAGCTCCGCGTACGCCTCCCGGGTCGTGGAGATCGTCTGCGCGACCAGCCAGAACGCCGAGCTGTCCTGCCCGAACTGGTTGTACATCATCATGCCCAGCATGCCGGTGGCGAACGACGCGAAGTACAGGGAGCCGACGCCCTGGACCGCGTTGAACAGCGGCACGATCAGACCGACCGCCAGCATCGACACCCAGGCCGCCTTGGTCTTCGGATCGCGCCACACATAGCGCAGGCTGCGCTGCATCACCGTGCCCGTGCGGCCCCCCGGCAGCAGGCGGTGCAGGCCCCTGGAGCCTTCCCCGGCGGTCCGCTCCGCCGCCGCGGCGATCGTCGAGCCGTCGGGGGTGGTCATCAGCCGTGTCAGGCTGCGCCGCCACCACCACAGCAGGACGTACAGCGCCGCGCCCGACAGGGCGAGCTGGGCCAGTGCGAGCCCGTGGGCGCCCTCGCTCGCGGAGTCGATCGCGTCGATCGCCGAGGCAGGCGGCAGCCACCGTACGACGGAGGCCGCCGGGTCGAGCCCCCCGAGTCCGGCGTCCGACGCCCCGAGGCTCTGGACACCGTAGTTGACGGCCTGGATGCCGATCGCGATCACCAGACCGCTCAGCAGCGCCAGATCACGTCCTTTACGGGAGGTCAGCAGCCGGACGTTGGCCGCCACGACCGCGCGCGCCAGCGCCACGCACACCAGCAGCGTGAGCGGTACGGCGACCACGGAGACGGCGAACGCGAAGAGGCCGTGGGAGAGCGCGATCGCCGACCCCAGCAGCAGACAGAGCGAGAACAGCGGTCCGATGCCCACCAGCGACGCCGTGAGCAGCGCGGTGACCAGCGGCCCCGGGCGCAGCGGCAGCATCACGAGCCGGGTCGGGTCCAGCGTCTCGTCACCGCCGGGGAAGAACACCGGCATCACCGCCCAGCCGAGGGCCAGTACGCCCGCCAGCAGGACGACGAGGGACTCCGCGTGGTCGTGGCCGCGCAGCAGGACCAGACCCAGCAGCTGGCCGAGGGCGAAGAGCAGGGTGAGGACGAGGGAGGCGACGAACACGATCCGGCGGCCGGACGACTGGTGCAGTCCGTTGCGCAGGAGCGACAGCTTCAGCCGGACGAAGATCCCGGCGAGCCGCCCGGTGGCCACCGTGTGCTCGGGTGCCGGGCCCACCGCGGCTCCGGCATCGGCCCCGCCGCCCGCCGCGACGCCCGGTGCCGCGCTCACCGCGCACCGCCCGTCACGGTCACGCCCGTCACCGTCACGCCTGCCACGGTCATGTCGGCCACCGTGTCATCGGCCACCGTGAGACCGCCCGCTATCCCGCCCGTCACCGAACCGCCCGCCGCCGTCCCGCCCGTTGCGGAACCACGCGTCACGGAGCCGCCCGTCACCGAACCGCCCGTTACGGAACCGCCCGGCATCCAGCCCTCCGTGAACCGCGCCGCGAACCCCTCCGCCGTACTCACCGCGCACCGCCGCTGCCGCCGCCGAGCCAGTCCAGCGACTCACCGGTGTCCCGTGCGTTCGCGCCGACGAGTTCCAGGAACGCGCTCTGGAGCGAGGGCGCGTCACCGCGTACGTCCGCGATCGGCCCCTGGGCCCGGATCCGGCCCGCGGCCATCACCGCGACCCAGTCGCACAGCGACTCCACCAGTTCCATCACATGGCTGGAGAAGACAACGGTCGCGCCCGAGCCGGTGTACCGCTCCAGAACCCCGCGGATCGTCTGCGCCGAGACCGGGTCGACCCCCTCGAACGGCTCGTCCAGGAACAGCACCTCGGGGTTGTGCAGCAGTGCGGACGCCAGCCCGATCTTCTTGCGCATACCGGTCGAGTAGTCGACGACGAGCTTGTGCTGGGCACCGGAGAGATCCAGGACGTCGAGGAGCTGGGTGGCGCGCTTGTCGACCTCGTCCCCCGGCAGGCCCCGCAGCCGTCCGCTGTAGGCGAGCAGTTCCCGGCCGGAGAGGCGTTCGAACAGCCGCAGCCCTTCCGGCAGTACCCCGATCCGGGACTTCACCCGGACCGGGTCGCGCCACACGTCGTGCCCGCCGACCTCCACCAGGCCCTGGTCCGGGCGCAGCAGCCCGGTCACCATGGACAGGGTCGTCGTCTTGCCCGCGCCGTTCGGTCCGACGAGCCCGATGAACCTGCCCGCCGGGAGCGTGAGGTCGATCCCGGCGACGGCGATCTGCTCACCGAAACGCTTCCACAGACCCTCGACGCGCACGGCGGGCGGCGCCGTCGGCGCCCCGCCCGCCTCCGCGGCTGCCGCCGCCTGGTCCTCCGGCATGATGCCCCGCCTCCCGGTGGTCCCGTGTCCCGCGTACCGGTGCGGTGGACGCGGTGTCGGGGGCCACCCTATGGGGGTCCCGCCCGGTCAGCCCCTGCGGGTCCGCGCCGCCGCGGCATCGCGTCCACAGGCGTACGCGAGGGGGCTCAGCAACTCGGCCGCCTCGGGCAGCCACCGGTTGGCGGGGGTGGGCCGGCGGGCCCACTGCACCGCGCCGCGTCCCCCGACCCGGGTCGGCGGGGCGGCGATGTAGTGGCCGTCGCCACGGGCGACCAGATCGATCGAGGAGGGCGCCCAGCCCAGCGTGCGGATCAGCTCGGGGACCTTGACGGCCGCGCCCGGCAGGACGAAGAAGAGCATCCTGCGGTCGGGGGTGCAGCTCACCGGGCCGAGCGGCAGATCCATCCGCTCCAGCCGGGCGAGCGCCAGAAAGCCCGCGGACTCGGGCAGGTCGAGTACGTCGAACGTACGACCCGTGGGCAGCAGGATCGACGCCTTCGGATGCTTCCCCCACATCCGACGGGCGGCGGCGGCGCTGCCGGTCGCCTGGGTCGCCCACTCCGGCCCGGTCGCGTGCGCGCCCGGAGCGGGGCAGTCGGTGTCACCGCACGAGCAGAACTCGCGGCCCTCCGACGCCTCCAGCCAGGTCCCCGGGAACACGTCCCAGTGCCGCTCCTCCGCGTACCGCACGGCGTGATCCAGCAACTGCTCACCTCTCTGCTGGGGGATCTGTGCGGCCTCTGCGACTCCGATGGTCTCTTCCACGAACCACTCAACTCCCGCGGTCACCAGGGGTTACGGGCGGCCTACGGACCGCCCCGGGAGCATGATCCCGCATATGGGGCGCATGGATGCACATACGGGGGCGCGCATGTACACGGGGTGAGGATGCGGGTATCCACTGGAAGGGGGTCGTCCGCGCGCGGACGCGCACCGGTCCGGGCGGATACAGCGGATACACCTGACGAGGGCCGAGTTCCGGAGAACGTCGGGCGAAGGACCGGGTTTCTGGGAAACTTCCGGGATTCTGGAAAAACCAGACCAAGTCAGAGAAGTCTGCATTCTCCGTATATCAGCCGGGCAGTGATCAGGGCGTTGATCACCGCGGCCATCAGGGGGTTTTCATGGCAGCCAGGCCACTCGTCGCCCGCCAGCCGAACGAACGGCTGCAGGCGCTCATCCAGGAAGCCGGGTGTTCCAACGCCGGGCTCGCCCGGCGCGTCAACATGGTCGGCGCGGAACGGGGTCTCGATCTGCGGTACGACAAGACGTCGGTGGCGCGCTGGCTGCGCGGTCAGCAGCCGCGCGGGCGCGCGCCGGGGATCATCGCGGAGGCCCTCGGCCGGAAACTGGGACGTACGGTCACGATCGACGAGATCGGCATGGCCAACGGCAAGAACCTCGCGTCCGGTGTCGGGCTCCAGTTCTCGCCGACCGTGCTGGGCGCGATCGAGCAGGTCTGCGAGCTGTGGCGCAGCGACGTCGGCCGCCGCGACTTCCTCTCCGGGGCGTCGGTCGCCGCCTCCGCGCTCGTCGAGCCCAGCCGCGACTGGCTGATCACCGGCGCGGACTCCCAGGTCGCGCGTACGTCCGGGGCCCGGGTGGGCAGTTCGGACGTCCAGGCCGTACGGGCGATGACGGCCGCCCTCACCGATCTCGACCACCGCTACGGCAGCGGGCACATCCGTCCGGTCGTGGTCCACTACCTCAACTCGGTGGTGTCCGGGCTGCTCTCGGGCTCGTACCGGGAAACGGTCGGCCGCGAACTGTTCGCCGCGGTCGCCCGGTTGACGGAACTCGCCGGGTACATGGCCGTCGACACCGGGCAGCCGGGGCTCGCCCAGCGCTACTACATCCAGGCGCTGCGGCTCGCCCAGGCGGCCGACGACCGCGGATACGGCGGCTATGTGCTCGCCGCGTCCATGAGCCATCTCGCGGCCCAGCTCGGCAATCCGAGGGAGATCGCCCAACTGGCGCGCGCCGCGCAGGAGGGCGCACGCGGGCAGGTCACCCCGCGTGCGCAGGCCATGTTCTACGCCGCCGAGGCGCGGGGGCACGCCCTCCTCGGGGACGCCCGCACCTGTCACACCGTGGCGGGGAAGGCGATCGCCGCGATGGAGCGGGCCGAGCCGGAGTCGGCCGACGACCCGCCGTGGATCGCCCACTTCGACCACGCCTATCTCGCGGATGAACTGGCGCACTGCTACCGCGATCTGGGCCAGGCGGAGGCGGCGGCGCGTCATGCCGCGGAGGCGCTGGAGGGCCACCCCGAGTCCCGGGCCAGGCGGCGGGCGATCGGGCTGGTCCTGCTGGCGACCGCGCAGGTGCAGCAGCGCGAGGTGGAACAGGCGTGCCACACCGGCACCCGCGCGGTGGAACTGCTCGGGAAGCTGCGCTCCAGCCGGGGCGCGGAGTATCTGGACGACCTCCAGCAGCGTCTGGAGCCGTACGCCGACGAGCCGTCGGTACGGGAGTTCGGGGCGCGGGTGGAGCTCCAGGCGGCGTGATGCCCGTCATACGGAGCGTCATCGCGGGGCGTTGAACAGCGTCTTCGGCGGCCGTGTCGTCACACCGTCCACAGGTGTGTGCGCGGGGTTGAACCACCCGGTAGCGTGAACCGACGGTGACGTTGGTCCACACGTAGGAGTTCCGGTGACGCACAGCGGACAGGGTGACGAGCGGCGGCTGCCCGACGCCCGCCCCGCGCACGAAGGCGTCGTGCTGCCCGCCGACGGATCTGACCCCCTGATACCGGGCGCTCCCGGTGACCGGCCCCAGGCGGCACCGGCGGGCGGTCTCCCGTGGGGGGAGCCCTGGGGGCCGCGCGAGCCCGTCCAGGGCGCACCGGAGGCGCACGGGGACGGCTGGGGGGAGGAGCCGCGGCACGGCTACGGCGTCCGCTCCCAGCCCCTGCCCGAGGCGCAGCCGTCGCCGGGGCTCCCGGGGGCGCTGCCGCCCCAGGCGCCGCCGGGAGGCCGGTTCGCGGGCCCGGGACCGGCCACCGGGCCGGGGGCGGGAGCCGGGGGGACCTACGGGCCGCCGCTGCCGGGGTCCGGGCAGGCCGCCTCGCGGGCGGCGGCGGACGGTGCGCCGGTACCGGATCTGCCGGGCGCGCCTTTGGCTCCGGGCCTCCCGGGTGCGCTGCCGCCCGCTGACGGGATGTACCACCCGGCCGGGAACGGGCAGCCCTTGTACGGCGGTGCCTTCCCGGGAACGGGAACGGGAACCGGGACCGGCACAGGGGCCTGGCCCCAGCAGGAGCCGCACGGGCAGGCTCAGGGGCCGGCGGACGGTGCGTCCGCCGGGGTGCCGCTGCCGCAGCAGGGCGCCGCCGCCTACAGCCCCACGGACGCGACGCAGTTCATCCCGCCGGTCGCGGCGGCGGGGCCCGTCGGGGCCGCGGACGCCACCCAGTTCATCCCGCCCGTGGCGGTGTCGGGGCCCGTCGGCGCGGCGGACGCGACACAGCACCTCCCGCCGGTCCCGCAGCACGGGGGACCGGGGGCGGCGACGGCGTACCCGGGGGCGGGAGCACTGCCGGGTTCCGGCGCGGGAGCCGGGCCGGTTGCGCCCGAGGCGGCCACGCAGTTCCTGCCACCGGTTCCGGCCGGTCAGCCGGCGCCCGCGGCGATGCAGGCCCCCGCGGCGATGCCGGGCCCGCCGCCCGCGGCCCCCGGCGTGGGGCCCGGCGCTCCGGGCGAGCGGCAGCCGCCCGCCGAGTTCGACAGTCTCTTCCGTACGGACGCGGCCCCGGGCACGGCGCCGTCCGGCCACCACCGTGCGGACCCCACCCAGCAGATGCCCCGTATCGACGGCGGACCGCAGCCGGTGGGCCTTCAGCCGACGGGCTATCAGCAGCACCAGGGGCCGCCCCGGTTCGGCCGTGACGACGCCGGAGGGCGCCAGGGGCGCGAGGAGCGCGAGGAACGGCGGCGCAAATCCTCGCAGCTGGCCGTCATGGGCGCCGTGGTCGTCGCCTGCGCGGTGCTCGGACTCGGTGTGAGCGCCGCGCTGTTCAGCGGCGGGGACGACGACAAGAAGGACGGCTCGGACCGGAAGAACGCCGCCGCGGCGACCCCCGCGCCCTCGGTGAGCGCCCCGGCGGCGCCCGCCCCCCAGGACCCGGTGAAGACCCAGGCCGAGGCGCTCGACAAACTGCTCGCGGACAGCAACGACAGCCGTGCCGCAGTGATCCGTTCGGTGGAGAACATCAAGAAGTGCAAGGACCTCGACCAGGCGGCCGGTGATCTGCGCGGGGCCGCCGACCAGCGCCGGGGCCTGGTGACCCGGCTGGGGGAGCTGAGCATCGACAAGCTGCCCCGCAACGCCGAGCTGAGCGCGTCCCTGATCGAGGCGTGGCAGTCGTCCGCGAAGGCGGACGACCACTACGCGGCCTGGGCGGTCCAGGTCAAGGGCAAGAAGGGCTGCAAGAACGACCGGGCGCGCACCACTCGCCAGACCGTCCTCGCCACGACCGCCAGCGGCGACGCGACCAAGGCCAAGCGCGAGGCGTCCAAGCTGTGGAACTCCATCGCGGCCAAGTACCAGCTCACCGAGCGCCGCAGCGAACAGCTCTGACGGATGCGACGGATCCGACGGTACGACCGGGGCCACGGTGTGCCGCCCCGGCCCCGAGCCGTCCGCCGGGGCTCGCCGGAGCAGTGGTTCGACGCGGCCGGGCGGTCCCGGGGTGTACGGACTCCGTCGGTGCGTTGCCTTTGGCGGCGTGGTGACCTGTCGGTGCGGGCGGTCCGCCGACGTCTGACGGACAACCGGTCCGAGGGGCAACCTGTTTGACGGGTCGGCGGCGGGGTCGTCCACCGGCGGCTCGCCGGAGCGGTGGTCCGGCGGTGTGACGGACCGCCCCGGACAGAGTGCGACAGCCGCGGTGAACGGGTCGCCCGGGACACTCCGCCGATCTCACCGGACGGCCTCCCGCGATCTCGCTGATGACCACTGGCCGCCCAAGCGGGTCCGGGGCGTACGGACTTCGCCGGTGCGTTGCTTCTTGCGGAGTGGGGGCTGTTGGCGCGGCGGTCCGCCGACACCTGAGCGACTGGCGGTCCGAGGGCGGCCGACCGGGTGGGCAGCCGGCCTGATCGGCAGACCGTCCGACGGGCAACCGTGCTGACGGCAACCGGTCTTACGGTCAACTGGCCTGATGAGCACCGGGACTGACGGACAGCTCGTCGGATCGGCACCCCGTCGGATGGGCGCTCCCTCTGGCGTGCAGTTGGCCGGACGGGCGACCTGCCGGACGGGCGACCGGACTGACCGGTGACCTCGGATGCGCACCCGTCTGGCGGAGAGCCCGACGGACAACCGCTCTGACCGGCAACCCGTGCGACGCGCAGACGGTCTGACGGACCGCCCGTCCGACGGCGCGGCGACCGGCGCGCCTGCGGGAGGCCGGCAACGGACCTGACGGGCCATCCGTCGGGGGACCACCGGGCTGATCGGCACACGGACTGGCGACAACCGGCCTGACGGGCAACCCGTCTGACGGGGTACCCGGACTGACGGGCAGCCCGGCGGCCAGGCGGCCGTATGACCGGAAACCCGTCCGGACGGACAACCCGCGGACGGGCGTCAGCCCCTGACGGACGCCGTCAGCGTCTCGCTGACGTCCACGAAGCCCTTCTGCTGTGCCACCAGCCGTCCGTCGCGCACGACCTGGAACGTCACGCCCCGGTTGACCACCCGCGGATAGCCGGGGGCGCCGAGCATGTCGTCGTGGTCCCAGCGCAGTGAGGGGGTCAGCCCTCCGGTGGAGACCTGGAGTCCGCGGTCGAGGACCCGGGAGATCTTCCCGGGGGTGATCTCGTCCGAGTCGAGTGCCTGTACGACCGCGCTCAGCACCGTGTACGCGATCCATGTCGTCTGCACGCCCGCGTCGGCGGCGTCGATGCGGTTGTCGCCGAAGGCGTGGGCCTCGATCACGTCCTGCATCTCCCGCCAGCGCGCATCGCCCGCGTCCGGGTACCACCCGGTGATGAACGCGCCCTCGAAGGGGCCGTTGCGTCCGCCCGTACGGTCGATGAGGGACTGGCCGACGCTGCCGAGGACCGAGGAGACCTTCACGGAGCGGTCGTCGGCGGGCAGCCTGCGGAAGGAGTCGAAGAAGGTCTCGGTGTGCTCGCCGAGCGCGGCCGTGACACAGCCCGGCCGGGGGTCGTCCGAGTCCTCGGCCCCGGCGCCGGCCTTCGAACGGGCCCGGCTCGCATGGCTGGTGTACTCGGTGGCGTCCTCGGGGGCCAGGATGTCCGTGGAGGAGCTGTGACCGCCCTTCGAGAGCCCGGCGTTCAGCAGCAGCGGCATCTCGTCACCGGCGAGCGAGTCGGGCCGTACGAGCGCGACCCGGCGGCAGACGTCCGCCAGTTGGAGTCCGTGCCCCGCTATGAGGGCGCCCTGGCCCCCGTTGACGGGATAGGACCGATAGCTGGTGAACTCCTCCCGGGAGATGCCGTATCCACCGATGAAGGGGATGCCGGCGGCCTGGAGCGGGGCCATGAAGGAGCTGCCGTGCTGGCTGTACGAGCCGACGACGGCGTCCGCGTTCTCGTCGACCGCGCGCCGGGCGCACGCGCGCGCGCCGGTCGGGGTGTTCTCCTCGTTGCAGGTGATCACCTCCAGCTCATGTCCGTCGATACCGCCCCGGGAGTTCACCCAGCGGGCATACGCTGTGGCCATGGCGGGCATCCCCGGCATATTGGTCGCCTGGGTCCCTTCGGGTGCAAAAGTCATCACCTTGATGGATTCACGGGAGCCGTCGGAGGTCCCGGGGATCGCCCCGCATCCGGTGGCCAGCACGGAGCCGGCGGCAACGGTGGCGGGAATGCGAAGGGCGCGAATCCGTGCGGCCCATGAAGGGCGGGGGGTGGAGGAACGTCGCCTACCGGTCATGCGCCGCCACATTTCCGCTGTCGAGGTAACGGCGGAGTGTGCGTGGTTGGCCGAAAGGTGACCGGAAGATGAACAGCGGGGGTTTTTCCGGGCCGTCACGATGAGAACGTACGATCGAGGATGTGCAGCAAGCTCCGGTCTCCTCTTCCCGTCGCACCCGTCGCTCCTCCACCATGGGCGGTATGCCGCTCAACGACATGCCCTGGTGGCGCTGGCGCACACAGGTGCGCTCGGCGCTCCATATGCTCTCCGACCCCGTGTTCCATCAGGAGACCTGGCTGGCCGGCCGGGAGGGGTACGGAGATGTCACCGACGCCGTCTACCGGCTGGTCGAGGACACCTGGCTCGACAACTGGTCCGCGGAGAAGTACGTCGGCACGATATTCCGCGACGCGAACGAGGCCGCGCTGGTCGACGCCGCGGTGCTGCGCGTGCTGCGGATCATGCACCAGGTGGGCGCGGACGCCCCCGTCTCGGCGTATCTGGAGCACCCCGGCTGGCCCGATGCGGTGCGCGCCGCCCGTGAGGCGCACACGCAGCTCGCGGCGAACGACGGCGAGGACCCCGACACTCCGCCGAGGTCGCTGGACGTGTTGCGGATCATGACCCGTACGGCGTGACCGCCGGCCCGCGGCTCCGTGGGCACGGGACCGCCGGCCCGTGGCTCCGCAGGTGCGTGCCTCTTAGGCATGACCTGTACGTGTGACCCGTACGCGCACACCGTACCCGTGACCGGTCCGCGCACACCGTACGCGTGATCGCTGTGCGGGCGCGGGGTTCGGGGCGCCGGGCGCTGTCTGCCGGGCGCGGTGGGGCGGGTCTGCGTGATCCGGGCGGCGGGGGCCGGTGTGGGGTCCGTACGGCGGCCTGTGCGTGACCGGCGACGAGCCGTTCCGCACGCTGGACGGAATCCGCCCGGGGGCCGCCGGTGTGGCACCCTACGAGGATGACCGACCAGTACGTCCTGACGCTCTCCTGCCCGGACAAACAGGGCATCGTGCACGCCGTGTCGAGTTACCTCTTCATCACTGGCTGCAATATCGAGGACAGTCAGCAGTTCGGGGACCGGGACACGGGTCTGTTCTTCATGCGGGTCCACTTCTCGGCCGACGCCCCCGTGACCGTCGACAAGCTGCGCGCCAGCTTCGCCGCCGTCGGGGACTCCTTCCAGATGGACTGGCAGATCCACCTCGCCGACGAGCCCATGCGGATCGTCCTCATGGTGAGCAGGTTCGGCCACTGTCTGAACGATCTTCTCTTCCGTTCCAGTATCGGCGCCCTGCCGGTCGAGATCGCCGCGGTCGTCTCCAACCACCGTGACTTCGCCGAGCTGGTCGGCTCGTACGGCATCCCCTTCCACCACATCCCGGTCACCAGGGAGAACAAGGCGGAGGCGGAGGCGGAGCTGCTGGAGCTGGTGCGGAAGGAGCATGTCGAGCTGGTGGTGCTCGCCCGCTATATGCAGGTCCTCTCCGACGATCTGTGCAAGCAGCTCAGCGGCCGGATCATCAATATCCACCACTCCTTCCTCCCGAGCTTCAAGGGCGCCAAGCCGTACCACCAGGCCCATGACCGAGGGGTGAAGCTGATCGGCGCGACCGCGCACTATGTGACGGCGGACCTCGACGAGGGCCCGATCATCGAGCAGGAGGTCGAGCGCGTCGGCCACGCGGTCACCCCGGAGCAGCTGGTGGCGGTCGGCCGGGACGTGGAGTGCCAGGCGCTCGCCCGCGCGGTGAAGTGGCACGCGGAACACCGGATCCTGCTGAACGGCAGGCGTACGGTCGTTTTCACCTGAGCCCTCCCGCCGTCGCCCGGGCCTTCTCGCCGTCGCCCGAGTCCCTCCGGCCTTCGCCCGGGTCACGGCAAGGCCCGTGCCCGGACCTGCCACCGGGACGGGGGCCGGGCGGGGCCGTGGACTGTGAAGGGCCCGCCATACGCTCCCGTCTCCAGGCCGTCGCCGGGCCGTCTACAGCCGGCTGAGCGACGCGGCCGCGAAGAGGACGTCCCTGATCGCCTCCCGGTCGCCGACCTGGCCCGCCGCCGCTTCCTCCGGTGGTACGTGACCGGCCACCAGACGGCAGAACTCGACCCCGTCGAGCGCCACTTGGGCCACCGTGTGGTCCGGGGAGCCGAGGGCGGCCGGGGAGTCGAGCGCGATGTACCAGTCGCCGCCGCCCGCGCCCTCGACCTCCAGATGCAGGGAGCGCCCGGGGGCTCCGGCCGTCACGAGTTCCCTGGCCGGGGCGGCGAGACCCGCGCGGCGCCGGCCCGCGAGCGCGGCGGGCAGCAGCCGTGCCGCGAGATCGATCATCCGGTGCAGATGCGAGCCGCGCGGCGGGTCGTACGGATAGGCCACCGCGCCCGCGATGTCGTCCGCGTGCATCCAGCACTCGAAGGCGCGGTCGAGGAGGGAGTCGCGCAGCGGCAGTGCGAAGTCGCCGTAGGAGACGGGCATATCGGCGACACCCTGGCCCGCGAAGGACACCGTACGGACCAGGGTGTGGCTCTGGTCGCGCCAGGTGGCACGCACCCCTCGGCCCGCCGGGTGGTACTCCGCCCGCCAGAACTTCTCCGTACGCTCCTGCGGTCCCCGGGGCGCGGCCCTGCCGACCGGATCGTCCAGTCCGAGGGCACCCGCCACCAGTCCGTCGACGGTCATCAGATGGCCGATCACCCCGGCGACGGTCGTCCTCCGGTTCACCGCCTCCGTGCCGTCGAACCACTTCAGCCGCACCGGCGCGTGCCACTCCGCGTCGCCGATGTCCCGCAGCAGGGCGTCGAGCCGCGCGGTCTCGGCATCGTACGGAGCCGCCCACTCCGGTACGGGGATCCGGGCCGGCCTGCGGACCAGGCAGGTCTCCAGCACCCGGAACCGCAGCGCCGGATTGAGATCGAGATCACGCTCGGTGTGCAGCAGTTCGACCGCGCTCCGCAGGCGGAGGGCCTCGTCCGCGCAGACCGCGCAGTCGCCGAGGTGTGCCTCGACGGCCGAGGTCTCCTCGGCGGAACAGGCGGACAGTGCCCAGGCGCCGAGGAGGGACTTCAGTACGCCGTGGGAGGGGCCTTCGTCCGCCGGTGGTTCTGGCGATTGGGGTGATTGGGGTGATTCAGGTGTGCTGGGCATATCGGCCTCGGCCGTGTTCGCGGGTGGGTCGGACCGGGCGGCCCCGCGGGGCCTCGGCACCACGGCCGGTGCCTCGGCGGGCCGGTTCGGTGCTCCGGCCGGACCGGGCGCTTCGGAGGGCCCGGACACTTCGATGGGCCCGGGCGGAGTTCCGGCGGATCCGGGCGCTTCGGCGGATCCGGGGGGCGCTTCGGCGGGCCGGGGCGGTTCGAGGTCGTCCCCGGCCGCACGCGGGCCCGGTATGCGCGGAGCGTCCCGTACCTCCTCGGGGTCGTCGTCCTTCAGGGGCCCGTTCACAGAGAGCGTCCGTAACCGGGCGGGGACGAGCCTTCGATCGGGCGGGTGTGCGCGGTGGACAGCAGTTGCAGTCCGAGCCGCAGCCTGCGGCGGGCCTCGTCCTCGGTGACCCCGAGGTCGTGGGCGGTCTGCCGGTAGTCCCGGCGCTGGAAGTACGCCAGCTCCAGGGCGGCCCGCAGGGGTGCGGGCATGGAAGTGACTATGTAGTCCGCGCGGGCCGCCGCCGCGGCCCTGCGCACCTTCTGCTCCAGTTCCTCCGTCGAGCCCTCGCCGCCGTCCGCGAGCGCCTCGGCGCCGGTCCGGCGCAGCCGCTGGACGGCCTGGTTGTTGGTCACCCGGGCGACCCAGGAGCGCAGGGAGCCCTGCTTCGGGTCGTACGCGTCGGGGTTCTCCCAGACGTAGCCGAAGACCTCACGGGTGATCTGGTCGGCCGCGTCGTCGTCGTCGAGGACCCGGTGGGCGAGGCTGTGCACGAGCGAGGCGTACTTGTCGTAGAGCTCGCCGAGGGCCGCCGCCTCTCCCCGCGCGAGCCGCTGCTGCATTTTGCGGTCCCAGCGCGGCTGCGTGTCCTTTGCCATGAGAACCCCGAGTCCGCCTCTGCGTAGTGCTTCCGTACCTGTCCGTGCGCATCCTCCTTCTCGAATGTAATGCGCGCGGAGACTTACGCACGCCCCTTTGCTTCAAGTGCGCCCCCGGGAGAGGCCGGAGATGGTAGGGGAACCGGGGCTCCGTACCCTCCTTCGAAACTGTGATCAGATCTTCACCCCGCGTTTGTTTACGGTTCCGGCGGGGGCAATTGGCGGGTACGTGCACGCGTCGGGGTCACGGGGTCGTACTCTCCCCGCATGGACAGCGCAGAGTACGAGCGCAAGATCGCGTCTCGCTTCGCCGCCTTCGATCAGGACGGCAACGGCTATATCGACCGCGAGGACTTCAGCGGAGCGGCTGCCGCGCTGCTCGCGGAGTTCTCCACGACCGCCCGCTCGGAGAAGGGCCAGGCCCTTTACAACGGCGCGGAGGCGTTCTGGCAGGGTATGGCCGGGATCGCCGACGTGGACGGCGACCAGCGGGTGAGCCGTCAGGAATTCGTCACGGGGGCGGTCAAGCGCCTCCGGGACAACCCCGATCGCTTCGCCGAGATCGCGCGGCCCTTCCTGCAAGCGGTCCTCGCCGTCGCCGGCGAGGACGGATCGGGGATTACCCTCTCGGCGGCGGAGCGGGTCCTGCGGGTCCTGGGCGTCGAGCCGGGGATCGCGCGGGACGTCACGGTCGCGCTGGACGCGGACGGCGACGGCCGTATCGGCGAGGACGAGGTGCTGTCGGCGTTCGCTTCCTACTATGTGACGCCGGAACACCCGTAGGCCGGCGGAAAACCCGTGGTGACGCCGGAACGTCCGTGGTGATTTCAGAGCACTCGTAGCGCCGGCGGAACAACCGTAGGCTCAAGGTCCGCTCGTCCCTGGGAGGCGCCCGGGGCGGGCGGTCCGGCTTGTCCGGGCGCACTGCGGGCGGAGCCTGCCGGGCGGCGGACCGGCTGGGCGGGCGGGCGGCCGGGAGCGAACCGGCGGGCTACCGGCTCAGGGCTCCTGGGGCGTAGGGCCTCCCGGGCAAAGGGCCGTCGAGGCAAGGGCGTCGGGGCCCGGGGTTTCCCGGAGCCGGGGCTTCCCGGCTCGGTGCGGAGACGGCGGGCCCGACTCAGGGCGTCGGCGCGAAGACCATCCGTACGATCGCCGTCAGGGCGAACGCGGCGGGCAGGGCGTACCACCACAGCCGCCGCCCGGGCCGGAGCCCGACCACGACGGCGGTGAAGCCCGCCGCCAACACCTCGACCACCAGCACCGCGGTGCCCAGCCAGCGCACCATGGTGGTGACACCGGTGTCCCAGGGGCCTTCCGGCTCGGTCACCAGGGCGATGAGCAGGAGAAGCCCGCCGGCCATGTGCAGGGTGAGGGCGATCGCCGCACAGAGCGCGCTGCCCACGAGAGCCGCCCTGCTCCTCGGCCCTCTTGCTGCGCGCGCCGGGCCCGCCTCCGGTCCCGTGTCCGTGCCGGTCATTCAGGACCCGCCTTGTGTCGTCCGGTTGCCCGCTGCCGCCCCTGCCAGTATCCCGGAACGGCGGGCGGTCCTCGGAAGACGACCACCGGCGCGGGATCGGTCACCCCGGGCATGGATTCGGGGTGGACTCTCCCCTCCGGGAGAGTCCACCCCTGGTGCCGGGCGGCCGGGAGGGGCCCCTCAGTCGCGCCGCAGCATCTGTGCGATGACGATGCGGGTTTCCCAGGCGAGGGCGGCGGTGAAGAGGGGCGGCCAGATGATGGGGCCGAAGGCGTAGAAGACCATGACGGCGAGGGGGATCCAGCCGTTGCGGGCGATGCGTGCGGCGATGCTGTGGGTGCCGGTGGTGCGGGTGATGAGGTCGGGTGCGAGGAAGAAGAGGACGGCGGCGGTGGTGGTGGGCAGTCCGTACTTGGCGGACTCGAAGATCGCGAACGCGGTGAGCAGGACGGCGAGGGTGCCCCATCCCCAGACCCGCCCGCGCGGACGCGCGCCCTTGCCGGGCGTGGCCCCGCCCGTCGTGCCCGGCTCCCAGTCCGTGCCCGTCGTCGCGGGACCCGCGGTCGCCTGGGCCGTAACGGCGGCTCCAGCCGTTCCCGTGGTGGTCGCCGTGTTCGCCGCTGCCGTGGTCCGAACGTTCATCGTGGTCTCCCCGCTTCGGTGGCTAACGGTGTTAGCCGGTAAGAAGGACTATAGGGCTAACGGCGTTAGCCGTCCAGGGGTTCACGGGAGGAATTCACGAAGTGCCGTGCCCCGAGCCGTCGGCGGGGCCGGGTGACGGGCGGGACCTTCCCGGAAAACCCGGGCCCCGTGGGCGCGGTCGGCGGATGGGACGCCAGGACCCCGGGGCACGTACCCAGGTCGGCGGAACGGTTCGTAAGCTCCCCGGACGGACGGACGGACGGAAGGACGGACGGACGGCGCGGCTCCCGGGGCCCGGGCACACGTAGGGGATGACGGGGGCCGGTCGGGGCGGCCGTCGCAAGCGCGCTCCTGCGCCCCCGGGGCGTCGCGTATCCGGCCGGACGCATGGGCCGGGAGGCGCCGGGCTGGCCGACCGGCCCCGCGCACGGCGGAAACGGACCGCCGCGTCACCGGCTACGCGGGCCGCGGGATCCCGCCGGTCAGACGTCGTCGCCGGGGACGACCAGACCGGACTCGTACGCGACGATCACCGCCTGCGTCCTGTTCTGCGCCCCCAGCTTCATCAGCACATTGCTCACATGGGTCTTGACCGTCTCCAGGCTGACCGTCAGCCGGTCAGCGATGGCCGGATTGGACAGTCCCTTCGCCATCAGACGCAGGATCGCCGTCTCCCGGCCGGTGAGGGGGAGCGGAGGCAAGGGGCCCGGCGGGGACGGCCGCGCCGTCACCAGCCGGCGGACCGCGTCCGGGAACAGCAGCGAGTCGCCCGTCGCGACCAGATGGACGGCGCGGGCGATCCGGTCGGCCGGGGCGCGTTTGAGGACGAAGCCGTCCGCCCCCGCGCGCAGCGCGTCGTAGACGTGGTCGTCACTCTCGAAGGTGGTGATCACGACGACCTTCGGCGGGTCGTCCAGCGCGGCCCGCAGCCGCCGGGTTGCCTCGATCCCGTCCATCCCCGGCATCCGTACGTCCATGAGCACCACGTCCGGCCGCAGCCGGGTCACCAGCGGCAGCACCTCCGTACCGTCGGCCGCCTCGCCCACCACATCCAGATAGGAGCGGGCCGACAGCAGGGTCCGCAGGCCGGTGCGGGTCAGTTCCTCGTCGTCGGCGATGAGAACGGTCACGGGCGGGCCAGGGGGCGGATCACCGGGCGAGGCCGGGGGCGGGTGGGGACTCACCGGGCCGACCGTAGCGGAATGCGCGCCGCCAGTGTCCACCGTCCGTCGGGAGTGGGGCCGGAGGAGAACTCGCCGTGCAGCAGGCGTACGCGCTCCTCGGCGCCTGCCAGGCCGTACCCGGTACGGATGGCACGCCCGGTTTCTGCGCCCCGCCCGGTGCGTCCGGTGTCGGCGGGGCGCTCCGGACGCTCGTGACCGCGAGCGGCGGGCAGCGGGTTGGACAGTTCCGTCTCCAGCCAGTCCGCCGTCACGGCGAGCCGCAGCGTCACCTCGGGCCCGCCCGCGTGGCGCAGCGCGTTCGTCAGCCCCTCCTGCACGATGCGGTACGCCTCCCGGGACACGGCGGCGGGCACCCGGGCCGGCTCGCCGGTGATGTCCGTACGCACCTCGGTGCCCGCCCGCCGGACCCGGTCCAGCAGTCCGGGCAGATCGGCCAGGGTGTGGCGCCCGGCCGGGGGCGCGCCCTCGCCCCTCCGCAGCACCCCCAGCACCTGGTCGAGATCGTCCAGCGCGCTGCGGGAGGTCTCCTCGATACTGCTGAGCGCCCGCCGCGCGCCCTCGGGGTCGCTCTCCATCAGCTCGCTCGCCACCGCGGCCTGGATGGTGGAGGCCGTGAGGGTGTGGCCGATGGAGTCGTGCAGCTCCTGGGCGAGCCGGTTGCTCTCCGCCAGGGCGCGCATCCTCTCCTCCAGCGCGGCCACCCGCTCCGCCCGGCCCGGGCCGAGCAGCACCGGGGCGAGGTGCCGGAACAGCGCGGCGGACCCGGCGGCCACCGCCGTCGCCGCCAGCAGGGCGGCGAGGGCTGCCGGTACGGTCCACGCGCCGGGCAGACCGCCCCGTACATCGATCGTCAGCGTGAGGAACTGCACCCGGTCCCCGCCGCCCAGCCACACCGCCGCCGTCGTCATCGCCATCAGGGCCAGCAGTCCGGACACCGCCGTGACCAGCCAGCCCAGGGTGATGTGCAGCAGCAGCCACACCGAGGTGCGCCACCGCTCCCGGCCACCGCCACCCGGCACCGGTACGGCTGGTGGCGGTACGGGCGTTGCCGGCCCCGGCGAGGACGGAGTGGAGGGCGAGGGCGCGGGCGGTACGGGCGCGGGCAGTGCGGTGCCGAGGAAGGAGTTGGCGAGCCGTACACAGCGTGTGCGGACGGGCCGCGGCAGCCCGGCGGCCAGGATCAGCGCCACCGTCACGGCCAGGACGAACAGCACGCGGGGGCCCTCGGGCCAGGTCCGCGCCACCCCGCCCGCCAGAATGACCGCCACCGCCAGCGGGGGCAGAGCGAGGGCCGCGCCGAGCAGCGCGTAACCACAGCTCCGCCAGGTGCCCCGGCGGAGCAGCGGACGGACCGGCGAACGCATCAGGGAGCGGACCGTCCGGCGGGCCGGCGGGTGAATCGGTTTCCACACCCGGTCGAGTGTCGCAGCCGGGTGCGCCGTCCGCCTCCCCCGTCGGAGCGAGGCGCATCCGGCCCGGTCGGGGGAGGGCGGATTTCCCTCCCGGCCGCGATGCGGTGGCGCCCCCGTCTCGCGAACAGTGGCCGCATGCTCGAACTCATTGATGTCAGCAAGGTCTACCGGGGCGGCAAACGGGCCGTCGACGGACTGACGATGCGGCTCGAACCGGGAATGCTGGGGCTGCTGGGTCCCAATGGCGCGGGCAAGTCGTCCCTGATGAGGATCACGGCCACCGTCACCCGGCCCACGGGCGGCAGGGTGCTGTTCGGCGGCGAGGACGTGGTCGCCCGGCCGGGGCCGCTCCGTCGCGCTCTCGGCTATCTGCCGCAGGACTTCGGCGTCTATCCGCATCTGACCGCGCGCGAGTTCCTCGGATACCTCGCCGCCGCCAAGGGGGTCTCCGGGCGGTCCGCCCGCGCCCGTATCGACGAACTCCTCGAACTCGTCAATCTCACCGAGGCCGCCCGGCGACCCCTCGGGAAGTTCTCCGGCGGGATGCTGCGCCGGGTCGGTATCGCGCAGAGCCTGCTGACCGATCCCCAGGTGCTCGTCGTCGACGAGCCCACCGCGGGGCTCGATCCCGAGGAGCGGGTCCGGTTCCGGAATCTGCTCAGCGAACTGGCGGCCGACCGGGTGGTCCTGCTGTCCACCCATATCGTCTCCGACGTCGAGTCGGTCGCCTCCGACATCGCGGTCCTCGCCGGAGGGCGTCTGCGCAGGCGCGGCTCGCCCGGCGAACTGCTCCGGGACATCGAGGGCCAGGTCTGGGAGGCGATGGTCGCCCCGCAGGACGTCCGGGCCGCTCAGTCGCGGTACCTCGTGAGCCGGATGGTGCGTACGGGATCCGGGGCGGGGGCGGGGGTCCGGCTGCGGATGCTGGCCGCGTCCGAGCCGTTCCCGGGGGCGGTGCCCGTGCCGCCGGATCTGGAGGACGCGTATCTGGCGATCGTGCACAGTGCTCCTCCGCAGGATCCGGCGCCGGGTTACCCGGGGGGTTCGCCTCCGGGTTCGCCGGGGGGTTCCCGGCCGGGGTGGCCGGGGTGGTCCGACGGGTCCGGGACGGGGGGATCCCGGCGCGGGCCGGATGGTTCGGCACAGGCGGGCTGGGGCGGCTGGGCCCGGCAGGGTCAGGCCCGGGGAGGGCCCCCGCCGGGTCCGGCCCGAGGCGGCTGGTCCGGGCAGGGCCCGCCGGGCGGACAGGGGCTGCCGGGACCGGGCCCGGAAACGGGGCCGGGACGGGGGCCCGGTGGCGGGGCGCCCGTGGACGGGTCCCCCGGGGCGCCGGGTGCGTCCGGGTCCGGCCCGGCGCGGGGTGGTGGGCCTCCGCCTGGTTCATCGGGGGTGCCGGGGCCTCCCGGACCATCCGGCTCGTTCGGACCCTCCGGCTCGTTCGGGCCACCCGGTTCCCTCGGAGCTCCCGCCTCCTCCGTACCAACCGGCCCTTCCGGAACACCGGACCCCTCTGGAACACCCGGTCCGGCGCCGGGCGTTCCCCGTGACTCCGGCCCCGCGCAAGGGCCTCCGGGCCCGGGGCCGATGCCGCTCCGTCCGGAGACGGGGTGGCGGTGACCGTGGGCGCTCCGCACCGGCTCGCCGTCGCCGACTTCCTCGACCGGGCCCGCCGGCCCGCGTACGGCGCGACGCTGGCGACCGCCGTCGCGCTGGGCTGGCTCGCCGTGCCCGCCGCCGACGCGCGGTGGGTCGTCATCCAGATCGGCGACCACCGTGGCGTCTACAACAGCGCCTACACCGGAACGGCGATCGCGCTCGCGGGCGCGCTCTGGCTGATGCTCATCGGCTTCTACGTCGTACGCAACGGGGTCTCCCGGGACCACGCCACCGGCGTCGGCCGTCTGCTCACGGCGACCCCGCTGACCCGCACCGGCTACCTCGGGGCGAGGTTCCTGAGCAATGTGCTGGTGCTCGGTTCCATGGTGGGCGTCCTGGCCGTCACCGCGCTCGTACTGCAACTCGCGCGCGGCGAGGACACGGCCGTCGACCCGGTCGCGCTGCTGACGCCGTTCGCCGTCGTCACCCTTCCCGCGGTGATCCTCACGGCCGCGTGCGCGCTGCTCTTCGAGGCGGTGCCGTTGCTCGGCGCGGGACTGGGCAACGTGGTGTGGTTCTTCGTCTGGATGGTGCTCGCCATGGGCGGACAGGGGGCGAACGCGCCGCTCGGGGGGATCGGCGTCCATGACGTCGTCCGTTCGATGCGGGACGACGTACTCGCCGGGAAGGTGAAGGTGTCGGGGGAGTTCAGCCTCGGCCTGACCCTGGTCGAGGAACCGCTGCGGACGTTCGTCTGGGACGGCTACGTGCCCGACGGAGCGTATCTGCTGGACCGGGCGGGTCTCGTCCTGGTGGCGGTCGCACTCGCGCTGGTGCCGGCGCTCTGGTTCCACCGGTTCGACCCCGACCGGGTCTGGGTGAAGCGGATCGCAGCACTGGTGGAGGACGCGCGGTCGCGGTCCGCCGGGGTGCCGGGGGTGGCCTGGCCCTCCCCGTACGACCAGGGCGGCGGCCAGGGCGTCGGCGGCGGATTCCAGGACGTGCCGGTCGGGGAGACTAGGGGGCAGAACGGCCACGGAGTTCCGCGCCCTCCCGGCCACGGAGGTCCGGGCCGGCCGCTCGGCCCGCTCCCTCGGGGCGGTGCTCGCCGGTGAACTGCGGGTCCTTCTGCGGGGCGTGGCCTGGTGGTGGTGGCTGGGCCTCGCGGGGATCACCGCGGTGGCCCTGACCATGACACCGGTGTCCGGAGTGACCCGCATGGTCCTGCCCGTCGCCTGGATCTGGCCCGTGCTGATCTGGTCCCGGCTCGGTACCCAGCGGTACGAGCACGGCGTCGACGCGCTCCTCGGGGCGTATCCCGCACCGCGCCGCAGGATGTTCGCCGAATGGATCTCCGGGCTGGCCCTCACCGCCCTGGCCGGAGTGGGGCCGCTGATCCGGATGACGGGTCAGGGGGACTGGCCGGGTGTGGCCGCCTGGTGGGGCGGAGTGCTCTTCATCCCGTCCCTCGCCCTGGCCGTCGGCACGCTCAGCCGCAGCCACCGGCTCTTCCAGGCGGGCTACCTCCCGCTCTGGTACGCGGTGGCCAACGGCGTTCCCATGGGCGACTTCATGGGCGCGGTCCGGGAGAACGGCGTCCCGGCCGGGCCCGGTCCGGCCGTCTTCGCGGCCCTCGCCGGGCTGCTGCTGACCGCCGCCTTCGCGGTCGAGTCCCTCCGCGGACGCCCCAGGAGATGACACGCGGAGTACGCACCCGCGAACGTTCCGGCAGCCCACGTGTGACCAGCCGCACGTCACGGGTCACACGTGGGCGGTCGTATGTCACCGGCCACAGGTGAACAGTCGTATGCGACCGGTCGCGGATGACGGAGCACGCCTGACGGACCGTAGGTGACGGATCATCCGTAACGGATCGGGGCCCGCCACACGACCGGTGACAGCCTGCCGTCCGACTCACCCGCAGCCGGACGGCCCGCGCCCGCCCGTTCCCCAAGCCCGCCTCCCTCGGAGCTACGCCGGTGAGGGCAGCCAGGCGGAGGGAAGCGTGACCATCACAGAAGCAGACGGGCCGACGGAGGCGAGAAGCCCATCGGGAGCCGGCCCTGTGGCATCGTCGAAGCGCACCCGGCCGCCGGAGAACGTCGCGTCGTCGAAGTGCACCGTGCCGTCGGAGAACGTCGCGTGGCCGAAGTACACCAGGCCGCCGGAGAACGCCGCGTCGTTGAAGTGCACCCGGCCGCCGGAGAACGCCACCCCGCTGAAGCCCATAGGGCTGCCGGAGAAGGCCGCGTCGTTGAAGTGCACCGTGCTGCCGGAGAATGTCGCGTGACTGAACCTCATCCGGCTGCCGGAGAACGTCGCGTCGTTGAAGTACACCGTGCCGCCCGAGAACACAGCGCTTTCGAAGTGCACCGTGCCGCCGGAGAACGTCGCGCCTTCGAAGTACACCGTACTGCCGGAGAACTCGGCACCACCGAAGCCCACCGCGCTGCCGGAGAACTCGGCACCGCCGAAGTGCACCAGGCCGCCGGAGAACTCGGCACCGCCGAAGTGCACCGTGCCGCCGGAGAATGTCGTGCCTTCGAAGTCCACTGTGCTGTCGGAGAACACCGCGCCGCCGAAGCTCACCGTGCCACCCGAGAAGTTCGCGCCACTGAAGTCCATGTTCCCGTCGATGGTGACACCGGTGAGGTCGAGGTCGCAGCCCTGCCAGGAGCGGTGGGTCCCCCTGGGACGTCGGTAGTGGTCGCCGATGAGGCGCAGGATGGTGTGCCGGACCTTGCGGAAGGCCAGGTAGCGGTGGTGTTCCTCCCGGTGGCCGGGGACGTCGCCGGGGTCGGGGGTGAAGGGGAGCTGGAGGTAGGCGCACAGAACGTCGACGCAGGTCTGGCGCAGGCTGTCGTCGGGGGCGTCGTCGGCCAGACCGGCCAGGGCGTGAACGCCGCCGAGGCGGACGGCCGGGGAGTCCGAACCGAGCTGCTCGACGGCGGCGGTGAACCGCTCGGTGTGCAGCCGGGTGGCCTCCCGGTGGGCGCCTGCCTTGTCGACGCGCTGGCGGCGGTAGGCGACGACCAACGCGACGAGCGCGCCGGCCCCGGCGACCACGCCGAAGGAGAGCTTGACCAGGTCGAAGAGCGTCTTCGCGTCGAGCTTCGCGGTGCTGTCGATCTCCCGGAAGTCCAACAGGGCCACCAGACCGTAGAAGACCCCGCCCGCGACCAGGACAGCGACGGCGAAGGTGACGGTCAGGGCCCGGCCGACCCGCCACAGCCGTAGCTCCCGATCGTCCCGGGTCGATCGCGGCCGCCGAATGAGTGTCATGCCCGTGGAGACAAGGCCTGGAGATCCACGGTTGCACGGGGAACGAGGGAGCCTTCCACATCCTTCTGGCCTGAACGGATCCCGGCGGCCCGCTCCGGAATGACCCCAGGTCGGACGGTAGAAGGGCCCCTGGGCGAGCACCGACCAGCAGCCAGGGGCCCAGGCCCCGCCGTCAGCCCCCGAATCGTTCCCGCAGCTTGTACTTCAGCACCTTCCGCAAGGTCTCGTTGCGCGGCAGCGCATCCACCACCTCCAGCTGCTCCGGGAGTTTGTACGGGGACAGCCCCTCGCCGCGCAGATAGTCCGTGAGTGCTTCCAGGGTCAGCTCCCCCGCGCCCGGGGGCTGTTCGACCACGGCGCACACCCGCTCGCCCCGGTCCGGGTCCGGCAGGCCGATCACCGCCGCGTCCGCGACGCCGGGGTGCGCGTGCAGCAGGTCCTCGATCTCCTTCGCGGAGACGTTCTCGCCCTTGCGGATGATGACGTCCTTCAGCCGCCCCGTCAGCACGAGATGGCCGTCCTCGGTCAGATGCCCGATGTCACCCGTGATCAGAAAGCCGTCCTCGTCGAAGACGCCCGCCGACTGCGCCGGGTCGAGATACCCCCGGCAGACGGCCTCCCCCCGCAGCCGCACCTCGCCGTCGACGATACGGATCTCCATGCCCTCGGGCGGCCGTCCCTCGGTCGTCGCCAGGTTCTCCGCCGTGTCGTCCGGCGCGCCCATGGTGATCATGGGCACCTCGGTCATGCCGTAGCCGTGGGTGAGCTGGCAGCCCATCTCCCGTACGACGGCGTGGTACAGCTCCGGCGGCTTGGGCGCGCCCCCGCCCGCCAGCAGCCGCAGGGTGGGGATCAGCTTCTCACCGGGCCGTTTGCGCTGTTCGGCGAGGAACATCGAGTAGAAGGCCGTGGAGCCGCCCGCCGTGGTCACCCCGTGGCGCCGGTACTCCGCCAGGGCGTGTGGCAGCGCGAACTTCTCGAAGAGGACCGCGGGGAACCCGTACAGCAGCAGCATCACCAGATAGTCCGCGCCGCCGATGTGCGCGAAGGGGAAGGCGATCGAACCGATGTCGTCCTCGGTCAGACGCAGCGCGTGCGCGAGGGTCGAGCCGCCCGCGATCAGGGAACGGTCGGTGTGCAGCACGCCCTTGGGGTCGGAGGTGGTGCCCGAGGTCCAGTAGATCCACCGGACCTCGGTGCCGTCGGCCGGCTCGGGGGGCAGGGCCGAGGGGTCGCCCGACGGCAGCCCTCCGTACGCCTCGAACACCCCGCGCGCGCCGATGCGCTCCGCCATCGCCCTGTGGTCGAAGCCCCGCCACTCGCCCGGCACCGCGAAGAACTCCGCCTTCGACTCGCGCAGCGCGAACGCCACCTCGCGGTCCCGGTAGTACGGGATGACCGGCGACTGTACGGCCCCGAGCCGGGCCAGGGCGGCGGTGAGCAGTGCCGTCTCGATCCTGGTGGGCAGCTGCCAGACGACCACCGTGCCGGGGCGCACCCCGAGCCCGTACAGCCCGGCGGCGCACTCCTCGGCGCGCTCGCGCAGTTCGCCGAAGGTCAGCGTCCGGTCGTCCTGGAGGAAGACCGGGCGGTCGGGGGACAGCTCGGCGCGCCGCCGGACCAGTTCCCACAGGGTGCGCGACCGGCCGAGCGCGTGCGCGGTCCCGTTCATCCCGTACGCCTCCACGGACGACTCCTCGTACGTCTCCACGAACGCCTCCACGAAAACGACAAGAGCTGACGGATCGTCAGGCATTCTGGAGAGGGTAGGCCGCTGCCGCTTGTCGGTCCAGGGGTGCGGGGCTAGCCTGATTTCTGACGGGTCATCAGATTCGCCATTCAGGGCAGAGCACGCACGGCACGGCGGAGGGGACACGCACCATGACCGCACTTCCTCGGATCGTCAGCGTCGACGACCATGTCATCGAACCGGCGCACCTCTTCGAGACCTGGCTCCCGGCGAAATACCGCGACAGGGGGCCGAAGCCGCTCACCGCGGGCATCGGAGAGCTGGCGTACGTCGGCGGCAAGTACCAGATCACCATGGATCCCGACGGTCCGCCGACCGACTGGTGGATCTACGAGGACCTCAAGTTCCCCTACAAGCGCAATATCGCCGCCGTCGGTTTCGACCGGGACGAGATGACGCTCGAAGGCATCACCCGTGAGCAGATGCGCCGGGGCTGCTGGGACCCGCGGGCCCGCCTCGCCGATATGGACCTCAACCATGTCGAGGCGTCCCTGTGCTTCCCCACCTTCCCGCGCTTCTGCGGACAGACCTTCGCCGAGGCGCACGACAAGGAGGTCGCGCTCGCCTGTGTGCGGGCGTACAACGACTGGATGGTGGAGGAGTGGTGCGGCGACAGCGGCGGACGGCTGATCCCGCTCTGCATCATCCCGCTGTGGGACATCGGCCTCGCCGTCGCCGAGGTCAGGCGCAACGCGGCCCGGGGCGTGCGTGCCGTGACCTTCTCCGAGATCCCGACCTACCTCGGGCTGCCGTCGATCCACTCCGGCTACTGGGACCCGTTCTTCGCGGTCTGCCAGGAGACCGGAACGGTCGTCAATATGCATATCGGGTCCAGCTCCCAGATGCCCGCGGCCTCCCCCGACGCCCCGCCCGCCGTCCAGGCGTCCCTCAGCTTCAACAACGCCATGGCCTCGATGATGGACTTCCTCTTCAGCGGCGTCCTGGTGAAGTTCCCGGCGCTGAAGCTGGCGTACAGCGAGGGCCAGATGGGCTGGATCCCCTACGCCCTGGAGCGCGCCGACGACGTGTGGGAGGAGCACCGGGCCTGGGGCGGGGTCCGGGACCTGATCCCCGAGCCGCCGTCCACGTACTACTACCGGCAGATCTTCTGCTGCTTCTTCCGGGACAAGCACGGGATCGCCTCGCTGGACGTCGTCGGCCGGGACAACGCCACCTTCGAGACCGACTACCCCCATGTCGACTCGACCTTCCCGCACACCAAGGAGGTCGCGCTCGACCATGTGAAGGGCCTCGACGACGAGACGGTCTACAAGCTGATGCGCGGCAACGCCATCCGCATGCTGGACCTCGATCTGGACCGCGGCGGCAGGAACCCCGGGCCGCCGGCGCCCGAAGGGCCGGCTTCCGGCACTCCGGCCGCGGGTGTTCCGGCCTCCGGCGCCCCGGCTTCCGGCGGGGAACACGGTACGCGGCCGGACCGGGACCGCTAGTGGATCTCACGTACACGGAGGAGGAAGAGGACTTCCGGGCCCGGCTGCGGACCTGGCTGGGCGGCGCGCTGCACCGGCTGCCCCCGAAGCCGTCCCCCGACGACTGGCCGGGCCGCCGGGCGTACGACACCACCTGGCAGCGGATGCTGTACGACGCCGGATACGCGGACCTCCACTGGGACGCGTCCCCCACCCAGCGCCTGATCTTCCTGGAGGAGACCGAACGCGCCGGAGCCCCCTACGTCGGAGCGAACTTCGTCGGCCTGCTGCACGCCGGTCCCACGATCGCCGCGGAGGGCACCGGGGCCCAGCGCGAACGGTGGCTGCCGCCGATCCTGCGCGGCGACGAGATCTGGTGCCAGGGCTTCAGCGAACCGGACGCCGGATCGGACCTGGCGTCCCTGCGCACCCGGGCCGTCCGGGACGGCGACTCCTACATCGTCACAGGCTCCAAGATCTGGACCTCCCACGCCGAGGTCGCCGACTGGTGCGAACTGCTCGTACGGACCGACCCGACCGCCCCCCGGCACCGGGGTATCAGCTGGCTCGCCCTGCCCATGGACGCGCCCGGTGTCACCGTACGGCCGCTGCGCACGCTCGCCGGGTCGGCGGAGTTCGCGGAGATGTTCCTCGACGAGGTACGGGTGCCCGTCACCCACCGGATCGGAGAGGAGAACGACGGCTGGCGCGTCACCATGGTCACCCTCTCCTTCGAACGGGGCACCGCCTTCGTCGGCGAGGTCGTCGCCTGCCGCCGTACCCTGGGCGCCCTCGCCGCCTCCGCCCGTGCGAGCGGACGCTGGGACGATCCGGTCCTGCGGCGGCGGCTGGGGCGGCTGCACGCCGAGTTCGGGGCCCTGTGGCGGCTCATCCAGTGGAACGTCAGCGAGTCCCAGCGCACCGGCGGCGTCCCCGGCACCGGCGGCTCCGTCTTCAAGCTCCGCTACTCCCACGCCCGCCAGGAGCTGTACGACACGGCGGCCGACGTCCTCGGCGCCGATTCGCTGGACCTCGGCCACGAGTGGACCCTCGACCGGCTGTCCTCCCTCTCGTACACCATCGCCGCGGGCACCTCGCAGATCCAGCGGAACATCATCGCCGAGCGCATCCTCGGCCTGCCGAAACCCCCGAAGGGCGGTGGATGACATGGACTTCCAACTCTCCGACGACCAGCGCGCGCTGCGCGCGGGCGTCCGTGAGCTGCTGGAGCGGGTGTTCGACGCGGAGGCGCTGCGCAGGGCGGTCGGCACGGGCGGGCTCGACCGGGAACTGTGGCGGGCTCTCGGTGACGCCGGGTTCTTCTCGCTGCGGCTGCCCGAGGAGCGGGGCGGGGTCGGGCTCGGCACGGTGGAGGCCGTCCTCGTCTTCGAGGAGGCCGGGCGGACGCTGCTGCCCGGGCCGCTGGTGGCCACCCATCTCGCGGCCGGGACGGTGGAAGGGGCCGCCACCGGGGAGGCGGTCGTCGCCCGGGTGGACTCCGGGCTCATCGCCTGGCTCGATGCGGCCGACCATGTCATGGGCGCGCCCGGTCCTGTCAGGGGCGGGGGCGAGGGCTCCACGGACGGTGGCGGGGGCGGCGGGTCCGGGGCCATGGACGATGCCGACGGGGCCGGTCGCGGTTCCGGTTCCGGGGCCGGGGTCCCGGCTGGGCCCGGGGCCGACCGTGCCGACGGCGGGGATCCGGCCGGGCGGACTGGTGGCGGGGACGCGCCCGGGCGGGCCGGTGACGGGGACGAGGCCGGGCGGGCCGACGACGGGGACGAGGCCGGGCCCGTACCCCTGCGGTCCGTCGACCCCCTCACCCCGCTCCACCGGGTCGCCGCCCCCGGGACCCCCGACCCCCTCGCCGCCCTGCTCACCGCCGCCGAACAGCTCGGCAGCGCGGGCCGTACGACCGGGATGGCCGTGCGGTACGCCAAGGAACGCGAGCAGTTCGGGCAGCCCGTGGGCGCCTTCCAGGCCGTGAAGCATCTGTGTGCTCAGATGCTCGTACGCACGGAACTCGCCCGCAGTGCCGTCTACGCCGCCGCCGTCACCGGGGACCCCACCGAGATCGCCGGGGCCAAACTCCTCGCGGACGACGCCGCCGTACACAACGCCCGCGACTGCCTCCAGGTCCACGGCGGCATGGGCTTCACCTGGGAGGCCGATGTCCATCTGCATCTCAAACGGGCCTGGGTCCGCGCCCGGATGTGGCCCACGGCGGCCGAGGCGGAGGAGATCCAGGCGGAAGCTCTCGCCATAGCACTCTGAAGCGTCACGTTGTGTCGATACCGGGTTGTGTCCTTCGGATGACTCGTCACGGGCCGTCGCCGGGGCATCGCTCCGGTACGCTCCGTGAGATGCGAGTCGTTCCGAGGCGGGGATGTCGCGGTGTTGCCGATGAGGCGGCTCCGCGTCCGGGAATGCGCGCCGCTCACGCCACGGATGAGCGGCTCGCGAGCCTCTGTTCGACTCCCCGCAGCGGGCGTCGCACAGTATGCACCACGGGTACTCCTTGGCGCTGGAATATGCCTGAAGCGCTTGTTGCGGTGACTGTACGTCAACCATGCTGTCTCGTAAGGGAGTCACGTTCAGTGACCTGGTCGAGGTTGTCGATGACCCAGTCGAGGCGCGAGGCGAAGTGTCCGCCGGTTCGGATGGTGTGAGCGGTGCAGGTGCTCCAGGTTCAGTTGGAGGTCGGACCCGATCCCGCGGAGGTGGGGCGGGCCCGGAGATGGGCGCGTTCGCGGCTCGTCGGATCCGGGATAGGGGACGACGAGCCGCTGGCCGAGACCTTGATCCTGCTGATCTCGGAGCTGGTCACCAACGCCGTGGTGCACACCGGCTGTCCCGCCGTGCTGCGCATGCTCTTCGGCGCGGGCGCGGCGGAGGCCGGCACGGTCCGCGTCGAGGTCGCCGACAACTGCTCCCGCCCCCCGAGGCGCCGCAGCGCGGACGACGACGACACCAACGGCCGCGGTCTCGAACTGGTCGACGGGCTCGCCGACCGCTGGGGCTGGGAGCGTGAGGGCGCCGGCAAGGCGATCTGGTGCGAGGTGGACCGGGGCGTGCCGGAGATGGCGTACGCGCGCGGGCCCCGGGGCCTTGCGACGGTACGGCGGTAGGGCGGCCGGGCGGTAGTCCGGCGGAGGCGCGGCCGGGCGGCCCGGCGGCGGCGCGCGGTCCCGGTGCCGGGCGCCGGTTGTACGCGCGGTCCGGGCGCCGCCGTAACCGGTGGATCCCCCGGCAGCGGGGTCCCGGTCCTCGCGGCGGGGCGCGGGCGGAGTGCCCGGGGAGCCTCGGGGCCCTGGTGCCGTACCCCGCCCTCGCCCGGACCTCGGGCGCCGTACACGGACAGGCAAGGCACCCCCTCCCCGTACGCCCGTCCGAGCACCACTTCCGGCGGTGGCGAGCGCGGGTGGCGGCCCGTGTGGCAGGCCCTAGAAGACCGCGACGGGGGCGACGGGTGTCCCCGTGCCGCCGACGAAGGGTTCCGGCATCGCGGACAGCCAGAAGGCGTACCGCCGATGTTCTCCACAGGCTGTGGACAAGTTCTCCAGATTCCAGTTCTGGCCCTGGAGCATGCCCATCTCGACCAGGTCCAGCGCGTGCACCGGCAGCCACAGGTCCTCGATCTCGGGCGGGATGATCTCGAAGGTGAGGGTGTCGTTCGCGACGGCGGCGACATCGCGGGCGTGGAACCACTCCGGCGTCCGCACGGACAGCCCCGGCGACGGGAAGCCGTACCCGTGCTTGTCACCGCCGAGCAGCACCTGGGCCTGACCGGTGCGTACGAGCACGATGTCCCCCGCCCCGACCGTCACCCCGCCGAACTCCGCCGCCTCGTCGAGGTCCTCCGGCGTGACCGCGTGCTCCGGAGGAAGTCTCTCCAGCCCCTTCGCCCCGGCCACATCGAGCAGCACGCCCCGGGAGACGAGGTACGGCACCTTGTCGATACCGCTGAACCGGGCCCCCGTGTGCGCGGTGACCGTGTCCGCCGGGCGGCCGTTGTAGATCCGGCCGCCGTGGGACACATGGGTCAGCGCGTCCCAGTGCGTGGCCGACTGAAGGCCCATCGTCACGGCGTCGTCGCTGGTCGCGACCGTGCCCGGGCCGAACATCTCATGATTGATCTGCACCATCGTGTGCAGGGGGTTCACCCGGCCCGGGATCAGCCCGGTCTGGACGCCGTCCTGCTGGAGCGGCAGCGCGAGGGGGACCCGCCGGCCCGTCCGGACGGTGGCCGCGGCCTCCCGTACGACCTCGTCGGTGATCAGGTTGAGCGTCCCGATCTCGTCCGCCTCCCCCCAGCGGCCCCAGTTGTTCACGCGCTCGGCGATCTCGTGGAACTCCGGTGGCAGTGACATCGGGATCGGGCCTCCTGGGGGTTGTGCTCGACTGACTGACTGCCCATAGAATCTAACGGTCCGTCAGAAACCGCGGGAAGGGGCCGGGCGTGGGGAACTTCTTGGCAGGCAAGGTCATCGCCGTCACCGGAGCGGGACGCGGCATCGGCCGCGCCGTCGCCCTGGCCGCGGCGGCCGAGGGTGCGAAGGTCGTCGTGAACGACTACGGCGTCTCGGTCGAGGGCGGCGAACCGGCGTCCGAGGTCGCCGACGCCGTAGTCCGCGAGATCGCGGAGGCGGGCGGCACCGCCGTCGCCGTCGCCGACGACATCTCCACCATGGCGGGCGGGCAGCGTCTCGTGGACGTCGCGCTCGCCGAGTACGGGCGGCTCGACGGTGTCGTCTGCGTCGCGGGCATCCTCCGCGAACGCATGCTCTTCAACATGTCCGAGCAGGAGTGGGACCCTGTCGTCGCCACCCACCTCAAGGGGACCTTCACCGTCTTCCGGGCGGCGAGCGCCGTGATGCGCAAGCAGGGCTCGGGCACGCTCCTCGGCTTCACCAGCGGCAACCACCAGGGCTCCGTCGCCCAGGCCAACTACTCCGCCGCGAAGGGCGGGATCATCTCACTGGTCCGCAGCGCCGCACTGGGGCTGCACAAGTACGGCGTCACCGCGAACGCCGTCGCCCCCGTCGCCCGTACCCGGATGTCCGCGGGCGTCCCCATGGAGCTGAAGGAGATCGGCGAACCCGAGGACGTCGCGGCACTCGTGGTCTATCTGCTCTCCGACCGGGCCCGCGAGATCACCGGCCAGGTCTATACGATCGCCGGGCCCAAGATCGCGGTCTGGGCCCAGCCGAGGGAACTGCGCGCGGGGTACGCCGAGGGCTCCTGGACCCCCGAGAAGATCGCGGACTTCCTCCCCGGCACGGTCGGCACCGACCCGATGCCGATGCTCGCGGTCCTGGAGGACATGGCGCGCGCCGCGAAGTCGGGCGAGCGGCCCAACACCTGAGGGGCCCGCACCCGCCGGCCTCCGGGACGGCGGGGGTCATGTTCAGCCTCCCCGGCCTCCGGGACGGCGGGGTCATGTTCAGCCTCGCCGACGTTTGCGGCGCGGGGTCCGGGGCGGAGCCCCGAGAAGAACCAGAGGCTTCCTGGGGCCCGCGCGCCAGGCCACCCGCACTCCCGGCCCGCAACCGCAACCCGCACCCCGCGCAAAGAAGGGCACCAGCATGGACGACACGGCCTTCCGCTCCGAAGCCCGCGACTGGCTGCGGACCCATCTGCGGGCATCGCACCGCGGTATCGGCGGCGGCCCCGGCAGCGAGCACCTGGGGCTCGCGGCCCGCCGGGAGTGGGAGCGGGTCCTCGGCGCCGCCGGGTGGATCGGCATCGGCTGGACCGAGGACGGCTGGGGCAACCGGCTCGCCACCCTGTCCCAGCAGGTCGTCTGGGCCGAGGAGTACGCCCGCGCCCGCGCCCCCGGCCGGGTCGGCCACATCGGTGAGAACCTGCTCGCGCCCACGCTGATCGCCTTCGGCACCCAGGAGCAGAAGGACCGGTTCCTGCCGCCCGTCGCCCGGGGCGAGGAACTGTGGTGCCAGGGCTACAGCGAACCCGGCGCCGGATCCGACCTCGCGGGCCTGCGCACCACCGCCGTACGCGACGGGGACACCTACCGGGTCACCGGCCAGAAGATCTGGACCTCGCTCGCCCAGGACGCCGACTGGTGCTTCGTCCTGGCCCGCACCGAAGCGGGCTCGCGCCGCCACCGCGGGCTGTCCTTCCTGCTCGTGCCCATGGACCAGCCGGGCCGGGTCGAGGTCCGGCCCATCCGCCAGCTGACCGGCACCAGCGAGTTCAACGAGGTCTTCTTCGACGGCGCCGTCGCCCGCGCCGGACATCTCGTCGGCGGTGAGGGCAACGGCTGGCAGGTCGCCATGGGCCTCCTCGCCCTGGAACGCGGGGTGTCCACCCTTGTCCAGCAGATCGGCTTCGAGGCGGAACTGGACGAGGTGATCCGTACGGCCGTCGAGACGGGAGCCGCCGACGACCCCGAGATCAGAGCACGTCTCGTACGCCAGTGGGCCGAACTTCGCACCATGCGCTGGAACGCCCTGCGCACCCTCGGCACCGGAGGCGACCCCGGCGCGCCCAGCGTGGCCAAACTGCTCTGGGGCGGCTGGCACCAGCGGCTCGGTGAGCTGGCGATGGCCGTACGGGGGCCGGGCGCGACCGTCGGTCCGGACGACTGGAGCGGGGAGCGGCCGTACGAACTCGACGCCGGGCAGCGGATGTTCCTCTTCACCCGCGCCGACACCATCTACGGCGGCTCGGACGAGATCCAGCGCAACATCATCGCCGAGCGGGTACTCGGCCTACCGAGGGAGACCGGATGAGAGGCGTCGTCTTCGACGGCAAGCGGGCCGGGTTCGTCGACGATCTGGAGATACGGGATCCGGGGCCGGGGGAGGTCCTGGTGTCGGTCGCGGCGGCGGGGCTGTGCCACAGCGATCTGTCGGTGATCGACGGAACGATTCCCTTCCCTGTGCCGGTGGTCCTCGGGCACGAGGGCGCGGGTGTGGTGGAGGCCGTCGGTCCGGGCGTGGGGCATGTGACGGCGGGGGACCATGTGGCGCTGTCCACCCTGGCGAACTGCGGTGCGTGCGGCGACTGCGACCGGGGACGGCCCACGATGTGCCGCAAGGCGATCGGCCGCCCGGGCCGTCCCTTCTCGCGCGGCGGCGAGAGTCTCTACCAGTTCGCGTCCAACTCCGCCTTCGCCGAACGCACGATCGTCAAGGCGGTCCAGGCGGTGAAGATCCCCGACGACATCCCGCTGACCTCGGCCGCGCTCATCGGCTGCGGGGTACTGACGGGCGTCGGAGCCGTCCTCAACCGCGCGAAGGTGGGCCGCGGGGACACGGTGGTGGTGATCGGGACGGGCGGCATCGGCCTGAACGTGCTCCAGGGTGCCCGGATCGCGGGGGCGTCGGTGATCGTGGCGGTGGACACCAACCCGGCGAAGGAGGAGACGGCCCGGACGTTCGGGGCGACGCACTTCCTGGGGGCGGTGCCGGACGTGGCGGCCGTTCTGCCCGGCGGGGCGGACCATGTCTTCGAGTGCGTCGGGCACACGGGGCTCATCCGGCAGGCGGTCGACCTGCTGGACCGCGGCGGCCAGGCGATCCTGCTCGGGATGGCCGCGCCGACGGCGGAGGCGACGTTCCTGCCGGCGGCGATGTTCCTGGACAAGTCGATCCTGGGGTGCCGTTACGGTTCGTCGCGTCCGCAGCACGACATCGCGCTCTACGCCGGGATGTACCGGACGGGCACGCTGCTGCTGGACGAACTCGTCACCGAGACCTACCCGATCGAGGACTTCACCAGGGCGGCGGACGACGCCCACGGGGGGCGTGTTGCGCGCGGGGTGCTCACGTTCTAGAGCGGTGCTCTGGTTGCGGGGCCGGGCTCACGCGGCTCCCGCTCCGGGTTGGGAGCAGTGCTCTCGTGTTGGTGCGGTGCTCTTGCTGTGGTGCGGTGGGACACGGACTGCTGCTCGTGTATCGGAGCAGTGCTCTCGTGTTGGTGCGGTGTTCACGGTGCTGGCAGGTGGGGCTGGTGACGGCCCGAGAGCGGTGCTCTTGTTTCGGAGCGGTGTGCTCAGGAGCGCTGATCGCGTCTCGGAGCACTGCTCACGCTTCGGAGCACGATGTGCAGGCCGGAGCACTGCTCATGCCCGTGCTCGCTGCTCACGCTCCGGAGCACCGGTTCCGTCCGCACCTACCGCTCACGTCCCGGAGCACTGCTCTCACTCCGGAGCACCGCTCTCGCGGTTTATGTCACCCCCGCCCCATCTGCCCGGAATGTTCGGCGGTACACCGTCGGGGCCACGCCCAGCACCGTCTGGAGATGCTGCCGCATCGACTGGGCCGTGCCGAAGCCCGAGTCCCGTGCCACCTGGTCGACCGAGAGGTCCGTGGACTCCAGCAGCTGCCGTGCCCGCTCGACCCGTTGATGGGTGAGCCACTGCCCGGGGCTCACACCGACCTCGTCCCGGAAGCGGCGCGTGAAGGTGCGTACGCTCATCGACTCCCGCTCCGCCATGTCCCGCAGCCGGATCGGCTCGTGCAGCCGCTCCAGCGCCCAGTCGCGGGCCATGGACGTCGTCGCCGACCGTGCCTCCGGGACCGGGCGCCGGATGTACTGCGCCTGGCCGCCGTCCCGGTGCGGGGGTACGACACTGCGCCGGGCCACGTCATTGGCGACCGCCGCCCCGTGGTCGCGCCGGACCATGTGCAGACAGAGGTCGATCCCGGCCGCCACACCCGCCGAGGTCAGGACGTCGCCGTCGTCGATGTACAGCACGTCGGGATCGACCCGGACGGAGGGGAACAACCGCTGGAGCCGGTCGGCCCAGTCCCAGTGCGTGGTGGCGGGCCGGCCGTCGAGAAATCCGGCCGCGGCCAGCAGGAAGCTGCCGGTGCAGATGGAGGCCAGCCGGGTGCCGGGGCGGATGTGGCCGAGGACCTCGGTGATCTCCGCGGGGAGGCGGCCCTCCCGGAACAGTTCGGGGGGTTCGTACGCGGCCGGGACGATCACCGTGTCCGCCTCGGCCAGTGTTTCCGGGCCGCGGTCCACGTACACCGCGAAGTCGGCCGTCGTGGAGACCGGGCCGGGGGCGGCGGTGCAGGTGATCACCTCGTACAGCGGATCACCGCTCGGGGAGAAGGCCCGGCCGAAGATCCGGTGGGGGATGCTCAGCTCGAAGGGAATGACCTCGGGGAGAGCCAGCACGGCGATCCGGTGCGGTGCCCCGCGCGGGTTCTTCTGCGGTACGGCAGCCATGGCCCGATCCTATCGAATGCTGTCCCTCGGGCCACTCGCTACGGTGCTCCGCGACGCCCGCCTGCGCGGGGCGGCTCCCGGAGGGGAGCGCCCTGTATCTCACTGTGGCGTGGTCGAGTACCGCTCAATGCTCGCGCGGCCTGTGGATCGGTCGAGCAGGCGCAGTTCCCACGGGCCCGTGTTCACATCGAAGTCTTTGCCGAACCCGACCCACTTGCCCGTCATGCGTCGGCCCGTCGGCTCGATGAGCAGCTGAATCGCGCCGTGGTACCGGGCGCCCTGGTAGTACCCGTCAGCAGCCGTCTGCTCAGTCCATGTGCCAGTGGCGACGTTCCGGTCAACCGTGAGATCCAGAGACAACGGGCTGTCCGGGTTGGTCGACGCTCCGGGCAGACTCTGGGCTGTCAGCCGGTTGCCGTGCTGGACGATCACAATGTGATGCTTGCAGTCGAATGTCTCGTCACGGCTGGACGAGTAGAACTCGTACCGAGACAGCCAGATGCCCACGTACTCGCTCTGCGGCCCTTGCTCCGGGCTTGTGGCAGCCGCGTCAGCTGTGCCGACTTCCCCAGCCTCCATGTCGTGGCCTCCTGCCCCGTCCGAGTGGACACGTGCCATTGGGATCGCAAACCCCAGCCACTCGGGGGCACGGCCGGTGAACTGCTTTAGTGCCCGCGCATACAGCGGACGGCATGTCCTGGTCTCCCCGGACTCCCAGCGTTGCACGAGTCGCTTGGAGGCGTCGTTCGGCTCCCCCAGCTCCTCGCCTGCGCCACGTAAGCCCCGGGCGAACTCGTCTTGGCTGAGGTTCATCGACTTGCGTACGGAGGTCAGCACGTCGTTGGGGATTCGCTCGCCCTCGCCCGTAGTCGTCATGATCCGAGGGTAGCCACGTCACGCCCCCAATGACACCGGTTTGACGCCCTCGGGGTGACGCCTACATGACGCCCGAGGGGCGCCCTGAACATCGCCGCAATGGCGGCGGCCGGTCCGGAACATGGACGTCGTGTCCATCCGTATCAACGCTTGCGCGGTGAGAGCCGACGGCACTCGGACCAAGCCACGGTCCCTGTACGAGAGAGTGAGGGCGGACCCCTTGCTACTGGCCTGATGCCGCCTTGCTCGTGCCCCAAGCGCAGGTGTGGACGACACGACCGGAGCGGCACGGACCCCCAATTGCCTGGAGGTAAGACAGCATGAGTACGGCAGTAGTGATCCGCGACCCGAAGGCGTACGTCCGCCCGGACGTCTGGGAGCGCGAGGTAGCCCTCCTCCTCCGCAATCCGGAGAACACGCGCGAACTCGCAGAGGCCAAGTTCGGACAGGCCATCGCCTACCTGGTCACGTGCGCCGAGAACCCGGACCTTCTCATGGGCCCGTCCAAGCAGGTGGACGAGGCATGGCACTCGTTCATGCTCGACTCGATCCCGTACCACCACTTCACCGGCCGACACTTCGGCCGGTACATCCACCACGTGCCGGAACTTCCGGGGGCGGCTGGTGTCCAGGGCGTCAGCGACGACAAGGCGACGCTGGACGGCTACGACCTCAAGACCGGCGGCCCGCTCGTTCTGGAACAGACGATCAAGGCCATCAAGGCGGCCGGGTTCGAGATTGACCCCGATCTGTGGGGCATGGAGAACGCGGTCGGCTGCAACCAGTGCCACGCCGGATGCCACGACTCGCCCAAGTAGTAGTGGCCACCACGTGAGTTGGGGCCCACCCCGCCCGTACGTTGGGTGTGGGCCCTTGTGCCGGGAAGGATCACCGCATGTCATTGACTGAGTCCTGGGACAGGTACGCGGCCGGGAGCAAGCCACGCAGGACCGTGAACGCCAAGGGCGACAAGACCTGGCTGAACTGGACCCAGTACGCAGATCACGGGCCGGACGAGGGCGTCCTGGGTCCCGTGGCGGGACGCCGGGTTCTGGAACTCGGCTCGGGGAGCGGCAGTAACCTCGCGCACCTCGTGACACTGGGCGCGACAGGCCACGGGGTGGACATTGCCCCCGCCCGTGAGGCGGTCGCGCTGGAGCGCTGGGGCAATCTGCCGGGCATCGCCTTCCATACGGGGGAGGCGACGGCGTTCCTGAGCGAGACGGACGAGACGTTTGACGTCGTACTCTCGATCTTCGGCGCCGTGTGGTTCGTCGATCCGGACACTCTGCTCCCGCTGATCCGCTCGCGCATGGCCCCGGGCGGCATCCTGGCCTTCTCGCATGTGCCCCCGGGAAGCCAGGGGCCCAAGCCCGCAGAAGCCGGACTGCGGCACGACCGCACCCCGGATGAGTGGGGGCGCAGCCTGACGGGGCACGGCTTCTCCGACGTATGCGTGTCTCTGATCGATCCGCCAGAGGGCAGGGCCGTGGGCACGATGCTTGTCCGCGCCCTGGTGGCTGACCCTGTGGCCGAGTGACTGTGGCAGGAGATCCGGGCCTTCCGGCAGACGGAGCGAACCGTCATGGCACTCCATTTCCTGGCCCTGCTCTGGGCAGGCACTCGGCGTCGAGTTGCGTACCGATGGCCCGGTAGCTCACCCCCTCAGCGCGAAGATGCGGGCCCGTGCGGCCTTCTTCGTGGGGTTGGATGCCGCGTCGCGGCGATGGCCCGATCCTATCGAATGCTGTCCCTCAGGCCACTCGATGCGGCGCACCGGCCCCCTGAAGCTGGACACCGTGACCGAAACCCCCGAGATCGCGCGCTCTCCACGCCGCCCGCTCCGGCCCCGTCGCTTTCCCCGTAACGTCCACCGCGCCTGGTACGTCGCCGCCGTCACCTTTGTGACGATCATCGGCGCCGCCGCCTTCGCGTCGCTCCCCGGGCTGCTGATCGACCCGCTGCACGAGGAGTTCGACTGGTCGCGCGGCACGATCGGTTTCGCGGTCTCGGTCAATCTCGCGCTGTACGGGCTGACGGCGCCGTTCGCGGCGGCCCTGATGGACCGGTTCGGCATACGCCGGGTCGTGGCCGTCGCCCTCACGGTGATTGCGGTCGGCTCCGGCCTGACGGTGTTCATGACGGCGGCCTGGCAGCTGATGCTGTACTGGGGCATCCTCGTCGGGTTCGGCAGCGGCACGATGGCCCTCGCCTTCGCCGCGACCGTCACCAACCGCTGGTTCGTCCAGCGGCGGGGCCTGGTCACCGGCGTTCTCACCGCCGCCGGAGCCTCCGGGCAGCTGGTCTTCCTCCCCGTACTGTCCTGGCTGGTGGAGGACCACGGCTGGCGCCCGGCCGCCGTCACCGTCGCGCTCTCCGCACTCGCCGTCGTGCCCTTCGTCTGGCTGCTGCTGCGTGACCATCCGGCGGACGTGGGGCTCGCCGCGTACGGGGCGGAGGGGTTCACGCCCAAGCCGCCCCCGGTGCCGGGGGCCGCGCGCCGGGCGGTGGCCGTGCTGTTCAAGGCGGCCCGCACCGGACCGTTCTGGCTGCTCGCGGGCACCTTCGCGATCTGTGGCGCCTCCACGAACGGCCTGGTCAAGACCCACTTCGTGCCCGCCGCACACGATCACGGCATGGCGATCACGGCGGCGGCTTCGCTGCTCGCGGTGATCGGCGTCTTCGATGTCATCGGCACGGTCGCGTCCGGCTGGCTCACCGACCGCTACGAGCCCCGCCGGCTGCTCGCCGTGTACTACGCGCTGCGGGGCATCAGCCTGCTCTTCCTGCCGATGCTGCTCGCGCCCACCGTCCAGCCCCCGATGATCTTCTTCATCGTCTTCTACGGCCTGGACTGGGTGGCGACCGTCCCGCCGACGATCGCCCTGTGCCGGGAGCACTACGGCGAGGACAGCGCGATCGTCTTCGGCTGGGTGCTGGCCTCGCACCAGGTGGGCGCGGCGGTGGTCGCGTACGCGGGCGGGGTGTCACGGGACGTGTTCGGCTCGTACGACGTCATCTGGTACGCGTCGGGCGCCCTGTGCGCGGTCGCGGCGCTGATGGCCCTGGTGATCCGGCGCGAACCGCTGCCGGTGCTCGCGCCGGGCCCGCTCCCGGTGGCCGGGGGCCCGGCCGGGACGCCCGAGGACGTCCCGGCCGAGCGGCGCTGAGCTGTGCGCCACCCCGTCTGCGCGACGGTGCTCCGCTAGCGGATGGAGGGCGTCCCCGGGAGCTGCCAGGTCTTCTGGCCGGGGCCGGTGTTGTAGTAGATCGTCCCGTCGCCCGTCAGGGGCGGGTTACGGGTCGACCACGCGGTCGCACACGTTTCCGCGCCGCTGTCGTATCTGTTGATCTTGGATTCGAAGTCGCAGTTCCTGCCTTCTATCAAGGCGTCGTTCCGCTCCAGGCGCGTGTAGACGTCGAACTGCGTGAATCCACCAGGGTTGTTCAGTTTTGTCCATTTCACGGTCACGCGTGCCTGGAATTTCCCCGTGGTGTGGTGCCTTTCCACGCAGGTCTCCACGACGAACTGGATATTGCTGATGTAATCCTGAGGGGGACTCTCGCAGCGTTTGACGGCACTGGCGGGCGTGGCGAGCGCCGGCACGGCGGCGATGGCCATGACCCCGGCGAGAGCGAACACACGCTTCCTCAAAGGTTCCTCCTGGTCTGGGGAGAGAAACAGCTGACACCTGTAACAACGCGTGGGAATCAGGGGTCAGTTGCCGCCGGAGGGCCTGGTCAGCCGCGTGATACTCGGAGGCTGCCGTCATCGGGGCGAGATCTGGGGCGTACGAGAAGCTGGAGCACGTACGGCACGCGGCTGGGAGACGTACGGGACAGGGCGGCTGGTCGTGCCCGGGAGACGGCAGGCGTACGGAGACGTCGGCCAGGGCCGCCGGGTTCACCGGGACCTCGGCTTATCCGCGCCCTCATGCCACGGACGTACGCGGGCCTGCTCCGGGGCGCCCGGCCGCACCCGCGCCTGCGGGACAGCCCTCAGGCCGTGACCTTCGCGGCGAACGCCTCCAGATTCCCCATCACCCGCGTGATCTTCTCGTCCACCGTCAGGCTCTCCTCGTTCCGGACGAACCGCAGCTTCGGCTGCCGGATGCCACGGATGTAGAGCGAGCACGCGAGATCCGCGCACAGATACAGCCCGACGCTGCTGCCCTGCCGCCCGCGCTCCCCGGCCAGCGGGGCGACGAGCAGGCTCACACCGGAGGAGGCGTGCCCGGTCAGGCAGACATTGCAGATGCTGGACTTGAACGCGCCGGAGTTGGTGGTACCCGGCACACGCAGGCTCAGGCCCAGCGGACCGCCGGTCTTCCGCGGGATGACGAGATAGGCGCGCAGGGGCGCGCCCGGGTCGGTCCAGCCGAGGAAATCGAGGTCCTGCCAGGGCAGATCCGCGAAGTCGAGGGGCAGCCGGAGCCGCTTCGCCTCGCCCTTCGTGCAGTTCACGAAGGAGGTGCGGATCTGTTGGTCACTGAGGGGTTCCACGCTCCGGACGGTACACAGGGCGGGGGAGGGCGGGCATCCGGTTTTCCTGCCGGGGGAGCCTTCCCCTCTGTGGATGGGCCCGGCCGGGTGGGCTCCGGGCCAGGTGCGGGCCGGCCAGGTGCGGGCCCGGCCGTGAAAGTGGCCCCGGCCATGAGCGGGCCCCTCGGGCATGGAGGCGGGCCCGGCTCCGTACGGCCGCCGGTCAGCTGTCGAGCCGGCGGAACGTCCCCCGGTGGAACACCAGCGGCTCGCTCTCCCCGGACGCCCCCAGCGCCTCCACCCGCCCCACCACGATCAGATGATCGCCCCCGGTGTGCACGGCCTGGACCGAGCAGTCCACCCAGGCCGGAACGCCCTCCAGCAGCGGTGACCCGGTCACCGGCGCGGGCCCGTTCGCCACCCCGGCGAACTTGTCCGCCCCGCTCACCGCGAAGCCCCGGCACAGCCCGCCCTGCTCCTTGCCGAGGACGTTGACGCAGAAGGTCCCGGCGCGGGCGATGCGCGGCCAGGTCGTCGACGTACGCCCGACCATGAACACGATCAGCGGCGGATCGAGCGACAGGGAGGAGAACGACTGGCAGGCGAATCCGGCGGGGCCGTCCTCGTCACGGGTGGTGATGACGGTGACCCCGGTGGGGAAGTTCCCGAGGACCCGCCGGAACTCCGCCGGGTCGAGCGGCAGCCGCTCGTCGTCGCCGACGGCCCGCAGTTCGGGCCGCGGCAGTACGCCGAACCGCTCGGCGGCGGTCGTGGCGTCCGGCCCGGCGGCCGTGGGCGCCCCGACGGAACGGAGGTACCGGACGGCGGTAGCGGCCATGGCCGCGTGTCCCATCACACACCCATTGAAGCTGACGGATCGTCAGATGTGAAGGTGCGGGACAGGGTGTCCGGGGTCAGGTGTCCGGGGATCGGAAGAGGGACCCGCTTCCCGTGCCCCCGCGCCCCGTGTGATGGGGCGATCGGGGGCGGGACTTGTCAGCGGCGGCTGCCTTGGTTCGACGGCATGGCGACATGACGGACGTGGGTGCCCGCGATTCACTGCCATGAGCGGGCCCTGGACGGTACGGACCTGCTCGGGGCAGGGCCCGCCTCGCCCAGGGCTCAACGGTCCGGGTCCACTCCGTCCCGGGTCCATTCCGTTCCCCGGGTGCACTCCGTCCCGGGTTCATTCCGTCTCCTGGGTGCACCCGGTCCCCGGGGCCGGACAGCTCCGGCGGGCCCGGGCTCAGTGGCCCCGGTACTCCGGTGTCCGGCGCTCGACGAAGCTCGTGACGCCCTCGTTCGCGTCCCGGGTCGTCATATTGATCTCCTGAGCCGCCGCCTCCGCAGCGAACGCCGTCACCCGGTCGGATTCCAGCGACGCGTTCACCAGCTGCTTGGTGAGGGCGAGCGCCCGGGTCGGCCCCTGGGCGAGCCGTTCGGCCCATTCGCGGGCCGTCTTCTCCAGCTCGTCCGGGGCCACGACACGGTTGACGAGCCCGAGGCGCTGCGCCTCGGCGGCCGGCAGGGAGTCGCCGAAGAACATCAGCTCTTTCGCGCGCTGCGGACCGATGAGCCGGGGCAGGAGATACGCTCCGCCGCCGTCCGGGACGAGCCCCCGCCGTACGAACACCTCGATGAACCGCGCGGGTTCGGCCGCGAGAACCAGATCGCAGGCGAAGGCGAGATGCGCGCCGATACCGGCGGCAGTACCGTTGACGGCCGCGATGACCGGCTTCTCGCAGTCCAGTACGGCCCCGATGAACCGCTGCGCGCCCTGGCGGATCGTCCGGGCGACATCCCCGGCGATCCGCTCCCGCCCGGCCTGCGGTGAGCCCCGCAGATCCGCCCCCGCGCAGAACCCCCTGCCGGTGGCGCCGATGACGACGGCCCGTACCTCCGGGTCGCGGGACGCCGTCCCCAGCAGGGCGATGATCCGCTCACGCTGGTCCCAGGTGACCGCGTTCATCGCCTCGGGCCGGTTGAGGGTGATCCAGGAGACCCCGTTCTCGACCCGGTGCAGTACCTCGTCGGCGTTCACCGGTCCGTTGCTCCCCGATTCGCTGCTTCCCGGTCCGTTGCTCCCCGATTCGTTGCTTCCCGATTCGTTGCTTCCGGGTCCGTTGTTCTCCGGTCCGTTGTCTCCCGGTCCGCCGCTCACCGCAGCTGCGGTGTCCGGCACACCCTGCGGTGACCCGTGCTCCGGCGGTCCGTCCTTCCACGGCCCCTCGTTCACCGGCTGATCCTCCGGCGGCCCCTCGTTCATCCGCTTCATCTGCGGCCCCTCGTTCATCGGCACACCGCCAGCGCGTCCAGCGCCACCGCGCCCTGACCGCGCGGCAGCACCATCAGCGGATTGATGTCCAGTTCGGACAGTTCGTCGCCCAGCTCCAGCGCCATCCGCTGGACCCGCAGAACGACCTCGACGAGCGCGTCCACGTCCATCGGTGGCCCGCCCCTGACTCCGTCCAGCAGCGCCCGTCCGCGCAGTTCGTCCAGCATGGCGCGCGCCTGGCCCTCGCCGAACGGGGGCACCCTTACGGCCGCGTCCTGGAGGACCTCCACCAGCACCCCGCCGAGCCCGACGGTCACCGTCGGCCCGAACAGGGCGTCCTGGGTGACGCCGACGACCATCTCCACCCCCTTTTCCACCATCTGGCAGACGAGAACGCCGTCCAGCTCGATGCCCTCGTACCGCGCGATGTCGGTCAGTTCGCGGTAGGCGTCGCGTACCTGGCTCGCGGAGGTGAGACCGACCTTGACCAGGCCGAGTTCGGTCTTGTGGGCGAGCCGGGTGCCCGATGCCTTCATGACGACGGGGTAGCCGACCAGCCCGGCCGCCCGGACCGCCGCCGCCGCGCTGGTCACCAGCTGCTCGCGCGGCACCCGGATCCCGTACGCCCGCAGCAACTGCTTCGCGGAGTGCTCGCTGAGCTGCTGGCCGGGGCGCAACAGCGCCTGGGCCTTGCGGAAGGAGGGCGAGTGGGTGCGGGGGGCCTCGTCGAAGGGGGAGAGATAGCCGGAGGTGAAGCGGTGGTGGTCGAGATAGGCGCGTACGGCGGTGATGCAGTTCGCGAAGGTACGGAAGGTGGCGACCCGGGAGGACCCGAGCAGGGTCTCGCGGTACGCGGGTTCCGTACCGACCGGCGAACCCCACACCACACAGACCAGTTTGTCCGTCGCCTCGGCCGCGTCCGCGAGGTCCTGCGCCAGCTTGTCGCTCATGGGCGGGAACGGGCCGGTGATCGGGCAGATCAGCACCCCCACCCCGGGGTCGGCGAGGATGGCGTCGATGATCTTCCGGCCGCGCCAGTCGCCCACGGGGTGGCCGCCGTTGTCGACGGGGTTCGCGACGTTCAGATACTCCGGTATCCACTGGTGCAGCTCGTCCTGCCTGGCGGCGGAGAGGCGGGGGAGCCGCAGCCCGGCGGCGGTCGCGAGGTCGGAGAAGTGCGCGCCGGTACCGCCGGAGATGGAGTAGACGACGACCCCGTCGGACTGCGGCCTGCGGGCGCGGGCCAGCAGGGCGGAGGTGTCCTGGAGTTCGTCGAGCCCGTCGACGCGGATGACTCCGTACTGCCGCATGGCCGCGTCCACGACCTGGTCGGCGCCGGTGAGTTTGCCGGTGTGGGACGCGGCCATCCGCGCGCCTGTCTCGGTACGCCCCACCTTGACGGCGACGACCGGCACCCCGCGCCGGGCCGCCCGGTCGGCGGCGAGCAGGAAGGAACGCCCGTCCTTGAGCCCTTCGACGTAGCAGGCGATGGCGCCGACCTCGGGCCGTTCCGCGAAGTACGAGATGAAGTCGGCGGTCTCCAGATCGGCCTCGTTGCCGGTGGGTGCCCAGTGGGAGAGGCGTACCCCCAGCTCCTGGAGGGTGAAGACCGGGCGACCCTGGTGGCCGGACTGGGTGATCAGCGCGATGGCCGGTCCGTCGAGGTCGTCGCGGAACCTCTCGAAGGCGTTGAGGTTGGTGTTGGGGCCGAGGAGCCGTAGGCCGGCCCGTTCGACGGCGGCGGCGAGCCGGGTCTGGGCCGCGGCGCCCGCCTCGCCGGTCTCGGCGTATCCGGAGGCGAAGGCGACGGCGAATCTGACCTTGGCCTCGGCGAGTTCACCGATGACGGGCAGGGGGTCGCCGACCAGCAGGACGGCCAGATCGACCGTTTCGGGCAGGTCGGCCACGCGGGGGGCGCAGGGGAGCCCGAAGACCCGGTCCCGGGTGGGATGGACGGGGTAGAGCCGCGCGCCCACGCGTCCGGCCCAGTCGATGAGCTGCCGGGTGATACCCGTGTTGGGGCGGCCTTCGGCATCGGACGCCCCCACGACGGCGACGGACGCGGGCCGGAAGAACCGGTCGAGATCGGGCACGGGCGCGTACAGCGGACGCCCGCTGACATCCCTGTCCCCGTCGGCCGGGGTGACCGACGCGGTGTCGTGGATGGCGTCGCGGGGCTGTTCTCCGCAGGCCACTACGCGTGCGCGGAGGTCGGAGGTGAGGGTGCCGTGAGTAGATCCAAGCATCGTGAGCCCCGCTCCTGCTCGTTGCCAAGTCCAAAGTTACTGACGCATAGTCAGATTACAGAACTGACGGCATGTCAGGAATGGGTCTGCAGGCAAAGGGTGCGGGGGTTCTCGGGTCCCCTACCCGGGAACTCGGGTCCCATACCCGGGAAACGGCGTCGGCAGACCGCTGGACGGGTCCGGACTGAGGTGGGCCGGGGCCTCCGGGCGGAGAAGGTCCGGGGGCGGGGGCGGGGGCGGTCCGGGGCCTCGGGGCGGAGGCGGTCCGGGGGCGAAGTGGCCCGGGGGCCGGGGCCTTTGGCAGGAGGCGGTTCACCGGGGCCGGGGCCACCGGCCGGTAGTGGTCCGGGGCCTCAGGGTGGTTCCGGTGGGGTGGGTGTGGCTCGCTCGGGGCGGGCGGCTCGTACGGGAACCACCGGGAGCGGACTGCGGATGACCGGGTTTCGCCGGGTCCGTGGCCGAATCGCGGGGACAGTAACACAGTCGTCCGCGCAGACGCTGAGTTGAGCGAGCGATGAGCTGCGCCGACCGGGCCGTACAGGGGAGGGCCCGGTCGGCGTAATCGCGTACGGCCCCCTCACTGGCGGCCCTGCCCGGCCACGGCTCTCCCTCGGTCCGCCTCCTTCGCCGGGAGGTCGGCCGGACACCTGGTCGGCGGCCCTCAAGGGCGCGCCTCTTGGCGTGCTGGTGTGTCGGCGCACCTCAGCCCGTCCGCGCCCCCTCGGCGTACAGGCGCCCCTCAACGCATCCGTGCCCCGGCGCACGTCAGCGGGGCGCGACCCTCGGCGCCCCGGCGCCCGTCAACGCATCCGCGCCCCCGGCCGACCCGCGCCTCCCCGGCCGCCACCCCGCCTCAGCGCGCCGCCAGCGCCTTCGCGATCCTGCGCGCGTCGATCGCCATCTCACGGAGCATTCCGCTGATGGGATCGGTGAACCCCGTGAAGTACAGCCCCGGCGCCCCCGCCGGAGTGCGGCGGCCGTGTGCGAGGGGCTTCCCGTTCGCGTCGAGTACGCCGAGGTGCCCGATCATCCCTTCCAGCGCCCGCCGGTACCCCGTCGCCGCGATCACCACGTCCGGGGCGAGGCTGGTCCCGTCGGCGAGGACGGCCTTGTCCGGCTCGAAGGAGGCGAGCGCCGCGACGGGTTCGACCTTCCCCGTACGTACGGCGTGGATCAGTCCCACGTCCTGCACCGGGATCGCGCCCTCCTTGACCCGCGAGTACAGACCGGTGTCCGGGCGCGGCAGGCCATGGGCGGTCAGATCCGGTACGGAGATCCGGGTGAGCGGCCGGGCCAGCCGGTCGACCACCGCGGCGGGCAGCCTGCGGATCAGGACGCCGCTGCGCTGGGTGGGCCAGCCGGCCAGGGAGCGGCGCACGATGTGCGGGGTCGTGCGCACCGCGAGCCGTACCCGCGCGGCGCCGCCCTCCGCCAGATCGACGGCTATCTCCGCGCCGGTGTTGCCCGCGCCGACGACCAGGACGTCCTTGCCCGCGTAGGGGGACGGCTCGCGGTACTCGCGCGCGTGCAGCAGTTCGCCGCCCCAGCCGTCGCGGCCCGGCCAGTCGGGCAGCCGCGGGGTGTGGTTGTGGCCGGTGGCGACGACGACCGCGCGCCCGGTGAGCCGCCGGCCGCCCGTGGCGTGCAGCAGCCAGTCGGAGCCCGCCGGTTCGATACGGGAGACCTCGACGCCCGTGACGATCTCCAGCTCGTGGAACTCGGCGTACTTCTCCAGATAGCGGACCACATGGTCGCGGGAGACCCAGCGCCCGAACGACCGGGGCATGGGGAGACCGGGCAGTCCCGACAGCCGCCGGGTGGTGTGGAGGCGCAGCCGGTCGTAGTGGCCCCGCCAGGAGGCGCCGACGGCATCGGACTTCTCCAGTACGACGGCCCGTACGCCCCGCTCCTTCAGCGCCGCGGCCACGGCGAGACCTCCCGGGCCGCCTCCGACGACATAGACGGGTCGGTCGTCGGTGCGGTCGAAGCCCCCGCCTCTGTCCGCCGGGGACTTCCTTCCGGACTTCCCCGCGGACTTCGATTTTTCGCCGGCCATGAGGCGTGAGCGTACTGCCGCGCTCTGTTGATGGGTCTCAGTCAAGGCGGAAATCGATTGCGAATTGATCACGTACGGTACGACTGGTTCCGGCTTGTTCCGACTTGGTTCCCGGCTGCTTCCCGGCGGTCTTCCTTTCTGATCACCTTTGCTCGCGTCTGTTCCCGGCCGATCCCGCCTCTTCTCGCCTTTTCTTGACTGCGTGTGCCTGTTCTCGTCCGGCCCGGCCGATCGGATGCGCATGCCTCTTGCGCTCCGGCGCCTCCATCGGCTGAACTGACGTACCGTCAGAAACTTGGGAAGAGGGAGGTCCGGTCCGGATGCAGACCGTCTGGCTCACCGGTGCCGAATGGGGCGCCGTCCTCCGTATCGGTCTCGGCCTGTGGTGGCTGGAGAGCTGGCGGCACAAGGACAGGAAGGGCTGGTTCGAGCGAGGGACCGGTATCGCGTGGGCGGCCGAGGTGGCGGGCAAGCACCGCTGGCCCTTCGTGAAGGACGGCTTCCGGAAGATCGTCGAGCCGCGTCCCAAGGTGATGGCGTATATCGTCGTCTACGCCGAACTCGCCCTCGGACTCGGCCTGATCAGCGGTTTTCTCACCCCGATAGCCCTCGTCGGCGGGCTGCTGCTCAATCTGCTCTATCTGGTGCTGATGATCCACGACTGGGCCGAGCAGGGGCAGAACGCGATGATGGCCCTGATCTCGTTCGTGGCGCTCTTCGCGATGTCCTGGCAGACGTGGTCGCTCGACAACGCGATCGGACTGTTCTGATGACCGCGAACCGTGGTACGCCGACGCCTTCCGCCGAGGAGCCATCCTCTGTGGCGCCTTCCGCCGCGAAGTCCTCCGGTGCGGTGCCTCCGGCCGCGACGCCCTCCGCCGCGATACGGCCGGCCACGGCGCCCTCCGCCGGCGTGCCTTCGGCCGCGACCCCCGATGTCGACGACTTCACCCGTACCTACTGGGACGCGGCGGCCGGGGGGCGGCTGCTGATCCGCCGCTGTCGCGCCTGCGGGAAGGCCCACCACTACCCGCGCGAGTTCTGCCCGTTCTGCTGGAGCGAGGACGTCGGCTGGGAGCGGGCGAGCGGACGGGCGACCCTCTACACCTGGTCCGTGGTGCACCGGAACGATCTGCCGCCGTTCGGTGCGCGGGTCCCCTATGCCGCCGCCGTGGTCGATCTCGCCGAAGGGCCGCGCATGATGACCGAGGTGGTCGAGTGCGAGGAGCGGGAGCTGACCGTCGGGATGGAACTGGAGGTCGCCTTCCGCGTGGAGGACGGGTCGTCCCGTACCGGGAGCGGGGTGCGTGTCGAGGGCGGGTCTCGTGCGGAGGCCGGGGGTGGGGAGGTGCCCGCGGGGATGGCCGTTCCGGTCTTCCGTCCGGTGCGGCGATAGCCCCCGACCGGCGCACCGGACGGGCGGCGATAGCGTCCGATCAGCGTCCGGCCGGGGCGGTGACAATGCCCGATCGGTATCCGCCCCGGGGCGGCGATAGCGTCCGCGAACGGGGCTGATCCGGACCCCGGCCTCTCAGATCTGGCGGACGCACGCCAGACGCTCACTCCGCCAGGTGGTTTCAACCGGCGATGTCTTTGCGGACATATACGCGAACCTCCATTCGGGAGCAGCCTGTTGCGTACGGCACCGGATGCGCGCCGGAAGCGTCCGGGGCGGCCCGAAGGGAGCGTGCGCAATGAAGGTCAACTTCGCCAAGTTCGACGGTTCTCTGCCCTACGCGTCGGAGCTGTACGGCGTGTATCAGCCGCTGCTGGGCTGGAAGTCGGCTCGGCTGTCCAGACGGTTCGGGACGGCGGGCGGCGATCTGAACCGGTCGCTGGCCGCGGCGCTGACCGAGAAAATGCGCCCGTCGTACTCGGTGCCGCCCGCGCCGGCGCTCCCCGGCGAGGGAGCGGAGGCCGGAGCCGGACCGGGAGGGGCCGGGGGAGCCGTTGCCGAAGGGGAAGCGGGTGGGGTCAGTGTGTCCGCGCGGTGGGTGGATCCCGCCGATGCTCCGGGCGCCGATCCCCGGGCGGCGGCCGACCCCGTGATCACCATCGAGCCCGGCTCACCGGTCCCGGCGGTGACCTCCGCCCTGCCCGGAGTGCTCGACGGCGTGGTCGCCCGGGAGCTGGTCGCCCGTCTCCAGAAGGAGGACCTCACGGAACCGGCCGTATGGGACCGGCTCGTCGGGCCGGAAGGTCTGGCCGAGCTGCTGCGGACGGCGGCGACGAAGATCTCGCAGGGAGGGGTCGTCGTCCACGCCGGGGGAGCGGGCCCGTCCGGGGCCCCCGACCTGTCCGGCAAGGCGGCGCTCGCCGCCCGGGAATCGCAGATCGCGGGCACCCTCAGGCAGTTGCAGCAGACCGGGCGCTACGACGTACTGCACGCGATGTTCGCCGCCGGTGCCCATCAGGTGGACGTACCGGCCGTCGCCGCCCTCGCCGCCCTCCTGGGCGTCGGCCCGGCGGGGTCCCCGGGAGCCAGGGAGAACGGGGGAGCGGCGGTCGCGCTCCCGGAAGCGTCCCTCTCGCCCCTCGGCGTCGTCCATCTCTTCCGCCAGTACTTCTTCGAGTTCGACTCCTTCCTCGGGCCGCCGGTCCAGCACATCTGGCTCAGCCCCGGCGCCAGCGTCGAGCTGATCGAGATCAGCACCCGCCGTACACTCACCGAGCGCACGACCGAGTCGTCGCTGGAGACCACCGACCGCAGCGAGCAGGAGAGCAGGACCGAGGACGAGCTGTCCTCGTCCGTCCGGGAGGAGAACCAGAGCAGTACGAAGTTCGGCGTCAGTCTGGACGTCACCACCGACGGCAAGCTCGGGGTGTTCAACACCCAGGCCACCGCGCGCACGAGCTATGACGCCGAGGACTCCCGCAAGACCGCCAAGGAGCAGACCCACAAGCAGCTGCGCCAGCAGACCATCAAGCTCTCCTCGGAGATCAAGCGCAGCTTCAGGTCGACGTTCAAGACGGTCGTGGAGACCACGGACACCTCCAGCAAGCGCTACCTCCTGCAGAACACCACCGCGCAGCTCGTCAACTACGAACTGCGCCGCAAGATGCGCCAGGTCGGCGTCCAGGTGCAGGACATCGGCACCCAGATGTGCTGGCAGACCTATGTGGACCGGCCCGGCGACCAGCTCGGGGTCGCCCGGCTCGTCCATATCGCCCAGCCCCCGGACACCCAGGTCCAGCCCGCCCAGCTCGTCCCCGCGCCCGAGCAGTACCAGGAGACCGTGGAGGGCACCCACAAGGGCCCCGACGACGACTACTTCGACGACCAGCTGAACGATCTCCAGCTCTACCCGAAGTACGGATACGAGTACAAGGGCCACACCAATGTGCAGTGGACCAGCAGCAATGTCGCGGCCCTGGACATCCGGCCGGCCCCCGGGGGCAACAACGTCCTCAAGCTGCGTATGCGCGGCCACAGCGGCGACGACGGGGAGATGTTCCCCTACCGCTTCACCGTGAACTACGGCCCCACCGCCGCCTATATCGCCCAGATCGAGAAGGAGAACGCGGAACGGCTGAAGGAGGTGGACCAGGAGAAGGAGCGCGTCGCGAAGGAGGCGTTCTACAAGGCGGCGCAGGAGCGGGTGAAGCTGGCCTCCGCCATCGGCCCCCGCCGGTTCGAGGATCTGCGCGAGGAGGAGCGTGTCGTCGTCTACCGCGATCTGGTCCGCCAGCTCTTCCGGGGCACCGGACTCGACAGTCTGGGCGCCCAGACGCAGCACGTCATGGCCGAGCTGGTGCAGAGCCTGTTCGACGTCGACAAGATGCTCTACTTCGTCGCGCCCGAGTGGTGGGTGCCCAACAGACTGGCGGTCAGGGAGAACCTGGGCTTCAGTTCGGACACCGAGCGGGAGGAGTTCGAGAGAAGCACGGTCGTCGGCTGGGGCGGCACCAACACCGCCGACGACTACTACATCACCGCCGACTCCGCCCCCGCCCGCCTCGGCAGTTCGCTCGGCTGGCTGCTCCAGCTCGACGGCGACAATCTCCGCAACGCGTTCTTGAACGCGCCCTGGGTCAAGGCGGTGGTGCCGATCCGGCAGGGCCGGGAGTTCGACGCGCTGGAGTGGCTCACGAATGTCGGGGTCGAGGGCACCGACGGGCTGGACGATCTGTACGCGGAGGCGATCCCCGGGGAGCGCGGACGCATGCTGATCGCCCTCCAGCGGTATCAGTGGAAGGACCCCGCCCTCGCCGCCCGCTATCGCGAACTGACCGTCGACCGGCTCACCGTGCACGACGCCATCCGCTATCTCGCGGTGGTGATCTCCGGCGAGTGGGAGAAGTCCCGGGTGAAGGTGAGTGAGCGGCTGCCGGACGGCACGCCGGTCAACTATCTGCCCGCCGACAAGGTCTACGAGCGCGGATTCGACCCGCTGGACAAGGGGTTCGAGGCGTCCGGCGCGGTGCCGTTCCAGGTCTTCGACCAGTGGATCGAGATCATGCCCACGGACCAGATCGTCGCCACGGAGGTCCGGTACGACCCCAAGACGGGGACCCAGCTCTGATGGCGGACCGGCTGACGCTCACGATCCAGGACGTCCGGGGAATCCCCCCGGCCGGCCAGGCGCAGGTCACGATGGAGTGGACGGACCCCATCACCCCGACCCCCGCCTCCCGTACGGTCACGGTTCCGGCGGACCGCCCCGCGTTGCTGTCCCTCTTCTTCACCGGCTGGTTCCGGATCTCGCTGGTGATCCGCCACCCCGACTACGTGGACGAGGCACTGACCCTCACCTCCTCCGCGCTCCCCTCACGGCCGCCCGCCGAACCGGACACCACCGTCCACTGGGACAACCGGGGAGCCGTCGTGACCCGCAGCGGCGACGACATCTCCGTCACGGTCGAGCTGGGCCGGATCCGTCAGGCCCCGCTCGCGGCCAGGGCGGCGGCGGGCACGGGCGAGGATCCGTCCGGAGTGTTCTTCGCGGAGGGAAACGGCCAGCCCCGCCGGTACGCCTCCCTGAACCTCCCGGGCGCCCCGCTCACCCCGATGTGGCTGGAGAAGGCCGGGATCCGTACGCTCCAGGACTCGCCCGGCTCGGACGACGAGTCCCCCACCGCCCTCGGCGAGACCGACAAGGACGGCTGGGACCGCTTCCGCACCACCGAGAGGACCGTCGCCCTCGCCGACACGGGCGGCTTCCTCTGGCTGGAGTACGGCAGCGTCTCCGGCAGACGGCCCGGCGAGCCCCGCTTCCTGGTCGCGGTATGGGCGCCGAAGGCCCCGCCCGACGGCTCCGCCTCCTCGGGAGCTTCCGCCTCCGGTGCCTCCGCGCCGGCGGCGGGTTCCGGTGCGGGATCCCGGGCGGCCCTCGATGTGATCTGCTACTTCACACCGAGCACCCTCACCGGGAAGTACCCGCACACCACCTACCCCTTCCGCAGCGGCTATCCCTACGCGCTCGGCACGGAGGGCCGGGCCGCCGAACAGCCGTATGTCGTCGTCGGCTACCGCCATCTGATGCGCGATCTCGCACTCATCCAGTCCCAGCACGTGTCGGGACGCCCGGCCGTTGTGGTGCTGCCGGTCTTCCCCGCGCTGAAACCCGACAAGAAGGGCAGCAAGGAGAACGGGCAGCACGCCTGGCAGCCGTTCGGCTCCCAGGCGGGCATGCACCGGCTGCTCCTCGAAGTGATCCACTTCCTCCACCGGTTCGGCTACCGCCCGCCGGGCGGCTCGGGCCCCGGCGGTGACTTCTCCCGCTGGCAGGGCAGCAGCGCCCAGGTCGGGGCCCTGCCGGTGATGCCGGTGCCCCGGGCGGGCATCACGGTCCCGGAGCCGCCGCCCGGTCTGGGCAATGTCACCGTGTGCGGCTTCAGCAGCTGTATGCCGGGCATGTTCGGGCTCCTCCGCCAGGGCCCGATCCCGCTGCCCCGGCACTATCCGCCGCAACTGTTCGGCGCGGACCCGGCGGAGTTCTCCGACGCCTGGCGGGAGTGGTGGGACCTCGACCTGTCCCTCAACGAGCGGCTCACCGGGATCAGCACCCCGGAGTACGAGAAACGGCTGCTCGCCTGGTTCGGCGACCGCACCCGGGGCCGTGACCGGCGCGTTCGGCTGTACCACTCCGAGTACACGACGGGCGGCGAGCCCGCGGCCCGGCTCTTCGCGCGGCTCGCCGGGCGGGAGCACACGGTCCTGACGGCCCATGCCCCCGGCCTGGCCGAGGAGTGGCGCGACCCCGAGGGCCGCTGGTCCGCCGCGTTCTACAGCCGCGCGTTCCTGCGCGCCGACGCCCGCCCGAGCGGTGTGCTCCCCCTGTTCCCGCTGCTTCAGGACGGCCGGCTGAGCGAGGAGCTGATCCACCCCTTCACCGCGGCCATCGGCTTCGGCCACGCCTCAAAACTCCGCGAGACCCGCCCCCGGAGCAGCGACTGAGGGAACGTGCCCCTCCCCGCCATTGAGGAGCGCGGCTGCGGGATTCTCAGCCTCTCCGGCGTTTGAGGAGCGGGGTCCGGGGTGGAGCCCCGCGAGTGCTCGCGCATGCGGGGGTGGTGGTTGCGGGGAGGGGCTTGGTTTTCGGCCTGTGTGGGGTTGTTGTGGCGGGGTGCGGGATTTTCAGCCTCTCCGGCGTTTGAGGAGCGGGGTCCGGGGTGGAGCCCCGCAAGCGCCCGCGCATGCGGAGGACGCGGACCTCCGCTGCCCCGAGCCCGGGGCCGGGCGCGCTCAGGGCCAGAGCAGCTCCCGCCGCCACCCGCCGCCGGAACCACGTCCGTACCGGAGGCGCACATGGCGCCGCTCGGGATGCCCCTGGAAGAACTCCACCTCACGCGGCTCCAGGACGTACCGCGTCCACGTCGGAACGGCCGCGTCCGGCTCCGCCTGCGCCCGCTGCCAGGCGGTACGGGAGGCGGCGGCGAGTTCGTCGAGCGAGCCGAGGACCTCGCTCTGGTGACCGGTGAGCGCCGCGGCCAGCGCACCCGTGGACCGGGCGTGCAGATCGGCCCGGCTCACGTCGGACCCGGCCGCGCCGACCGGACCCCGGACACGGATCTGGCGCCCCTGGGCGGCCCAGTAGAAGCCGAGGGCGGCCTCGGGACACGCGGCCAGTTGACGCCCCTTCGCACTGGTGGTGTGGGAGGCGAAGTGCCAGCCGCGTTCGTCGGCGTCGTGCAGCATCAGGGTGCGTACGTCGGGACGGGAGTGTTCGTCGACGGTGGCCAGGGCCATGGTGTGCGGCTCCGGCTGCCCCGCCGCCACGGCCTGGGCGAACCACTGATGGAACAGCGGCAGCGGCTCGTCCGGCGCGTCGGCCGGATCGAAGACGGGCAGGTCGGTGTCCCAGACACGCTGGCTGTGCAGGAGGCTGCGGAACGCGGCCCCCGGGTCGTTGTCCATCACCCCAGTCAACCGCACCCCGACGGCCGCCCGAGGCTCCCGGCCCCCGACCCACCGCGCTCCCGCATACGGGCTCCGTCCCGGACCCCGCTCCTCGAACAGCCGGAGAGGCGGAACGTCCGCGCCCCCGCATTCGGGCTCCCTGTCCTTCCACCACCACCCGTGACTCAGTCGCGGCCGAGGACGACCGTTCCCGAGGAGCAGAACCAGCCGCCCGTGCCGGAGGCCACGGCCAGTCGGGGAGGTTCGCCGTCGCGCCGGAGGGTCTGATGGCCGCCGGCCTCACCGCGGAGCTGCCGTACCGCCTCGACCAGGAGGAACAGACCCCGCATCCCGGGGTGGCAGGCGGAGAGGCCGCCGCCGTCGGTGTTGACGGGCAGTTCGCCGCCCGGCCCGATCCGCCCCTTCTCGACGAACGCGCCGCCCTCGCCCTTGTCGCAGAACCCCAGGTCCTCCAGGGTCACCAGGGTCATATAGGTGAAGGCGTCGTAGATCTCGGCGATGTCCATCTCACCGGGGCCGAGCCCGGCGCGTTCGAAGGCGAGACGTCCGGAGACCGCGGCCGGGGAGATAGTGAAGTCGTCCCACTCGGACATGGTCGTATGGGAGACGTACTCGCCGGTGCCGAGGATCCACACCGGGGCCTTCGCCGTGTCCGGGACGTACTCCTCCGCGACGAGCAGTACGGCGCAGCCCCCGTCACTGCGGATGCAGCAGTGCAGCTTGGTGAACGGATCGGCGATCATCGGCCCGTCCAGGACGTCGTCCACGGTGATCGGGTCGCGGAACATGGCGTCCGGGTTGGCAGCGGCGTGCGCCCGCGCCTGGACGGCGACCGAGGCGAACTGCTCCAGCGTGGTCCCGTACTCGTGCATATGGCGGCGCGCGGCCATGGCGTACTTGGCGATGAGGGTGTGCCCGTACGGCACCTCGAACTGCAGCGGCCCCCGGCTGCCGAAGGAGAGATTGGAGGTGCGGCGCCGGGCCTTGATGTCGGCACGGGCGGTGGAGCCGTAGACAAGGAGGACGGCATTGGCGTGACCCGCGGCGATGGCATCGGCGGCATGCGCGGCCATGACCTCCCAGGTCGCTCCGCCGACGGCCGTCGAGTCCACCCATCGCGGTTTCAGCCCCAGATACTCGGCGACCTCGATGGGCGCGAGCGTGCCGAGTCCGGCCGAGCCGAAGCCGTCGACGACCGAACGGTCGAGACCCGAGTCGGCCAGCGCGCGGCGCGCGGCCTGGGCGTGCAGGGTGTAGGGGGTGGGACCGTCGACACGTCCGCCGTCCGACAGGGATATGCCGACGATGGCGACCTTGCGGGCAGCCCGCGGGGGAGTAGACATAAATCTGACGGTACATCAGATACCGGGAGTGGAGTAGGGAGCGGAACATGGTCCAGAGCACCGCGCCGGACGTGGACGGCTACCTCGCGGAAGTGACGGACGAGGGCAGGCGAACCGCGCTGGCGCGTATCCGGGAGCTGTGCCGTACGGAGCTGGCGGGCTACGAGGAGCTGATGGCGTACGGGATGCCGGTGTACCGGCGGCCCGGAGCGGAACAGGGAGAGATCGCCTTCGCCAACCAGAAGCAGTACATCTCCCTCTATCTGCTGCGTGTGGACGTGCGGGAAGCCTTCGAAAGCCGGCTGGCGGGCCATGACATGGGCAAGGGGTGTCTGCGCTTCCGGCGTATCGAGAAGATCGACTACGACCTGGTGCGCGATCTGCTCCGCGCGACGGCGGTGGCGACGGCGACGGCGGCCGACCCGAGCGGCGATCCGGGCGCCGATCCGGGCGCCGACCCGGGACGGATCAGCTGATCGCGGCCGGAACTGCCGGCCTCGGCCGGAACTTCTGATGTGGGCCGGGTGAGGCCACCGCACCGCCGGCTGGTTCTGCTGCTCCCGGGCCGGGTGGGGTGCTGCCGGCCTCGGCCGTTTCCGCCGACCGGGCCGGGTGGCCGCGGTCGACCCCGGCTGGATCTGCTCAACAGGCCGTTTCTGCTGACCCGGGCCGATTGGGCCGCTCCCGCCCCGGCCGGTTCTCCCGCCCCGGCCGGTTCTCCCGCCCCGGCCGGTTCTCCCGCCCCGGCCGGTTCTGTCGACGTCGGCTGATCTGCTGACCCCGGCCGGGAGGGCCACCGCCGCCCCAGCCGGGCGACCGCCCCCGCCCTCCGCCTCCACTCCCGCCCCGGCCCGCCTCCGCCCCGGCCCCTTGCGGCGCCTCCGCCTCCGCTTCTGGCGCCGACCTGTGCAGAAGGCTGTCCATCTGGAGTCGGCCCCCCTAGCATGACGCCTCGTCAGAAATGGAGGGCCCCATGGACACCGCCTTCACCGCGGAACAGGACGAGATCCGCCGCACCCTGCGCGAGCTGCTGGCCAAGAGCTCCGGCCCGAGCGAGGTCCGGGCCGCCGTGCTCACCGGCGACGGCCACGACCCCCGGCTGTGGGCGCGGCTGTCCGAGCAGCTCGGGCTGCCCGGGCTCGCGCTTCCCGAGGAGTACGGGGGCGTCGGCTGCGGGCTCCCCGAACTCGCCCTCGCCTGTGAGGAGACCGGCCGGGCCCTGCTGCCCTCCCCACTGCTCGCCACCTCGGGCCTCGGCGCCCCCCTGATCACCGCGCTCGGTACCCCCGCCCAGCGTGCCGACCTGCTGCCGCGTATTGCCGACGGGTCCCTGACCTGCGCACTCGCCGTCCCCGGCGGGGGCCTTGCCACCGCGCTCGCCCTGATCGGCGACAACACCACGGGAGAGTGGGCGGGCGGAGGCAGGGCCGGAGGCATCCAGGCCCGCCCGGCGGACGACGGCTCGGACGGCTGGCTGCTGTACGGGGAGGCGACCCAGGTCCTCGACGGCCACAGCGCGGGGCTCCTGCTCGTCGCCGCGCACACCGGCGGCTTCCCGCGCAGCCGGACGCTGCTGTTCCTGGTACGGGAAGGAACGGCCGGGCTCTCCCGTACGCGCCAGACCACGCTGGACGAGACCCGCCCCCAGGCACGTATCGAACTCCGCGACTGCGCCGCCGAACTGCTCGGCGAGGACATCGGCGAGGCGACCGGCGAGGACGCGGGCAAGGTCGCAGACAAGGACACGGGCGAGAACGCCCACGGGCACGGCGGCGAGGGCGGTATCGGGGCCGCGGGCCATGGCGGCGGCGCGCATGGGGTGCCCGGCGCGCTCGCCGCGACCGGTGCCCGGGTGGCGGCGCTGCTCGCGGCGGAGGCGGTCGGGGCGGCGGCGAGTGCGCTCGACCGGACGGTGGAGTACGTCAAGGAGCGGGAACAGTTCGGCCGGGCGATCGGCTCCTTCCAGGCGGTCAAGCACCGGCTCGCCGATCTGTATGTACGGGTCCAGGCGGCCCGCTCGGCGGCGTACTACGCGGCACGGCACCCGGACGACGCGGGGCTCGCCCTCGCCCAGAGCCTGGAGGCGCTGCGCGTGGTCACGGCGGAGGCGGTGCAGCTGCACGGCGGCATCGGCTTCACCTGGGAGCACGAGGCGCATCTCTACTTCAAGCGCGCGGCGGCCGACGAGCTGCTGTTCGGCCCGGTGCACCGGCTGCGGGGGCACGCGGCGGAGGCGGCGGGCCTGTTCGTCGTGCCCGAGGCGCCCGAGGCGGAGGCGGTGTGATGGCGGCCGGGGCGCCGATGGGCGTACGGCTGCTGCGCAAGGTCTCCTCCACCCGGGGCTTCGCCAGGGTCGCCCCGCACTTCATTCCGGCGATGGACCGCGCGGTGCACCGGCTGACCCGGGGCAAGGTCCTGCTGAGCGCCCGGATGCTGCCGGGTCTCGTCCTGACGGCGCGCGGCGCGAAGTCCGGCCTCCCCCGGGTCACCCCGCTGGCCTGTATGCCCGAGGAGGACACGGGCTCCTGGATCCTCATCGGCTCCAACTTCGGCCGTGAGAGCCACCCGGCCTGGACGGCCAACCTCCTCGCCCACCCGGACGCCGGCATCAACTGGAAGGGCGAGGACATCCCCGTCCGGGCGCAACTGCTGGAGGGTGACGAGCGGGAGCTGGTCTGGGCGCGGGCCCTGAAGTTCTGGCCGCCGTACGCCACGTACCAGGCACGGGTGCCCCGCCGGATCCGGCTGTTCCGACTGACCCGCGCCTGACGCCCGCCGACACGGCCCGTCCGCGCCCACGGCCCGCACTTCCCGTCCTCTGATACGTGGTGCCTCACGCCCCCTCCGCCTCCCCGTGTGCCCCCTCCGCCTCTCTCCCCGCCCCTTTCTGCCGGGCGTAGTGACGGGCGACCCGGGTGCGGTTGCCGCAGCGGGACGCCGAGCACCAGCGTCTGCGCGGATTGGCGGGGAGGAACAGCATCACGCAGTCCGGGGCCTCGCACTCGCGGACCCGGCCCGCGTCCGGCCCGGACAGCAGCTCGGCGGCGGCCTCGGCGAGCCATCCCGCCACCCGCCGGCCCGCGGTGGCGCCGACCCGGTGCGACACGGCGGTGACGGCGGTGCCGTCCCAGCCGAGCCGGCGTACGGCGGGCGCGTCCAGCTGGGCCCTGTTCAAGACCTCCAGAGCGTCCGTGGGGGGCCGCTCGCCCCGCCGTACGGCCCCGAGGGCGGCCGCAGTAGCCGCCCGCACTTCGCGTACGAGTTCCAGATCGGCGCGGGTGGGCCGCGCGCTCTCCCCGGGGATCCGGCCGGACTCCAGGGCCAGCCAACGCGCCAGGCCGGCGGGGGTGGTGAGCAGATCGGTCGCGTACGGATGTGTGTTGACCAGGTCCAGGGCCAGATGCTCACCGGTCAGCGGAGTGTTATCACTCATACTCCTAATGGTACCGTAATAACTTGACCCATTAGGATTGTCCGGGTAAATCTCATGGCCAGACAATCCATGGAGGCATTGGTCATGCTGCTCTCGCCCGCCCGCACCGTCCACCGGAGCCTCGATGTCGACGGCGTGCGCGTCTTCTACCGTGAGTCCGTACCCGACCGCGACGACGCCCCGGTCCTGCTGCTGCTGCACGGTTTTCCGTCGGCGTCCCACCAGTTCCGGCGGCTCATCGACGTCCTCGGCTCGCACTACCGGCTGATCGCGCCCGACTACCCCGGCTTCGGCCACACCGAGACGCCCGAGGACTTCCCCTACTCCTTCGACCGGCTCGCCGATGTCGTCGAGGGCTTTGTCGAAGGGCTCGGCCTGACCCGGTTCGTGATGTACGTCTTCGACTTCGGCGCGCCCGTCGGCTTCCGGCTGGCGACCCGGCATCCGGAGTGGATCGAGGGCCTGGTCGTGCAGAACGGCAACGCGTACGAGGAGGGCCTGTCGCAAGGCGCACGCGACTTCATCGCGCTGCGCCCGCAGACACCGGGCGCCGAGGACACGGTCCGGGAACTGCTCACCCTCGCCGGTACGCGCTCCCAGTACGAGACCGGCACGAGCGAGCCCGAGCACATCGCCCCCGACGGCTGGGTACTCGACCAGTTCTTCCTGGACCGGCCCGGCCGCCAGGAGGCACAGCTCACCCTCGCCTTCGACTACCACTCCAATGTCGAGCGGTACGGAGAGTGGCAGGCGTGGCTGCGCGAGCACACCCCGCCCGTGCTGATCGTCTGGGGAAGCCGGGACCCCTTCTTCCCGGAGCCCGGTGCGCACGCGTATCTGCGCGATGTGCCCGACGCCGAACTGCACACCTTCCCCACCGGTCACTTCGCGCTGGAGGAGAACCTGACCGAGATCGCCCCGCTGATCGCCGATTTCCTCACCCGGGTCTGGAAGTGATCACGCGGACGGCGAAGTGAACCCCGGGGGCCGTGACCTGAATCCCCGGACCGTGACCTGAATCCCCGGACCGGGACGTGATCCCGCGCGCTGTGACCTGCTTCTGCGCCCGGTGACCTGAACCTGCGGACAGCGGCGTGAGCCCGCGGACCATGGCGCGAGCCCCCGGCGGCCGGGCGCGGTGGCCGCCGCCGGAACCGTCCGCGGCTCTCCGCCCCGCCGGACCGCCCGCAGTTCCCCGCCTCCCACCGGGCCGGGTTCCGGTTCTCCTCCGTACCCGCAACTCCCCGCCGGGCCGGGCGGCCCCGGGGGTTGAGGAACTTCGGAACGAAAACCGGCGCCAGGTCTCCGTCGGCCCTCGTGGGCGGCCGGCAGAGCGTCGGTGACCGGCCCCGTCTGAAGTCTTCCCGCAGATAAACGCCCCGCTATCTGTGGGAAAGCTGATCGCGACCTGCGGGAACGGCCATTCAGGCCGTACATGAAGCAGCCCTGTTGTCTGCGGCAAGGCGGAAGTGGTGCCCGCCGTCGTACAACCGTCACCCACCGCAGGCCAGGCCCCGGCAAGGTCGTCAGCCCGCGCTCCCTCTGCCCGGACACTGGGCTCGCCCGCCTCTCCTGCGGGCAGGCCCGGATGTTGCTGGACGAGCACACGGCCCCCGGCGGTGAACCGGGCACGGGCCGGGATCTGCACGAGTGGCGTCACTCCGGCCTGACCCACCTCGGCGAGGGAGGGGCGAGACTGCTGATGCTGATGGCGAAGTCCCGGTACAAGAAGGCAGAGCACGTACGGGAGTACTTCCACCCTTCCCCGGAGACGATCGCCGAAGTCATCAGCCTGCTCGCGCCGGGCGATCGCCCGGCGCTGACCGCGGGCAGGGCGTCTTCCCGGTATCGGGGCCATTGGTGCAGCCGTCGGCGCCAGGCGGTTGATCATGAACCTCAATTGCAACAGTGCTGTTATGTTAGCGCTGTGACATTTTCGGATCCCACAGCGCTCCCCGACCCATGGCACTCCCTGCACGAGCTTCTGGCCGCCATGGATGCCGAGATCGAGCAGGTATACGTCGAGCGCGGCATTGAGGGGGTGCGGCCCCGGTTCGCCTATCCGCTGATCCGGCTCGCCCACACCGGACCACTGACCATCCGCGAGCTTGCGAAGTCGCTGGACCGCTCGCACTCCGCGACCAGCCAGACCGTCGCCGCCATGCGCAAGGAGGATCTGGTCACCTCCGAGCCGGGACCTGACGCCCGCACCCGGCGGATCGACCTGACGGAGCGCGGCCGGTCGCTGGTGCCGTTCCTGGAGGCGGAGTGGCGCGCCACTCACGAGACGGTCGCCGAGCTGGACAGCGAGATCCCCTACGCGATGACCACCGCCGTCGAAGAGGTTCGGCGGGCGCTGGAACGCCGGTCGATGCGGCAGCGGATCCTCCACCACCTTGTCGAGCCACCGCGTTGAGGGGGCGTGTCCGTGTCCGGCTCCTTGACACCCGCCCGCTGCGTCACAGTCAGCCGTTTCGCGACCTGTGGATCGGCACCTCGGTCTCTCAAGTCGGTGGGCAGATAGCCAACGTGGCGGTGCTGGCCCAGGTCTGGGACCTGACCGGCAGCCCGGTAGGCACCGGTGCCATCGGGCTCGCCACCGGCCTGCCGATGGTGCTGTTCGGGCTGCTCGGCGGCACGTTGGCCGATTCCGTTGACCGCCGTGCGGTGGTGCGGTCCACCACCGCAGGCCAACTGCTGGCCGCCGCCGCGCTGTGTGCCCAGGCACTGGCGGACAACCGAAACGTGCTGCTGCTGCTCGCCCTGGTCGCCGTGGGGACGAGCTGCAGCGCTCTCGGAGCTCCTGCCCGGCGTACCTTCCCGGTCCGGTTGTTGCCGGGCGACCAGGTCGCGGCCGGTCTTGCGCTGACCAACCTCTCCTTCCAGGCAGCGATGCTGGCCGGGCCCGCGCTGGCAGGGCTCATCATCGCCCGCTGGGGCTTCCCTGCCGCATACGCAGCCCAGGGCGCGGCCATGGTCGTCTCGATGCTCGCGGTGATCCGCCTGCCTGCCATGCGGCCCGAAGGTACCGACGCGGCGGGCGGCAGTCGCCGGCCGGAGCGTGGGGGTTGGCGGATCGTCCTGCGTCGCCCGACGCTGTGGGGCTCGATGGCCACCGACCTGTCCGCAACGCTGCTCGCCATGCCCATTGCGCTCTTCCCGCTGGTCAACGAGATCCGCTTCGGGGGTAACCCGCAGACCCTCGGCCTGTTCCTCTCGGCCTTCGCAGTCGGGGGGATCACGGCCGGTCTGCTCTCCGGTACGGTGACGCGCTGGCGCCGTGGCGGCCTGGTGCAGCTGTCCGCAGCCGGTGTCTGGGGCCTGGCCCTGGCCTGTTTCGGTCTGGCGGGGCCGTTGTGGCTGGCGCTCGGATGCCTGGCCGTGGCGGGCGCTGCCGACACCGTGTCTGTCGTCACCCGCAGTGCCCTGGTTCAACTGGAGACCCCGGACGCGTACCGGGGGCGGGTCTCCTCGGTGGAACACGTCATCGGCGTCGCGGGCCCCGAACTCGGCAACTTCCGTGGTGGCCTGTTGGCGTCGGCCACCTCCGCCTCCTTCTCCCTGGTCTTCGGCGGACTGTCCGCCATCCTGGCGATCGCCGCCGTGGCCGCGACCAACGCGCCCCTTCGCGCCTACCGCACACCACCCGCTCCCGCGAAGCCGACCGTCCCTGGGGCCGCCGACGCGGCGGCCGCTGGTCAGGTTTCCTGATTCGCCTCCAGCCTTCTTCTGCACCGCGAACCCGAGCCGGTTTGTGGGCCCGCCGCTTCGGCTCGATCAACGCCCGGTCCGCGTCGTCCGGGAAGAAGAACCGCTCCAACTCCGTACGGGGCGGCGCCCCGTCGTACGCCGCGTACTTCGCGGCTTGCTCATCCGCCGGAAACCCGACCGGCATCCCGGACCTCCAGCCGGTCAGTGATCAACACGACTGCCGAAGGCTCCGCCCCGCCGAACCCCAGGTCAAAGCGCCAACCCGGCGTGCTCCGCTGGCTCTTCCCCGGCCGCCGGACCGGCCAGCCGCTCGGCTCGAACCACCTGACCGTGCTCCTGAACCAGGTCGGAATCCCGATCGCCGCCGCCCGCGGCGCCGCCACCCGCCAGCAACTCCTCGAACTGCCCGCACCCGTCGTCGCGGACGCTCTCGGCTACCACGACAAGACCACCAGCCGCCTCCGCAACGAGACCGGCGGAACCTGGAGCCGATACGCCGCCGGAGACCACGGAAGGTCACCAGCAGGCTGGGCACCTGGGGAAACCAGCGACAGTTGAGAGACTCCTACGCGAGAGTGCGAGCCCCTGGGCATGATGTCGCCATGGACGCATCGGTTTGGATCGCAGCGTTGTCGGGCCTGGTCGGAACTGGCATTGGAGCAGGTGCCTCTGTCTGGGCGACGGTCGCCACTCAGCGCCATCAAGCGAGAGCTGCCCGGGAACAACGGCAAGGCGAACTAACCTCAGCCGCTGCCGAGACGCTCCTGACTGAGTTGTTCGCCATTCAGCAGAAGTCGCACGATGCTCCTGACGATATGGGACCCGGCGGCAGCGGCACCGAATGGCATCGAGCGCTGCGTCGACATACAGAACGTGCCGAGGCAGCTCTTCTGCGGATGCCCTCAGCGGAACTACGCCAGCGCGTCAAAGAGACCCTGGACATGGCTGCCAACTGGGTTGAGTACAGCAGCGGTCCGACCAAGATCATGTGGTTTACCGATTGGATCGAGCACCTTGCGCGTGAATCGCAGGAACTGGTGGGGGCCTATCTGCGACAAGAAGCGCTCCCGCCAAGGAGTGACGGAGTGGAGCAAGGACGCTTGATGAAACACGAGAAGTCGTCCCGTATGGAGCGGCTTCATGCAGCATACGTTCAAGCGCAAGCCGAGCCACAGGAGTGACCACAGCCTCGAAGGCTTCACCACACGTAGCCGTCGGGGGTCTGTCGACGCGCCCGCCGGGAATCACGCCCGGTCATCTACGGGATGCGTTCCTCCGAGAACTGGCGACAGTTGAATAGGCGAGCCCACCAGTATCAACCCCCTGCCTCCTCCGTGGCCGCCCGGCCCGTCCGCGTGTCTCCGGTCTCCGGTTTCGGGTGACCTGCTCCCCGTGCCGGTCTTCGGGCGACCCGGGACCGTTTCCGCCCTTCTGTCGCCCATCCGGGTGGTGCGGGCCGGATCCCGCCGTGCGGGCGGCGTCAACACGGCACGCTCGCAGACGAGTGCGAAGGAGACACGAAATGCTGATACCGCCCCTCTGCCCCCACTGCCCGCAACGTCCGCCGCTGTGGAAGGACATGACCACCTTCGGCGGTCCCGCGGCGGACATCCGCTGGCGCTGGTTCTGCGCCGGGTGCCGCCGGGGATGGGAGCCGACCGCCGAGCACAGGAAGAGGCTCGCGCACGCGGTCGCCAAGGGGGAGCGGTACGCGTTGAGATGACGGCCGCACCGAACGCGCCCCGGCGGTCCGTGTGTCGCTGCTCCCCGCTCAGGCCGTCTCCGTCGTACGACGAGCCGTCAACCATCCAGGGGGTACCGGGCCGTGACCACCGGGGACGGCAGAAGCGGCGACGGCCACCCCGCCACCGCCACCCCCGCCGCCGTCAGCCGAGCTCCCGTCAGCCCGGCCACCCCCGTTGCCGGCGCCCACCTCCGGGCCCCCACCGACGGGCTCCGGAGGTGATCACCCGGACCCGTTCCCGCCACGACGGTCCACCACGGAGAAGTCGGTGCGGCGGACGTACTCGGAGAAGTCGCGGGGCTCGCGGCCGAGCGCGCGCCGGACGCCGTCGGTCACGCCCTCACCCCGTCCCTCACGGATATGGCGGAAGAGGGTGAGCGCTCCGTCCGCGAAGGCGGGCGGGTAGCCGCGCGAGGCCAGGTCCTCGCGGTACTCGTCCTCGGTCACCGCGGTGAAGCGCAGCGGCCGGCCCGCCGCCCAGGAGACCTCGGCCACCGCCTCGCCCACGCTCAGGGCGCGCGGGCCGGACAGGACGTATGTCTCTCCCGCGTGCCCGTCCTCCGTCAGCGCGACGGCCGCGACCTCAGCGAGGTCCGCCAGATCGATGAAGGGCTCTCGGCCCTGGCCGGTGGGCAGCCGCAGTTCGCCACCGGTCAGTACGGACGAGAACAGCGCCACCTCGCTGAAGACCTGCGCGAACCAGGTCGGCCGCAGGATCGTCCACTCCAGCCCCGATTCCCGTACGGCCCGTTCGGAGGCGAGCCCGCTGTCGTCGTCCAGCTCCGCCCAGACCCGGGCGGACAGCAGGACCAGCCGCCGTACGCCCTGCTCGGCCGCCGTCTTCACGAAGGCACGCAGCCGGGCCGCTGCGCCGGGGCCATCGGACTCCACGATGTACACGGCCTGCGCACCCGAGAGCGCGGGCTCCCAGGTGGTCCTGTCGCCCCAGTCGAACCGGACGGGAGCGGACCGCGAGGCGACCCGTGGGGTCAGGCCGCGGGCTCGCAGTTCCTCGGCGACCCGGCGCCCGGTCTTGCCCGTGCCGCCGAGGACGAGCACGGAGGTGAGGGCCCCGGGCGAGGAGCCCCGGGCCGTGGCGGCTCCCTCACCGGGCGTGGACCCCGGGCCGGTCGATGAGGTCACGGAGGCCGAGGAAGCCGAGGAAGCAGCGGGGGCCGGAGAAGCCGGAGAAGCCGAGGAAGCGGCGGGGGCCGGGGAGGCCGAGGAAGCGGTGGGCGTCGAGGAAGTGGTGGCGGTCGCGGGTGCTGCCGGTGTCGTTGTCATGCCCAGCAGTCAACCGGCAACGCACGGTACGGACGATGGCTGATCCTCTCGTTTTGATGTTCGGACGTCTCGTTTCCAGGAGTCCGGGCGACTTAGACTTCCCGCCATGGATGACGCGCTGTCGAGCCTGCTGCACGAAGTCCGTCCCCGTGGTGCCCTGTTCGACCAGTCCGTGGTCACCCCGCCCTGGTCCCTGCGGTTCCTGGAGAAGACCCCGCTCGCCCTGCTGTCCATGCTCAGCGGTGACGCCTGGGTGACCTCCGGGGAAGGCCCCGGGCCGTCCGGCCGGGGTGAGGCGGTGCCCCTGTGCCGGGGTGATGTGGTCATCGTCGTCGGCCCCGAGCCGTACACCGTCGCCGACGACCCCGGTACGGCCCCGATCGCGCAGGTCGACGAGTCCGGCCGGTGCACCACCCCGCAGGGAGCGCTCATCCTCGGTGAACTGCCGATGTGCCGGTACGAGCCGGGCGGCGGGGTGGAGGGGGAGGGGGAGGAGACGGTCCTGCTCAAGGGCACGTACCAGGTCGGCGGCAGCGTCTCGCAGCGGGTGCTCGGCGCGCTGCCCCGCATCGCGCGTATCCCCGCGCCGCCGGACGGCCGCCCGGTCCTCGACATGATCACCAGGGAACTCGGCAGGGACACCCCCGGACGGCAGGTCGTTCTCGACCGGCTGCTCGACTTGCTGCTCGTCTCCAGCCTGCGCGAGTGGTTCGAACGGCCGGAGGCCGAGGCTCCCGCCTGGTACCGCGCACACGAGGACCCCGTGGTCGGCCGGGCCCTCGGACTCATCCACGGCGACCCGGCCCGCCGGTGGACCGTCGCCGGACTCGCCGCCGAGGCCGGGGCGTCGCGGGCACGGTTCGCCCAGCGGTTCAGCGATCTGGTGGGACAGCCGCCGATGACGTACCTCACCGAGTGGCGCATCTGCTGGGCCGCGGATCTGCTCGCGAAGACCGACGCGACGGTGGAGGCGATCTCCCGCCGGGTCGGCTACTCCAACGCGTACGCGCTGAGCGTGGCGTTCAAACGGACCATGGGGCTGCGCCCGAGCGAGCACCGGGCGCTGACCCGGTCCACCGGATAGCCCGCGCCGAACGCGGGGCGCCCCGGCGGGGACGGTGGGTCAGGAGAGATCCAGGGGAGTGAGCTCCCAGGCCCTGGAGTGCTGGGCGCGGAGGAGGGGGAGCGGGCTGTCGTCCCCCTCGTGGAGCCGGTCGTACAGCCGGGTGAGGGTGTCGCAGCGGGCCAGCCACAGGGCACGTACACCCAGGGCCGGTTCACGGCCCGCGCCTTCCGCGATACGGACCGCCGCGGCGGCGCCGACCGAGATGGCCAGGCCCGCGATGTCCTCAGCAGGGTCGCCGGCGGCCGCGTCCGTCCAGTCCAGTACGCCCGTCATCCGGCCGGACTCGTCCACCAGCAGATGTTCGCCCTTGAGATCGTTGTGGATCAGGGCGGGCGGGGCCTGGTCCCTCGGGAGACCGTGCAGACGCCGGCTCAGGAGGGCGGAGTCGAACTCCCCGTCCGCCGCCAGCCGCCCTGCCGCCTCCGAGGCGCGCTCCCGCAGTTCACGGAGATCCCGCGAGGGCTCGACCGGCAGGCTCGCGTCCACGGGGAACGCGCGAAGGCCCCTCAGAAAGCCCGACAGTTCGCCTTCCCCGGCGGGGGACACCGGCCGCCGCTCGGCCGAGAGCCCCGGCAGCAGGGTGTCGAGCGTGTACGTGAGCCCGTCCGCCCACTCGCCCGTGGCCGCGCTCTCGGGCACGGCCACGGGCAGATACGGCCGGACGGCGTCCCGCAGCGCGATCTCCCTGCGCTGCCGTTCGGACCCCTCGGCGTCCAGCGCCAGCCGCAGGACGCGGTCGGCACCGACCAGCCAGGTGGAGTGCTCGCCGCCTTCGGCGACCGATCGGATATCCGTTTCCCCGGGAGGCAGCAGGCGTCGAACGGTTTCGGCGTCGGGGACCACGTGCTGCGGCATACGAGGCATTGCTCCTGGTGGGGCCGGCTGAGGGGCCGGCTGAGGGGACGGCGGAGGTGGGACGGCGGCGGAGAGAGTCCGATGCGCGAGCATGACGTCTCACCCTGGAACCGCGCCACCGAATTCCCACAGCCGCGCCACCGAATTCCCGCGGCCGGGCCGCCGGAGCCCTTCGGGCCGGCCCCTTTCCCGGCCCGTACCCCACCCGCTGCGCCACGTCCGGCGCAATCCTCGGCGGCGGCTGGGTGATTATCCGATCTTTGTTCCGCTTGCCCGGGAGTGTCGCCTACACACGGTAATGCCCCCTGTTCAGCCTGTCAGGGAATTTCCGGAACAGGAGACTCACGAGCACTACACGAGAGAAGTCGATGTGATGAGAGCAGTCCTCGCGCGATTGCGGCAACGCTCCTGGACCACGGGCATGGCCTGTGTCGTCCTCGCGGCCTCCGCTCCCGCGCTCGCCCTCGGGCCGGGCACGACCCCGTCCGCCGGCGCCGCACCGGTCGTCGAGGCGCGTGCCGTCGTCCCGTCCCCGGCCGACTCCGCCGCCTGGGTACGGGCCGCCGTGGCGGAGCGGACCGGGGCCCGGCCCGACGGCCGGGCCCGGCAGGACGGGGCGGGGAAGGACCGTGACCGGGCGGGCCGGACGGAGGCCAAGACCAGGATCGCGCCGCTGCCCGGCGGCCTCGGGCCCTGTATCCCCGCCCCGCCGGCCATCTGTCCCGACCCGTTCCCGCCGATCAACAACGGCCCCATCACGGGCCGTGACAACAACATCAACATCTTCGCGGGCGGGAACTTCCTCGTCCGCGAGCGTGCCGCCGAGGCCGAGGGCCGCCTCGTCGTCCTCGGCGACTTCGACCAGAACAAGGTCGCGGGCGGCAGCTCCGTCTACAACGTGGGCATCGTCGGTGTCGGCTCCCGCGTACCGCCGCCGAACGGCGGGGACTTCCTCGTCACCGGCGGCAATGTCACCGTCGCTGCCGGGGAGACCCTGCTCGCCGACAACGGCGTCGTCCGCCATGCGGGCACGGCCACCGGCAATATCACCGGGTCCGTCGTCGCCGACCCGAATGCGGCCGCCCCCTACACCGCGCTGCGCGATGAGCTGATCTCCGCCAGCCAGTGCTACGCGCGCAACGAGACCGGCCCGCGCCCCGCCACCGGCACCGCGGTCAACAACGGCGGCGAGACCGTCTTCACGGGCGACAACACCTCCGCCCTCCAGGTCTTCAACGTCGACTTCGACCTGGTGGGGGCGGGCGGCGGCCAGCAGGGCATCCGCTTCACCGGTATCCCGGCCAACGCCACGATCCTCGTCAATCTGACCGGCAACAGCCGCATCATCAACACCTTCAGCGGCAGCCCCTTCGACACGGACCCGTTCAACCAGCTCCGTGAGCGGCTGCTGTGGAACTTCCCCGACGCCGCGACCGTGAGCCTCAAGGGCACCGGCCAGTTCCAGGGCAGCATCCTGGTCGGCCATCAGCCGTCGGCCACGACGGTCACCCTCCCCGGCATCAACGGCCGCTTCTTCACCGCGGGCTCCGTCCTGCACACCAGTGTGGTGGGCGGGGGCGGCGGCCAGGAGTTCCACGCGTACCCCTTCGACGGCGATCTGCCGGACTGCTCCGTCCCGGTGCCCACAGCGCCGCTGACCGTGCTCAAGCAGGCGGCCGGCACGATGACCCCGCTCGCGGGCGCCACCTTCGAGCTGTGGGAGGAGACCAACGGTGTGCCCGGTCTCCAGACCACCGGCGCCGACCCGGACACCATGGTCGGCAGCCCGTGTGTCACCGGCGCGGCCGGCACCTGTGTCAAGACCGTCGTCCCCGGCTCGTACTACTGGCGTGAGACGGCCGCGCCCCCCGGCTACGACCTCCCCCTCAACCCGGTCTTCCCGGTGACCCTGACCCCCGCCGATGTGCCCGGCGGTGTCACCACCACCGTCCTCGACGAGCTGACCCCGGTCACGGGCGAGGTGTCGGTGACCAAGGTGGACAGTGAGACGGCCGCTCCGCTGGCGGGTGCGACGTTCGAGTTGTGGGAGGAGACGAACGGTATTCCGGGTCTTCAGACGACGGGTGCGAACCCGGACACCCAGCTGGGTGGTACGTGTACGACGGACGCCGTGGGGGAGTGTGCCCGGACGGTCGAGACCGGTACGTACTACTGGCGTGAGACGGCCGCTCCTCCCGGCTACGACCTGCCCGCGAACCCGGTCTTCGGCCCGCTGGTCCTGACCGACGAGAACGCGTCCGCCGGAGTGAACGTCGACGCCCCCAACACACGGACCGTCGTTCCCGTCACCGGTGAGGTGTCGGTGACCAAGGTGGACAGTGAGACCGCTGCTCCGCTGGCGGGTGCGACGTTCGAGTTGTGGGAGGAGACGAACGGCATTCCCGGTCTTCAGACGACGGGTGCGAACCCGGACACCCAGCTGGGTGGCCCTTGCACGACGGACGCTGCCGGAGAGTGTGCCCGGACGGTGGAGACGGGCACGTACTACTGGCGTGAGACGGCGGCTCCCCCCGGCTACGACCTGCCCGCCGATCCGGTCTTCGGCCCGCTGGTCCTGACGGTCGAGAACGCCTCCCAGGGGGTCACCGTGACCGCCAGGGACCAGGCGACCCCGGTCGAGGGACGGATCGAGGTCCTCAAGACGGACGCCAAGAACGGCAAGGCCCTCCCCGGGGCGGTGTTCGAGCTGTGGCGCGAGACCAACGGGGTCCCCGGGCTCCAGACCACGTCCGGCGGGGGCGTCCCGTCCGACACCCTCGTGGGCCCCGGCTGCTCCACGGACACCGACGGCGCCTGCATCTTCGCGGATCTGCCCGCCGGGACGTACTACGTGCGGGAGACCGCGGTGCCCGAGGGCTATGTCCTGCCGGACAACCCGGTGAGCGGCCCGTTCACCATCACCGCGCAGAACGCCGAGGAGCCGGTCACCGTCGAGATCGCCAACAAGCGCGGCGAGCCCGGGAAGGGCAAGGGCAAGGGCCCGGGCGCGGGGAAGAAGCGGGAGGTGGTCGAGTCCCGCAAGGGCTGAACACCGCACCGCCACCGTACTGACACCGCGCTGAACTCCACACCGGAGACCGCATTCCCGGGGACGGGGGCGCGCCGCCCGAACGGCGCGCCCCCGTCCTCACCTCATTGGCCCGCCGCCCGGAGCGTGGGCGCCGGTGCGCTGGTAGAGCTGTTTCCGGGGGATCCGTACGAGGACGGAGTGCGCGATGCGAGGCAGCCGCGGACGTATACGCAACGCCCTGACCGGGCGCGGACGGACATGGCCCCGGATACGGATACGGGTACCGATACGGATAGGAACCCGGACCCGGACCCGGGCAGAGACGATGGCCGGGCCGGTGACGGCGCCTGGGGCATGTATACGGGTCCGGGTGCCCGCGGTCGCGGCGTTGGCGGCCCTCGCCGTCACCCTGGCCACTCCGGGCCTCGCGGAAGCCAGAACGACGGGAGCGCCCGGAGCAGGCGCGGCCACTGGAGCAAGCGCATCCGCCGGAGCCGGGGGAGTCACCGGAGCCGGCGGTACGACCAGGGTGAACGGGCCGGCGGCCCCCTGCGAGGCCGGGACGGGCCCGTATCAGCGTCCTCTGGAAGAACATCTGGGCCTGCCCGTCGACGGGGTGCAGTCGACCGCCGACTGCGAGGCCATCCGAGGCTTCCAGACCGAGAACTCCCTCGAACCGGCCGACGGTTACGCGGGCCTCGCCACCTACCGCACGTTGGTCGCCGTCCAGGCCCGCGACCAACCGAACGCGGCGGGCGGCTGCCCGGTCCGCGATTACCTTGTCACCTGTGTGGACCTCGGCCGGCAGTTGCTGTGGGCGCAGCTCGGCGAGGACGTGCTGTTCGACCCGGTACCGGTCCGTACGGGACGGGACTCGGAGGAGACCAGGACCGGCTGGCACGAGATCTACTGGCGCAGCCGCGACCATGTCTCGACGATCTACGACGACGCCCCCATGCCGTACGCCCAGTTCTTCGACGAGGGCCAGGCGCTGCACGGCCGGCTGGACGATCTCTACGACGGCGGCGGTTCGGCGGGATGCGTCAATCTGCGGCTCGGGGACGCCCAGAGGCTCTGGGATCTGCTGGATGTGGGCGACCAGGTCTATGTCTGGGGCACCAAACCGGGTACCGGCACCTGAGGAAAGGTGAGGAAAGGCAGAGGAAAGGCCGAGGAAGGAATTCCGAGGCCCGAGAGAGGGAGCGCCTCGGAACAAGGCGGCGGCCGGGAAAGGGAACGGCCGGAAACGGCCGGAGGGGAGGGTCCTGGACGGGAAAGGGTCCAGGACGGAAACGGGGGACGGCCCGGAACGGGGAAGCTGCCGAGAACGGAAGCGGGGGACGGCCGGGAGCGGAATCGGGGAGAGGGACGACGGATACGGGGCGGGGCCGGGGCCCGATGTGCGGCGCGGGCGAGCGCGCCCCACTCGGGCCCTACTTCAGCGGCTTCCTGCCCGTGATGCCGAGGTGGACCAACAGCGCGAGGTTCGGCCGGAGTTCGGCCTGCTTCACGCCCCAGGTGGTGAATCCCTTCTGGTGCGAGGCCACCGCCGCCAGCATGGCGACCAGTGAACCGGCCATGGCCGCCGGGCTGACGTCCTTGTCGACCCGGCCCTTGGCCTGGAGCTCCTTCACCGCGTCCGTGAGGGAGTTGGTGACGGAGTTCAGGATCTTCATACGGATCTTGTAGAACCTCTTGTCGCCCTCCGCGGCCCCGAGGTCGACGACCCGCAGGATCGCGTCGTTGCGACGCCAGAAGTCGAGGAAGCCCTCGACCAGTTCCTCCGAGGTCTGCCAGGCGGACTTGCCGACCCAGGCCCGGCCGGAGACCAGTTCGGTCAACCCCGCGCCCTCCTTGGCCATTTCCTCGGCGATCTCGAGGACGGCGCCCTCGACGTCGGGGAAATACTGGTAGAAGGTCGCGGGTGACGTGCCCGCTTTCCGGGCCACGTCGATGACTTTGACGTCCCGGTACGGCGAGGAGCTGAGCATCTCGCTGAGGCAGTCGAGCAGCTTCTGCCGCGTCGCCTGGCCGCGTCGTCCGGCCACGCGGCCGTCGACAGTGCGTACTTGTCCTGTCATGCCGTCAGCTTACCGAGGGGTGATCCGCGCGCGATTCGGCCGACTGCAAATGGGGTGCGTACGGATCGGGGCCGTACCGCCGGTCCGGGCCTTGCGCGACCTCCGATCGGTCAGAAGTTCGAATTCATCTGCTGCGATGTCTGCGATGTCTGAGATATTCGGTTAACTTGTGTTACGCAGGTTTTGCAGACAGGGAGTCGCATTCATGGCCGTATTCCCCGAGGGCACCCCGTGCTGGGTGGACGCGGCACTGCCCGATGTCGCGGCGGGCAGGCGCTTCTACGGCGAGCTGCTCGGCTGGACGTTCCGGCAGGAGAACGGCGACCCCTATGTCGACGCCTACAGCGACGGAAAGCTCGTCGCCGCGCTCGCGCCCAAGAGCGACGGCCGGATGCCCACCGTGTGGAACGTGTACTTCGCCACCCCCGACGCGGTGGCCCTCGCCGGACGGATCACGGCGGAGGGCGGCCGGCTGATCGTCCCGCCGCGACGGGTCGGCACCCTCGGCGCGGTCGCGGTCGCCGTCGATCCGGGCGGCGCGGTCTTCGGGCTCTGGCAGGCGGGGGAGCGGGCGGGGTTCGAGAAGCAGGCGCTGCCGGGCTCGTTCTGCTGGACCGAGGTCTACACCTGGGACAGCGAACGGGCGGACCCCTTCTACGAGAGGGTCTTCGGCTTCTCCGGCACGGATCTGACGCCCGAGGCCGGTGGTACGCAGGTTTCCCCGGAGGAGCCGGGAGCGCCGGGAGTCGCAGGGGAGCCGGGAGCCCGGGGAGCTACGGGAGTCGCAGGGGAGCCGGAAGCCCCGGAAGCCCCGGAAGAACCTGGAGCCATGGCCGCCCCGTCCGCCCCGGGCACGGGATCCGGCGGGGGTACGGACGCCGGTACGCGCCCCGGCCCGGCCCCGGGCTCCGCATCGGCCCCGGGTTCCGACAGGTCCGCGGAGACGCCCTCCGCCCCCCGTACGGCCCCCGGAACCGTCCCCGGCCCGGCTCGCGGCTCCGAAACGGCCTCCGGAACCGTCCCCGGAACCGCCTCCGGCTCCGCATCGGCCGCCCCCGGTGCCGGTGTGCGGATCTGGTCGCCGAAGGGTGCCCGGCCCGGTGAGGAGACGGCCGTCGGCGGCCGCTGCGTCCTCACCCGGCCCGCCTTCCCCGCCGAGCTGCCCGACCACTTCCTCGTCTACTTCTGCGTCGAGGACTGCGACGCGGCGGTCGCCGCCGCCGTCCGGCTCGGCGGGCGCGTCCAGGCCCGGCCGTTCGACATCCCCCACGGCCGCATAGCGGTCCTCACGGACAATCAGGGCGCCACTTTCGCCGTACTCGCGCAACCGGCTGCCGTGGCGGGTACGCGGAAGAGGCCGGCGGGCGGGTAGGCGGACCGGCTGCGGATATGACCGTGGACACGGACGATACCGAGCCGGGGACCGGTCCGTGCCCGAATAGGGGTGAGACACCCCGATCCGCCCCCGGGTTCGCCAGCGTCGCCTCCGGCAGGAAGAATCGGGGTGCGCGACCGCTGAGGGGCTCGGTGGTGAGACGCTGCACGGGGCTGTGGATGACGGGCCCGATGGTTCTGGGGCCCGTACGGGGAGGTGGCAGGCAGGTATGGAGCAGCTGACGCAGCACGATCCGAGACGGATCGGTCCGTTCGAGGTGTTGGCCAGGCTCGGTGCCGGCGGCATGGGACTGGTCTATCTGGCCCGGTCGGCGTCCGGCCGCCGGGTGGCGATCAAGACCGTGCGTACCGAACTCGCCGAGGACCAGCTGTTCCGTGTCCGCTTCACCCGCGAGGTGGAGGCCGCCCGTGCCGTCAGCGGCTTCTACACGGCCGCCGTCGTGGACGCCGACCCCCGGGCCGCCGTGCCCTGGCTGGCCACCGCGTATGTGCCGGCGCCCTCGCTGGAGGAGATAGTGAACGAGTGCGGGCCGCTGCCCGCGCAGGCCGTGCGCTGGCTGGCGGCGGGCATCGCCGAGGCGCTCCAGTCCATCCACGGCGCAGGGCTCGTACACCGCGACCTCAAGCCGTCGAACGTCCTCGTCGTCGAGGACGGCCCCCGGGTCATCGACTTCGGTATCGCGTCCGGTGTCTCCAACACCCGCCTGACCATGACGAACGTCGCCGTCGGCACTCCCGCGTACATGTCGCCGGAACAGGCGCGGGACTCCCGCAGCGTGACCGGCGCGAGCGATGTGTTCTCGCTCGGCTCCACACTCGTCTTCGCGGCGACGGGCCATGCGCCCTTCCACGGGGCCAACCCGGTCGAGACCGTGTTCATGCTGCTGCGGGAGGGCCCCGACCTGGAGGGGCTGCCGCCCGAACTGCGTCCGCTGATCGAGTCCTGCATGGGGATGGACGCCGCCCGGCGGCCCACGCCCGAGGATCTCCAGGCCCAGCTGGCACCCCATCTGTTCGCCTCCGGCGGCGACGACAGCGGTACGGCGTCCGCGTGGCTGCCGGTGCGGGCCACGGCGATGATCGAGGCGCGCAGGGGCGGCGGGCGCACGACGGCGCCTCCGCCCGTCCCGCAGCCGCCCCCCGGCCCACCGCCCGGTCCCGCCCCCGTGCCGCCGCAGCCCTCGCAGGCGCCGACCCGCCGCAACCCCGACTGGGCGCGGCGCGGCGGCGGCGATCCGCGCACGGAGGCAGCGCCCGGTGCGCCCGGTGCCGGTGCGCCCGGCACCGGTCCGGCCGCCGGTCCCGTACGGCTGCCGGGGGTCAAGGCCCCCATCGGCCCCGGCCCCCGGGTCGCAGACTCCCGTGCCGCGCTCGCCGACGCTCCGGCCGCGACCGGCTGGGTCCGCCCCCCGGCCGCGCTGAACGGCTCGCCCGCCCCGCCCCCGGCCGTCCCCGTACAGCAGCCGGTCCCCCCTCCCGTACCGTCGGCGGACGGCCCCTCGCGCTGGCGGCCCTGGCGCTTCCGGATGTCGAACGACGTCTGGGGAACCCCCGTCGTCGCCGGTGATCTGCTGTACGTCACCTCGTTCGAGGTCCACGCCCTGGATGTGGCCACGGGGCGCCGCCAGTTCAAGACGCGCGATGTGGCCTGGGCGATGGCGGTCGACGGAGGCCGTATCCACGCCTCCGACGGACCCACGCTCTACGCGCTCGACGCGACGGGGGGCCAGGAGCGCTGGCGTCTGACGGCCGACGCCTGGATCTACTCCCTCAAGGTCGGCCGCGGCACGGTCCTCACCGGGACGCGCGGCGGCGGCGTACAGGCGTGGGAGGCGTCCAACGGCGAGAAGCTGTGGGAGATCACCGGCGCGCAGACCGACTTCGAGACCCAGGAGGCCGGGCCTGCGCTCTTCGGCGACACGGTGTTCGTGTGGCGCGACGCCAGGCTGCGGGCGCTGGAGGCCCGTACGGGGGCCGAGCGCTGGTCGTACCCCATCGGTGACGCGGCCTCCTGCGGCAATGTCCCGGTCCGTGTGCAGCCCGCGCCCGACGGCTTCGTCTATGTCTCCGCCGGTACGCGGGTCCTGGCCGTCGACATCTCCAACGGGCTCGTCCGCTGGCACTTCGAGGCGCCCGCGGTGTTCCTCTCCCCGCCCGCGTTCGCCCCCGGGCCCGCGGTCACCGGCGGCGGTGTCTATCTCGCCGACTACCTGGGCACGGTGTACGCCCTCGACGCCGTCACCGGCAAGGACCGCTGGCGGATCGCCACCGAGTCCCGCCAGTCGATCGACCCGGTCCTCGTCACCGGCGGCAACGTCCATGTCGGCAGCGGCAGCGCCCTCTACACCCTCGACGCCGTCACCGGCACGCCCATGTGGCGTTTCGCCGCGGGCGGCGAGGTCATCGGAGCCCCCGTCGTCGCGGACGGGCGGGTGCACTTCGGCTCGGCCGACCACGTTCTCTACACCCTCGACGCCTCCGGCGGACAGCTCCGCTGGAAGCTCGCCACCGGCGGTGAGATCACGGGCTCCCCGGTGGCGGAGGGCGGTGTCGTCTACGCCTGCAGCAGGGACCGCTGTGTGTACGCGCTGGACGCGGTGAAGGGGACGGCGACGGGGCGGGGGCGCTGAGGGCGCTGAGCCGTAGCGGGACCTCGGTGCCGGGTCCCGGAGTCGTCCCCGGGGTCGTCTCGGGTCGGGCCCGGACGCCGGAGTCGGGGGCGTCCCCGTAGCCGGCTCTCAGGGCTGGCCCTCGGTGCTGGTACCGGTACCAGTGCCGGTGCCGGTGTCGGCCCTCGGTGCTGGTGCCAGCGCCGGTGTCGGCCCCTCCGGGCCGGTGCCGATGTGGGCCTTCGGTGTCGGACCCGAGCGGATCCGAGCGGTGCCTGATCCGAGCGGTGCCTGATCCGAGCGGTGCCGGGCCGGAACCCAGCCGTGCCGGAACCGGAGCGTCCGCCCACTCGCGCTGTTGCGCCCCCGGGCGTACGGTCGGGGCGACGGCCGCCGTCCCACTCGTCCTTCCGTGGCCGGGACGGCGGTCGTCGCCCTTCGACCCCATGCCGCTTGGGAGCGGTTCGCGCCCGATCGCGCCCGCCGTCCGGCTAAACCACTGCCCCGGGAAAGGCTTGGTAAAGCCTTGACGGAATCGTCGCCATCCGCTGCTAGGGTGACGCGCACTCGCCAGGGGAGGCGAGCCCAACACACCACTTTCAACGGGGGGTTGAACAGTGAAGAAGCGCCATGTCCGCGCTGTGGCCGTCTTCGGCCTCGTCCTGATCACACTGACCGGAGCCCGTGGCTCGGGCGGCGGAGGCTGCAAGAAGGACGACGACAGCAGTAGCAGCTCCTCCTCCGGGGGTTCGACCGGCTCCGTGACCGGCGGCTCCAAGAACCACAACGCCGCGAACGACGTCACGATCGACACCTGCGGTCTGGACTCGACCGGCAAGAAGCTGACCGCCAAGGTCACCGTGAACAACCCCGACTCCAAGGCGTACACCTATGCCGTGAACATCGAGTTCAAGCCCAGCCTCACGGACATCGACGCGCCCGCGGCCTTCGCGACCATGACCGCGCAGGTGGAGGCCGACTCCTCGGCCTCCGCGGAGGGCTCGACCGCGTACACGGGGACGAAGAACGGCTCGGAGTACGAGACGTGCGAGGTGACCAGCGCGACCCGTACCCCGGTGTGATCCGACCGGCCCCGGGCGCCCCGTCGGATTCCGGTCCGCCCGCGCCAGGGCCCGTCCGGTCCCGATTCCGGGCCCATCTGATCCCCTGTCCCGCCGACCCCGGACCCTCGGCTACCGGCGGCTTGTGCACTCAGCCCCGGGTGCCGGCCCGAATCAGCGACCGGGTCCCGGGTACGACCTCGTCCGGCCCGGGTCTCACGGCCCGGTCACCGCGGTGTCTCCGACGGCCCCGCCAGGCCCGGCCCACCAGGCCCGCCCGGCGGGGCCCGGTGCCTTTCCGATGACTTTCTGCCGCCGTGGCGGTCTGCCTTCCACCCGTACACGCGAGAAGGTGAACCTGTGACCAGCCTGGGCGACATCCTCAAGACACACGTCGACGACGGTACGGTGCCGGGCGCGGTGGGCCTGGTGTCCCGTGGCGGACGGACGGAGGCGGTGGCCGTGGGCCATGCCGACACCGAGGGCACCACGCCCCTGGCCAGGGACTCCGTCTTCCGGATCGCCTCGCTGACCAAACCCCTCGTCGCCGCCGCACTGATGATGCTCGTCGACGAGGGCCGTATCGCCCTGGCCGACCCGGTCGGCACCTGGCTTCCGGAACTGGCGTCCCCGAGCGTCGTCCGGACGCCGGACGCCCCCGTCGACGACGTGGTGCCGGCCACCCGGCCGATCACGGTCATCGATCTGCTGACCTCCCGCACGGGATACGGCTTCCCGCCCGATTTCTCGCTCCCCGCCGTCGCACCGCTGTTCAGCGAGGGACTTCAGGCGCCGACCCACCCGCAGGTGCCGCCCGCGCCGGACGAGTGGCTGGCCCGTCTGTCCCGGGTTCCCCTGCTCCACCAGCCGGGTGCGGCCTGGCTCTACCACACCAGCTCCGACCTCCAGGGCGCCCTGATCGCCAGGGTGTCCGGCCGTCCGCTGCCCGAGTTCCTGGCGGAGCGGCTGTTCGATCCTTTGGGCATGGCGGACACCGGGTTCCATGTCCCGGCCGCCCGCCTGAACCGGTTCACCGGTCTGTACCGGCCCGGCCCGGACGGCGGCCTCGAACTCGCCGACGCCCCCGACGGCGAGTGGAGCCGTCCCCCGGCCTTCCCCTCCGGCGGGGGCGGCCTGGTGTCGACCGCCGACGACTGGCACGCCTTCGCCCGTCTGCTCCTCGCCGACGGCACCACCCCCGACGGCCGCCGTCTGCTGTCCCCCGCCGCGATCCGCCGGATGACCACCAACCATCTGCCCTTCCCCGAACGCCGGGCCAACCGCGCTTTTCTGGAGGGCCAGGGCTGGGGCTTCGGGGGCTCCGTCGACGTCACCCCCCATGACCCCTGGAACATCCCCGGCCGCTACGGCTGGACCGGCGGCACCGGAACGACGGCCCATATCGTCCCGTCCACGGGCCTGTGCGCCATCCTGCTCACCCAGGTCGAGGCGACATCGGCCGCCCCGCCGCCGCTGATGCGCGACTTCTGGGCCCACACCACCCGTCCCTGAAGGCCCTCCGCGGGCCCGTGCCTGAAGGCCCTCCGCGGGCCCGCTCCCGGTGGTGCCGCCCGTGCCTGACGCCGCCGCCCGTGCTTGACGCCGCTGTCCGCGGCCGGGCGGGTCCCGCGGGACGGTGTGCCTGTGTCCGGCGCCCGCCCCGGGGCCGGCGGTCCGGGCAGCGACGCCCCCGGGCGCCACCTCACCCCGCCCGCGCCCGCAGATCCCCCTTCATGATCTTTCCGCTCGCGTTGCGCGGGAGTTCGGTGAGGAACTCGACCTCGCGCGGGACCTTGTAGTTGGCCATCTCGCGGCGGGACCAGGCGATCAGATCGTCCGCGGTGAGGGTCGAGCCCCGGTGGCGTACGGCGTAGGCGCGCCCGACCTCGCCGAGGCGGGCATCCGGCACACCGATCACGGCGATGTCCGCGATGTCCGGGTGGAGGCCGAGGAGCTGCTCGATCTCGGCGGGATAGGCGTTGAAGCCGCCGACGATGAACATGTCCTTGATGCGGTCCGTGATCCGCAGATTGCCGGCCGCGTCGAGAATGCCGACATCGCCGGTGTGGAGCCAGCCCTCGGTGTCGATGACGGCGGCCGTCTCCTCCGGATCCTCGAAGTAGCCCCGCATGACGTGGTGTCCGCGCACCAGCACCTCTCCCGGTTCCCCCGGTGCCGCCAGGACCCGTACCTCCGTACCGGGGATGGCGCGGCCCGAGGTGGAGGCGATGGTCTCGGGGGAGTCGTCACGGCGGCACATCGTGACGATGCCGCCCGCCTCGGAGAGGCCGTAGGCGGTGAGGACGGTCTCGATGCGCAGTTCGGTCCGCAGGCGTTCGACGAGCTGGAGGGGGACGACGGCCGCCCCCGTGACCACCAGGCGCAGGGCGGACAGATCGTGGGAGCCGCGCGAGGGGTGGTCGAGAAGGGACTGGTGGAGGGTGGGCGGGCCGGGGAGTACGGAGATACGTTCGGAGGCGATATTGGCGAGCACGGTGTCCACGTTGAACACGGGCTGCGGCACCATGGTCGCGCCCCGCATCAGACAGGCGATGATCCCCGCCTTGTAACCGAAGGTGTGGAAGAAGGGGTTGACGATCAGATAGCGGTCGCCTGCCCGCAGTCCCGCCAGTTCGCTCCACACGTCGTAGCAGCGCAGGGTCTGGGCATGGGTGATGACCGCGCCCTTGGGGGCGCCGGTGGTGCCGGAGGTGAAGATGATGTCGGAGGGGGCCGCGGCCTCCACCGAGTCGGCGCGGGCACGGACCTGTCCGGCGCTCACCGAGTCGCCGCCCGCGAGGAAGTCCTTCCAGGTGCGGTAGTCCTCGGGCGCGCTGTCGGCGAGCACCACGACCTGCTCCAGCTCCGGCAGATCGGCCCCGGCCCGCCGCAGGGAGGCCACATAGGAGGTCCCCAGGAAGGTCCCGGTGACGAAGAGCAGCCTGGCCCGGCTCCGCCGCAGGACATAGGCCGCCTCCGTGCCCTTGAAGCGGGTGTTCAGCGGCACCAGCACCGCTCCGGCCGTCACCGCCCCCAGCGCGGAGACGATCCAGTCGAGGGTGTTGGGGGCCCAGACGGCGACCCGGTCGCCTTTCTCCACCCCGGCGGCGATACAGGCCGCCGCCGCCCGTTCGACGCGCCGTCCGAGCTCGGCGTACGAGACGCGGGTGCGCCCGTCGACGACCGCCTCCCGCTCCCCGTAGGACGAAGCCGCGTCGCGTACCAGCTCCGGGATGGTGCCCCACTCCAGGTCGCCGCGCATAGAAAGCCCTCCCGCCGTACTAGCTGACTAGTCGTCAGATTAGCTGTAGCCTGACGCGCTGTCAGCAGTCGGGATCGAATGGCGGAGGTACCCGTGCCCGGTCTCAAGGACGCGACGGCGATAGCCGGCATCGGCCAGAGCGCCTTCGCGAAGCAACTACCCGAGTCGGAGAAGACCCTGGCCTGCCGGGCCATCCTCGCCGCGCTCGACGACGCGGGGATCGCCCCGTCGGAGGTGGACGCATTCGCCTCGTACACGATGGAGGAGACGGACGAGGTCGAGATCGCCAAGTCGATCGGCGCGGGCGATGTCACCTTCTTCTCCAAGGCCGGCTACGGCGGCGGCGGTTCCTGCGCCACCCTCGCCCATCTGGCCGCCGCCATCGCGACCGGCCAGGCGAGTGTGGGCGTCGCCTGGCGCTCCCGTAAACGCGGCAGCGGCCCCCGCCCCTGGAAGAACACCGCCGTCCAGCTCCCCACCCCGGCCCAGTGGACCCGCCCCTTCGGCCTGCTGCGGCCCTCCGACGAGATCGGGATGCTCGCGCGCCGCTATATGCACGAGTACGGGGCCACCCGCGACCATCTCTTCAATGTGGCGCTCGCCTGCCGCAACCGGGCCAACCAGAACCCGGCGGCCATGATGTACGAACGCCCCCTGACCCGCGAGATGTACATGACCTCGCGCTGGATCAGCGAACCCCTCTGCCTCTTCGACAACTGCCTGGAGACGGACGGCGCCCTCGCCTGCGTCATCGTCTCCGCCGAGCGCGCCCGCGACTGCCGGCAGCGGCCCGTCTACATCCACTCCGCCGCCCAGGGCCTGCCCGCCCAGCACCACGGCATGGTCAACTACTGGAACGACGACCCCCTGACCGGACCGGCCTGGACCGCGGCCCGCCATCTGTGGAAGACCGCCGAGTTCGGCCCCGAGGACGTCGACGTCGCCCAGATCTACGACGCCTTCACCCCGCTGATCCCGCTCTCCCTGGAGGGCTACGGCTTCTGCGGACGCGGCGAGGGCGCCGCCTTCACCGAGGGCGGTGCCCTGGAGATCGGCGGCCGGCTGCCCATCAACACCGGCGGCGGGGGCCTGAGCGAGGCGTACGTCCATGGCTTCAACCTCATCAACGAGGGTGTGAAGCAACTGCGCGGCACCTCCACCGCCCAGGTCCCGGGCGCCGCGACCTGCCTCGTCACGGCGGGCGAGGGCGTCCCCACATCGGCCGTACTGCTGAGGAGCTGAGCCATGTCCCTGCTGCGACCCGAAACCGACGACGACGGCGCCCCCTTCTGGGACTACGCCGCCCTGGGCGAACTCCGCGTCCAGACCTGTGCCGCCTGCGGCGAGGCGCGCTTCCCGCCCCGCCCCTGCTGCCCGCACTGCCAGTCCTTCGACAGCGAGTGGCGCAAGATGAGCGGCCGGGGCCGTATCTGGTCCTATGTCGTCCCGCATCCGCCGCTGCTGCCCGCGTACGCCGAACTGGCGCCCTACAACGCCGTCCTCGTCGAACTCCTCGATGCCCCCCGGATCCGGCTCGTCGGGAATGTCGTCACCGCGCCCGACGCCCCCCTGAACTCGGTCGACCCCGCCCGGCTGCGTATCGGCGCGGGCGTCAGAGTCGCCTTCTCGCCGCCCGGTGACGACGGTCTCCGCCTGCCGTGCTGGCTCCTGGAGCGCTCATGAGCATCCGTGTGGACACCGGCGAGGCCGAGGACACGGGTGTCGCCGTCGTCGTCATCGACCGGCCACGGAAGCACAACGCGATCGATCTGGAGACGGCCCGGGAACTGTCCGAAGCCTGGCGGTCCTTCCGCTACGACGACACCGTGCGCGCGATCGTGGTCACCGGCGCGGGCACCGAGGCGTTCAGCACCGGTATCGACCGCTCGGCCGATGTGCCCCAGCCGACCTCTCCTTACTCCATCGACGACCCCCTCATCGCCATCGGGCCCAAGGCGAACGACCTCTGGAAACCCGTCGTCGCGGCGGTGGAGGGCATGGCCTGCGGTGGAGCGTTCTATCTGATCGGCGAGAGCGAGTTCGTGATCGCCTCCCGCGAGGCCACCTTCTTCGACCCGCACACCACCTACGGGATGGTCAGCGCGTACGAGTCCGTCCTCCTCGCGCAGCGCATGCCGTACGGGGAGATCGCGCGGCTGGCCCTGATGGGTACGGCGGAACGCCTCACCGCCGCGCGTGCCCATCAGACCGGCCTGGTCTCGGAGCTGACCGAGCCCGGAGAGGCGCTCCCCGCCGCGCTCCGGGCGGCGGCGGTCATGGCCTCCTACCCCACGGGCGCGGTCCAGGGCACGGTCCGCGCACTGTGGGCGGCCCGCGAACCCGCCCGGAGCCAGGCACTCGCGCTCGCCCCGCACCTGATCACGCTGGGAAACCTGGACCCGGAGGAACAGGGCCGGCTGTTCGGCTCCCGCAAGGGCGGGGGCACCTACCGGCTGCGGTGAGGGGGCGGGTTCGCCCGCCAGGGCCGCCGGGCCGGTCCGGGCCGCCGGTGCCGTCCGGACAGCCGACCTCGCTTGGGCCGTAGGCCTCTTCCGGGCCGCCGACTCGTCCGGGCCCCCGACCTCGTCCGGGCCCCTGACCTCGTCCGGGACATGTCCCGGACGGTGGATCGCTGGCCGGGCCGGTCAGCCGGACCGAGGCTGGTGCCGCGCCGGAGAACGGCGTGTCACCACACCAGGGGAGCCATGATGTCCCGATCGCTCGGCAAACTGACGAACAGGGCCGCGCTCGCGGTGCTGCTGGTCGCGGGAGCCCTCGCGGGAGTTCCCGCGACGGCCGCCGCGAGCACGGGCACCAGTGCCGCGGCGGCGGCCTGTCCGACGGCCGCGCCTCCGAGCAACCTCAATCCGTGGCGCCAGACGGACTACGCGGTGCGGACCGCCCCCGTACGGATGGGACCCTACGGCGAGTGCCGTCCGGTCGGCTCCTACGCGGCGGGCCAAGCGGTGACGGGCAACTGCTACACCACCAACTCCTACGGCAACACCTGGTCCTACATCCGTGGATACGGCTGGATATGGGACGAGCACCTCCGCTACCGGGGCGCCACCAACCCCTGCCGCTTCTGAGGGAATCACGGGCCTCATGCGGGGCCCGTGATTCCCTTCCCGGGCCGGTGCCGTTGAGGCGCGCCGGCACCGGCGCCTTCAGGACCCGATGTGTTCGTCCGGCCCCGGGCCCGGGGGCAGCAGCGGGGCGCACTGCAGGCACACGTACTGCGGTGACCGGTCCGTCCAGCGCAGGGGCACCGGCGCGAGGGTGAGCCGGGAGCAGCGGGCGCACCCTGCGGTGAGCGGTTCCGGCAAGGGTGAGGTCAGCGCCGCCGCGTTCACCCCGGAACCCCCGGGAAGGCATGGGCGGGAAAGGGCGCGCCCGGGTAGGTGTACGGGTGGTCGATACCCAGGGCCGCGTAGTGCAGAGCCCTGCGCCGGGCCTGCTGCTTCCGCCGCACCTCCAGGGCCGCGAGATCCTCGCCGGGCCCGTGAGGCGGGTGGACGTGACGCTGCCGGGGGTGGTCCGGCTCCAGCAGGGCCAGCGCCCATGACAGGGCGCGGGCGACGACCTCACGCATCATCCGGCTCCTTCCCGGACGGCTGTTCCGCCCCACTTGCACATCCGTCACCGCTCGACCCCGGCTCGTCCTCGCACCGGACGCAGTGGCACGGAGGAAAGGGCAGCGACCGGGGAGCCGGGTGCTCGTCCCGCTGCGGCACCAGCACACTGGCCCCCAGCGGTACGCGCTCCCCGGTACGGGAATCCACCCGGTACACCTTGATCGTCATCACGGGGCGCCCGCCCCCGTCCGGTCGCCGGACCGCCCCGGCGGTTCGAAGGCATGGGCGATACAGTCGTTCATGTCGGCGCTCCTGGTAAGCGTGGGCCATGCCCCCGGACCGGTCGCACGGTCGCGGGGGTCTTACTGTCCGTCAGGATGCCGACACCCGAGGGCCCGAAGTATCAGAGTCCGCTGATAGCTCTGGGTATGGCATGACTCACAGTCACAGACCCAGCCAGGAGCCGAAATGGTGGAGCTCCTCCGGCATGCGCCGCTTCGCCGATTCGATCCCCGCGTAGGTCTCCCGGACGATCGGGTGGTACCGGGTCTGCTGAGGGGCGAGCCGTCGCGCCTGCTGCAAGTTCTTGAAGGCCGCGTCGACACGGCCCGTCCACAGCTCGGCGCGGGCGAGCTCCGCGTGGTGGTGGGCGGACCGGGACGGCGGCCAGTCGTCCGGGATCCGGGTGTCCTGGGCGACCCGTACAGCCTCCGGATACCGGTCCAGTTCGGTCAGCACGCTCACTCGGTGCACGGCGACGTTCGTCGGACCGAAGGAGAGCCAGTGCACCTTCTCGGCCGGTCCGGTGCGATCCGCGAGGCGCCGCGCCTCGCCGAGATGGCCCTCGGCCCTGTCCAAGTCCTTGTCCCGGCCCGCGAGTACCGCCGCGCCCAGGTGGAGCTGCCCGGTCACCACATCGCGTACGCGGCCCGCTTCCGCCTGTTCCAGGGCCGCGAGGCCCAGTGAGATCAACCGCTGCCCCGTGCCGTACTCGCTCGCCCGGAAGTAGGCGAGGGCCCGCATGTACTGGCGCATTCCACCGAGGAGCGGGTCGGACGCGCGCCGGGCCGCCCAGTCCATCCGGTCCAGCGCGATGGTGGCCAGGTCCTGGAAGCCCAGCTTCGTCGTCACGTCGTAGGCCGTGCGGTAACAACTGGCGAGAGTACGCCAGTTCCGGTCGGTGGGGTCGAGATGCGCCGCGGTCGTCGCCTCGGCCATCAGACCGGGGAGGTCCGCCGCGACCCTTTTGATGTCACCGGCGCGGACGAGGGCGCACAGCCTCTCCGCGTCCCGCTCCACTTCCCCTGCGGACCGGGGAACGGCGTCGGGATCGGGGCCGAGGTCGTAGACGTCCAGTGTGGTGCGAATGGGCTGGATGAACCGGTCGAGCTGGTCCTTCCGCAACTCGTCCAGATACGGCTGCCCGGTCAACTCCGTGACGGGCACGGAAAGAGCGCGCGCGAGCGCGCCGATGACCGAAGGGCTCGCGGGCAGGATGCCCTGTTCGACCTTGGTGAGGGTGCTGTACGAGACGTGCGCCAGCTCGGCCAGCTCACGCTGGGTGAGCCTGCGTGCCTTGCGCGAGTGAGCGATTCGTGTCCCAGCGTGTGCGTCGGAGTGCGGGGGCATACCGGGGTCTCCGTTTCTGAGTCAGCACCAGAGACGGTACTCCTGCCCAGCCCCGGGGCTGCTCCGAAGAACGGGCGGATGCCCTGGGGGAGTCGGTCCGCGCGAACGGCCGCGGCGGCTCCCCTCCGCGCCGCCGCGGCCGTTCCCGTGGGATCTTCAGTCGGCCCCTACGGCCTCACCGCACCGCCACCTTGCGGCGGTGCCGGAGGTGCGGGTGTGTGCCGGTCCGTGCTGGTGATGTCGCCCGCCTGCGGTGCCGGGGGCGCCGGTGTGTGGCGGTCGGTCGAGGTGATGTTCCCCGCCTGGGGCGCGGGCGGCGACGGTGTGTGCCGGTCCGTGCTGGTGATGTCGCCCGCCTGGGGCGCCGGGGGTGCTGGTGTGTGGCGGTCGGTCGAGGTGATGTCGCCCGCCTGCGGTGCGGGGGGTGCCGGGGTGTGGCGGTCCGTGGAGGTGATGTCCCCGGCCTGGGGCGCGGGCGGCGACGGGGTATGGCGGTCCAGGGTGGTGATGTCGTCCGTCGGTGGGACGGGCGTCCGGCGGTTGCCGGTCGCGATGGCGTCTTCCGAGTTGGTGTCGCTCATGTCTGCCCCCAGTTGGCACGTGGGTCGTTCACTTACCTGAACAGAGGCGGCCTTCCGGCCGGAGACTCCCCCGAGGGTCGCCGGACGGAAGGCCGGGGCCCTCCCTCGCCCCCCGGTGAGGGGAAGGCCGCGTGGTGATCCGTCCGCCCCCCGACGCAACGGATCGACTGCACAGAAGCATCCATGACCGGCATAAACATTCGATGAACGTCCTGGAAGAAAGCTGTCACAAGCCCCTGAGGGGCGGAAAACGGGCAGCGGGGAGGGGGTTCCCCGCCGGGCTCGAAGGGGCCTGCCCGACGGGCCCGGACCGCCCGGACCGCCCGGACTCCGGCTCCCCGAACTCACCGGCCTCCCCGGCGAACCGCGCGCCCCGGCCGACGGGCCGTCCGCCCGGTGGAGCGCCGGGAGGCCGCGAACCGCGCGCCCCCGTCGACGGGCCATCCACCCCCTACGCCGTGCTGAGCGGTGACGACAGGAGCCTGCGGGCCTCCTCCGCCTCCGGAGCGCCCGATGCCTCGTGCAGGGACAGTGCCTCCCGCCAGCAGGCGCGCGCACGGTCCAGCTGGCCCAGCGCGGACAGTGCCCGGCCCAGGGTGATCAGTACGTTCCCGCGGATGCGGTCGCCCCCTATGAACCCGATGGCGAGCGCCTGTTCGGCGTGCTGGGCCGCCTGCGCGGCGCGCCTCGCCGCCAGATGGGCCTGGGCGATCCGGAAGTGGGTCGTCCCCTCCCACAGCCGCTGCCGGTTCGTCTCGAACAGCTCCAGTGCCGCGAGCAGCTGCTCCAGCGCGTCGGTGTGCCGGCCCGACTGCGTGAGCGCGATCCCGAGCGCGTAACGCCCGTTCGCCAGCCGCAGCGTGTGCCCGATGCACTCGTACAGCTGGACGCCCTGCTCCGCCATGGTGACCGCCTCGGAGATCCGCCCCGTGGAGATATGGATACGGGACAGATTGCACAGCGCGCTGGCCTCGCCGGGTCGGTTGCCGTCCGCTCGCGACCCCTCCGACGCCCGGCGCAGATGCTCCTCGGCCTCCGAGTAACGCCCCTGGTTGAAGGCGATGATCCCGCGGTCGTTGTCGGACCAGTAGCCGACCACCGGGTCGTCGACGGCCCGCGCCAGGGCCCCGGCCACCTCCGCCTCGCCGTCCGCCTGCTCGTAACGCCCCGCCACCAGATGGACATTGGTCACCGAGGTACGGGCCCGTGCCTCCGCACGCGCGTCCCCCGCCGTGTGCGCCGCGTCCCGGAGCGCCAGCGCCGCCCTCTCGTACAGCCGGGAGTTGGCGCCGGACTCCGCCAGATCCCCGGCCGCCCACAGCAGATCGACCGCCAGCCGCAGCCGGGTGCCGGTGGTCGCCTGGCGGGCACTCGCCAGCAGGCAGTTGGCCTCCGCGTACAGCCAGTCCTGCGCCTGCTGGCGGCCGGTGAAGACCAGCCCCTCATGGGCGGTGGGCCCCAGATGGTCCACCAGCCGGTCGCCGGGCCGCTCCACCGCGAACACCCGTGCGGCCGTCGCCAGATAGAAGTCCAGCAGCCGCGACAGCGCCGCCTCGGATTCCTCCGGCGGCTCGTCCCGTTCCGCGCACGCACGCGCGTAGAGGCGTACGAGATCGTGATACCGGTAGCGGCCGGGTGCGGCCGACTCCAGCAGGGAGGTGTCGACCAGGGCCTCCAGCAGATCCTCGGTCTCGTGCAGCGGCAGCGCGAGGACCGCCGCCGCGGCCATCAGCGACATATCGGGCCCGTCGGCGAGCCCGAGGAGCCGGAAGGCACGGGCCTGCCCGGGCTCCAGCTGCCCGTACCCCAGCTCGAACGTGGCCTTCACCGCGAGGTCCCCGGCCTGGAGCTCGTCCAGCCGCCGCCGCTCGTCGGCGAGCTTCGCCGCCAGGACGGAGACCGTCCACGTCCGGCGCGCGGCCAGCCGGGACGCGGCGATACGGATCGCGAGCGGCAGGAACCCGCACGCCCCGACCACATCGAGCGCCGACTGCCGCTCGGCACCGACCCGTTCCTCCCCGACGATCCTGGTGAAGAGCTGAAGCGCCTCCTCCGGCGACATCACATCGAGGTCGACCAGATGCGCTCCCGCGAGGTCGACCATCCTGACCCGGCTGGTGACCAGGGCCGCGCACCCCGCCGTGCCCGGCAGGAGTGGACGTATCTGGGCCGCGTCCCGCGCGTTGTCCAGCAGGACCAGCACCCGGCGGCCCGCCAGCGTCGAGCGGTAGAGCGCCGACCGCTCGTCCAGCGTGTCCGGGATCGCCGAGTCCTGGGTACCGAGAGCGCGCAGGAACGCCCCGAGGACCGTCTCCGGTTCCGCCGGACGGCTGCCCGTGCCCTGGAGGTCGACGTACAGCTGCCCGTCCGGGAAGTGCGGCCTCGCCTCATGGGCCACATGCACCGCGAGCGTCGTCTTGCCGACCCCGCCGATGCCCGCGACCGCGGAGACCGCCATCACCGTGCCCTCGGCCGCCGCGAGCCGGCCGCACAGCTCCCGTACGAACGAGGCGCGGCCCGTGAAATCCGGAACCGTGGCGGGCAGTTGCGCGGGCTGTGTGATCCGTACGGGCACCGCGGCCGGCTCCCCGGGCGCGGCCAGCTCCGCGTCCGCCCGGAGGATTCGCTGCTGCAACTGCGAAAGCTCCGGGCAGGGGTCGACGCCCAGCTCCTCGTCGAGCAGCCTGCGGGTGTCCGCGTACACCGCCAGCGCCTCCGCCTGCCGCCCGCTGCGGTACAGCGCCAGCATCAGCAGCTCGCGCAGCCGCTCCCGCAGGGGGTGGGCGGTGGTGAGCGCGGTCAGCTCCGAGACCGCCTCCGCGTGCGCCCCCACCTCCAAGTCGAGATCGAGCCGGGTCTCCAGCAGCTGGAGCCGCCACTCCTCCAGACGGGTGCGCTGGTTCTCCGCGTACGGCCCCGGGACATTGGCCAGCGGCTCCCCGTCCCACAGCCCCAGCGACTTGTTGATCAGCTGCCGGGCCCGGCCGCGCTCCCCGGCCGCGCGCAGCTTCTCCGCCTCGGCCGCCAGTTCCTCCGCCACGGAGAGGTCGACGCAGTCCCGCGCCGTCCGTATGGCGTAGCCGCCGGCCTCGCTCACCAGCGCCTGGGACGTGAGGACCTTGCGCAGCCGTGAGGCGTACGTGCGGACCGCGGCGAGCGCCTGGAGCGGTGGCTCCTCGCCCCAGATCGCGTCGATCAACTCGGAGGCGGTGGCGGTGCGTCCGTCGCGCAGGAGGAGCGCGGCGAGCAGGGCCCGCTGCTGCGGGGAACCGGACGGCAGAGGCTTCCCGGCACGCCATGCCCGCACCGGCCCGAGCACGCTGAAACGCAGGCCGACCTCATCGGCTCCACTGCCGTCGCTGCCGTCACCGGGCGTCGGAACCCTTTGTTCCGGAACGCGTGGCCCGCTGTCACGGTCCATTGTGCCCCCTGCCCCCAACTGCCGGTTCGCCCCCGACAGTCTGCCCTGTGCACGGCGGGTCCGTCAGCCACGGGGCGGTTACTGTCCGCTCCTTGCCCCCGCGAGGCGGTGCCCCGACCCGGTTGGCGATCTCTCGCCGCGCCCCGGCGCCGGGCGGTGGGGCGGCCTCGCGGTGGAGTGGCGTGATGGCCTTGCGCGCGGGTCGGGGAGGCGGGAGAGGGCGGTGGGGCGGGGGAGCCGCCCGGGGAGCCCTCCGGGAGTGTCCTGGAGGCGCCCGAGGTGGTCCGGAAGGGTGCCTTCCGGTGGCCCCTTGACGGGCCGGGGGGCCGTGGATCCTGCCCGGTTCGGCCTTTGCGGGCGCGAGGATCCGGGACCGGTCGCCCGTGTGTCTCTCCGGCTCGGCGACGGTCCCGGGGGTCACCGGCACGGCCCCGTTCCCGGCGTCGTGCGGCAGGATGGTCCCGTCCCGGTCGGCCCGCCTGCGCCTTCGGCTCCCGGTATCGGCGCGAAGCCGTTCACCGAGCGGTCCTCGGGGGCCGTGTTCCAGGGGATCCGCCGAGCCCCCGACTCCCGGGTGACCTTGCTCACGTCGTCGTTGATACGACCCTACGGGCGCTTCCGGGGGTCCAGGGGGGCGCCGCTCCGGCCAGCCGCCGCCCCGGGGCCGGGGTCCGGGGCGCGCCCTCGCACAACTCGCAACCCGGTCGCACGACTCGTCACTCAACTGCGTCGCGATAGCTGACGAACCGTCAGATCAACGCTACCGTGGAAACCATGGAGACCTTCCCGAAGATCATCTCGGTGGACGACCACACGGTGGAGCCCCCCAATGTCTGGCGGGACCGGCTCCCGTCGAAGTACCGGGACGTGGCCCCGCGGATCGTCCGCGCACCCCTGAAGGAAATGACCTTCATGGGGGGCAGGTTCGCGCCCGTCATGGGCGCCAAGGGCGATGACGGACCGGTGGGCGACTGGTGGGTGTACGAGGATCTGCACCGCCCTCTGACCCGGCTCGACACCGCCGTCGGTTACGACCGCGACGAGATCAAGCTGGAGATCATCACCTACGAGCAGATGCGCCCCGGCTCCTTCAGCGTCCCCGAACGCCTCGCGGACATGGACGTCAACCACGTCCAGTCGGCCCTGTGCTTCCCCACCTTCCCCCGCTTCTGCGGTCAGACGTTCACAGAAGCGAAGGATCGTGAACTCGGTCTGCTCGGCGTCCGCGCCTACAACGACTGGATGGTCGACGAGTGGTGCGGCCCCGAAGCGCGGGGCCGGCTCATCCCGCTGACCCTGATCCCCCTGTGGGACGCCGAACTCGCGGCGGCGGAGGTACGCCGCAACGCGGCACGCGGTGTCCGCGCGGTCGCCTTCTCCGAGATACCCCCCTTCCTCGGCCTCCCCTCCGTCCACGGCGACGCGTGGGACCCCTTCCTCCGCGCCTGCGACGAGACCGGCACCGTCATCGCGATGCACATCGGCTCGTCCTCCAAGATGCCCTCCACCTCGGCGGACGCCCCGCCCGCCGTCGGCTCGACCATCACCTTCGCCAACTGCTGCTTCTCGATGGTCGACTGGCTGATGAGCGGCAAGTTCGAACGCTTCCCCAACCTCCGGATCATGTACGCCGAGGGTCAGATCGGCTGGATCCCCTACATCCTCGAACGCGCCGATGTCGTCTGGGAGGAGAACCGCGCCTGGGGCGGCGTCGCCGACAAGGTCCTCCGCCCGCCGTCCGAACTCTTCGCCGAGCACATCTACGGCTGCTTCTTCGACGACCCCTTCGGCCTCCGCAACCTCGACGCGATCGGTGTCGGCAACGTCCTCTACGAAACCGACTACCCCCACTCCGACTCGACCTGGCCCAAGTCCAGAGAGGTCGGCGAATCCCAGATGGGCCATCTGTCCCCGGACGTCGTGGAGCGCATCGTGCGCGGCAACGCGATCGACCTCCTGGGCCTCACACCGGAGGGGCTGTGGGCGGGCTGAGGTGACGAGGGGCGCCGAGCCGACGGCCTCCGCCCGGCGCCGGACCCCTGTTACGCACTGGATGGAACGCTCGCTCCAATTGAGGACACCCCCCTTTTTTTTGGAGGGCGGGCGGGTGCCAAGGGATCGCCCCGCCTGTCCGGCCGGGGCCCGGCGGACGGACGGGCCGATCCGCCGGGACGTGTCCCGGCTTGCCGAAGAACACCAAGGCTCCCCGCCGAGAGGGAGGCGTTGGTGACTACGGTGCGGGTCGGGAGCGGGCGACGGCCCCGGTGAGATCGGCGACGTGCTCAGCGAGCGCCGTGACCAGGGCGGGCGGGCTTTTCACGGTGAAGGGCCAGGGCAGGCCGGTGAGGATACGCGCCATGGCCGACAGGTCTTCCGCTCCGCTGACCAGGAGCACACCACCGCCAGGACAGGGACGCAGGTTGCCGAAGGTGACCGGAAGCCGGTCGCGGGCGGTCTCCAGGTCGGTGTCGAGCCATACCTCCGCGCGGTGGGTCCACGCACCGAGTGTCAAGGTGCGCAGGACATGGTTCACGGGGTCGAACCCCTCGGGCGGGGTGAATCGGCCGGGCAGTTCGGCAGCGCGGCTGATCCTGTCCAGGCGGTACATGCGGATGGAGTCGCGCAGGTGGTCGTGTCCCACGAGGTACCAGCGGTGTGCGTGCACGACGAGCCCGTAAGGGCTGACCTCACGCTCGCCGCGCGTGTGCTCGATCCGGACGGTACGCCGTGAACGGACGGCCACCGCCAGCGTCATAACCAGGTGCGGTTCGGGGGTCGGCGCGCCTGCCGTCCCGGAGGCGGCTGCGATGAGCGCGGTGACACGGTGGCGCAGCGGTGCGGGCAGGACGCGGTTGAGTTTGACCAGCGCCCGGTCGCCCGGGCCGGGCTCCGCCATCTGCTCCTGCTTGCCGGTGGCCAGCGCGACCGCGACGGCGACCGCTTCGTCGTCGGCGAGCATCAGCGGCGGCAACCGTGCGCTGCGTGCGAGCCGGTAACCGCTGTAACGTCCGCGGACCGACTCGACGGGGATGTCCATGTCCCGCAGGGCTGTGATGTAGCGGCGAACGGCGCGCGCGTCGACGTCCAGACGCCGTGCCAGCTCCTCGGCGGGCACCAGGTCGCGGTCCTGGAGGATCCCCAGCAGCGCCAGGACACGGGTTACCGGACGGGACACGATGGCGATCTTAATGAGGGCAGAACACGTCCACAATCCGCCCTAGCCTGGCGCCACAGGAGATCAACGGAAGGAGTCGGCCTGTGTCGGCCATCGTTCTCGTCGGCGGTTCGTTCCTCGGCGCGTGGGCCTGGGAGCGGGTCACGCCGCTGCTGACCGCGTACGGTCACCACGTGCATCCGCTGACGCTCACCGGGTTCGGTGACCGCGCGCATCTGGGCTCGTCGGCCACGACGCTCACCACGCACGCGCGTGACATCACGCACGCGATCGAGTACTCCGGTCTGAGCGAGGTGGTGCTTGTGGAGCACTCCTACGGCGGGGCCCCGGCCACCATCGCCGCCAACACGAGTCCCGAACGGATCGCCGCAGTGGTCTACCTCGCCGCCCTCCTGCCCGAACCGGGCAAGAGCCTGTTCGACAGCACTCCCGCGCCCGTCGTCGACGCGATTACGGAAACCGTTCAGGACGGGCGGATTCCGGTGATGAGCGACGAGATCATCGACGCCGGTTTCGGCGAGCACGGGCTCACCTCCGAGGACCGTGCCTGGCTGCGGGCGCGTGGCGTCGGCCAGCCGATCGGCACCTACCGGGATCCGGCACCGGCCGACCTCAGCGCGGTGCGGAGACTGCCACGCACCTACATCGCCTGCGCGGGCGACCCGGGCAGCCCACCGTGCCTGCCGGGACTCGACGTGATCACACTGGACGCCGGACACTGGCCGATGATCACCGAACCGACGGAGCTGGCCCGGCTGCTCGATGAGGTGGCCCGGTCATGATGCGGCCGTACCGCGTGGCGATTCCTCAGAAGAGCCTGGACGACCTGACAGCCCGGCTGGCCAGGACCCGCCTCACCCGCCCGCTGCCCGGCCGCGGGCTCGGCGTGCCCGTCGACCGCGTCCGGCAACTGGTGCGGTACTGGCGCGACGGCTACGACTGGCGCGCCTGGGAACGGCGGATCAACTCCCATCCGCAGTTCATGACCGAGCTCGACGGACTCGACGTGCACTTCCTGCACATCCGTTCGCCCCGCCCGGATGCCTTGCCGCTCATCCTCACCCACGGCTGGCCCCTGTCGGTCGTGGAGTTTCTGCCGCTGATCGAGCGGCTGAGCGACGCCTTCCACCTCGTCATCCCCTCGGTGCCCGGTTCCGGCTTCTCCGCCGTGCCGCAAGAGCCGGGCTGGAACCGCCGGAAGGACCGCCGGTGCCCACGCCCAGGGCACCCGGACCTGTACGTTCCGGACTCCCGGACCTGTACGTCCCGGACCGCCCGGCTCCGTACGTCCGGGACCGCCTGGCTCCCTACGTCCGGGACCGCCCGGCTCGTACGCCCCGGACCACCCGGCTCCGTCACGCCGTCCGCTCAGGCTTCCTGAGCATCTCCGTCAGGGCCGCCACGCTGTGCTCGCCGTGACCCGCGTCGGCCGCCCGCTTCACCAGGTCGTACAACGGCGCGAGCCAGGCGGTTTCGACGTTCGTCTCCTCGGCCAGTTCCTCGTCGTGGCTCTCGCCCGCGATGAAGAGGTTCACGGACGAGGCGGCGTCCGAGTAGTCACCGCTGTCGATCTCCGCGGCGTAGACCGGCAGCAGGGACTTGATCATGTCCAGCCACTTGCCCGCGAACCGCACCATGCTGCTCACCTCCAGCCCTCGTGCCTGGACGGTCGCGGCGCCGTGGAAGAAGCCGACGAGCGCGGGCAGCAGCATGGCGCCGACTGCCATCTCGTACAGCGCGGCCAGATCGGCTTCGTCCCCGAGATGGACGGTGTCGCCGCCCAGAACCCTCAGCGTCGTCCCGTACTCGTCGAAGACGGTCTTGTCGCCGCTGTAGTACAGCAGGGTGTCCCGCGCCCCCACGGCCGACGGCACGTTCTTGACCGCCCCGGCGAGAAACCTCGTCCCGTGGACGGTGGCCCAGGCGTCCGTCTCGCGGGCATCGGCCGGAGAACCGCTGTTCAGCGTGACCAGCGCCCGCCCGGACAGCGCCGCCCCGGCCGGATCGAGGGCCCGGCGGGTGTCCTCGAAGGTCGTCAGACACGTGATGACCAGCGGACTCGCGGCGACCGCCGCCTCCAGGGTCTCCGCCTCAACCGCTCCCTTGGCCACCAGCGCCGCCGCTTTGCCCGGCGTACGGTTCCACACCGTCGTCGGATGCCCCGCGTCGATGAACGCGCCGGCCAGCGCCCGGCCCATCGACCCCATCCCGATGACGGTCACGGGCGTGCGGTTGTCCCCAGTCATGTCCACTCCAGCTCACTCCAGTCAGAGTCGAATCGTCGATCGCCGACGCGCGGGTAGCGCCGTGTGGGCCGTTCCCATGGTCGTCCCCGCAGGTCAGCGGCGTCCTCGGCGCGACGCTCATTCCATGCTGGAGCTTCACACGCCATCCAACAAGTACCTACTATTTCGTCAGGTACCCACATTCCTGTTAGTAGGAGTCCTGATGGCAAAGCGGACTTTCACCTGCGGCCTCGACGCCGCCATCTCCGTCATGGGAGGCAAGTGGAAGGGGCTGATCCTGTTCTCGCTCGGCGACGGACCGCTCCGCTTCGGAGAACTGCGGCGAGCGGTACCCGGCATCAGCGAGAGGATGCTGACCCTTCAGCTCCGGGAAATGGAGACCAGCGGCCTCCTCCACCGCGAGGTCTTCCACCAGGTACCGCCCAAGGTGGAGTACTCCCTGACCGAGTTCGGCCACTCCCTCAACACCGCGCTGGCGCCTCTCGGCGCGTGGGGGGAGGAACACCTCGACCGCATCCAGTCCCTCCCCTGAACCCGGGGCCGTCCCCGCGTGCGCGGGGAGCACGAGGAGTTCCGCCGGGACTCCCTCGGTGAGGGACCACCCCCGCATGCGCGGGGAGCACTGGGGGCAGGTGGCGCACGAGGAGATGGAGCGAGGACCACCCCCGCATGCGCGGGGAGCACACTTCTTGACCAGCGGTTTTACAGGGAGTGACCCTGGAATTTATTCACTTCGTGAGGGTCTGGCATCTGGTGGTGCCACAGCAATTCCAGCCATGAGGTGGGGCGTTGCGATCTGCTGATGACAGTAGCCCGAACGCGGTGGCGAGGTGGGCGGATGGCGTCATCTTGGTGGCTCACTGTCCGCGTTGTGCAGAACGGGAAGGGCGCGGGCCAGCAGTCTGGGCAGTATCACCAGGTCGGGCCAGGGATCGGCAAGTGCCGCCGGCCGGGGCGGTAGCGGGGCGGGCTCGGCGCCAGGCTGATTGTGGGGGTGCTCGTCGGGGGTGGTCTCCGTCATGGTGCCGCCTCTCCCGGCAGGACAACGGCCTCCCGTCCGGCGTCGGCCGAGAGCAGGGCCCGTACCCGCTGTGCCAGGTCGCCCATGTCCGTCGACACCGGCCCATCTCCCAGTGCGACCATCACGGCCGCCCGTTGAGCACAAGCGCGCACCACGCCCCACCGGGCACGACACCCCAGCCGTCCGCGAGCACGGCGACCATGGACAGTCCCCGCCCGCTCTCCTCCAGCGCCTCGGGCTCCCGCATCGGGGGAGTAGCCGCGCCGGCGGTCCCCACCTCGATGCGGAGCCGCATGCCGGTCCGCCATACGCGTACGTCCACCGCACCCTCGCCGTGCTGGAGCCCGTTGGTGACCCAGCTCGCTCATCAGCAGGTCCACGGTGTCGACCAACGCGTCCAACTTCCACAGACTCAGGTGCGCCCGCGCAACGCGCCGCATCAGACCCGGCCACAGCCGATCCTCATCGGTGAGCGGATCCCTGGCCTTCCCGGCCCGCTGGAGTCTCACCTCGAATCCGGCCATTGCTGTCGCATTCGGCGGCGTGGCTGTCGTGGGCATGGGCGGGTCCTCTCGCAAGCCTGTGGTGGTGGCGCGCAGACGTGCGAATCAGCAGCTCGCGGACGGTGTGGAATCCAGCAAGGCCGCACTTACGTCGTGCTTCCTCAACTACCGTGACGGTAGCCAGATTGGCCCGCAACCAGAACCGCAATGAAATTTCTGGCGAGCCCCAAAATGGACTATGCGAGGGCGTGCGCAACGGGGCGGGCTGCCTGCGCAGGTGTCTAACCGGCCTGCGCAGGGCGATACTTGACAGGCACGAGCGCACTGGAGGGTGCACAGGTGGGAGCCAAACGAGGCGCGACCGGACGGCGCCTGGAGTTGGGGATCCAGCTCAGGCACTTACGCGAGAATTGCCCGCCGGTCGAGCCGGAGCGGACCAAGGGCATGACCCGCAAGGCTGCGATCAAGGGACTGAAGGATCTGTCTGAACCCACACTTGCCCGGATCGAGCTCGGCGAGCTGAACTTCCGTCGCAACGTGGGCAACCTTCGAACGCTGCTGAAGCGCTACGGAGTCACCGACCAGCAACTCATCGACGAACTGGTCCAGCTGAACCGGGAGGCACCGACCGAGGAGTGGCTGACGCAGTACCGCAGTTTCATGCCGGCGGGGATGCCGCACTACGTGGGCCTGGAAGCTGAAGCAGCCGCCATCATGGCGTACCACCCCACGGTGATCCATGGCCTCCTTCAGACACCTGCGTACGCGAAGGCCGTCTATGAAACCGATCGCCCTGTCGAAGACACAACAGCGGAGTTCATCAACCGCCATGTCGAACTTCGAATGGAACGAAAGCGCCGGGTCTTGACCCGTGAGGACCCGGCTCGACTTCGCTTCATCCTGGGAGAAGCTGCCCTGCGGATTCCTGTGGGTGACGACAAGGTGATGCGTGGACAGTATGAGGAACTCATCAGGCTCGCAGAGCAGGATCACATCTCCATACAGATCATGCCTTTCCGGCGTGGATACCGGGCGATCCACGACTTTGCGATCTTGGACCTGGGTGAGCTGCCATCCCGAGTGCAGTCCGACAACGCCTGGGGTGCCATCTCCACATCCGACAAGCCCCGAGAGGTAGGCCGGTTCACGCGTCGATTCAATGCGATGGTCGGGCTGGCGCTCGGGGTCGAGGAGAGCATCGAATTTCTGACAGAACTAGCCGGAAGGCAGTAAAGCCATCAGTACTTACATATCAGTCGTAGAACTGACCTCCCAAGGAACATGGTTCAAGTCGTCGTACAGCGGTGGCACCGGCAACAGTTGCGTCGAGGTTGCTTGGTTCAAGTCGTCGTACAGCGGCGGCACCGGCAACGACTCTGTCGAAGTCGTCCACCTCGCCCCCCGCGTCGGCATCCGCGACTCCAAGAACAAACAAGGCCCCGCGCTCATCGTCCGCTCAGGGGCCTGGGCCGGCTTCGTGGCCTTCGCGGCTGGCGTCTCGGCTCCGTAGTTGATGGCGGGGCGCTCGGCCCGGGACACCACCCGAGGAGTGCCCCGCCTCCGGCCTCACCCGATCAATCCCCCGTCGCCCTTCTCGGGGCGGTCAACCCCGGAACCTGTTCCCACGCGATCACCCCGCCGCTCCCGCCGACACCCCTTCGCCGACTGTAATGAATGTTCTATTCAGTCGAGCAACAGGTCTCCGGGCGCTCCTCGCCCGGTCGGTTGACCGCGCTTTGTGAGGGAACGGGCTCGCTGACGGGGGACGGCTGTGCCACCCTGTGGTGCTCATGAGCCCATGGCCGACAGAACATCGCATACTCTCCGGCGCGGTCGCCGCCGCCGTGGCCTGCTTATTGGCAGCCTGCGGAGGCGGCACGAAGCCGGCCGACGACTCTCCCCGGAACGCCGGGGCGTCGAAACCGTCGGCGTCGTTCCCGGGCGGAGACAAGGGATCTCGGCAGCCCCAGGGTCCGCCGGAAGCGTTCGCGGAGGACGGAGCCGTACTCGACGGCCAGTTCCCCGACGCGCAAGACCACCCGGCGGACATGCTGGCGCTGGGGGACGAACTCGCGTACGGCTACCACTCCGGGAAGCGTATGGGCGAAGTCACCGGTATCGACGCCTTCCGGCTGGGCTCGGGGGACACTGCCTGGCGGGCGAAGGTGCCGGAAGGCACCCACGTCTCCCGCGCCCCCGCCCTCGTGGGCGACACCGTCGTCGGGGCCTTCGCCACCCGTACGGAGGGGGAGGGAACGGTCCCCGGGCACTACGGGATCCGGGTCGTCGCGTATGACGCCCGGACGGGCGAGGAGCGGTGGACGCGCGAACTGGTGACGGACCGTGACTCCCTCGGCCTCGTTCCCGAGGTGGTGGCCGGGCGTGCCGGGAGGGTCCTGGTGACCTGGGCGGGAAGCGGCTTCAACGCGCCGACCCCCACGAGCGCCCTGCTGGACACCCGTGACGGCAGGGTCGTCTGGACGGCTGAGGACTTCGAGGGGGTCGATCTGGAGGACCGGGTGGCCGTGGGGATACGAGCAGATGGCAGTACCTTCGTGGGCAAATCGGTCTCGGGCAAGGAGCTGTGGAAGCGCAGGCTGCTGCAGACCGATTGGGGGGCCAGCCCGGATCCCGGGCCGGGCTTGACCCTCGTCGACGGCCCCATGCTCACGTCCGTCTCCACGGGAGAGTCGATGGACGCGTGGCTGCTCGATCCCCTCACCGGCAAGACGCGACTGGACCTGGGCACAGCGACCTCGAACAGGTGTCGCTACGACGGCCGGTCCACGACGATCTGCTCCGAAAGAGCGGGAGCGGTGGTGGCTGTCGATGTGCGGACCGCCCGGGTGCTGTGGCGTCTGCCGGACAAGGCGGCGAACCGGGTCGAGCCCACCGTCACGGCCGCATGGCAGGGCATCGTGTACGCGGAGGGCGTCAACGGTGCCATGACCCTGGACGCCCGCACCGGGAAGGACCGCCGAACGGGCCTGCCTCTCGCTCCTCAGCTGGTCAACGACAAGTACGGAATCGTCTCCCACGGGTCGGACGAGCGCGGGGTCGAGGTCTTCCGCGCCACGGGGTGAGGTGGGGAAGGGTGCGCTGCCCGGTCGCTCGGTGTGGTGATCGGGGAGCTGTGTGGGCGTCGCGGGCGTCAGTGCGGGTGCCGGGCGGCGGCCTGGTGCCGGTCTCGTACGGCTCGATGCGGGGGCTTGAGGGCTCGGTGTAGGGGCGGGCGGCCCGGCCCGGGTCCCGTACGGTTCGGGTTCCGCCCGGCCCGGGTTCCGCCCGGCCCGGGTCCCGTACGGCCCGGGTCTCGTACTGCTCGTCGAGGAGGCCGGGCGGCTCAGCGCGGATGACGGCGGTGGCGGCCCGGTCCCGGCACCCAGCTCGCGAGCAGATACGTCGTGGCGATGACCGTCACCGCCTGGGCCACCGCCGCGATCCACTTGTCTATGGTCCAGACGGGCTCGTACATGTTCGGGACGGGGCCCATCTGCCCGACGTCGACGTAGCGGTAGACCAGCAGCAGTGCCAGTCCGCCCGCCGCGACGAGCCACGCGAAGGCGTCGGACGGCGGACGGCGCCAGACGAGGACCAGCAGGGCGGCGAGGGAGGCGAGGGCGGCCTCGACCCGGAAGAGGTCGCCCTGGCTGACGGTGGCCGAGACGTTGTCGTAGTGGTCCGCGAGCCGGGCGTGGATGAACGCGTCGACGGCGAGGCCCGCCGCGGCGATCAGCCGGGCGACCACATGGCCGGGCGGCCGGAAGCTTCGGGGCGATGACATGGCTCCTCCAGGGCCCGGGCGGGGTCCGGGCCGGGCTGCTCCGGGCAGGGCCCCGGGCTGCGGGACGCGGTCGGCGGGCTGGGGTCAGCGGACGGTGAGCGTGCCCTTCATATAGGGGTGGATCGTGCAGATATACGCGTAGTCGCCCGCCTTGCCGGGTGCGGTGAAGGTCGTGGTGGCACCGGCCGCGATGTCACCCGTGTCGAAGGGCTTGGCGCCGGTGGCGGTCACCGTGTGGGTGACCGAGTCCTCGTTTCTGACGGTGACCTTCGTGCCGGGTGCGACGATCAGGGACGCCGGTGTGAAGGTGAAGTTCTTGATGACGATGACCGCGCGGCCGGCCGTGGGGGACGGGGTCGTCGGGGGAGCTGTGGCCGGGCCGGTGGCGGGCGTCGTGGGGGACTTCGCGGTGGGCGTCGCCGGGGAGGACGGGCCGCCGCCGTTCGAGCAGCCCGTCAGGGCCAGCAGGCACAGGGCCCCGGCGATCGCGGAGAGGCGCATCAGTAGCCGCCCGGTGGGCTGGTCGTCGCGCCCGGGCCGGGAGTCGTACCCGGGCTGGTCCGGCCGCCCGGGCTCTCGCCCGCGCCGCCCTCGATCCTGTTGCCGTCCGGACCGACGATGTACCACGCGGCGCCGAAGGCCCGGGAGCCCTCGCCCTTTGTGTCGCCGGGCTTCTCGTCGTCCGCGTAGTAGTAGAGGGGGTGGCCGTTGTACGTGACCTGCCGGGTACCGTCGGCGCGGTCGGTGGTGCCCAGCAGGCTGTTCGTCACCCCGGCGCCGGGGCTCGGGGACGCGTCGGCGGCGGTCATGGGCGGCCACTGCTTGGCGCAGTCGCCCGTGCATGTCGACCGGGTGGAGGTGTCGGCCTCGAAGAGATAGAGGGTGCGTCCGTTCCCGTCGACGAGATACCGCCCGAGCGGGCCGGAACGGGTGGTCACCTCCGAGCGGCCTCTGACGGCACCGGGCGCCGAGGAGGTGGGGGAGGCCCGGGGAGACGTGGGGCTCTCACCCGGCGACTTGGTGGCGGACGAACCCCCGCCGAAGTCGGAACAGCCGCCCACCAGTAAGGCCACCAGCGTGGCCCCGGCGACGGCGGCGTGCGTGTTCCTCCCCCGTCGTCTGCTGATCACGCTGATCGGGCGGATCGGGCTGATCATGTCGGAACTCCTGGGCAGGTACGGCATCCGGTATCCGGCCTCCGGCATCGAGCCGCCGGGTCGTACTGCGCACCACTGCCTCCGGGTGCACTGCGCACCACTACACGGCAGCCCCGGCCCCCGGGCCACCGGACGGGCCCGTCCGGCCTACGGCACGAAAGGCGCTGGAGTGACCAGAGTGATCGGAGTGACCTGCGTATGGCGGGCCCCGGCCGCCGTGCACGTCGGTGGGGTGGCTTGGTGCGCCTGGGTCTGCGTCTGTGCCCGGGGTGACCTCCTTGGGGTGGTGCCTGTGCCTGTGCCCGCGCCCCAGGCAACGTCGCCCTGGGACGGAGCCCGCACCCGTACCCGAGCCCCGGGGTGCCGGCACCGTGGGCAGCGCCCGCACCTGTGCCTGCGTCTGTGCCCCGGGTGACCTCCTCCTTGGGGTGGCGCCTGCATCCGTACCCGCGCCGGGGCGACGTGGTCCCTGGGATGGTGGTCGCGCCTGTGCCCGCGCCCCGGGCGACCTCCTTGGGGTGGTGCTTGCGTCCGTGCCCGCGCCTGGGGCGACGTGGTCCCTGGGATGTGCCTGCGCCCGTACCCGCGCCGGGCGACGTGGTCCCTGGGGTGGAGCCCGCACCCGTACCCGAGCCCGGGGTGCCGGCACTATGGGCAGCGCCCGCACCAGGGGCTGTGCCCGCGCCCCGGGCAACGTCGCCCTGGGGTGGCGCTTGCGCCCGTACCGGGTCCGGGGAAACCTGGCCCCTGGATGGTGTCGGCACCCGTACCCGCATTCGGGCAGCCTCGTGCGCTGATGGGACTTGCGCCCGCGCCTGCACCCCGGGTGACCTCCTTCCCGGATGGTGCTCGCCCCGTACCCGCACCGGAGGCAACGTCGTCTCCGGGACGGAGCCCGCGCCCGTACCTGCACCCGGGCAACCTCCCGCCTGGGACAGAGCACGTGCCTGTACCCGCGCCGGGGGTGACCTCCCGCCCGGGATGGCGCCTGCACCTGTACCCGCGCCCGGGGCGGCCTCCCGCCCGGGACGGAGCCCGCACCCGCCCCCGCGGCAACGGCATCCGCAGCAACGCGACCCTTGTCTGATGAAGTGTCAGGTATCACGATGGGCTCGATCGGTACATGACGCTTCGTCAGATCAAACGAGGAGGCCCGTACGGTGCACGCGCAGGTACTGCCCGAAGGGCGGCTGTCGTACGGAATGCAGCTCCCCGTCCAGTCCCAGAGCGCCCTCTACGCCGAACCCTGGGAGGCACGCGCCGGCGCCGAGGACCTCGCCGAGGTCGCGCGGGCCGCCGACCGGGGCGGGTTCGCCTATGTCGCCGTGTGCGACCACATCGCCATACCCCGGCGGCTCGCGGACGCCATGTCCACCGTCTGGTACGACCCCGTCGCCACCCTCGCCTATCTCGCGGCCGTCACCCGGCGCGTACGGCTCCTCAGCCATGTCGCCGTCGTCGGGCTGCGGCATCCGCTCGTGAGCGCCAAGCAGTACGCCACGCTGGACCATCTCTCCGGCGGGCGGCTGATCCTCGGGGTGGGGGCGGGACACGTCCGCGAGGAGTTCGAGGCGGTCGGAGCGGACTTCGAGGGGCGCGGCCGGGTGCTCGACGAGACCGTCGACGCGCTCAGGGCGGCGCTGGGGCCGGAGGAGTTCCCGGAGTTCCACGGGGAACGGTTCTCGTTCGGCGGGCTCGGCCAGCGGCCCCGGCCCGCCCAGCCGCGGATCCCCGTCTGGGTCGGCGGATCGTCACCCGCCGCCGTGCGCAGGGCGGCGCTGCGCGGGGACGGCTGGCTGCCCCAGGGCGATCCCCGCGGCGAACTCCCCGGACAGATCGCCCGGTTGACGGCCCTGCGGGAGGAGGCCGGGATCGAGGAGCCCATCGAGATCGGGGCGATCGCCGAGCCGCTGTATGTGGGGGAGCCCGGCTGGGAGGTCGGACGGCGCACCCTGACAGGCAAGCCCGAAGCCATCGCGGAGTCGCTGCGCGCGTACGCCGCCATGGGGGTACACCAGATCCAGGTGAGGTTCCGCAGCCGCAGCCGGGGCGAGCTGACCGATCAGATGGCCGCCTTCGCCGCCGGTGTCGCTCCGCATCTCGACAGCTGAAGGGAGCCGTTCCATGGGGAGGACGGGAAAGCTCGACGGACGGGTCGTACTGATCACCGGAGCCGCGCGGGGGCAGGGCGAGCAGGAGGCCCGCCTCTTCGCGTCCGAGGGCGCACGGGTGGTGCTCGCCGACGTCCTGGACGACCAGGGGGAGGCCGTCGCCGGGGAACTCGGCGGGGACTCGGCGCTGTACGTCCGGCTGGACGTGTCGAAGGAGGACGACTGGAGGGCCGCCGTTGCCACGGCGAAGGACCGGTTCGGACGGATCGACGGGCTGGTGAACAACGCGGGCATCCTCCGCTTCAACGAACTGGTCGCGACCCCGCTGGAGGAGTTCCAGCTGATCACCCAGGTCAACCAGGTGGGCGCGTTTCTCGGCATCCGTACCGTCGCGCCCGAGATCGAGGCGGCCGGCGGCGGCACGATCGTCAACACGTCCTCGTACACCGGGCTGACCGGCATGGGGTACGTGGGGGCGTACGCCGCCTCCAAGCACGCCGTGGTGGGGCTGACCCGGGTCGCGGCCCTGGAGCTGGCGGGCAGAGGGATACGGGTCAACGCGGTCTGCCCGGGCGCGGTGGACACCCCGATGACCGACCCCGCCGCGCTCGACCCGGACGCCGACCGGGAGGCGTCGAAGGAGGCGGTGGCGGAGCTGTACCGCAAACTCGTACCGCTCGGGAGGGTGGGACGGGCCGAGGAGGTCGCGAAGCTCGCGCTCTTCCTGAGCTGCGAGGACTCCTCGTACATCACGGGTCAGCCGTTCGTCGTGGACGGGGGGTGGCTGGCGGGGGTGAGCCTCTTCTGACGCCGGGACCGGCCCCTCCGGCACCATGGGCGCCCGCGGACACGGCTGCGATCGGCCTCGGCGGGAACGGGCCCAGCGGGAACGGGCCCAGCAGGAACACCGCCGGGTGGAACACAAGCCCAGCGGGAACAGAGCCGGCAGGAACACAGAGCCGGCAGGAACACAGACCCGGCAGGAACACAGACCCAGCGAGAACGGATCGGCCCCAACGGGAGCAACGTATCTGACTACGCGTCAGCTATTGACGCTCCCGGCGCACGGTGGAACAGTCGACCACATCGAGATCTGACGGTGCGTCAGAAACTTGAGAGACTCTAGGACGGTGAACCCCCTTGGAATTCGGGCTCTTTGTACAGGGATACGTCGGCAAGAGGGCCGAGACCGACCCCCTCGCCGAGCACAAGGTGCTCATGGAGGAGACCGAGTACGTCATCCAGGCGGACAAGTCCGGGTTCAAGTACGCCTGGGCCTCCGAGCACCACTTCCTGGAGGAGTACTCCCACATCTCCGCGAACGACGTCTTCCTCGGCTATCTCGCGCACGCCACCGACCGCATCCACCTGGGCTCGGGCATCTTCAACCCGCTGGCCCCCGTGAACCACCCGGTGAAGGTCGCCGAGAAGGTCGCCATGCTCGACCATCTCTCCGGGGGGCGCTTCGAGTTCGGGTCCGGCCGGGGCGCGGGCAGCCACGAGATCCTGGGGTTCATGCCGGGCATCACCGATATGAACCACACCAAGGAGATCTGGGAGGAGACCATCGCGGAGTTCCCCAAGATGTGGCTCCAGGACGAGTACGCCGGCTTCCAGGGCAAGCACTGGTCCCTGCCGCCGCGCAAGGTCCTCCCCAAGCCGTACGGGAAGGCCCACCCGGCGATGTGGTACGCGGCCGGCTCACCGTCCTCGTACGCCATGGCGGGCCGCAAAGGGCTCGGCGTACTGGGCTTCAGCGTCCAGAAGGTCTCCGACATGGAGTGGGTCGTCGACTCGTACAAGACGGCGGTCAAGGAGGCCAAGGCGGTCGGGGCGTTCGTCAACGACAACGTCATGGTGACCTCCACCGCGATCTGCGCGGAGACCCATGACAAGGCCGTCGAGATCGCGGTCGGCGGCGGGCTCAACTACCTTCAGTCGCTGCTCTTCCGCTACCACGACACCTTCCCGCGGCCCGAGGGCATTCCCGAGTGGCCCGAGCTGCTGCCCGAGTACAGCGCGGAGATCATCGAGCTGCTGATCGCGGAGGAGCTGATGATCTGCGGCGATCCCGGCGAGGTGCTCCAGCAGTGCAAGCGGTGGGAGCAGGCGGGGGCGGACCAGCTGTCGTTCGGGCTGCCCATCGGGATCTCGTACGAGGACACGATGAACACGATCAAGCTGATCGGTGAGCATGTGATTCCGCAGATCGACACGGACCCGGTGCACCGGACGACACGGTTCCGTGAGGCGAGTGCCTGAGCCCACCCCGGCTCAGGGGCGGGGTGGCTTCCCGGTCCACCCCCGCCGTCGGGCGGGCCCGGCCGACAGGAGCGTACGCCTGCCGGCCGGGCCAGGTCCGCAGCACCGTGAACGGCCACGTCCGCGCCACGGTGAACGGCAGGTCCGAACCGCCATGGACGGCCACGTCCGCGCCACCGCGAGCGGCCAGGTCCGCAGCAACGCGAACGGCCGGATCCGAACCACCGTGAACGGCCCCCGGGCGTCGCCATCACACCCCACCCGCCCCACCCACCCCAGGACGTACGGAAGGTAGAACCATGCTCGACCACCTCATTCGCTCCGCGACCGTCGTGGACGGGACGGGGGCGGACGCCTATGCCGCCGACGTCGGGATCCGGGACGGGAGGATCGCCGTCATCGCCGAGCCCGGCACGGTCACCGAGGACGCGAGGAGCAGTGAGGACGCCACCGGGCTGATCCTCGCGCCCGGATTCGTCGATCCGCACACCCACTACGACGCCCAGCTGTTCTGGGACCCCTACGCCACGCCCTCCATGAACCACGGCGTGACCACGGTGGCGGGCGGCAACTGCGGCTTCACCCTCGCGCCGCTGAACCCCGGCCGGCCCGAGGACGCCGACTACACCCGCCGGATGATGTCGAAGGTCGAGGGCATGTCCCTGGTCGCGCTCGAAGAGGGCGCCCCCTGGAACTGGCACAGCTTCGGGGAGTATCTGGACGCCCTGGAGGGGCGGATCGCGGTCAACGCCGGGTTCATGGTGGGGCACTGCGCCCTGCGCCGGCATGTGATGGGCGCGGACGCGGTCGGCGGGCAGCCCACCCCCGCCCAGCTGCGGGAGATGCTCGATCTGCTGCACGACGCGATGAGCGCGGGCGCCTGGGGTCTGTCCACCACCCAGTCGTCCACACACTCCGACGGCGACGGCGAGCCCGTCGCGTCCCGGCACGCGAAGCCCGAGGAACTGCTCGCCCTCTCCCGGGCCGTCGGGGAGCACGAGGGGACGCAGCTGGAGGCGATCGTCGCCGGGTGTCTGGATCAATTCAGCGACGAGGAGATCGATCTCTTCGTGGAGATGACCGCCGCCGCCGGGCGTCCGCTCAACTGGAACGTCCTCACCATCGACGCGTCCGTGCCCGAACGGGTACCGCGCCAGCTGGTGCCGAGCGAGCGGGCCCGGCAGGCCGGCGGCCGGATCGTCGCGCTGACGATGCCGATCCTCACCCCCATGAACATGTCGCTGGGTACGTTCTGCGCGCTGAACCTCATCCCCGGCTGGGGCGAGATCCTCGGGCTGCCCGTGCCCGAGCGGATCGGGAAGCTGCGCGATGCGGAGGTACGGGCAGAGATGCTGCGCCGCGCGGACTCCAAGGAGGCGGGCGTCTTCCGGCGGCTCGCGAACTTCGGCCGCTATGTCATCGGCGACACCTACTCACCGGAGAACGAGGGGCTCAGCGGCCGGGTCGTCAAGGACATCGCCGCCGAACGCGGCCAGGACGCCTTCCACTGCCTGGTGGAGATCTGCGCCAACGACGAGCTGCGTACGGTGCTGTGGCCCATGCCCACCGACAACGACCCCGACTCCTGGGAGCTGCGGCGGGCGACCTGGCGGCACGAGGACGTCATGCTCGGCGGCTCCGACGCGGGGGCGCATCTGGACCGGATGTGCGGGGCGCCGTACACGACCCGGTTCCTCGGGGACTGTCTGCGGGGGCGGAAGCTGGTCTCCGTGGAGGCCGCGGTGAAGATGCTCACCGACGATCCGGCGCGGTTGTTCGGGCTGCGCGAGCGCGGGCGCGTCCAGGAGGGCTGGCACGCGGACCTGGTGCTCTTCGACCCGCAACGCATCGAGGCCGGGCCCGCCACCCTCGTCCACGATCTGCCCGGTGAGAGCCCGCGGCTGGACGCCAGGGCGATCGGGGTCGTGTCGGTACGGGTCAACGGTGTGGAGACGATCCGGGACGACGAGGTCACGGGCGCGGTCCCGGGCACGGTCCTGCGGTCCGGGCGCGACACCAGGACGGTGTCCACCAGGTGACCGGCCGGGTGACCGGCCGGGTGACCGGTCCGGCGAGGGGCTCGGTGCGGCGCCGGCGCCGGCAGAGCGTCCGGCCGGCCGGTCCCGTGAGCGGCCCGCGGCACGGGCGACGGAACGAGCGAAGGAGCGGGCGTATGACGGCCGGGAGAACGGGCGGGGGAGCGGACCGGTGAGCACGCGGCGGAGCGGAGGTGGCACCCGGGGCGGCGGGCCGGAGCGTCAGCGGCTGTTCATCGGCGGCGAGTGGGTCGAACCCGACGGCGGGCACTACGAGATCGTCAACCCCGCGAACGAGACCGTCGTCGGCCTCGCGCCGGAGGCGAGCCGCGAGCAGGTGTACGCGGCGGCCGGGGCCGCCCGTGAGGCGTTCGGCGCCTGGTCGCGTACGGCACCGGTCGAGCGGGCCCGGATCCTCGACGCGGCCGCCGACATCATCGGGCGCGACGCGGCCGCGTACGCCGAACTGGCCCGGGAGGAGAGCGGTGCCACGGCCGCGACCGCCCGCGGTATGCAGGTCGCGGTGGGCGCCGCCCGCTTCCGGCGCTACGCGCGGGGCGCGCTGGAGCCCGTGGAGCAGCCGCTGCCCCCGCAGATCAATCCCGCGGGGCCCATGGGGAAGGCGGGTGTCTTCGGCGCGGTCGCGGTACGGCGGCCGGTCGGGGTGGTCACCTGCGTCACCTCGTACAACAACCCGTGGGCCAATCCGGCGGGCAAGGTCGCGCCCGCGCTGGCGATGGGCAACACGGTCGTCGTGAAGCCCGCGCCCCAGGACCCGCTGTCCGTCTTCCGGATGGCGGAGGCGCTCCAGGAGGCGGGGGTGCCGCCGGGGGTCGTCAATGTGGTGACCGGGTCCTCGTCCGGGGTGGGGGAGGCGGCCGTCGACTCCCCGGACGTCGACATGGTCAGTTTCACCGGTTCCACCGAGGTCGGACAGCGGATCGCCGAGGTCTGCGGGCGCGGGATGAAGCGCCAGCTGATGGAGCTGGGCGGCAAGGGCGCGGCGCTCGTCCTCGACGACGCGGATCTGGACGCGGCCGTCATGGGGATCGGGACGACGTTCTCCTTCTACAGCGGTCAGATCTGTACGGCTCCGACACGGGTGATCGCCCAGCGCGGGATCTACGACCGGCTGGTCGGGCGGCTGGCCGCGTATCTGGGCCGGCTGACGGTCGGCGATCCGGCCGAGCCGGGCACGGTCGTGGGACCGGTGATCTCGGCGGCCCATCGCGACCGGGTGGAGTCCTACATCGAGCTGGGCCGCGAGGAGGGCGCGCGGCTGGTCGCCGGTGGTGAGCGGCCCCCGTTCGACAAGGGCTTCTATGTCGCTCCCACCCTCTTCGCGGACTGCGCGAGCGGGATGCGGGTGGTGCGGGAGGAGATCTTCGGGCCGGTCGTCGTGGTGGTGCCCTTCGATACGGAGGAGGAGGGCATCGCGCTCGCCAACGACAGCGACTACGGCCTCATCGACTATGTGTGGTCGGGCGATGTGGCCCGCGCCTTCCGGATCGCGGGCGAGCTGCGCGCGGGCGGGGTGGGGCTGAACACCGTCGGCCGGAACATGGAGGCGCCGTTCGGGGGCTTCAAGAAGAGCGGGGTGGGGCGGGACGTGGGTTCGTACGCGCTCCACGCCTACAGCGAGACACAGGCACTGGTCTGGCCCGGCTGAACCCAGGCGCCCGGCCGGTCCGGCCGAACCTCGCCCGGGCCCAGCTGAGCCCCGGCCCGGTCCGGCTGAACCCCACCCCGGCGGAAGCGCCTGGCCCGGCCCGGCCGAACCCGGCGCCCGGCTCCGGCCGAACCCCGCGCAACCGGGCCGTATGTGGTGTCCGGGCCGCCCCCGGGGCGGTCGAGTTGCCAGAGTCACAGGGTCCGGACGGGAAAATTTGAAAACGGGCAAATCGGTCACTATTGCGGTTATCGCACCAGCGGGAATCATGATCCGCCTTGCGAAGTGCGCGTCCGACTTATCATTACGCTTTCATGCGTAGGCAATCTTGCGTACTTGCCAGCGAAGTGAAGGTTCGATATCCGGACGTTACTGATCCGTATATGGAAACCGTACCGGTTAACGTCCTGTTCATGACTGAGCTGGACGCGCGGCCCCAGGCCGGAGACACGGTAAGGGGCCCCGCCGGGGGCAGGCGCGGGGGCGTACGCACCAAAGGGCTCGGCGGTAACTCCGTCGGGCTCACCGGAAGCGCCGTCATCGGCATCTCCACCGTCGCCCCCGTCTACTGTCTGACCTCCACCCTCGGCTCCACCGCCGGCGAGGTCGGCCTCCAGATGCCCGCGATCTTCCTCGCGGGCTTCCTGCCGATGCTGCTGGTGGCCTTCGCCTACCGCGAGCTGAACCGGGTGATGCCCGACTGCGGCACCTCCTTCACCTGGACCGTGAAGGCGTTCGGCCCGCGTCTGGGCTGGATGTGCGGCTGGGGCCTGGTGATCGCCACGATCATCGTGCTGTCCAATCTCGCGGGCGTCGCCACCTCCTTCTTCTGGCTGCTCGCGGGCGAGATCACCGGCAGCGAGTCCATCGCCGCGCTGGACGACAACAAGGCCGTCCACATCGTCACGGTCCTCGTTCTGATCGCGGTCGCCACGGCGATCAGCTACCGGGGCATGACGGCCACGAAGGGCGTCCAGTACACCCTCGTCGGCCTCCAGCTCCTCGTCCTCGGCCTCTTCGTCGCGATGGCGATCGGCAAGGCGGGCTCCTTCGACACCTCGCTCTCGTTCTCCTTCGAGTGGATGAACCCGTTCGCCGTCCAGTCGTTCGCCGCGTTCACCGCGGGCCTGTCACTGTCGATCTTCATGTACTGGGGCTGGGACGCCTGCCTCGCCGCCAACGAGGAGACCACGGCCAGCGACAAGACCCCCGGCCGTGCCGCCCTGATCGCGATGGTCGTCCTCGTCGCCTCCTACCTCGCCACCGGCATCGCCGCGCAGATGGCGGTCGGCTCCGGCGACACGGGCCTCGGCCTCGCCAATCCGGAGACCTCCGACAACGTCTTCGCCGTCCTCGCGGGACCGGTCATGGGCCCCGGCCTCGGCATCCTGCTCTTCGTCGCGGTCCTGGCGTCCGCGACGGCCAGCCTCCAGACGACGTTCATCCCGGTCGCCCGCACGGTCCTCGCGATGTCGACGTACGAGGCGCTGCCGCCCTCGTACGCGCGGGTGAACAAGCGCTTCAAGACCCCCGGCAAGGCGACCGTCGTCGCGGGCATCGCCACCGGCGTCTTCTACACGGTCATGACCCTGGTCAGCGAGCACGTCCTGATCGACACGATCTACGCCCTCGGCCTCATGATCTGCTTCTACTACTCCCTGACCGCCTTCGCCTGCGCGTGGTACTTCCGCCACGAGCTGCTGCGCACCTCCCGTGACTTCGTCTTCAAGGGCCTCTGCCCGGTGCTCGGCGGGGTGCTGCTGGCGGCCGTTTTCGGGAAGACCCTCTACGACATGTGGGACCCGGCGTACGGCAGCGGCTCGGCGGTCTTCGGCGTCGGCTCGGTCTTCGTGATCGGCGTGGGGCTGCTCGTCCTGGGGCTGGTCATCATGCTGGTGATGCAGCGCAGGAGCCCGGCGTTCTTCCGGGGCGAGGTCCTGAAGCGGGGCACTCCGTCCCTGATCATCGCGGACTGACGGCATCGTCGTGGGCTGACGGCGCAAGCCGAGCGATCACGGATAAGGCCGGTCCGGCCGGGGAAACCCCGGCCGGACCGGCCTTATCCGTACCGCTACCGCTACCGCGTTTCGTCGTGTCAGTGGAAGACGGGCGCGGGAACCTCGGCCCGGCCGGTGTCCTCTGAGTTCTCTGCGTTCTTGGCGTCCTTGCCGCCGGTGGTGTTCCGCCCCCGGAGCAGCACCAGGGCGGCGGCGAACGCGGCGACCAGGATGCCGGTCCCGACGGTGAAGGCGAGCTGGTATCCGCTGGTCAGCGCCTCGGCGGTGGAGTCGCCCCGCTCCAGGCCGGACTCGGTGCGGGAGGCCGCCAGGGTGGTGAGGACCGCGACGCCGATTGCGCCGCCGAGCTGCTGGGTGGTGTTGAAGAGCCCGGACGCCAGGCCCGCGTCCTCGCCGGCGACCCCGCTCATCCCCAGGGACGTCAGCGCCGGGAGCGCCAGACCGAAACCGGCCGCGAGGATCATCACCGGCAGCAGGTCCGTCACATAGTTCGCGCCGGTCGCGGGGAGCCGGGTCAGCAGACCGAGGACCCCGACCAGGAGGGCCAGGCCCGTCAGCAGGACCGCGCGCTCCCCGAAGCGGCCGATCAGCCGGGCGGAGACACCGAGCGCGGTGACCCCGATGATCACGGCGGCGGGAAGCATCGCGAGACCGGTCTCCAGCGCGCCGTAGCCGAGGACCTTCTGGAGGTAGAGGGCGACCAGGATCTGGAAGGCAAAGAGGGCGGCGACCATCAGCATCTGGACCAGGTTGGCGCCGACCAGGCTGCGGGAACGGAGCAGCCGCGGGGTGATCAGCGGGGTGCGGGCCTTGGCCTGGCGGACGGCGAACGCGGCGAGCAGGGCGGCGGCGACGGCGCCGAGACCGAGGGTGTGGGCGTTGACCCAGCCGTAGTGCTCCGCCTTGACGATCGTGTAGATGCCGAGCGTCAGACCCACGGTGACCAGGGACGCTCCGATGATGTCGGCACCGGCCCGCAGACCCAGACCGCGGTCCTTGGGCAGCAGCGGCAGCGCGAAGGCGAGGACGGCGATACCGATCGGCAGGTTGATGGTGAAGATCCAGCGCCAGTCGAGGGCGTCGGTGAGCACTCCGCCGAGGACCTGACCGATGGAGGCGCCCGCGGCGCCGGTGAAGGCGAAGACGGCGATCGCCTTGGCGCGTTCGCGCGGCTCGGTGAAGAGCGTGATCAGAATGCCCAGGCCGACGGCGGAGGCCATGGCGCTGCCGACGCCCTGGAGGAAGCGGGAGGCGATCAGGACGGCCGGGGAGGTGGCGACCCCGGCGAGCAGCGAGGCCGCCGTGAACACTCCGATGCCGGACAGGAACATCTTCTTGCGGCCGATGAGGTCGCCGAGCCGTCCGGCGAGGAGGAGCAGCGCGCCGAAGGGGATCAGATAGGCGTTGACCACCCAGCTGAGCCCGGCCGGGGTGAAGCCGAGGTCGCTCTGCATGGCGGGCATGGCGACGGTGACGATGCTGCCGTCGAGGATCAGCATCAGGGTGCCGACGGCGACGACCGCGAGGGCTGCCCAGCGGGACCGGGCCGGGGGTACGGGAGAGGGCACCGGGGCCCCGGGGGGTGCGGCGGTCTCGGGCCGCCGTTCGGGGTTCTTCCGGGTCTTCGCGCCGTCGCGGGCGGCGGCCCGGCCGACTCCCCTGCCGCCTCCGTTTCGCCCTCCGTTTCCGGCGGTTCCTGCGTTTCCTGCGATTCCTGCGATTCCGGCGGTGGCTCCGGCGGCCTTCGCGGCGGCCCTGGTGGTGACCTTCGCCGTGGCCTTGGAGGCGGCCCCGGTGGCTGCGTTCGTGGCCGCGTTCGTGGAGGCCCCGGCCGCCGTGGCGGCGGCCTTCGCGGTGGACTTCCCGGTGTCGGTGGTGCCGGTAGCGGTACTGCCGTCGGGCTTGGGTGCCGGTGTGGGCTCGGCCGAGATCAGCGACATGGACTCTCTCCCGTTCATCGGTGGCGACGAGAAAGACCGTAGCAGATAGTTCCGTTGCAGACTATCTATCTCGGTTGTTTTTTCTGTTGTGAGCCCGGCCGTGACGGAGGGGGGCCGGGGTCAGCGCTGTCGCGGCCGACGTGTGGGAGCGCTCTCGTCGGGGGTCGACAAAGGGCCCGCGACCAGCTGATTCAGTACGCTCACCAGGGCTGTGCCCTCCGCCTCCGAGAGGGTCCCCAGCACCCGTCGGTGCACCTCGTCGACGATTTTTTCGCTGCGCTTCAGCATCTCCTCGCCCTTCTCGGTGACCGCGATGATCCGCGCCCGGCGGTCCGTGGTGGACTGCCGCCGCTCCGCGAGTCCCGCCTTCTCCAGGGCGTCGACGGTGACCACCATCGTGGTCTTGTCGATGTCCCCGATCTCGGCGAGCTGCGCCTGGGTGCGCTCCTCGTCCACCGCGTGCACCAGAACGCAGTGCATCCGCGCCGTCAGCCCGAGCTCCGCGAGCGCGGTGGCCATCTGGGTGCGCAGAACATGACTGCTGTGGTCGAGGAGATAGGTGATGTCCGGCTGCTTCCGCTTCTGCTTCGTCATGGAGGTCATGCGTCCAGGCTAGCCAATCCCGGTCGGTTGCGGATTATCCGCAATCGGACTGTTTCCCCCCAGGCAGGGCGCCCGCCGGACTCCTCCTCCGGGCCTCCCGGCCCGGCGCCGCGCCGCGGTCCCCCGGGGGTGCTCCGGGGAGCCTCGGGCGTCCCACCCGTCCCGGCGGGAACGCCCGGCCCGGCGGGGCCGTTGTGTGAGTGCGCGGAGGAGTGCGGTCCACCGCCCGGCCGTCCCGCTGCCGTATGTCGTCGACCCCCGACCCACCGAGGAGCAGGGATGCGCATCGCGGTGACCATCACCCTGACCGACGAGACGATCACACCGGTGAGACTGGCCCGGGAGCTGGAGGGCCGCGGATTCGCGGGCCTCTGTCTGCCCGAGCACACCCATATCCCCGTCGAACGCACCACCCCCTTCCCCGGAGGCGGTGAACTCGGCCGTGAGTACGGCCGGCTGATCGACCCTCTGGTGGGACTTGCGCAGGCCGCGGCGGTCACCTCCACGCTCGCCCTCGGCACCGGCGTCCTCCTCGTCGCCCAGCACGACCCGATCGTCCTCGCCAAGCAGATCGCCACCCTCGACCACCTCTCCGGTGGCCGTCTCACCCTCGGCATCGGCTACGGATGGAACCGCGAGGAGCTCGCCGACCACGGGATCGAGTGGTCCGCCCGGCGCGCCGTGGTCCATGACCGGCTGGCGCTGATGCGCGCGCTGTGGGCGCCCGAGCCGACCGCCCACAAGGGTGAACACGGTTCCGTACGGGCGTCCCTGGCCCACCCCAAGCCGTTCTCCGGTACGGCGCCGGGCATCCTGATCGGCGGGGCCGCCGGGCCCCGGCTGTTCGCCCGTATCGCCGAGTCCGCCGACGGCTGGATCCCGGTCGGCGGCGGCGGACTGCCCGAGTCGCTGCCGCTGCTGCGCACGGCCTGGGAGGCGGCGGGCCGCGACCCCGGCACCCTGCGCGTGGTCCCGTTCGCCGTCGTGCCGACGCCGGAGAAGCTCGCGTACTACGGGGAACTGGGCCTGAACGAGGTCGTCCTCCGAGCCCCGGCCGGCGACGAGACGGAGGTCCTGCGGACGCTGGACACCTACGCCCGGTATCTGTGAGCACCGCGCGACGGAATGATCTCCGAGGCGGCCGGGTCACCCGGGGCCGACGATCCAGGGATACGGGACCCGGTGAGGTGCTTGCCGTCCCTGCTGTCCTTGTGGCGACCGACCCGGGTGCCCCGTCCTCCCGGGGACCGTGCGGGTGGCGCCTCGCGCGGAGAGCCGCCACCCGCCCTCGATCACGCCCCGCCCCACGCTCCGCTGCTGACGACTCCTCGTGAGAGCAGAGCGATGTCCGGACCGAAGGCGACGGCGAGGCGGCCGCCGGGGGTCAGGGCGACGGCGCCGATCTCCTCGGGGACGGTGAGGGTGGAGCCCACCTGCCGGCACGTCATGGCGTCCCACAGCCGGACGGTTCGTCCGGAGCTTCCGGTGGCCACCAAGGGCCGTCCGTCGATCTCGGCGGCGGACATCGCGCATACGGTGACGCCGGTGTCGACGGACCCCATGTGCTCCCCGGTCGCAGGATCCCAGACGTGGAGCGTGTCGTGGAGTGAGGTGAGCACGAGCGGTCGCACGGGCGAGGCGATGACGGCCATGTGCTGAACCCCGGACTCGTGCCGGAGGGCACGCGTCGTCCCGCCGGACTCCAGATCCCAGATCCGCACGGTGTCGCCGTCGTCGACCGCCACCACGCGTCGGCCGCCGACCGTCACGGGCAGGACCGCCCCGATGTAATCGGCGTGTCCGGTCAGCGGGGGCAGCCCGGCCGGGGCGCCGTCGTCCAGGTCCCATCCGAGCACGCGGCCGTCGTATCCGGCGGTGAGCCCCACCGCGCGGCCCCCGTGTTCGGTGGCGGACATGCGCAGCACCTCGTGGCCGTACTCACTTTCCCCCACGCTCACCGTGCGCATGAGTTCGCCGGTGAACGGGTCCCAGACTTGTAGCTTCTCGTCGTCGGCGGTCACGGCTGCCGCCCGGTCGCCGACACGTGCCGCGGCGACCCCCTCGACGCGGCCCGAGTGGCCGGTGAGCGGAGCGCACAGCTCGGTGCCGTCGACGGGGTCCCACACACGGGCGGATCCGTCGTCGCCGCCGGTGACCAGGTACGCCCCCGAATCCGTCTCGCCCGACGCGACGTCGAGTATCTGATCGGTGTGCCCCCGCCGAGGCCCCTGGCCCCGAGTCCCCCGGACGGTGTCGGGAGCGGCGTTCAGGTCCACGACGAACGTGTGCTTGTACGTGCCGACCAGCGCGACCAGGCGTCCGGACACGACGGCCGTGGTCAGGCTGTCGACGAGGCCCCCCGAGTCCGCGAAGACCGGGACGGGCCCGCGGACGACCCGCCGGTCACGCGGGTCCCAGGCACTGATGACGCCCCGGTAGGACGCGGTCACGATGACGCCCCGGCCGTCGATCTCGGCGACCGCGGATGTGACGCAGCCGTCGCCGATGGCGTCCCCGATTTGCTTCCCGGTCAGCGGGTCCCACAGACGTACCTCGTCGTCGCCGCTGGTCACCACGGTCGGCCGGCCGTCGAGGCGGCTGATGGCGGCGCTGGAGATCCAGGCGTCCACACGGTCGGGATCGTCGGTGGTGAGGGCCGGTCCGGGGGTTCCGCCGCTTTCGAGGTCCCACACCAGGCCGGTGCCGCCGCTGGTTCCGGTGATCGCGATGGGCCGCCCGCCCGCCTCGCCGACGGCGATCGCGGCGATGGCTCCGGGCTCGTCGATGTCCGGCGGTTCCGCGGCCGGGGTGCCGAGCGGGGCACCCGTTCGCAGGTCCCACATGCGCAGCGTGCGGTCGCCGCCGCCGCTGACGATGACCTGCTCACCGGCCACTACGGCCACCGCGACCGCCTGCACGCTTCCCAGGTGCCCGGTGAGCGGCTCGCCGATCGGGGTGCCGTCGGCCAGGTTCCAGCGCTGGACGAGCCCACCGCAGTCCCCGCCGCATCCGTCGTCGTCGCACCAGCCGGTGCACTCGGCGCCGGTGACGGCGATCCAGCGGCCGTCCGACTCGGTGACGGCGAGGGCCTTGAACCCCTGCTTCGACTTCAGGCGGGCCTCGACGACGACGGCGCCCGTGGCCAGGTCGTGGACGTGCAGCGTCGACCCGTCCAGGGTGACCAGGACCGGTCGCCCCTGGACCACGGCGGTCACCTGGCTGCCGCCGACGTCGAACCGTGCGCGCACGCGCACGTCCAGCCGGGCACCGGTGGCCCAGTCGACGGTCCAGGTGTCCGCGGGCGCGTCCGTGACCGGGACGGCCGCGATGGCACGGGCCAGGTCACTCGCGCCCCAGCGCGCGGCGTCCATGGTCAGGAGCTGGCGGCGGGTCGCGAGGTTGCTGCCTCGGTGACGGTCGGCGGACGTGCGGTAGACGCCGGCGGCCAGCCGTCCCCCGGCCGAGGTGACATCGTCCAGGAGCGGCAGCAACTCGTCCGGATCGGCGTGGACGAGTGTGTGGGCGTCGATGCCCGTCTCGTCCCCCGAGGGCCGTGGACCGGCACGGGGGAAGTCGAAGTGATCGGTCACCACCCGCAGTTCCGCGAGCACGGTGGAGAGTCGGCGGCCCCCCGCTCCGACCCGGTCGCCACCCTCGTGGTCCACCCAGTGGACGTGGAAGTCGTCGTCCGCCTCGGCGAGATCGACGAGGAGATACCACTGCCCTTCGTGGTGGCCGATCGCGTACCAGGCCCGGGGAGTCTCCTCCTCCACCAATCCGGCTTCGACTTCGCCGTGCGCCGGCAGGTGGACCTCCCATCCGTACTCGTCGTCGGTGGCGAGGCGTTGCCACGGCGGCCAGACCAGCGCGAGGAACGTCTGCACCGGGGGCGGCACCGGGTGCTCGCCCGCGGGCGTGCGCACCACCCATTCACGTGGCCGGAACCCCTCGGGTATCCGGCCCTTCAGCCGGGCGATCAGGGAGAGGACATCCGGGCTCAGGACATCGGAGGGCACGCAACGCAGGATCGACAAGGCAACCGGCCTTCCACGAAGGGGATCAGGAGGGCAGCCAGGATGTCAGGCGCCGGGGCCTGATCCCCGCTCTTGCGATCGATCCGGCGACGTACGGAGGGCGCGAGGACGACGCACGGGTGGCCTCCGCGGTCGTCAACACCACTCGGCCCGCCGCACCAGCCCGGCTCGGGCCCGTGTTGTCCATGTCACGTCCTCCTCATGAATCCGGCCCGGATCCGTGTTCCCCGCACTCGTATGCTCGATCCATGACAGCTCACCGGCTCGGCCACCAGCCCGGTTCCCTCCCCGGCCCCCCTGGCGGGCGGCCCACCGAGAACGCCATGCGCCGTGCCCTCAAACGAGCCAGGGACGGAGTCGCCCTCGATGTCGCCGAGGCCGCCGTGCTCCTCCAGGCTCGTGGTGACGATCTGGACGATCTGTGCGCGTCGGCCGCGCGGGTGCGGGACGCCGGGCTGGAGGCCGCCGGACGGGCAGGTGTGATCACGTACTCCAAGAGCGTGTTCATCCCGCTGACCCGGCTGTGCCGGGACAAGTGCCACTACTGCACCTTCGCGACCGTGCCCGGCAAGCTCCGCCGTGCGGGGCACGGGATGTACATGTCCCCGGACGAGGTGCTGGACATCGCCCGCCGCGGGGCACAACTGGGCTGCAAGGAAGCCCTCATCACCCTCGGCGACAAGCCCGAGGACCGCTGGCCCGAGGCCCGTGAGTGGCTGGAGGCCGAGGGGTACGACGACACCATCGCGTATGTACGGGCCATCTCGATCCGGATCCTGGAGGAGACCGGGCTGCTGCCCCATCTCAACCCCGGCGTCCTGAGCTGGACCGACTTCCAGCGGCTCAAGCCCGTCGCGCCCTCCATGGGCATGATGCTGGAGACCACCGCGACCCGGCTGTGGAGCGAGCCCGGCGGTCCCCACTACGGCTCGCCCGACAAGGAACCCGCCGTGCGGCTGCGGGTGCTGGAGGACGCGGGCCGCAGCTCCGTACCGTTCACCAGCGGACTGCTCATCGGCATCGGCGAGACGTACGAGGAGCGGGCGGACTCCCTGTTCGCACTGCGCCGCGTCTCCCGCGCCTACCACGGCATCCAGGAGCTGATCCTCCAGAACTTCCGCGCCAAGCCCGACACCGCCATGCGCGGTATGCCGGACGCCGAACTGGACGAACTGGTCGCCGCCGTCGCCGTCGCCCGCCACATCATGGGCCCCTCCGCCTGCCTCCAGGCCCCGCCCAACCTGGTGGACGCCGAGTACGCGCGTCTCATCGGCGCCGGTATCGACGACTGGGGCGGTGTCTCCCCGCTCACCCCCGACCATGTCAACCCCGAGCGGCCCTGGCCCCAGATCGACAGCCTCGCCGAGCACTCCGCCGCCGCCGGCTTCCGCCTGGAGGAACGGCTCTGCGTCTACCCGGAGTTCGTCACCCGGGGCGAGCCCTGGATGGACCCGAGGCTGCTGCCCCATGTGCGCGCGCTCGCCGACCCCGCCACCGGGCTCGCCAGGCCGGACGCCCTGCCCGTCGGCCTGCCCTGGCAGGAGCCCGATGAGGGGTTCACCTCCACCGGCCGTACCGATCTGCACCGCACCATCGACACCGAGGGCCGTACCGGCGACCGCCGCGACGACTTCGACGAAGTGTACGGGGACTGGGACGAACTGCGGGAGGCGGCCAAGCCGGGTATGGCGGCCCAGCGGATCGACACCGACGTACGCCAGGCGCTGAGGCACGCCGCCGACGACCCGACCCGGCTCACCGACGACGAGGCCCTCGCCCTGCTGCACGCCGACGGGCCCGCCCTCGACGCGCTCACCCGGATCGCCGACGAACTGCGCCGGTCCGTCGTCGGCGACGACGTCACCTACATCGTCACCCGCAACATCAACTTCACCAACGTCTGCTACACCGGCTGCCGTTTCTGCGCCTTCGCCCAGCGGCGTACGGACGCCGACGCCTACACCCTCTCCCTCGACCAGGTCGCCGACCGGGCCGCGCAGGCGTGGGACGTCGGCGCGGTCGAGGTGTGCATGCAGGGCGGTATCCACCCGGACCTGCCCGGCACGGCCTATTTCGACATCGCACGCGCCGTCAAGGAACGCGTCCCGGGTATGCACGTGCACGCCTTCTCCCCGATGGAGGTCGTCAACGGCGCCTCCCGGACCGGGATGTCGATCCGTGAGTGGCTGACGGCCGCGAAGGAGGCCGGACTCGACTCCATCCCGGGCACCGCCGCCGAGATCCTCGACGACGAGGTCCGCTGGATCCTCACCAAGGGCAAACTGCCCGCCGCCACCTGGATCGAGGTCGTCACCACCGCGCACGAACTGGGCATCCGCTCCTCCTCGACGATGATGTACGGCCATGTCGACCAGCCCCGCCACTGGCTCGGCCATCTCCGTACGCTGGCGCGCATCCAGCAGGAGACCGGCGGCTTCACCGAGTTCGTCACCCTGCCGTTCATCCACACCAACGCGCCCGTCTATCTCGCGGGGATCGCCCGGCCCGGCCCGACGGACCGCGACAACCGCGCGGTCACCGCGATGGCCCGGCTCCTCCTCCACCCCCACATCACCAATATCCAGACCAGTTGGGTCAAACTGGGCACGGAGGGTGCGGCGGAGATGCTGCGCTCGGGGGCCAATGACCTCGGCGGGACCCTGATGGAGGAGACCATTTCCCGGATGGCGGGCTCGCGTTACGGCTCGTACCGCTCCATCAAGGATCTCGTGTCCATCGCCGACCTGGCGGGCCGCCCCTCGAAGGCGCGTACGACGCTGTACGGCGAGGTCCCGGAGGAGCGGCTGAGGACGGCCGAGGAGTCGGACGGGCAACTGCCGGAACTGCTGCCGCTGGTGACGGACTGACCCGCTGTGCGATTCCCGCCCCGACCCGCCCTATCCCAGGGGCGGGCGTCGGCGTGAGTGCCTGAATCGCGCGCAGGGAGCCGCGGATAACGGGGCGTACTCTTGTGCGGTTATCTTTATGGTGCTACGGAAAACTCATTGTCCCCGAATCTGTTCGCCCTTCTGTTCCCCATCGCTCGAAAGCGCTGCGTTAGCCTCTCGATGCGTCATCAAGGGGAAGGCGCGTACAGGTACGGGGAAGTGGGAAAAGGTGTCTGATTTCGACTCGGCGCGCTGGCAGGAAATGTTCGGCCTGACGCAGGCCCCTATTCCGGCGACGGCGGCCACGGGTGATACCGGTTTGGCGCTCGCCTCGACGGCATCCCCCGGCGAGGGCGGGGCAGGCGGCGCGGGCGGGGCTGGCAGGCTGAAGCACACCCGCGGACCGTGGGCGAGCGCCTCGAACACCGCCGGGGAGTTACGCACGAACACCGAGAAGAGCCGACGTGTACTCCGCCCCGCCCACCAGGGCATCGCGCGGGGGGCGGCGGGACTGACCTCCGTGGCCGCGCTCATGGCCGTGCTGACGTCCTGGGAAGACCGCCTCATGGCCGTGCGCGACGAGTGCGCCTATCTGGACGGCGCCTCGCTGAGGGTTGCCCGGGAGCTGGGGCGGACCGACACGGGCGTGGGCGACTCCATTCCGTCCGCCCGGAAGGCGGGCGAGGCAGGATGACCACCGGCACACTGACCTGGCAACAGCTCAGGGATCTGAAGGCGTCCGAGTTCGAGGACGCCGGGGACGCGTGGAACGAGGTCTCCGCCCGGTCGGGCTCCGACCGCGAACGCGTCAACCGGGCGATGTCGGCGAAACTCCGCTCCACCCAGGAGAGCCGGTCCGCGGATGCGGCACTCGAACGGCTGCGGCGCCTGAGCCGTAACTACCAGTACCTCCAGACCGAGTGCGGCCTCGTCCGTACGGCGCTCAACGGCCTCGCGTCCGATCTCGACGAGCCCCAGCGCCGGTTACGGCTGGCCCTGGAGGAGGCGGCCGCGCTGAAGTTCACCGTCCAGCCCGACGGCTCGGTGTCCTATCCGCCCGCCACCCACTGCGCACCGGGCGGTGAGAAGCAGTCCCCCGGGGGCACGGCGCGGAGCAGTGCGCGCCTGCCGCTGGAGCCTCCGGGCTTCGGGGAGCGGGGCACGGACGGCCCCCCGGTACCTCCGGGAGCCGGTGCCGTCAGGGTGCCCAACCCCGGCGCCGCGCGGGCGCAGGACATCGCGGACCGCATCGCCCATGCCGTACGGTCCGCCACCGAGATCGACGCCCGGTACACACGGACGCTGAACCGGCTCAGGGCCGCCAAGGGCCTCGATGTCACCGAGGCGACCTTGAAGGACGTCCGCCAGGACGCGGTGGACGTCCGCAGCGCCGCCTACCGGTACCTCGCCGCCGGTGTTCCCGAGAACCCGTCACCCGCCGCGCGCAAGGAATGGTGGGACGGCCTCGGCGATGAGCAGCGTCAGGAGTATCTGAAGATCGCCCCCGATCTGATCGGCTCCCTCGACGGCATCCCGGCGCTCGCCCGTGACGAGGCCAACCGGAATCTGCTGCCGGTCCTCATCGCCGAACTGTCCGCCCCGGGAGCCGGCGAAGCCGACCGGGCCAAGCTGGAGGGGCTGCGCGCGATCGAGGAGAGGCTGCACCAGCCCAGCCATCCGCCGATGTACCTCCTCGGAATCGGGACCCAGGGCAACGGCCGGGCCATCATCGCCTACGGCAATCCGGACACGTCCCGGAATGTGTCGGCGTACGTTCCGGGGCTGGGCACGAAACTTGACGGAGAGTTCGCCGAGGGCACCGTGAATCGTGCAATGGACACGGCTCTTGGCGCGCAAGGGTACGACAGTTCCAGCGCGTCGATCGTCTGGCTCGGCTATGACGCCCCGCAGAGCGTGGACGTCATGAGCACCGGTGACGCGGGCAGGGGAGCGCCCGCCTACAACAGCTTCATGGCGGGGCTGGAGGCCACGAATGAGAACCGGGACCCCCACCTGACGGCCATCGGGCACTCCTACGGCTCACTCACGGTCGGAACGGCGGCCAGGCAGGCGGGTGGGATTCCGGGAGTCGACGACATCATTCTGGTCGGGAGCCCGGGGGTCGGCGTCGACAGAGCGGAGGATCTCGGTGTCGGCAAGGAGCATGTCTTCGTGGGTTCCGCCGACAACGATCTCGTCACCAAGCTGCCGACGAAGGTCGAGGGTGCTTACGCACTGCCTCTGAGCGTTACGGGAGCGCTCGTCAACAGTGGTGTCGTCAATCTGAGCGGTGACGACAACTACTTCGGCAAGGACCCGGCCAGTGAGGCTTTCGGCGCACACCGCTTCAAGGTCGACGACGGACCGAACCCCGTAATCGATGGCAAGCCCATCGCTGCCCACTCCCAGTACTTCACGCCCACGAAGGACGAACAATCCGCCGACAGTATCGCCCGGGTTGTCTCGGGGGAGTACGGCGTCAAGCGCGAGGAGTATCGGTGAAGCGGGTCCGTACGGCAGTGGGAACGGCTCTCCTTGTGACGCTGACGGGGGTCATTGCCATTGGATGCGGGGTTCTGAAAGGTGAGAACGAGCCGAGGGGGCGGGTCATGAACATCGATATGCAGCAAGCAGCCGAGAAGGCGGATGCGATGCTGGACGCCACGATGGGCGCGGTTGTGCCCGAGATCCAGTGGACACATCGCGCCACCACGACGGGGACCTGTGATGTGTCCAGGTACCGGGCGGTGATGACGGTCATCTCCGAGGAGCGACGCGGGAGTTTCCTCGGTGTGACCGAGCGGTTCTGGAAAGAGAGCGGCTACAAAATCACCGGCAGGAACGAGGATCGGGAGCACCCAGCGATCTTCGCCGTCTCGCGCGAAGGATTCACCATCAACCTGGTGATCGGTGACAAGGGGCAGGCGTTCTTCCATGCCTCCACCCCATGCGCGCGGAAGTCCGAGGTCGCGGAGCCGGTCGTCAGGTCGAACGGCGGTCCCGACTACTCGGGGGGGCCGATTCCCTATCCCAACGTGCGGTCCGACTTCTGGTCGGCGGCGAGTCCGGCGCCGCCGGCTCCGCCGCGCTGACCGTGGTGGCCGGGCCACCGTTGCCCCACCGGGGCTCCGCCCCGGACCCCGCGCCTCAATCGCCGGCGGGGCTGCTTGTGTTCGGGTTGCCCCGCCGGGTCGGGGTGGGTGCGCCTCAATCGCCGGCGGGGCTGCTTGTGTTCGGGTTGCCCCGCCCGGTCGGGGTGGGTGCGCCTCAATCGCCGGCGGGGCTGAGTTTGCCCGGGTTGCTCCGCTGAGGCCGTGAGGCTGGATCAGGCGAGGGCTCCCTGATCAACGTGGAGCCGGGTGCGCCCGTGGAGGGGCGGGGAGGTAAAACCAGCCCCTCCGGCGTTTGAGGAGCGGGGTCCGGGGCAGAGCCCCGCAGGGTGCCGGGTCGGACAGGGGCCGTACACCGGGCCCGGTGGGGGAGACGGGCACAGCACGTCCGGGGCGGGGTCCGGGGCAGAGCCCCGCGGGGTGCCGGGCTGGACAGGGGCCGTACACCGGGCCCGGTGGGGGAGACGAGTACAACACGTCCGGGGCAGGCCCCGCACCGGGCGCGGGCGGGGGACCCGGCGCGGGTGGTGCGGCCCGCCCGGGGTGAACCTCGTTCGATTACAGTGCTTCGCCGGGCACACATTCGCACAGGAACCACGTCCAGGGAGGGACGCGCGGTGAGCGCAGCAGCCACAGGCGTCTGGGGACGTGCCGAACAGCAGGACTTCAGGGCCAGGGTCCGCGGCGCCCTCCTCGGTGCCGCGATCGGGGACGCCCTCGGCGCGGGCGTCTCGGGGGCCTCCTTGGAGGAGATCCGGGCCGCCCACGGGACCGAGGGGGTCGCCGACCTCGTACCCGCCCACGGCCGCCGGGGCGCAATCACCGCCGCGACCCAGCTCACCCTGTTCACCGTGGACGGCCTCATCCGCGCCCAGGTCCGCCGGGACACCGGCGCCTGGCATCCGCCCACGGACGTGCACCGCGCGTATCTGCGGTGGGCCGCCACCCAGCGCGACTGGGGTCCCGACGAGCGCCGCAAGGACAACGGCTGGCTCGCCCGTGAGGAGTGGCTGTACACCCGCCGGGACGCCCCGAAGGCGAGCCTCTTCGGTCTCGCCGACGAGAACATGGGCACGGTGGAGGTGCCCAAGAACCCCACCGCCCGTGATCCCGGCGCGCTGGCGCGGTCGACGCCGTTCGGGCTGCTCGTCGGCTGGGAGCCGCAACTCGTGTGCCAGCTGGCCGTGGAGTGCGCGGCGCAGACGCACGGCCACCCCACCGCGTATCTGTCGGCGGGCGCGTTCGCGGTGATCGTGCACGGGCTGGCCCGGGGGGAGCCCCTGGACGCCGCCGTACAGCGGGCCCTCGCCCTGGTGTCGGCCCGACCGGGCCACCAGCCGGTGACGGACGGGCTCAAGCACGCCCTCGGCGCCGTACGCGAGGGTATGCCGGGCCCCGCCCGGGTCGGTTCGCTCGGCGAGGGCCACCACGCCGAGGGCGCGCTCGCGATCGCCGTGTACTGCGCGCTCGTCGCCGAGGACATCCGGCACGGACTGCGGCTGTCGGTGAACCACGACGGCCCGTCGGCGACCACCGGCATCCTGACCGGCGCGCTGCTCGGGGCGCTCCACGGGGAGACCGCGCTGCCTCCCGCGTGGCTGTCGGAGCTGGAGGGCCGGCCGACGATTCTGGAACTGGCGGACGACTTCGCGATGGAGATGACCCAGGGCCCGGCGCTGCACGGCCCCACGGCGGCGTCCCCGGGCTGGCTCACCCGCTACCCCCGCAGCTGACGCCGGGGAGGCGGACCTCCACGCGCCCTGTTCCCGCCCTGTCCGCAGCCGCATCGCACACGGTGACCACCGCCCGGCTCCCCGCCCTGCCACCGCTCGGCCCGGCTCATCGCCCCGCCCGCAGCCGTCACCACCTGTCTCACCGCCCCGCCACCCCAGTGCCACTCCCGCCCGCCGCACCGTCTCCGACCACCCGGCCGCCGACCCCAACACCCCGCCCCACCAGCACCGTTGGACTACGATCGCGCCCATGGATGCCTCGACCGTCGCCGTACGCCTCGCGTCCAGCGCCCTCGTACCCCTGGTGCGCAAGCTGTTCGTCCGGCCCGCGCCCGGTGCGGGCCTCGTGGAGGAGCCCGTGCGGATCGCGGGACTGGTGTCGTTCAGGGGCGAGAAGCGCACGCTGGGCGAGGCGGAGCTGCGCACGCTCGCCGGGGAGCTGGTGGCGCGGGCCGCGCGGGCGTACGGGCCGCACGAGGGCCCCGGTGACGCCGTACGCCGGGAGGTCACCGACGCGCTCACCACCGCCCTCCACAGCCTGGGCGACCTCGACATGGACGACGTCCAGGCCGTACGTCTCGGCGCCGACGGGCTGGCCGCCCGTCTCGCGCGCCCGGCGGGCCTGTCGGCGGAGGCGGCCGCGTATGCCGAGCCCCTGCTGAACGCGGCCTGCCTGCACATCCTCAACTTCTTCACCCAGCGCTCCACTTTTGTCGCCCGGACCCTCGTCGACCAGGCACGCGCGATCGACCGGCTGATCGCGACGACCGATCTGCTGCTGGAGCGGGTCCCGTCGAGGCGTGCCGACGACGCCCGTTTCGAGGCGCGGTACGCGGAGCACATCGCGCGGAAGCACAGCGAGCTGACGATCTACGGCCTGGATCTCAACCACGCCCGGGAGTGGCGGCTCGACGCCGCGTATGTGTCGCTGGAGGCGGTCTGCGACACCGCCGTACCCGTGCCCGCCGAGAGCGCCTTCTCCGCCCGGGACAGGGTGCTGCTGCGCGGGAGCGCGGGTTCGGGCAAGACGACGCTGGTGCAGTGGCTGGCGGTGACGGCCGCGCGCCAGGACTACACGGAACTGGGCGGCGATCTGTCGCCCCTGGTGGGCCGGGTGCCGTTCGTCCTGCCGCTGCGCCGGGTCATGAGGGACGGGGCCCCGCCGACGCCCGACGCCTTTCTGCACGCGGTCCGCAGCGCCGTCGCGGGCGCGCAGCCCTACGGCTGGGCGGACCGGGTGCTGACGGCGGGGCGCGCCCTGCTGCTGGTCGACGGCATCGACGAGATCCCGCCGGCCGAGCGCGAAGAGGTCCGCCGCTGGCTGCGGGAGCTGATGGGCGACTTCCCGGGCAATCTGTGGCTGGTGACCGCCCGTCCGTCCGCCGTCGGTGAGGACTGGCTCACGGACGAGGGCTTCAGCGAACTGTCGTTGTCCGTCATGTCCCGGGACCATGTGACCCGTTTCGTCCGCCGCTGGCACGAGGCCGCCCACACCGGGCCCGAGCCGGGGCAGGCCCTGCTGGAGGCCATCCGCACCAACGCCGACCTGGGGATGCTCGCGGTCAACCCGCTGATGTGCGGCCTGCTGTGCGCCCTCCACCGCGAACGCCGGGGCTTTCTGCCGCACGGCCGCAAGGACCTCTACGACGCCGCGCTGCGGATGCTGCTGGAGCGCCGGGACGTGGAGCGCGGGGTGGCCGCCGGGGACGGGCTGCGGCTGTCGTCGGAGACCCAGATCCTGCTGCTCCAGAAGCTGGCCCACTGGATGATCCGCAACGACCGCCCGGAGATGGACCGCGCGGACGCTCTCACCCAGCTCGGCCGGGCGCTGGAGTACATGGCCCATGTCCCCGCCCCGCCCGAGGAGGTCCTCGGCCATCTCCTCGTACGCTCCGGACTGCTGCGCGAACCGGCGGCCGGGCGCGTCGACTTCGTCCACCGGACTTTTCAGGACTATCTGGGCGCCAAGGCGGTGGTGGAGGAGGGCGACTTCCCGCTGCTGCTGGACAACGCCCACAAGGACCAGTGGGAGGACGTCGTACGGATGGCGGTCGCGCTGGGCCGCCCGGCCGAACGGGAACGGATCCTGCGCGGTCTCATCGGCACCCACGCGAGCGAGAGAGAGGCACGGGCGCGGGCGGAGCTGCTCGACGACTGGGACCAGGTCCGCCCGCTGCGGCGCGTGCTGCTGGCCGCGAGCTGTCTGGAGCACGCCACCGAGGTCGGGCCCGGGGTCCGGCGGCAGGTCGTCTCCATGGCGGAGCGCATCGTCCGCCCGGGCAGCAAGCGCCAGGCCCGTCTGCTCGCCGAACTCGCCGGCCCCAAGGTGCTGGGGCTGCTGCCCCGCCCCGACGGCCTCACCGACGAGGAGGCCGTCCGCGTCCTCGTCACGGCCACGCGCGTCGGCACACAGACGGCCCTTCCCGTGCTGGCCCGCTTCCGGGACCACCCCTCGCTGCTGGTCCGCCGCCAGCTCGCCTGGTCCTGGTACAAGTTCGACACCCGGGAGTACGCCGAGGAGATCGTCGCCCGGCTCGATGAGACGGACCTCTACTTCACGGCCCACGACAACGGACATCTGCGTGCGCTGCGGGAGATGGGCGGCCGGGAACGCGTCCAGGTCGTCGGTATGTACCGGCCCGCCGATCTGGTGGAGTTCCTGGACGCGGACCGGCTCACCCATCTCTGGCTCCGCGACGGCTACTTCACCGTGGGCGGTGAGGAGTGGCTGCACCGCTTTCCCCGGCTGCACACGCTCGTGGTGCCCGAGCGCGCCCGCGGCACCCGTCAGGGCATCCCCGGCCGCATCACCGTCGTCCCGGTCCCGGCCAGGGCCGTGATCTGATGGCGTCCGGGCCGGCGGGGTCCGTCTCCGGAGAGGGTGTTGTCGATTGGAGTGAGCGTTCCATTCATTCGAATACAACCTTCCTCCGGCGCTATCTCATCAGCTCGCCCGCGTTCACCAGCAGCGACTGACCCGTGATCGACCGGGCCCGGTCGGAGGCGAGGAAGGCCGCCGCGTCGGCGACGTCCCCGTCCGTGGCCAGTTCGGGCAGGGCCATCCGCTCGGTGAGCCGGCCCAGCACCTCCGGCTCCGGTACGCCCTCGGTGTGCGCGGTGAACTGTACGTACGCCTGGACCGGCGGCCCCCACATCCACCCCGGCAGCACGGTGTTCACCCGGATCCGGTCCGGGCCCAGCTCCCGTGCCAGCGAGTACATCGCCGAGGTGAGGGCGCCCTTGGACGCCGCGTACGCCGCCTGCCACACCTGCGAGGGCGCGGCCACCGACGACTGGGTGCCGATGATGACGACCGAGCCGCCGCGTTCCCTGAGGGCGGGCAGACAGGCCCGTGTCATCCGCAGGGTGCCCAGCAGATTCACATCGATGACCTGCTGCCAGGTGGCGAAGTCGGCGTCGGCGAGCCCGCCGAAGTAGCTGTCCCAGGCGGCCACATGGACGACCGCGTCGATCCGCCCGAACCGCTCCACGGCGAGCGCCGCCAGCGCCTCGCACTGGCTCTCGTCGGTGATGTCCGCCGTACGGTGGGCGGTCCGGGTGCCTCCGGGGTCGATCTCGCCGGCCGACTTCGCGAGATTGGCCTCCGTACGCGCCCCGAGGACCGCGTTGCCCCCGTCCCGTACGACGGTCTCGGCCACCCGGTGGCCCAGCCCGGCGCCGACCCCGGACACGATGACGGTCTTCCCCTGCAACAGCATCTGGGTGCCTCCCGGCTCTGGCGCATCATCTGACGGCCCGTCAGAGTAGGTGCGTTCGCAGGAGAGGGGAAGGGAGCCGGTCCCATGAACGACGACAACAGCGACGGCAGGCAGGACAGCAGGAACGACGCCAGGGGCGACGACGGGAACGACAGCGGGGGCGACGCCGGGAGCGATGGCAAGCGCGACGACACCCGCAGTGAGCTGTACGCGGAACTGGCCGCGCTCGGCCCCTACGGCGTCCGCCCGGGGCACGCCCTGATCACCATGGTCGAACCGCATCCCGGCCATGAGTACGCGTACAACCGCTGGTACGAGGACGACCACTACTACGCGGGTGCGATGGCGATGCCCTGGATGTACGCGGGCCGGCGCTGGGTCGCCACCCGGGAACTCCAGCGGCTGCGCTACCCGGAGAAGTCGGCGGTGGCCCAGCCGGTCTCGGCGGGCTGCTATCTCTCCACATACTGGATCACCGACGGCCGTTACGCCGACCATATGAAGTGGACCGTCGGCATCAACAAGCGCCTCAACCGCGACAGCCGTGTCTACCACGACCGTACACATGTGTTCACGGCCTTCCAGGACCATGTGGCGACCGTGTACCGCGACGGCGCCGCCGGTCCGCGCGACTACCACGCGCTGGACCACCCGTACGCCGGGCTGGTCCTGGAGGTCGTCGACGCGGACGGCCCCGGGCAGCGCGCGGAACTGCTGGAGTGGCTGCGGACACGGCATCTGCCCGAGCGGCTCCCGGGAGCGGGCGCGGCGATGGTGACCGTCTTCCGGCCCACCCCGCTGCCGGGCGACCGGATGACCTATGTGAAGCAGGTGGAGGGTGTCGACACCCGGCTGACACTGCTCTGGTTCCTGGAGGAGGAGCCGGGGGAGCGCTGGGAGGCACGGTTCGCCGGGCTCGACGAGGAGGTCGCGGAATCGGGTCTCGGGCGGGTGGAACTGGTGGCGCCGTTCATCCCCACGGTCCCGGGCACGGACCGCTATGTGGATCGGCTGCGCTGAGGAAAGGGCCGAGCCCCCTCGGCCGGGACGGCGGACCAGTCGAGAGGGCTCTGTCAGGTGGTGCACACGCGGCGGACGCGTGCGCGGTGCGAGTACCGCACATCTCGCTCGGCGCGGTGCTCAGTCGACGTCGAACGCGCCCTGGCCGACCTCGTTCACGAACGCGTTCCACGAGCCGGGGACAAAGGAGATCGAAGGGCCCGCGGGGACCTTCGAGTCACGTACGGAAACAGCCTCCATGACCGGGGACTTCACCTCGACGCAAGCACCGTTTCCCCCGGAGTACGAGGACTTCGTCCAGGTCTCCGTGGCTCCCTGAATGATTGCCATGTTCGCTCCGCTTCGGCAGTGGTGTGATGGTGCGCCAACCAACTGTTGGCGCGTTCGACGCTACTCGCCGGAGCCGGGGGGCGGGGCAGGCATTCACCCGGTCGGATGGCATATTCCACCGGACTCTTCCACGGAGCGGGGCGGGGGTGTACCTTACGTCCCCCTCGCCGCCACTAACCCGCAATGAGCCCTTCGGAACGTTCTGGGCGCCCGACGCCTCGGACGCCTCCGGGCTCGGACACCCGGACCCTTCAGGCCCTCGGGCCCTTCACCTCAGGCCCCTTCAGGCCCCTTCAGGCCGTTTGACCTCGGGCCTCAGTGCAGCTTCGCGTACTCCTTGGCGATGTTCTCGATGAAGACCTTCGTCTGGTCCACATTCAGCGCCTGGGCCCGCAGATGTTCGTACATGACCGTGTACTTGTGGACGTCGTTCGCCTTCTCCAGATAGAGATCGCTGGTGACGCCCTCGATGTAGACGACGCTCGAATCCGAGGTGTCGGGGAACTCCAGGATCGCGTACTGGCCGTTGATTCCGGGGTGCGCGCCCATGTCGAACGGCAGCACCTGCACGGTGACATGCGGCAGCTGCGCGATCTCCACCAGGTATTCCAGCTGCTCCCGCATGAGATTCGTACCGCCGATGACCCGGCGCAGCGCGGCTTCGTCGATCACGGCCCACAGCCGCAGCGGCTGCTCGGCCTCCTTGATACGGCCCTGGCGGCGCATCCGGACGCTCACGCGCTTGTCGATGTCCGAGGGGGAGCTCTCCGGCAGCGCGCCCGCGATGAGCGCCTCGGCGTACTGCTGGGTCTGGAGCAGTCCCGGGATCACCTGGGGCTCGTACACCCGCAGACTGGCCGCGTCGGTCTCCAGTCCGATGTAGACGCTGTACGGAATATCGCCGAAGGCGTGCCACCAGCCCTGCTGGCGGGAGTCCTTGGCCATCTGCATCAGCGAGTCGACGACGCGGTGGTCGTCGACCTCGTACACCCCGCACAGATCGCGGACGTCGCGCTGGCTGATGGAACGGCGGCCGTTCTCCAGCCGGCTGATCTTCGACTGGGAGACCAGCAACCGGTCGGCCACTTCCTCCGCCGTCATGCCTTTGATCTCGCGGAGCCTGCGCAGCTCCTGCCCCAATCGGCGTCGCCTGACGGTGGGATTGACGTTGGACGCCACGGAAACTGCACCTCCGATTGCGTAGCTGAGCGTATCTACTGCTCAGCAGACTGCCACCAATACTCATGGCCGCGCGGCGAAATAGCCACACGCACCGCGGTCATGGCGCAGCGCGCGGCACAGAAAGTCCGGCCGGCGCTCCGGTGGCGGCGAGTTGAGGGCGAATCGGGGTGAAGACCGTCACGGCCGGCATGCGAACGCGCGGGGCAGCCGTGACGGCTGCCCCGCGCGTTGCGGGTGCGGCTCCCGGACCGGCCGGCACACGGCGGTGCCGGCTCGGGGCGAGCCGGCACCGCCGTGTGCCGGTGATACAGGGGTGATATGTGGGTGATACCCGGATGGCCGGGTGAGTGCGTCGGTGTCGAGGGTGGGTTGAGGGTAGTGGTGCGGTACGCGGCCGAGTCACCGCGCGGCTGAGTCACTGCACAGGTGACTCAGCGCACGGCCGACTCGGGCGCGGCTGTTCGGTTCAGTGCGCGGCGACGCGGGCCATGCCTCCTCGGCGCGGCTGCATCGAGACGGCCGACTGGCGACTGCCGCCCGCTGCGGTGGGACTGCGGCGCGGCTGTGCCGCCACACCGTTCTGGACGTCCATCACGGCATGTGCCACGAGTCCGCCCATGGGGTCGTGCCTGATGAGATCCCGCAGGCGGGATCGCGAGGAACGCCCCTCGTTGCCCGGGTAGAGGTGCTTGCCGAGTCCGACCGCGTGGGCCAGTGCGGCGAGCGCCGCGGTCCGCGGGTCCGGTGGGACACCGGTGCGGATCGCACTGTCCAGCCGGGCCCTGATGTCCCGGCTGATCGCCGTCTCCGTCGCCTGGTAGCGCGTCGTCGGCAGCACCCCGCACATCTGGCCCGCCACGGCATGCACCATGCCGCAGCGCTCCAGGTGGGCGAGGTAGATCTGGCGCAGCCCCAGGCGGGGTCCGCCGATCCAGTGGACCGCCCGGACCGGGCTGCCGCGTCGCCGCAGCAGCTCCAGTGCGGAGTCCAGTGTCGGATCTCCTGTCGGCCGTGGCATCACCACGGCTATACGATCCCCGTCAGGGGCTATCCGACCCGCCAGAGCCAGCTCTACTAGCTGTGCTCCGGCCAGGCCGAGGTCGAGCGACTGCGGCTGCGCTGTGGTACCCGTGGCCGGGTCCAGAGCGAGCAGCAGAAGCTCCTCCGGAAGTGTTCTGCGGCTCCTGCCCATCCATGCCTCCCCGCGTGGATGAATGACAGGGTGACCCCTCTCACATTGGTCTGTCGAGAGTGCCTGGGTGCTTTGTATGGGAACCGTTAGGTATGTCGTTCTCGTCTAGGCGCGGGGGGCGTGTTCTCACACAGGACACTGAGAGATGGTTCGGACAACACGGGCCCTCGGTTCGACAGCGCCGGTACTCGGTACGTACGGCGACAGCACATTGTTCATGGAGGAGGCACGGTGGCGGGCGAGTCCCCCGACAAGTCGGAGCAGCGGAAGTCGTCGGGGGAGACGACTTCGGGTGAACATGACCCCCGGCTCGCCTTGCTCGGCCAGTCGACATCGGCGTCGGCATCGGCGGCGGTCGGGCCCGATGCGGATCAGCCGACCGCGGTCTTCGCCCTTCCGCCCGAGCCTCGCCCGGCGGCGCCCCGGGGGCCGCGCCGCGAACCGGGCACGGAGACGGGTTCCGCCGAGGGAGACGCTCAACTGCGTTCGGCGGTGGCGGCTTGGGTCTCGTCCGCGGACGAGACCGGGGCACGGAGTGCCGGGGGAGGGACCGGGACCCGGGCGGGCGCCGATGACGACGAGCGCGCCGACGGCCCCGCCACCGGCGGTACCGACGCCACCGCCCCGGAAGCGGACGCGGGCCGTGGTCCGGACACGGCACCCGGGGCCGACGAGCACGCGAACTCCTCCGACTCTTCTGTATCTCCTGTATCTCTTGAACCTCCTGAATCTTCCGGTTCTTCTGGTTCTTCTGGTTCCTCCGGCTCCTTGGGCGCGGATTCCGGCCGCGGACCGGGCAGCGGTGGCGGTACGGACGCCGGTACGGGTTCCCGTACCGCGCCGGGTGACTCCGCGGCCGAGGTGACCGCGGTGCTCCCCGAGTCCCGTGAGGCCCCCGGGGCTTCTGAGACCACCGCCGAGGTGACCGCCGTCCTTCCGGAGGCCGCTGAAGCCCCCCAGGGGGCCGCAGCGGCCGCGGAGGCCGCCTCGGGCGGCGCGGGGCCCACCGATGGCCCGGAGGGCGCGGTGGAGGCCGGTACGGCGTCTGGGGGGCCTTCAGGGGGCGCCTCCGGCGCATCCAGCGAGCCCGAACCGGAATCCGAAACGGAGCCGGACGCCCCGGAGCGGCCGTCCTCAGGCCCGGAGGGCGGCGGCGACGACGGCGGGGACGCCCCCGTGAAGGACGGCGGGAACGAGGCCGCCGGGCCCGGGACCACGGCCCGGACCGCCGGAGAGAAGAGCCGGGCGCCGGAAGGCGCGGCGGCCGCCTCCCCGGCCGGTGAGGCTTCCCCGGACGACGGCCCGGCCGCAGGCGGGGAGGCGGCCGGCTCGGGGGAACCCGTCACCGCCGAGGGCACCCGCACGGGGAAGCCCGGCTCGGCGGCCCCGGACACCGGCACGTCCCCGGACTCCGGCAGGGGCACCGGCACGGCAACGGCCACCGGTAAGGACACCGCCCCCGAGCCGCGCGCCGACGCCTCCGAGCCAGAATCCGACACAGATGCAAACACCTCCGGCGGATTCCCGGATGCAACCGCGGGCACCTCCGGCACCCCCGCCCGCCCGGTCGACCAGCCCACCGCCGTCTTCAAGGCGCTCCGCCGGCCCTCCGCGGGCCCGGCCGCCCCCGACGCCCCCACCACCGACAGCCCCACCACCGCCCTCAAGGTCCCCCCGGCCCCCCGGCCCCAGACCGACCCCGAGCCGGCCTCCGGACCCGCGGGGCGGCCGAGCACCTTCGTACCGCTGCGGGGCGACGAACCCGCCCCCGCCGAGGCCTCCCGGGCCGGTACCGCCGGGCCGGTCGCGCCCGCCGGGCTCCCCGAGACCGAGCGGACCACCCAGCAGCCCGTACCGCCGCTGCCGCCGCTCGATCTGCTCGCGGAGCTGACGAACACACCGGACACGCCCGTACGGACGGTGATGCGGCGGATCAAGATCTGGACGCCGCTCGTCCTCCTCCTGGGGGTCGTCTTTACGGTCGTACAGATTCTGCGCCCGCTGCCGGAACCCGAGCTGACCCGTTCGGCCGCGCCCGCCTACACCTTCCAGGGCAGCCGGCTCAGCCTTCCGTTCCCGGGTGAGGGCCAGGGCGCGGTGGAGGTCGAGGGCCTCGGGGTGATGGGGTCGTACGGGGCGCAGAAGCCCGCGCCGATCGCGAGCGTGGCGAAGACCATGACGGCGTATGTGATCCTGCGCGACCACCCCCTCAAGGGCAAGGAGGAGGGGGAGAAGATCACCGTCGACCCGCAGGCCGCGAAGGAGTCGGACAACTGGGAGAACGAGTCCGTGGCGAACCTGAGGGAGGGGCAGGAGCACACCCTGAAGCAGATGCTCCAGCTCATGATGATCCCGTCGGGGAACAACGCCGCCCGTCTGCTCGCCCGCTGGGACGCCGGTTCGGAGGCCGCTTTCGTCGAGAAGATGAACAAGGCCGCCGCGGACCTGGGGATGAAGGACACGGTCTACACGGACCCCAGCGGCTTCAAGAAGACGACGACCTCGACCCCGATGGACCAGCTCAAGCTGGCCAAGGTGATGATGAAGAACGACGTCTTCCGGGGCATCACCGACACGACCAACACGGACGTCCCCGGCAGCGGCCCGATCCGGAACGGCAATGACCGTACGCTCCTCCAGCCCGGCGTCGACGGCATCAAGACCGGCTCGTCCACCCCGGCCGGCGGGAATCTCCTCTGGTCGTTCCAGACGGAGGTCGACGGCAGGCTCCACCGGGTCAACGGCATCACCATGAACATCCAGGACGGCACCAACCCGTACGAGAAGACGCAGAAGGCGATCACCCACAGCATCAACGTGATCTCCAAGGCCAGGGAAGGGGTCACCTCCGCCGCGGTCGTCAGGAAGGGCGATGTCCTCGGCCACCTCGACAACGGGATGGGCGGACGGTCCGCTGTCGTCGCCACCGAGGACCTGAAGGCGGTCGGCTGGGCCGGTCTGCGGATCGAGCTGGCGCTGAACGACGGCGGAACGGACCTGCCGAGGTCCGGCCGTGCGGGTGACACCGTCGGCCAGGTCTCCATCGGCACGGGGCCCGCCAGGGTGTCCGTCCCGGTCGCGCTCCAGGAGGACCTGGCGGAACCTGGTTGGGGTGACAAGCTGACGCGCCTGGGCTGAGACCGGCCGGAAGGTCGCTCCGGCCCGGGGCTCGGGCCCAAGAGCCCCGCCCGGTGCTCCGGCCCGGGGCTCCGGCCCGGAGCGAGGAGGGCGTCCCGGAGCTGCGGGACGCCCTCGTGTTAGCGTCCCGAGAGCTCAAGGTCGCCTGGACGGCGCAACTCATCCATGCCCCGGCTGCGTCCTTGGAACGAGGGAGCCGGCCCGTGGACAAGGGACCCGGACCACAGCAGACGGAGACGGGGAGAGCCGCAGTGACCACCGCAGAGCCGGTCAGTACGGACGGCGGCGGCTCCCGGACGGGGCCGCGAATACGGCAGTCACCGCCCCGCTCCGTACGGCAGCCCGAGGAGGGGCGGCCCGGCCGACTCGCCGATGTCCGGGACCGGCTCACCCGCCGTCCCGTGCTCGTCACGACGGCGGTCGCCGCCGTGGTGCACGTCCTCTGGTTCTTCTTCTTCGCGAACAGCGGCGGCGACATCGCGGCCCAGGACGCCTGGGCCGAGTTCGTCGGCCGCCACCCCGACTCCGCGTACAACCTCGCCTGGTACGGCGGGATGCACCCGGTCTCGTACAGCGTTGTCTCGCCGTATCTGATGTCCGTGATCGGTGTACGTCCCACGATGATGGTCGCCGGTACGGTCTCGGCGGCGCTCACCGCGCTGATCCTGGCGCGGGTGCGGGCCGTACGCAATCCGCTGGCGTGCGCGCTCGCCGGGGTCTTCGCCTTTCTCTGCAACGCCCTGTCCGGCCGGGTGACCTTCGGTCTGGGCACGATGTTCGCGCTGGGCGCGGTCGCCGCGGTCTTCTGCTGGCCCCGCCCCTGGCGTACGAAGCGCTGGGCCAAGGCCGCCGTCGCGGCACCGCTGGCGGCGCTGGCCACCGCCGCGAGCCCGGTCGCGGGCCTCTTCCTGGGCGTGGTGGCCGCCGCGCTGTTCCTGAACAAGCGGCGGCCGGGGGCGTACGCGCTGGGGCTCGCGCCCGTCGCGGTCGTCGCGGTCTCCGCCTGGCTGTTCCCCTTCTCCGGGACGCAGCCGATGTCGCTGGCGTCGACCTCGCTCCCCTTCCTCTACGGGGTGTTCGTCTTCCTGCTGGTGCCCGGGGAGTGGCGCACGGTCCGGGTCGCCTCGGCGGTGTACGCGCTCGGGACCCTGCTGACCTGGGCGGTCGACTCCCAGATCGGCTCCAATGTGTCGCGGCTGCCGATGCTGTTCGCGGGGGTGGTGCTGCTGGCGGCCCTGCCGTACACCGTGCCGCGCTCCCGGAAGTGGTACGCGCTGCTCGTCGTGTTCGCGGGCATGAACTTCTGGGTCGGCTTCAAGGCCGTCGACGACGTGGTCCGCACCGCTCCGACGGCGTCCTGGAACTTCGAGCTGGCGCCGCTGGTCAACAAGCTCCAGGAGGTCGGCGCCGAGCGGGGCCGGGTCGAGGTCGTGCCCGCCAGCAGCCACCGGGAGGCGTCCGCGCTCGCGCCGTACGTCAATCTGGCGCGCGGCTGGAACCGCCAGGCCGATATGAAGCGCAACCCCATCTTCTACGACGAGGACAAGACGCTCACCTCGGCGGACTACCGGGCCTGGCTGGACCGCTGGGCGGTCCACTACGTCGTACTGCCCGAGGGGTCGCCCGACTCCAGCGGCGCCCGGCAGGAGGCCGACCTGGTCAGGGAGGGGCAGCCGTATCTGACCCGGATCTGGGGCGATGCCAACTGGCAGGTGTTCGCGGTCAAGGACCCCGCGCCGATGGCGGAGGCCCCCGCGACCGTGGAGCAGGCGGGCGCGGAGAAGGTGACGATCCGGGTGGAGGAAGCGGGCCGGGTACTGATCAAGGTGCCGTACTCGCCCTGGCTCGGCCTGGTCGACGAGGACGGCCGGAAGGTGAAGGGCCCGCAGGAGACGGAGGAGTCGAAGCGCCGCGAGGACGGGCAGCCGAAGACGTTCGTCAATCCGAACGGGTGCCTCATCAAGGCGGAGGAGGACGCGGAGGGCGACGAGTGGACCGAACTCCTCGCGCCCAGGCCCGGGACCTACCGTCTGGCGGGCAAGTACGGCTTTGAGCGCGGCACTCCGTGCCCGGAGGAACTCCGGTAGCGCTTACCGGCGTTAACACCTATCTGCTCATGGATCCCTCATGCATAGTGGAGGGCGATTCAACATACCGAGCAGTTGGTCCAATGGTTCAGGTGCGACATGGCATGCGAACGATGCGGTGGCAGGGGCGGGCGCGCGCTGCCGGGCATGAGGTGCCCGGAGTGCGGTGCCGCGGCCGGCGGGCGGGCGGGAGCCGGTGCCGGCGGGGCGAGCGGCGGACGGGCTGAACCCGGCGGCCGGGTGACCGGCGGCCCGACGGTCGGTGGTGGCTCGGCGGGCGGGGGCTGGTCGGCGGGCCTGGGTGCCTTCGGTGGCGATGCGTCCGGCCGGGGCGGGGCCGTTCGGGACGGGTCCGGCGGGGTTCCGTTCGGTAAGGGGCCGTTCGGTAGGGGGCCCGGTGGCGGGCGGGGAGCGTTCGGCCGGGTGCTGCTGGTCGGCGGCGTTGCCGTGGCGGTGCTGGCGCTGGTGTCCTCGATCGTCGCGTTCTCGGGCGACGATCCGCCCGGAACCGACAGCGCCGGGGACGGCTCGGTCTCCGGCGCCGCCGGGAGCCTCGGCGGCGTACCGGAACGGATCCAGCCCACCTCGGAGCCCTCGCCCGGTGAGCCGGGCGCGGCGACCCCCACGCCCCCCGCCCCGAGCGGCACCCTCGGCGTCCCCGGCGACGGTGGTGCCGCCCCGGCCTCCCCCGGGCGCCCCGGGAAAACGGCGCACCCCGTGTACTCCGCCTGGGCGGGCCCCGGCTGCACCGGCGGCGGGCAGTACCGGGAGAGCGGCCGCTACGCGGACGGATTCGAGGGCTGGTACACGGTCCGGACCGGCGGTCACCGGGGCGACGGCTGCGACGGCCGGTTCAGCGCGATCCCGATGTCCGGCAGCGAGTCGCAGGACAACGGCCATTCGGCGACCTGGTCCTGGTACGTGGGCAGCGGCTATACGACCTGTTCCCTCACCGTGGTCGTCCCGAAGGCCCCTCGTCCTCAGGATGTCGCAGGGGAGCCCTCCGTCTATCGTGTCCTGGCCGGTCCCGCCGCCGACGACGACAGCCCGATCAGGACCTTCGAGCTGAACCAGACGGAACTGCGGGGGCGGGTCGCGGTGATCCGGAAGCTCCCCGTCCGGGAGCAGCAGCTGACCGTACGGCTGGTGGACCGGGGCAGGGACTGGGGCGGCGACCGCGAGGGCGCGCACCACGCGGCGGCGCAGATACGGGCCGACTGCCGACCGTGACACGGGGTGCCGTACCGTGCCTCCGGCCCCCGGAACGGTAAATGACGGGTAATGGGGTAATGCAAGGAACTCCCGGTAACCGTCGGGGAATTCTTATTGTTATCCGGAGATACCTGCCAGGCGGTATGGCATTGATGCATAGTGTCCGCCATGGTTTGCGAGGCGTGCGGGCGTATCCACACAGGAACGCCCACGGGGATGACGTCGTACGGCTGCGCCGGGAGTGCCGAGCCCAAGGGCCGGCACCGGGCGGCCAGGGGGAGCCGTGCCGCACGGGAGCCCGCCCCCGAGCGGATATCCGTGCTGTCCCGGGTCGGTAAGACCATGATGGGCACGGGGGTGGCCCTCGCGATCGGAACGCTGGTGACCAGCGCCGTGATCATCACGGACGACGGCGCCGAGGGGAACACCCTGAAGGGGTCGAGCCCCATGGATCTGGATCTGGAACTGGGCGGGGGACCGGCCCTGGACGGGTCCGCGGGGGCGTCCAGGGAGGAGTCGGCGGCCGATGTGACCTCGGGTGCGGCCGAGGGGGCGGGGGCGGGTGTGGATTCCCTGGCTCCGGCCGCCGGGCAGGCGCGGCAGCCGGCCGCGGGCACCGCGCCACGGACGAAAAGGGCCGCCTCCGGGTCGGACACCAAGGCCGGGCGGCCCGCCGAGCGCTCCTCACCGAGGCCCCCGGCCACCCGCGGGGAGCGCCCGGGGCCAGGCGACGGCGACGGCTGCCGGGACGGTTCGTACCGTCGCGGCCACGGTGGTTACGGGGGCTCCTTCACCGGCTTCGGCTGGGGGGAGGGGTTCGGCTACGACGGCCGTCAGGGGAGCGACGACGACGATGACGATGATGACGACGACGACAGGGACTACGGCGACGGTGAGGGCGGCCGGGACTGGGGCGGTGGCGGTGGCCGGGGCGGCGGCTGCCGATAGGGCGAGGGCCCTCGACCGCCGCGAGGACCCCTGACGCCGGGCCGTCGGGTGCTTCCCGGCCCGGCGGCGAAGGTCTCGCCACAGGAGCCTCCGGCCGCCCGGGTGCCGGCGGGGAGGGAGTTCCCGGGACGCCCGGCGGAACGACGGGGGAGTTACCGGATCACCGCCTCGCCGAGACCCGGACGGCGGACGCGCCACCGCCTGTCCGGGCCGACGGCCGCACCCCTGGGCCCTCCCGTGCGCAGCTGTCTCACGGGGCGTCAACTTCCGGCCTACACAGGTCTGTTGACGGATGGACGGTGTCTCGTCGGTGCTCCGGCGAGGCAGTACCCTGCACCACGGGGTGACGCCCCTGTGTCTCTACGGGAAGGCGGAGTGCGCGCTGTGGTCAGTGACAATCGTTCCGAGCAGCTCTCGGTACCCTTCGACATCCCCACTTCGGCCCGGGCCTACGGCTGGATGCTCGGTGGTAAGGACAACTACGAAGTCGACCGCAGGTTCCTTCTCTCCACACTGGCCGACTTTCCCGAATGTGTGGACATCGCGCGGCAGAACCGCCAATTCCTCTACCGTGCGGTGCGCTATCTGGCGCGGGAGGCGGGCATCCGCCAATTCATCGACCTGGGCTGCGGACTGCCCACCGACAACAATGTGCACCAGGTGGCCCAGAGCTTTCTGCCGGACGCCCGTGTCGTCTACGTCGACATCGACCCGATCGTCCTCGCGCACGGCCAGGCGCTGCTGGCGGACGACACCAGCACCACCGTCATCACCGGGGATATGCGCGAGCAGCAGCCCATCCTCGACCACCCCGAAGTCCGGCGGCTGATCGACTTCCGCGAGCCCGTCGCCGTACTGTTCCTGTCGGTCGTCCACCATCTCACCGACGCCGACGACCCGCGCCGGGCACTGCGTACGATCATCGACCGGGCCGCGCCCGGCAGCTGTCTGGGGCTGTCCCAGGTCGTCTGCGACGACGCGGCCTGGGGTGCGGAGATGTCGGCGCACATCTCCGGCCTCGGCATCCCCTGGCAGACTCGTACCCCCGGCGAGGTCAACGCCTTCCTGGACGGGCTGGACCCGCTGGAGCCGGGCCTGGTGAACCTCGCCCGCTGGCGCCCGGACCCGGACCAGCCGCCGCTGGCCGGTGTGCATCCGCCGCTGGTGCCGTATCTGGGCGCCACGGAGAAGAACCTCCGTGTGTACGAGTACGGGGGCCTGCTGCGCAAGCCGTAGCAGTCGCCGTTGCCGTAGAGCCGTAGCCGGATCGCGGGGGCGCGGTCCGGCCCGCCCGGCCCGGGCGCTTCGAGCCGGGCCGGGGACCCCTGCGCCGTACCGTGGCGGCCGCGTACTGACTGCGTACCGACTGCGTCCGACCGCGGTCCGGAGCCTTCCCGGCGTACCTCCCTGGCGTACCTCCGCGGCGTGCCGATCCGGCCCGTCGGCCCGGACCGCGACCGGCGTCGTACACCGCGTGCGGAAACCGCCCGGCGCCCGCACTCCAGACGTCCATACGGGCCACTCCCGGCGGGTCGCCGCCAGACAGCCTCCGCGCGCTCCGGGGTCGAGCATCCCTGCCCTGGCGCCTCCTTGCCGGTACGGAAAGACCAGGCACCGCGTCCGCGCCCGTCCGGACCCCGATGTGTCCGGATCCCCGCTTGCGGGATCGCCGCTCGTCGCCCTTCCTGATCCGCCGGAGTTCCGCCTGCCCGGGCCCCTGTCCGTTCGCTTCTCCGCACGCCCGGCCCCGTCACGGATCACCCGGATCACGTGGACCTCGCGTTCAGGACGACGCCCCGGCCCGAGCCGCGCTCCAGGCCCTCGTACCGCCCTGGAACCCCCTACCGCCTTGGAAAACAAGGGAATTGACCATTCCAGGTCCCCCGCATCTTGGTCTAGACCTATTCCTCCGGGAGAATCCCTTGTGTCACAGTTCGGACGCACCACTGCTTTCGGCCCGCGGCTGGATCTACGGTGTGGCCACCTCATCAGCACGCGCCTTTGGGGGGCACATGTCGAACCACCAGCCACCACAGGGCTGGGGCCACCCGCCCCAGCAGCCTCCGCGGCAGCCGCAGCCGGGCTGGGGGCAGCAGCCCGGACCCGATGCGTCCGGCTGGGGCACACCGGGACCGCAGCCGCCCAAGAAGTCCCGTATGCCCGTGATTCTCGCCGTGGTGGGCGTGTTCGTGGTGCTGATCGTCGCCGTCGTGATCACCCAGAACGACGGTGACAGCTCACCCGACGGCAAGTCGTCGACCCGGAGCAGCGGGAAGGTCGCCGACGCGCCGGTTGAGGAGGACACGAAGGGGCCGGACCGCCCCAAGGACCTGAAGCCGGAGGACGATGTGAAGATCACCGCCTGTGAGGTGGAGTCCGCCCTCAGCTGGCCGTCGGCGAAACTGACGATCACCAACCAGTCCTCGGACACGTCGAACTACCTCGTGTCGGTGGAGTTCGTGGACGCCCAGGGGGTCCGTATCGGCGAGGGCTTCGCGGCGACGAACAACCTCGCGCCCGACCGGTCCGCGAAGGTGGCCGCCCAGGGCACGGCCGAAGCCAAGGGCGAGATCACCTGCAAGGTCACCAAGGTCACCCGTTACGCCTCGTAGCGCCCGGTACAACCGCGTCTCGTAGCACCCTGACGACTTCGCCCCGTACGACCGCGCCCGGTACGACTTCACCCGGGCCGACTTCACCCGGGCCGACTTCACCCGGGCCGACTTCGCCCGGTACGACCGCGCCCCGCACCCGGATCAACGCCGGCGGGGCCGGCGCCCCGACGCCTCCGGCCCCGGCTCCGGACGGCCACCGCCACCGCACGCCTTGTCCGTACCCGGGCCGCTCCCTCCATGGGCCGGCGCTCGCCCCCCCGACGCGTCCGGCCTCCTCCGGCCTCCTCCGCCCGCCGGCGGCCCGCTCGGCACACGGCCGCGCCCGCGCGCCATCCGGTCCCGTCGAAACCCAGTCGAAACCAGGTCGCATCCCGTCGAACCCGGTTCCGCCGTGGATCAGGACGCCGGCATCGTGTCGAAGTAGTTGACTCCGCTGTCCCGGAAGCCCTCGGCGATGCGCTCGACCTCCTTGGCGGACAGGGTCGCCCCGGCCTGGTGGTAGACCCAGTCGACCTTCATGTCCCAGACCCGTTCGCCCGTGAACTCCAGTTCCACGAACCAGGTGTTGAACTGGACGGCCATGTCGGCGCGCGGTGTGTAGTCCTTGCCGTTCCGGTACAGGGTCCGGCCGTCCATGCTGTAGGTGACACCGGATTCGTCGATGGTGATCATCATGGTGCGCCAGCCGGCCAGGCTCTCCTCCGTCTTGCGCGTGACGCGGTCGCCCTTGTCGGCGTTGCGCCAACTGGTGGTGTCCAGTTTCGGACCGGGCGCGCCCCAGCCGCCGTTCGGCATGTACTCGTAGTCCAGCTCGCTGTACTTGGTTCCGGAGCCGCCGATGGTGAAGAAGGTCTGATTGATGGGGTCGCCGTTCCGGCCGCTCGTCGGTTTGTCGGTGAAGTGGACGCGAGCCGCGTACGTTCCGGCGCGGAACTTGGGCTCCTTCGACCCGATCCCCGCCTGCCGGGTGCCCGGCCTGGTCCCGTCCGTCGAGGCACGCAGCCGTACCGCCTGCCCGTCCTGTGCCGTGTCATCGGCGGGGAAGGACACCCCCTCGCCGGTCCAGGTGCCCTCGATACCCGGCCCTCCTCTGCTGGTGCGCACCAGCCAGCCGTGCTTGAACAGCGCGGGGTCCTTCGGCCCGAGGTAGTTGAAGTTGTTGAAAGCCGCCCGGCGGGGAAGGGTTACGGCCGACCCGGCCCGGGGTGCGGGGCCGGCGGCACCGCCCTTGCCGCCGGGCCCCTTGCCCCACACCAGCGCGCCGCCCCGGTAGGCGGTGATCCGGTCGAATTCCCGGTAGGTGTCCTTGGCGCCGTCGAACGACCAGTCGTTGTCCTGCTTCAGCGGCTTGCCGTCGGTCCTGAAGAGCTGGAGTTCCAGACCACGGCTGTTCGCCCCGGCCTTCAGGGCGCCCGCCTGCCGCGTAAAACCGATCTCCAGATAGTGGTCGGCCGTCTCGCTCGCGGACTCCAGGGCCCTGACCGTGCCCGTGACGTTCGAGCAGCCCATCGCGGCTTCGGCGCAGTTGAACGCGTAGGCCGTGCCTCCGTCGGCGGTGAAGTAGTACCGCAGGACGACCTCGCTCAGCGGTACGGAACTCCCGGACACGTTGAAGATCTCCAACGACGGCCGGGCGGCATCCGTATCGACACCCGAGTCGCCGTCCGGGTCGCCGTCCGTGGTCGTCCGGTACCGGACGGTGAGATCGGAGGGTTCGGAGGCGTCGGTGGACTCTGGCTGGAAATGTCCCCAGAGGGGATAGGCGGCCGCGCAGGCGGCGGCCACCACGACCGCCAGAAGGAGAACCTTCGGTCCTCTGGTCTTGGGGGCCTTGCGACGGCGGCGTGAGGTCGCCACGAGAACTCCTTGTCGGAAGGTACGGAGGACGGTGCGCCCGGGCCGGACGAACCGCCGGGAGGTTACCGGGAGAACGCTTTCTCCAAGCCGGGTGGATCCCTTGGCGGGTCCCCTTCCGGACGGCCGGCGCCCGGCGTTCGGCAGGGGTTGGTAAGCAGCCAATGTGAAGGGGGAGAGCCGCAATGCACCGGTGATGACACACGAGCGCTGTTACGGTGTCCATCGATTTGTTCGAAATCATGGAAGCATGCGTGCCCGGCCGTCCGGTCAGTGGCAGCGTCGGGGTGGGATGCATTGCCGTGAACAGGACTGCCAAAGTCGATCTCGTCGTCGTCGGACTCGGTTACGTGGGGCTTCCGCTGGCCCGCGCCGCCACCGCCGCCGGCTTACAGGTCGTGGGCCTGGACCGCAGCGCCGCGGTGGTCCAGGGGCTGAACGCCGGTGCTTCGCACATCGACGACATCGGTGCCCCGGACGTGCGCGCCATGCTCGACGGGGGTTTTCGCGCAGTCGACCGGCCCGAGGTCATCGCGGACGCGGCGGCGGTCGTCGTCTGCGTCCCCACCCCGCTGACCGAGCACGGCGCCCCCGACCTCACGGCGGTGAACGCCGCCGTCGGCGACATCGCCGCCCATCTGACCCCGGGAACCCTGGTCGTCCTGGAGTCCACCACCTACCCCGGCACCACCGACGAGGTGGTGCGCCCCCGCCTTGAGGCGGGCGGTATGAAGGCCGGCCGCGACTTCCTTCTCGCCTTCTCGCCCGAGCGCATCGATCCGGGCAACCCGCACTTCGGCCTGGAGAACACACCCAAGGTGATCGGTGGCACCACACCGGACTGCACCAAGGCGGCCCGTGCCCTGTACGAGAGATTCGTGGGCGGTGTGGTGGAGGCCAAGGGCACCCGCGAGGCGGAGATGGCCAAGTTACTGGAGAACACCTACCGGCACGTCAACATCGCGCTCGTCAACGAGATGGCGATGTTCTGCCGGGAGATCGGCGTCGACCTGTGGGACGCCATCCGCTGCGCCTCCAGCAAGCCGTTCGGGTTCGCGCCCTTCTACCCGGGTCCCGGGGTGGGCGGCCACTGCATTCCGATCGACCCCAACTACCTCTCGTACAAGGTACGTTCGCTCGGCATCCCATTCCGTTTCGTGGAACTTGCGCAGGAGATCAACCAGCGGATGCCGGCCCATGTGGTGGCCCGCGCCGCCGACCTCCTCAACGACCTGGGCAAGCCGGTACGGGGTTCACGCATCCTGCTCCTCGGCGTCACCTACAAGCCGGACATCTCCGACCAGCGCGAGAGCCCCGCCCTGGACGTGGCCGAACTGCTGCTCGCCCGCGGTGCCGACCTGGCGTACTTCGATCCGTACGTCGAGGGCTGGAGCGCCGGCGGCACCGAGGTGGAGCGCGTCGACGACTATCTGGACGCCGCTGCCGAGGCGGATCTGACCGTCCTGCTCCAGTCGCACCGCGAGCTGGACCTCGGCCGGCTGGCCGAACGCGCACGGATGCTCTTCGACACCCGGGGCAAATCCGCGGACCACGCCCGGGTGGTCAGGCTGTGAGTGACCAGACCGCGTACATACCCGGCGCCGTCGACTCCGACGGGCGGCGCCGGCACCGGCGCAAGAGACATCTGCGCGTCTCGTACGTCTTCTTCCTCCTCATCGCCGGTCTGATCGTCACCAAGCTGGACCCCGACTCGCTCCATCTGTACTCGTTCGGCGCGCTGGGGCTGCTCGCCCTCAAGATGTTCATGGCGCTCTTCTACCGGCCCGCCAAGGCGGGCCCGGAGGAACTGCTGCTCCTGGACAAGTCGTGGGTCACGGCGGTCATCCCGATCTACAACGAGGACCCGGTGATGTTCGAGCAGGGCATGCGCAGCCTGCTGGCGCAGAGCCGTCTGCCCAACGAGATCCACATCATCGACGACGCGAGTGCCGACGCCTCCGGCATCAAGGTGGCCAAGAAGCTGCGCCGGGAGTTCGAGGCCCAGGGCGTGAAGTACACGGTCAGCGTCCAGCCCGAGAACAAGGGCAAGCGCGAGGCGCTGGCGCTGGGCTTCGAGGCGGCCCCGTACTCGGACGTCTTCCTGTGTGTGGACTCCGACACGGTGCTCTCCCGGGACACCGTCCGAGAGTTGCTGCTGCCGATGGCCGACGAGCGCATCATGGCCTCCACGGGCATGGTGCTGGCGCTCAACCACGACAGCAATATCTTCACCCGCCTCCAAGACCTGCGGTACGGAAACTCCTTCCTGTTCGAGCGGGCCGCGTACTCCCGCCTGAAGTCGGTGCTCTGCTGCTGCGGCGCGCTCTCCGCGTACCGGGGCAGCCTGGTGCGCAAGTATCTGCCGGACTTTCTCAACCAGCAGTTCCTCGGCAAGCCCGCCGTCTTCGGTGACGACCGCCGGATGACCAACTACTGCCTGATGGAAGGACAGGTCGTCTTCCAGGAGACGGCCGTCGGCTACACCGCCGTTCCGGAGAAGCTGCCGCACTTCCTGCGCCAGCAGATCCGCTGGAACAAGTCCTTCTTCCGTGAGTCCCTGTGGGCCTTCACCCATCAGAAGAAGTACCGGCCGGCCTTCTGGCTGACCTGTATGGAGCTGGCGCTGTGGCTGGTCTTCGGGTCGGCGATGTTCTACTCGATGGTCATCCTGCCGATCATGCGCCCGTCGCAGTTCCTCAACCACATCGGCGACTATCTCGTCTTCATGGTCCTCATGGGGTACCTGCGCAATGTCCGGTACCTCGACTTCCCGCGCCGTGGCATGGGCTTCGTCAAGCGGTTCGGCATGTTCCTGCTGGCTCCGCTGTACGGCGTCATCCAGTTGCTGCTGCTGACACCGCTGCGGTTCTACGCCCTGCTCACGCTCGGCCAGGGCAGCTGGGGCACCCGCCAGGGCGGCGTCGAGGTGTCGGTCGCGGGGCACGAGGACGAGGTCTCCGCGGTCTGGGAGGAGGAGGACCAGTACTCCGACCCGCAGGTCTCCTCCACGATCGAGATGATGCGCCTGGAGGGGCTGGTCCTGCCCCGGACGATGCCCCATGCGATGCCCCAGAACACGACCCAGGAGCCGCACCACGGCGAGTACGCCGGGGGCGGACTGCAGGAGCTGGGCCGGAGTGTGCCCCAGCAGCAGGTGGTGTGGAGCGGCGCGACACATCAACAGGTCGTCCCACCGGCCGGCATCCCGGCGCAGCCCGTCCAGCCGTACGATGCCGCGGCACCGCCCTCCGTACATCACGCCTACGGGTCCGCACCGCAGTACGCACAGCATGAACCGCTGCACGCACAGCACGTACCACTGCACGCACAGGACGAACCGCAGCACATACACCAGCAGGCACCGGTGCACGCACAGCAGGACACACACCAGCAGGCACCGCAGCACCAGTGGCAGCCCACGGAACACCACCCCGCCCCCTCCCACGCCTCATGGCAGGCGGCCGAGCAGCACCCCGCCCCGACCCACGAGGCCACCTGGGAGCCCGCCCCGGCCCCGGCCCACGGCTCATGGCAACCGGCGGAGCACCACCCCGCCCCGGCCCCCGAGGCTGCCTGGGAGTCCGCCCCGGCGCACGGCTCGTGGCAGGGCCAGGTCCCGTACATTCCCCAGCAGCCACAGGCCCCGCACCCCCACCAGCCCACCACCGGGCACCCGGTCCCCGACGCCACCTGGCAACAGCCCTGGCCGCAGGAACCCACACCGTACGGACCTCAGGACGGCACCTACCAGACGGGTCATCCCAGCGACTGGACGGGCCACGCGCAGTAGCGGGGGCACGGCGGGGTCGGGCCGGTGTTCAGTCATGCCGCGGGGCGCTGTTCTGCCTGGCCTGCGCCCTGCGGTGGCGCACCCCGTCCCGGTCGTGGCGCCCCGTGCCGGACCGTCCGCTCACGCATCGCGCACGCACGAAGGCCGGGGTGGGCCATTTTCGCCTCGTGCTCGTTCACAGGATGGACTCCAGGGCCCGTCAGGTGGGTGTGTGACCGCTGCGTTGGGTGGTGTCGACCCAGCCGCTTTTCCGGTTTTGGACGATGGCGATCTTCAACGTCGGCCGCTAGGCTCCGTATTGCTCATTCGAGAGTCACAAGCACTGGCGACGTGTCCGATGGGGGACAGTGCTCCAATCTCGACAGGCACTGAGCACCATGAGTCTCTAATCGTCGCAGAGCCTCAGCAGGCCATCGCAAGCGGTGGTCGAGCTGAGGCTGCCCGCCGACTGGTCGACCACCTTCGTGAAGGGATCGACTGGTGAGGTTGACTTTTCGTGTTCAGGTACTTCTCGCGCTCTTGTCCTTCGTGTCATCGCTGCTTGTGGCAGTGGTGGCGGGAGTGCTTTCGCATGGGGCCGGAGCGCCGGTAGCCGGCGCGGTGCTGTACGGCGGTGGCGCGTTCATCGGCTGGATGACGCTTTCTGTCACGGTGCTGACGGCACTCGGCTTGCTCGGGCATCACAACCATCCCGACGAGTGAGGTCAGCCGGCGATCAGTAGCGCAGCCACAGTCGGATCGCGGCGAGGGTGACCGTGCAGTGGAAGACATACGCTCCCTTACTGCACCTGGTTCCACGATCTTCGGCACACGGGGAACGCTCTCGCCGCGTCCGGCGCGAGTCCGCGGGAGCTGATGACCCGGATGGGCCACATGACTCCCCGCGCGGGCTGATCCATCAGCACATGGCCAATGGCCGCGACCGCGAGATAGGGGTCTGTCCAATCAACGGCTGATCTTGGTTGTTGAGGTGTCAGTGGGTGGTGGGGGTGAGGCGTCCTTCGAAGGCGATCTGGAAGGCGTTCAACGGTGCCTTCCAGCGCATTGTCCAGCGGCGTCGGCCCTTGCCGGTCGGGTCGAGGCTCATCAGCGCCATGTAGATGCACTTGAGCGCGGCGTTCTCCGTCGGGAAGTGGCCCCGGGCCCGGACGGCCTTGCGGATGCGTGCGTTCACGCTCTCGATCGCGTTCGTCGAACAGATCACCTTGCGGATCTCGACGCCGAAGGAGAGGAAGGGGGCCATCTCTGCCCAGGCGTCGGACCACAGCTTGATCACGGCCGGATACTTGGTGCCCCACTTCTCGGAGAACTCCAGGAACCGTTCGGCGGCGGCGGCCTCCGAAGGGGCGGTGCAGATGGGCCTGAGGTCCTTGGCGACCTTGTCCCAGTCCTGCCGGGCGACGTATCGGATGCTGTTGCGGATCAGGTGGACGATGCAGGTCTGAACGGCAGTTCGGGGCCAGACCGCCTCGACTGCGTCCGGCAGGCCCTTCAGGCCGTCGCAGATGAGCATGAGGACGTCCTCGACGCCGCGGTTCTTCAGCTCGGTGAGGACCTGGAGCCAGTGCTTGGCGCCCTCGCCGCCGTCGCCGGCCCAGATGCCGAGGATGTCGCGGGTGCCCTCGACGGTGACGCCCATGGCGAGGTAGACGGGGCGGCTGGCGACCTTGCCGTCGCGGATCTTCACGTTGATGGCGTCAGCGAAGACGACGGGGTAGACGCGGTCGAGCGGCCGTGACTGCCATTCGGCCATGCCTTCCATCACCTTGTCCGTGATCGTGGTGATGGTCTGCCTGGACACCTCCGCCCCGTACACCTCGGCCAGATGAGCTGATATCTCCCCGTGGGTCAGGCCCTTTGCGGAGAGCGAGAGCACCGTCTCGTCGACACCGGTCAGGCGGCGCTGCCGCTTGCGGACGATCTGCGGCTCGAAGGTGCCGGCGGTGTCACGCGGTACCTTCACCTCGACCGGGCCGACATCCGTCAGCACGGTCTTCGAGCGGGTCCCGTTACGGCTGTTGCCACTGTTCCTGCCCGCTGCGTCGTGCTTGTCATAGCCGACGTGATCGGTGATCTCGCTCTCCAGGGCGGACTCAAGCACTCGCTTCGTCAGCTGCTGCAGCAGCCCGCCCTCTCCGGTCAACTGCAGCCCGTCGGCCCGGGCACGGTCGACCAGCATCGCGATCAACTGCTCGTCCGACACCGACTCCGCAGTCGACTCGACGACCGGCTTCTCCACGGCCGAGCCCTCGGTGATGGTCTCGCTCATCAGGCGTCTCCTTGATCATCGGATCCGCCGTTGATTAGACACTCCCGATGCCGGAGGGCTGGGCCGCCGAGGCGCGCAGCATCGTCACCGGATGGCGGCCCTACGTGCCCACCGGCCAGGATCGGGGAGAATGACTGCGCTCGCGCACCCTCTTCGCGGAAGGGATGGCCAGATGCCCCTCGCCGTTCTCCTGGTCGGCCTCACCGGCTCCGGCAAGACCACCGTCGCCCGGTTCCTCGCCGGACACGGCTTCGTCCGGCTGTCCGTGGACGAGGAAGTGCACCGGCTCCACGGCCGGTACGGCGTGGACTACCCGGAGCACACCTACTTCGAGCGCGAGCGGCCCGCTGTCGAGACCATCCAAGAACGGTTCATCAAGGAACTCCAGGCCGGGAACGACGTCGTCCTCGACCACGGCCTGTGGCGCCGCACCGACCGGGACGCCTGGCGGCTGGCCGCCCATGAAGCTGGCGGGCACCCCCTGGTCGTCCACCTGCCCGTCGGCCGCGACGAGCTGCTACGGCGTCTGGCCGAACGCAACCAGCGCGAGGACGCCAATGCGCTCACTGTCACCCCCGAAGCCCTCGACGACTTCTTCGCCCGCTTCGATCCCCCGGCCGACGACGAAGAGGCCATCGCCTACAACGGAGACCAGGGCCAGCTCCTGGCTGCGCTCTCCGTTGCCCGGCACCGTACGGGCTGACACCCGCCTTCAACGCCCATGGCGCGGTCCACCGTAGGTGCTGCCCGGAAGGCGCACACCGCTGTGCTCGGGTGCTGCCGTCGGCCCGAGTCTCACTCCGGGGACAACGGACTTGGACGTGATGGCGCTTCGCCTGCGCGCCCCGTCCGCCGACTTGGACGCGATACGCCACACGAGCACGTGCGCCGGTGCGTCCGCAGAGTCGAGCTCTCGATCGGCGGAAACCTCGCTCAGGAGGCTTCGGACATTGTGGCCGGCCGGGTCGGCGAGGACGCGGTCTGCGTGGTCGGGGAGGGCCACTCGGAGATCTTGTTCGAAGCGGCTGATGGCCGCGGCGCAAGGTGCGCGGCGAGCGAGGTCCGCCAGAGCCGGGCCTGCGGCCTGCCGATATCCCGCCCGCAGGTGGTGAAGGGATTGCTCGGCTGCGGCGGCCTGCTGTCCGTGGCCGCGTTGTCGGTGCCACGCGGAAGCGGCGCGGGCCATGCGAACGGCGGCGAGAAGGAGGGCGATGGCGAGCCCTCCAGGGTCGCGAGAGGCGTAGGCGAGTTCTATGGCGGCCTCACGCAGCGCGGTGGTTGCTTGGTGGTCGGCCCGGATGGCGGATCGCCGGGCGCGATTGAACGCCTCGGCCGCCTCGTGCAGATCGGCCTGTTGAGCGCCGTCCGTGGTGAGGGCCAGAGTGTGCAGGGTGTCACCGAACGCATCGAGCTGCGCTTGGCCCACGGCGTCGTCGCCGGACTCGACGCTCGCACGAGCGTCGCGAAGAGCGGCTTCGGCCGCTGTCCAGGCCGTTCGGCCTCGGCATGGATGATGCGTACCGCCGTGGGTGTGAAGCGGATGTTCCTGATCTGGTCGCGCTTCTCGGTCGTGTGTTTGCGATTCATCAATGCGGGCAGCACGGGATCGTCGGGTTCGCGCCACGACGGCTGTTCTGGGTGCGGCGGGGTCTCGGCGAGCGGCTGGACACATGGCGTGATCGGGTCTGTGACGGGTCTCGGCTCGGTGTCCCCCTCCCTCGTTGGCTCGGGCGCCCGCTGGCGCACGGCCTCCTCCGCCACCCCTGGGGCGGGGCAAGCGCGGACGAAGCCTCGTTAGAGGCTCGTTCGCTCCAGCTTGCTGCTGTTCGTCGTCCCAGCCAGAACAGCCTCGTGCGGTGGTGGAACGGGGCGTGGTTGTTGGCCCGATCGGCCATGGCGGTGCTCCAAGGTCTCGTGGCACAAAGGTCGCGCCACGTCCGTCGTATCCGTCCCATGGCTGTTCAGAGCAGGTACGGACACGAGCACAGGTACGGAGCGATCCGTATCGGCGCGGGCATCCGTCCCCGCGCTGACCTGCGACGGCAAACCGAAGATGAAGACGGTGGCCGGGAAGATCGACGCCGAGAATGGGCGGACGAAGGTGGAAGCCCGCCTTTCGGAGGTTCGTACCGCGACCCCGCCGCCGCGCGGGTGAAGTCTGCGGAGGTGGCGGAGTCATCGCTGGCCGCACAGATCCATCTCAAGCGATCAACCTGCAACCGGTACAGGGGTGTTCTGGACGTTCATGTGATTCCCCGGTGGGGAACCACCCCGCTGGATCGCATGCGCTTCGAGGACGTGGCCGATTGGCTCGCGGCCATGCTGGCGGGTGAGACGACGGGCGGCAGGAAGCTCAGTGCCCGGTCGGTGCGCAAGGCATACGTCATCCTCAGCCAGGTCCTCGGCTTCGCGGTGAAGTCTCGCCGCTTGGCGTTCAACGCGGCCGTCGGGGTGCCCCTGCCCAAACCCGCACCGGCTGACCACGTCTATCTCGACGACATGCAGACCGAGGCGCTGGCCGACGCGGCCGGCGAGTACCGGGTGTTCATCCTGCTGCTGGCCTACACCGGTCTGCGCTGGGGTGAGGCATCGGCGCTTAAGGTGGGGCGGGTCGATCTCGACGCGTGCCGGGCCCACATCGTCGAGGCGTACGTCGAGGACAACGGCAAGCCGTACCTCGACACGCCCAAGAACCACGAGCGCCGTTCCGTACCGATTCCCCGCTTTCTCGCCGAGGAGCTGAAGCCCTACGTCGACGGCCGGGGCGAGAGCGACCTGCTGTTCACTGCCCCGCAGCGTGGCCCACTACGGGCCCGGAACTTCCGCCAGCGGTTCTTCGCCCCTGCCGTCGCCAAGGCGGGCCTTGGCCACATCAGACTCACCCCGCACAAGCTGCGCCACACGGCGGCCTCCCTCGCCATCGCCAGCGGCGCGGATGTCGACGTCGTCCAGACCATGCTCGGCCACAAGCCGGCGACGCTGACTCTCGACACCTATGGCCACCTGTTCCCGGATCGGCTGGACGAGGTGTCGAAGAAGATGCACAAGTGCCGGGCCAAGCAGTTGGCCAAGGCGGAGGACAAGCTGGAGAAGGCTGAGAGGAGAGCGCGTGAGGCGGCCGAGACGGTGGCCTCTCTGAAGGGCATCGTCGCGTGATGTGTGCCTGATGCGTGCCGGTGGTTGCGTGAGTGCGGTCAGAACGGTAGATCTGCCGCGTCAGTCGGCGACAAGGCCCAATCAGCGGCCGACGAGGTGTTGTTCGGTGCGTCGCACACCTCGAAGACATCTCTTCGGACTTCCAGGCCCGAGGTGTCCTCGCCCCATGAGGCAAGGGCTTCGATGGCCCGCTCCTGGTACTGCCACAGAGCGCTCACCGCCAGCTTCTCCCGCAGCAGCGGCACCAGGGCCGTCCGGTGATGACTCAGGCGGGAGTCGTCCAGCAGCGGGACGCAGGTGGCGATGGCCGCATCGCGAACATCCGGGTCATGGTCGATTACCCATGCGGCGACTGCCACGTACAGGAGCGGGCGGATCTCGCTGGCCTGGACGAAGGGCGGGTATTCCTCGGGCGGGAAGCCTAGCCGACGGCTGCCCTCCGCCGCCTCGTCGCCGACCTGGTCAGCCACAGAGCCGAGCCAACCCAGCAGCCCTGTACGTAGAGAGCCGGGGAGGTCGTGGCGCTTCTTGTCGACGGGCCGGTCTGTACGAGGGTCGGGGAGAATGCCCGCGACGTAGAGCGCGGCCGGGACCGTAGCGGTGTACAGGGTCTGCTGGTGGTGCACCTTGTAGTGCAGGTGGTCCAGGGCTCCTGACCTCACGCCCTGGTCGGCGTCCAGCAGCCCGGCGAGGTGCGCGGGGGTGTCCGTAGCGGGTCCGTACGCGTGCTCCAGGGCGGCCCAGTCGGTCTCGGTGAGCACCGCTTGAGGTTCGGGCAGGCCGGCCGGGCTCAACGGTCCTCCCGCCAGGCCCGGTCCATGGCCTTCACGGTGGAGTCCGCGGCGCGCTTCTCGATCTCCTCGGGGACCTCGCGATCATCGAGCACGAACAACCGGCCGCCGACCAGCCGTGTGATCGTCTTCCAGCCCAGTCGGCTCCCGGCCTCGCGCGCCGCCCTCCTCACGTCCTGGAGGTCGCCCATCTCCTCCAGGTGCTCGGCCCCCAGGACCAGCTGCCCGTAATAACCCGCGTACTCCGGCTTCAGGCCTGCCCGCAGGAGGCCCTCCAGCCGGTCGACGAGATGTTCGTAGCGGCGCCGGGCCAGCTCGTCCTTCGGGGCCATCGGGCACAGCTCCCCACACCTGAAGCACACGCGGATGTGTGCTGAATGTGTGCCGCATGCCGGAGGCCCTGCCGCCCTTACGGACGACAGGGCCTCTGACCTGCTGCTTTAGCGTGCCCCCGGCAGGATTCGAACCTGCGACACCCGCTTTAGGAGAGCGGTGCTCTATCCCCTGAGCTACGAAGGCGGAGGGATCTCGGTGAGACCCGGCGACTAGCGTAGCGGATAAGGGGAGCGGGCAGGCAACGTTGTTGTTCGGGCAGGTCAGGGGTGGGGCGGGGGAGGGGGAAAGGCGGGAGCTTGACGGGTGCGGGGGTGCCGCATAGCGTCGCCGGTCTTACTGAGCGAATCCTGGGAGAGGGCGACCGTGCCGCACCCCGAAATGTACCGACGTCATGAAGCGGCCCTCACCGCGCCGGGTGGGCCGTTTGCCGTGGTGCGGGGGGAGGACGGCGGGCTGCTGTACGCCGATGCGCCGCGCACGCTCAAGGAGTTCGTGGAGGCGACGTGGGGGTTCGGCGACCGGATGTTCCTGGTCGCCGGGAGCGGTACGTATACCTATCGTGAGTTCTTCGCCGCGGCCGGCGCGCTGGCCCGGAGGCTCGTCGAGGAGTACGGGCTGCGGCCGGGTGAGCGGGCCGGTATCGCGATGCGCAATCACCCCGAGTGGCAGATCGCCTTCTGGGCCGCCCAGCTGGCCGGGCTCGTCGCCGTGCCGCTGAACGCGTGGTGGACCGAGGAGGAGTTGGCGTACGCGCTCGACGACTGCACCCCGAGGGTGCTGCTCGTCGACGGGGAGCGGCTGGCGAGGGTCGACTCCTGGCGAAGGCGGGTCGGGGCGCGGGTGGTCGTGTTCCATCACGGCGGGGAGGTTCCGGCCGGGATCGAGCGGTACGAGGACTTCGGGGAGCCCGACCCCGGCGCGGCGCCGCCCGCCGTCGAACCGGCGGCCGAGGACGACGCCACGATCATCTACACCTCGGGCACCACCGGCCGGCCCAAGGGCGCGGTGGCCACCCAGCTCGCCCAGGCGGGGGCGGCGGTGCATCCGCGGTTCCACGCCGCCGTGGCGGCTCTGCGGCGCGGGATGCTGCCGGGGCAGGGGCCCGCGCCCGTCGCACTGATGACGTTCCCCTTCTTCCACGTGGCCGCGTTCACGACCCTGTACTCCACGATGGCCGTGGGCGGCACGCTCGTACTGATGCGGAAGTGGGACCCGGCCGAGGCGCTGGCGCTCATCGGGAAGCACGGGGTCACCCACTACTCCGGTCCGCCCACCACCGCGCTCGAACTCCTCGACGCGGCCGAGGCCAGTGATAGTGGCGGCGGCGAGGGGGGCGGTGGAGCCCTGGAGTCGCTCACCCATCTCAATACGGGAGGCGCCCCCGCGCCGCCCGGGCTGATCGCGAGGCTCACCGCCCGGTACGGGCGCCGGATCGACCCCCGTACCGGCTACGGCCTCACCGAGACCTGCGGGGGCGTCATCGCCAACTTCGGTGACGACTACCGGGCGCGTCCGGACAGTGTGGGACGGCCCGCGCCCGCCGTGGAGGCCCGGATCTGCGGGCCCGGGGGCGAGGATCTGCCCGAGGGGGAGGCCGGGGAGCTGTGGCTGCGCGGGCAGTCGCTCGTCCGCGGCTACTGGTGTGACGAGAAGGCGACGGCCGCCGCCTTCACTCCGGACGGCTGGTTGCGGACCGGCGATCTCGCGACCGTGCGGGACGGTCTGATCAGCATCGTCGACCGGATCAAGGACATCGTGATCCGGGGCGGTGAGAACGTGTACTGCGCCGAGGTCGAGGCCGTCCTGCACGAGCATCCGGAGGTCGCCGACGCCGCCGTCGTCGGGGTGCCCCACCCCGTACTGGGGGAGGAGGTCGCGGCCGTCGTACAGCTGCGCGGCGGGGCGTCCGTCACCCCGGACGGGCTGAAGGAGTACGCCCGCGGGCGGCTCGCCGCCTTCAAGGTGCCCGCGCATCTGGTCATCGGGAACGTGCCCCGCAGCGCCACGGGGAAGATCCTCAAGCAGGAGCTGCGAGAGCCCCTCACCGCGCGGATCAGGGGTGCCTCGGGGAGCGGGACGGGCGACGGCGACGGGGGCCGGTGACGGTTCTGCGGTGTTCTGCGGTGACAGTTCTGCGGTGACGGCGGCCGTGATGGTTTGCGGTGAGGGCTTGTGGTGACGCGGTCCGGCGGTGGAGTGCGTGACGCGGTCCGGCGGTGGGGTCCGGTGACGGTGTGAGACGGTGGGCTCCGGTGACCCGGGTGCGGTGACGGTTACCGGTGGTGGTCTGTGGTGGCGGTCTGTGGTGGTGTGTTCTGGGCGGCCTGCGGTGACGAGGCGGCGTGAGGTTGTGCGGCGGTGGGGTCCGGTGACGGAGGGCCGTGACGAGGGCCGGCGGTGGAGTGTCGTGACCGGTTGCGGGGCGGATTCGGTGACCGGTTCAGTGAAGGGGTCCGGGTCCGGTGGGACACCTCCGGTCCTTCCGGCCGGGGCGCCTCCCCGACGCGTCCCGCCCTTGACCGTCCCCGGTCGGTCGTGCCGGACGCCGTCGGGCGCGGGCGGAGACCGGCTCAGGTGCGGGTCACCCGTACCCGGTACACGCCCCGGTTCTCCGACACGACCGAGATCTGCACCCCGTTCTTCTTGTCCGTGAAGGACTGGCCCGGCTTGTAGGGCGCGTCCGACAGTTCGGCGTGCACATTGGGCCGCCGGGTGCAGCCGCCGCTGTCGTCCTGGCTGTCCGAGACCGTGACCGGGCCGTGGCCGGTGTCCACCGTGGACTGGACGCGGTAGATCAGTACGCCCGGCTGGCAGACGGCGTCGTCGTTGCCCGCCCTGGTGCGTACCTCCACGGCGTAACCGGTGTCCGCGGTCACCGGCACGATCGCCATCTTCGCGCCGCCCGTGGTGGCCAGCGGGGTCAGGGTGTGCTCGGTGGTGCCGGGGGCGGAGACGCAGTTGATCTGCTCGGAGTCCAGCCAGCCGAGCTTCCACTTGTGCCAGCCGAGGAGGTCGTTGTTGGCCCCCCAGTCCTCGGACATGATGTCCCAGTGGCCGACCGCGCCCCCGCCCTCCGCGGTGTAGAGGTCGGGCAGGCCGAAGACATGGCCGTTCTCGTGGGGGAGTACCCGGAAGCCGGTCTCGGCGTACGATCCCGAGCCGTCGTCCTGGCGGCTGTAGACGAAGGACGTGTTGGCGAGCGGTACGCCGTCGGCGACGGGGGCCTCGACATTGCCGGAGAAGGTCACGGAGAGCACGGTGTCCAGCGCGGACGGGCCCGCGTTGGGGGTGACCAGCACATTCACCAGGTCGTACTCGCTGAAGTCCACCTTCGCGTCGGCCACCGTCACCAGGTCCTCGACGAGCCGGCGGTAGCTCGGCTCATAGGGTGAGCCGCGCTCGATCCCGTACTCGGCGAACGGGAGCGGCATCCGCAGCCATTCGGTGACGGGCGCCTGGGGGAGATAGCTGAGGCGCCCGTACGAGCTGGTCCGGAACCACTCCGAGGTCTGCGGGAAGAACTCCCCGAGGCGGTCCATCGCATCGCCCTCGCCCGCCGCGTCCGGGAAGTCGATCATCAGGTTGAGGGCGTGGATCTCGCCGGTGGAGGGGGAGTACCCGGGCGGGGTGGGCAGGCCCTCGGACATCTGGATGCCCAGGGCGGCGGGGAGGCGGCACGGTCCCACGCCCGTGCGGTCGGGGGAGGAGGCCACGGGGCCTGCGTTCGCGCGGGTGGGGGGCGGGAGGGTGGCGCTGGCCGTGGTCAGGGCGGCGAGCGCGAGAGAGGTCAGGACGGCGAGCACGCCGAGGCGGCGGGACCTGGGCGTTCCCGGTATCCGGCTGGTCGGGGGTATCCGGTGGCGCGCTTGCTGCATGCGACCGCCTTCGGGCTCCGTGGCAGCAGGCCGGATCCTGGCTGCTCTGTGTCCGATCAGCCTGTGACGGGCGGTGGGCGGGCGCTCGCGGAGCAGGGCCGTTCGGGGTATCACCCCGCTGCCCCATGGGCCCGTACGGATGTGATGCAGGTCACATGAATGGGTGGAAATAAGCGGGGATCGTTTCCCCGTTTGAACGTGTGTCTCCGCAAAGCGGGGAGCCGGTCCCCGGTTCATTCCCGGGGGACGGGATGGGGCGGGACGTGAGACGAAGGGAAGTGGAGCCGTGACCCCTGTCGCCAAGGTCGTCGGCAAGGTGGCCGCAGCGCCCACGGACACGCCGGTCGCAGCACCCGAGGACACTCCGGTCGGAGCCGTCGACTCCGGAGTCACCAGCTCCGGAATCGCCGAGTCCGGAGCCCGGGCCGTCACGGGGGGCAGGGCCGTCGCAGACCCTGGAGTCGTCGCTGAGACCGGGGCCGGGCCGCGAGCCGGGTCCGGAGCCGTTACGGGGGTAGGCTCCGGATCCGGTACGCGCGCTGAATCCCGTACGCGCGCTGAATCCCGTACGCGGGCCGGATCCCGTACGTCCGCCGGACACGGACACCATGCGCGGGCCGGATCCGGTGCGCCGGCCGGACCTGAATCTCGTACGCGGGCCGAATCCCGTGCTCCGGCCGAATCCGGTGCGCCGGGCGGGTCCGGCTCCGGCGTGGGAACCGGCGGCGCGGCCGGCACCGCGGCGCCCGCCGCCCACCGTCCGCGCCGTGCCCCCCGCCCCCGGGCGGACGCGCTGCGCAACCGGGAGCGGATCGTGTCGGCGGCGCGGGAGATGTTCGTGCAGTTCGGGCCCGATGTGCCGTTCGACGAGATCGCCCGCCGTGCGGGCGTCGGCAACGCCACGCTCTACCGCCACTTCCCCGACCGCCCCTCACTCACCCACGAGGTCGTCGTCTCGGTCCTGAGCCGGACCTGTGACCAGGTGGAGAGGGCGATGGCCGAGGAGGCCGACTCCTTCGCCGCCGTACGACGGTTCGTGCACGGGGCGGCCGACGAGCGGACCGGAGCGCTGTGTCCCATGATCGCCGGATCCTTCGACGAGGACCATCCCGAGCTGCTCGAGGAGCGTGAGCGCCTCGAAGCGGCGGTGGAGGACCTCATCGCGCGGGCGCAGTCGGCCGGCCGGATGCGTACCGACGTGGGCGTCGGCGATCTGATGATCGCCATCTCCCAGCTCACCCGGCCGCTTCCCGGCAGCTCGTGCCTGAGCAACGACGTATTCGTCCACCGTCATCTCGAACTCTTCCTGGACGGCCTCGAAGCGCCCGCGCGCTCCGAGTTGCCGGGCCGGGCGGCGACCCTGGAGGACCTGCGCGGGCACAGGGTGACCGACCCGTAGCCGACGGGGGCGGGGGCGGCGAACAAGCGCAAGCGGAAGTGACCGAGCGGATCGACCCAGCACAAGTGACCGGACGGCAGTGTGACCAAGCAGCAGAGTGACCGGACAGCGGTGATCACGCGGCAGTGATCACCTCACAGTGACCTCGTCCGGGAGCCGCGCCGAACGCGGCCCCGGACATCAACACCCCTCAGCAGTACGTCATTCGAGACCTCTTCGCACCTTAGGTGGCTATCCCCATGTCAAAAACACCTGACACAACGTCAGGGATCGGTCCCGGTATCGAGTCGGGCGCATCCCAGCCGGATCCCCGGCGCTGGAAGGCACTTGTCTTCATCGCCCTCGCCCAGCTGATGGTGGTGCTCGACGCGACGATCGTGAACATCGCGCTGCCCACCGCTCAGCAGGACCTCGGTATCTCCGACGGAAACCGCCAGTGGGTCATCACGGCCTACGCGCTCGCGTTCGGCGGCCTGTTGCTGTTCGGCGGCCGGATCGCCGACCTGTGGGGCCGTAAGCGCACCTTCGTGGTCGGCCTCATCGGCTTCGCCGTGGCCTCCGCGCTCGGCGGCGCGGCCACGGGCCAGGCCATGATGCTCGGGGCCCGCGGCCTCCAGGGCGTGTTCGGCGCGCTGCTCGCGCCCGCCGCTCTCTCCCTGCTCGCGGTGATGTTCACCGACGGCAAGGAGCGGGCGAAGGCGTTCGGCATCTACGGCGCGATCGCCGGTGGCGGTGGCGCGGTCGGGCTGATCCTGGGCGGGTTCCTGACCGAGTATCTGAACTGGCGCTGGACCTTCTACGTCAACATCCCGTTCGCCGTCATCGCCGCGGTCGGCGCGTATCTGGTGATCCGTGAGCCCGAGGGCACGCGTAACCGCTCCTCGCTCGACATCCCCGGTGTCGTGCTGTCCACGCTCGGTCTGGTGGCGCTGGTGTACGGCTTCACCCGCGCCGAGTCCGAGGGCTGGACGGAGGGTGTGACGGTCGCCATGTTCGTCGCCTCCGCCGTTCTGCTGGCGGCCTTCGTCGTCACGGAGACCAAGGTCAAGTCCCCGCTGCTGCCGCTGCGGGTGGTGACCGACCGGAACCGGGGCGGGGTCTATCTCTCCCTCGGGCTCGCCGTGATCGCGATGTTCGGGCTGTTCCTCTTCCTGACCTTCTACCTCCAGGTCGTCGAGGGGTACTCCCCGCTCAAGACGGGCTTCGCGTTCCTGCCGATGGTCGTCGGCATGATCGTGGGCTCGACCCAGATCGGCGCCCGTCTGATGACCCGTGTTCCGCCGCGGATGCTGATGGGCCCCGGCTTCCTGGTCGCGGCGGTCGGCATGCTGCTGCTGACCCAGCTGGAGATCGGCAGCTCGTACGCCGGACTCATCCTCCCGGCGCAGCTGCTGCTCGGCCTCGGTATGGGTACGGCCTTCATGCCGGCGATGTCCCTGTCCACCCACGGGGTCAAGCCGACCGACGCCGGAGTGGCCTCCGCGATGGTCAACACCTCGCAGCAGGTGGGCGGCGCGATCGGTACGGCACTGCTGAACACCATCGCGGCCTCGGCCACCACCTCGTACATCGCCGCCCGTGCGGCCGGTGCGAACGACCCGAGGCTGCTGGAGTTCCAGGGCATGGTGCACGGCTTCTCGGCCGCGATCTGGTGGGCGGTCGGCATCCTGGTCGCCTCCACGCTGATTGCCGTCGTGCTCGTGGACGCGGGGCGACCGGGCACGGGAGCGCCCGGGGCCTCCTCGGAGGACGGCGCGGACGCGGAGACGAAGATCCCCGTGGTCGTGCACTGAGGTTCGTCCTGTGCTGAGGTTCGTCTGTACTGAGGGCCGGTCACTGGTGAGGGTGCCCGCGGTGTTCCGCGCCGAGAGGCGCGGGGCACCGCGGAGGACGTACGGGTGCTGTGCCGGGCGGTGGTCGTATCGCTGAAGGGGCCGCCCGCCGGGCTCGCAGCGTTCGCAACGGGGGTGGCAGGCGTCCAGGGGGCGTACGGCGAGGAGGCCGTCCCGCCCCGGAGGTCTTGAGGCCGTCGTAGCGGCCCGGTGGCGTCACCGCGTGAGAGTCCCGTGCGAAGGGGGCCCGTCCGGATCGGATCCGGACGGGCCCCTCGCGTACGCCCGCACACCGGGTGCCGCCGGATGAAGGGGGCCGCCGGCAACGTCGTCCGGCACGGCCCGTTCCGCCGCGTTCCGGTGTCACCCGCACACAGGGGCCGCTGTCACCGCAACCAGGGAAGATCCGCCCCCGAGTCCTGCGGCTGAAGTCCCTCCGCCATGATCCGCATGATCTCGCCCAGCTGCTCCACCTGCCCGGGGCTGAGGCGGTCGAACATGGCCTGGCGTACCGCCTCGACATGGCCGGGCGCGGCCCGCTTCAGTACCTCATGGCCCTCGTCGGTCAGTACGGCGTTCTGCCCGCGCCTGTCGGAGGGGCAGTCCTCGCGGCGCACCCAGCCCTGCTTCTCCAGACGGGCGACGGCGTGCGAGAGCCGGGACCGGGTGATCTTGGCGTCGATGGCCAGCTCGGTCATCCGCTTACGGCGCTGCGGGGCCTGGGACAGCTCGACGAGCAGCCCGTAGTAGAGGTGCGGCATACCGGCATCGCGCTGCAACTGGCGGTCGAGATGGTCGTCGAAGAGCCTGGTGGCATGGAGATAGGCGCGCCAGACGCGCTGTTCGTCATCGGTGAGCCAGCGCGGCGCGCGCTTGCCTCCGCCCGTGGATGCCGTGTTCATACCTCTACTGTAAAGAGTAGTTCTTGAAAGTTGAACTATTTGGATTTACGGTGGGTCTGTCACTTGAGAATTCAAGTAGATCGGAGCCTTCTCATGTCCGCCACCCCCTCCGTGGAGCGCATGCCCGCGCTCTATCTGTCGCACGGGGCGCCGCCGCTGGCCGATGATCCGGTCTGGCCCGGGGAACTGGCCGCATGGTCCGCCGGGCTGCCGCGCCCCAAGGCGATCCTGATGGTCTCCGCGCACTGGGAGGAGGCCCCGCTCGCGCTCGGCGCCACCGAGACGGTGCCGCTGGTGTACGACTTCTGGGGCTTCCCGCAGCGCTACTACGGCGTCCGGTACGCGGCGCCCGGCGCTCCGGAGCTCGCCGATTCGGTACGGAAGCTGCTGCGCGGCGCCGGTACCCCCGTACAGGACATCCCGGACCGGGGGCTGGACCACGGCGCGTACGTCCCGCTGGTGGAGATGTTCCCGGACGCGGACATCCCCGTACTCCAGATCTCCATGCCGACCCTCGATCCGCGGAAGCTCATGGACATCGGGCGCAAGCTCGCCCCGCTGCGGGACGAGGGTGTGCTGATCGTCGGGAGCGGGTTCTTCACCCACAATCTGGCGGCGCTGCGGCAGGGCGGGATTCCGGGCTGGTCGGCCGAGTTCGACGACTGGGGCCGGCGGGCGCTGGCCGCGGCCGATGTGGACGCCCTGCTGGACTTCGAGAACAAGTCCCCGGCGGGGCGGCTGGCCCACCCGCGGACCGAGCACTTCGCTCCTCTCTTCGTCACCCTGGGGGCCTCGGAGGGGCAGTTGGAGAGCGGGCGGAGTGTGATCGACGGCTTCTGGATGGGGCTGGCGAAGCGCTCGGTCCAGTTCGGCTGAGACCGGTGGCCCGGGGCCGGTGGCCGCGGTGGCCGCGGCCCGGGGTCGTCGGAACCCTTGCCCGGGGGGTGGGAACCCGGCCCGGGACGTGGGAAGTCCGGTCGGGACCCGCGAACTCCGGTCGGGGGCCTGCGAACTCCGGTCGGGGGGCCGCGAACTCCGGTCGGGGACCCGGGACCGGACACCGGGACCGGCCGTCCGGCGCGATCTCAGGGCGGTGCGGTGCCTACAGGACGGTGCCTACAGGAACGGGACGTTCAGCTCGATCGACCGCACCGCCGCGGCCAGTGCCGTCCCGTCACCCACGTCGAGCGCGGTGTCCGTGAACTTGATGGTGTGGTCGTCGCCGTGCGCGGCGGCCCGCTCGAAGATCTCCTCCGGGGTCTGCCCGGCGGGTGCGTACGGGACGGGCTCGGCCGGACTGTACGCGGCGGTGACCGCGGCACTCGCCGCCCAGGCCGCCCCCAGACTCGCCGCCCACAGTTCCCGGGGCAGCGCGGGCAGAGTCCGCAGTACGGCATTGGGCGCCGTGGCCGCGTGCACCAGCATCACCGGATCGCCGTGCCCGAAGCCCGCGTACCGGTGTGTGGAGGCTCTGACCAGCTCCCGCAGCCGCGCATGGGCGGTGTCCGGGTCGGCCGGGGCGCCGGGCCACGCGGGCACGACGGTCAGCTGCTCCAGCCGGTGGTTGATCCCGCCGGACTGATCGGGCACGGCCGGTACGGCGTCCAGCGCGGCGGCCGCGCTCGACGGGGCGGCGGTGTCCGCCGGTGGCCGTGTCCCCGGAAGCGGCTGGTGCCGGGCCGCCCAGTAGCCGAGGGCGTGCGCCAGCTCGGTGACCCGGGGCCCGGTCGGCTCGGTGGTCAGCAGGGTGCGTACGGCGTGGCCCACCCGGATCACCGGATGCGTGGCCCCTCCGGCGATGCCCGGCAGCAGGCGCGGCCACCATTCGGCGAGTACCTCCCGCCACGGCCGCTCCGCCGTCTCCCGCTCGAAGTGGCGGGCCCAGTCGGCGATTCTGCGCGGATCGCCGAGCGCCGCCCGCCAGTTGTCGGCGGTCACCGGGGTGTCGGGGCCCGGCATGGCCTCCAGTCTGTCGCGGTAGCGGTCGAGCCACCGGTGCGCGGTCCGCGCCTGGCCGTGGCGCACCAGAGCCTCGACGGCCATCGGCGCGTGGTTGCTCAGCCAGCCGTCGCGCTCGGGTCCGCTGAGATGGATCCGCTCCAGCGCCTCGTCGAGTGTGCCCGTGGTGTCGTCGGCAGTGCCCGTGGTGTCCATGCGCCGGACCCTAAGCGGCGCCGCCGCCCGCCGTAACCGGCCGGAGGAGTAGGACCCCCGCCCGCCGTGGACGGCCGTGGTCCTACTCCCGGTCCTACTTCCCGGGCTATTCCTGCGCCTGCTCCCGGTCCCGGTCCCGCTCCCGGTCCCGGTCTATTACCGGGGGCCGAGCCGCTTCTCGAACCAGGCGACGTCCCAGTACCGGCCGAACTTCCGGCCCACCTCGTGGTACGTCCCGACGGGGCGGAAACCGAAGCGGGCGTGCAGCCGGCCCGAGGCCTCGTCGGGCTGGGTGATCGCCGCGTACGCGCGGTGGACGTCCTCTCCCTCCAGCGCCTCGAAGAGCGACTTGTACAGCAGGGTGCCGATGCCCCGGCCGGCCGCTTCGGGGGCGCAGTAGACGCTGACCTCGACGAATGTGGAGTAGGCCGCCTTGGGCCGGAGCGGGCCGCTGGTCGCGTACCCGAGGAGTCCGCCGGCCGCCTCCCGAGCAACCAGAAGGCGGTGGGGGCCGTCTTCAGGGTGGGAACGCAACCACGGAAGACGTTGTTCGGGGGTGAAGGGGATCGTGTCGAACGTGATGGGCGTCTCACGCACATAGTGGTTGCAGAGCGCCGTCAGGGCCGTCGGATCGGCTTCTGAACCGGGCCTGACCTGCACCTCCGTACATTTCTGCGGCATTCGCCCTCCCTCATGAGCGCGACAGGATACTGCAAGATCAGAAAAATAGACGTGCGGCGTGGGAATTCTGTCCGGATTGCAATCGTTGATTCCATCGGATGCAGGGCACCCGGGAGGGTGTCGCGACCTACTCAGCAAGGGAGCTCGCATGGCAACCCGTGCCGTCGCCCGTCGCCAGTCCGAGACCAAGAGGACCACCGACCGGGCAAGCAGCGTTCGCGCAGTGGGCGGGGAAATCGCCGACCGCGACCTGGTCGGCATGTACCTCGACGAGATCGCGCGTACGCCGCTGCTCGACGCCGCCAAGGAAGTGGAGCTGTCTCAGACCATCGAGGCGGGGGTGTATGCCCGGCAGATCCTCGACAAGGAGGTCGAGAGCGATGCCGGCGGAGCCTCCCGCGAGGAGCTCGAAGCCCTCGTCGCGGACGGTGAGCGCGCCAAGGACATCTTCATCCGGTCGAACCTCCGCCTGGTCGTCGCGGTCGCCCGGCGCTATCCGCGCAGTGGGCTGCCCCTGCTCGACCTGATCCAGGAGGGCAATGCCGGCCTGGTGCGCGCCGTCGAGAAGTTCGACTACGCGAAGGGCTTCAAGTTCTCGACGTATGCCACCTGGTGGATCCGTCAGGCCATCACCCGCTCCATAGCCGACCAGTCCCGCACCATCCGCCTCCCCGTCCATCTGGTCGAGGAGCTGGGCCGGATCCGCCGTGTCCAGCGCGAGTTCAACCGCGAGAAGGGCCGTGAGCCGGAGGCCGCCGAGATCGCGGAGGAACTGGGCTCCACGACCGAGCGCGTCACCGACGTCCTCGACTGGGCGCGTGACCCCGTCAGTCTGAACATGGCCGTGGACGACGCCGGTGAGACCCAGTTCGGCGACCTCCTGGAGGACACCTCCGCGGTCTCGCCCGAGCAGTCCGTGCTCACCCTGCTGCGCAGCGAGGGCCTCGACGATCTGATCGGCAAGCTCGACCAGCGCACCGCGTCCATCATCCGTATGCGGTACGGCATTGTGGACGGCCGCGAGCGCACCCTCACCGAGGTCGGCAAGGAGCACGGCCTCACCCGTGAGCGGATCCGCCAGATCGAGAAGCACGCTCTGGTGGAGCTGAAGCGGATGGCCAGGGACACGGGCTTCGACGCCGCGGCCTGACCCGCTTCCCGCGCCCCCACGAACCGGACCCCGAGGCCCTCCCCCCGGCCTCGGGGTCCTTCTCTGCGCCGCGCCCCCCGGAGGCCGGCTGTGGGTGGGGCGCGCCCGTGTTCTTCCCCCAACGGCAGCCGGCGCCTGCCGGAGGTCGCCCCCCCGGCGTGGCCGCCCGCGGCAGCCGGGTCCGTTCCGTTACGGCGGTCGGCGCCTGGCTGAGGCCCCTGTGAGCGGGCCCGCCGGGCCTCTGCGGGTCACGGCAGGTCGGCGCGCGCGCTGCCCCCAGCGTGCCCGCCCGCCCGGGCCACCCGTGCGCGGGGCTCGCCCGGTCCGGTCAGCCGTGACGGGCGCGGCTCGTGGCGCGTTCCAGGCGGCTGCCGAGGTTGGTCATATACACGACCAGGGCCTCGGGGCCGTGCACGGTGAACTCGCAGTCCACGAGGGCGAGACGGAGTGCCAGCCACTCCACCGAATCGTGGGAGCGGGTGCTCAGACGGCTCGTCAGTTCGCCTGTCGCCACGGGTGCGCCGAGGTGGGAGGGAAGCCTCGCCGCCACAAAGCCCACGGGCGCTTCGAACGTCACATCCACCTCGTGCTCCGGCCGCCCCGCCCGCGAGGCGCCCAGCAGCTCCCCGCCGCTCTTCGTCGGCAGCTCCCTCGCCGTGAACCTCGCCCCCGTGGCGAACGGCTCGGACACCCGGTCCACCCGGAACGTACGCCAGTCCTCCCGCCCCAGGTCGTACGCCACGAGGTACCACCGCTGCCCGGTCGACACCAGCCGGTAGGGCTCGACCAGCCGTCTGCTCTCCGTACCGTCACCCGCGCGGTAGCCGAACCGGAGCCGTTCGCGCCCGGTGGCCGCGCTCGCGATCACCGTGAGCGTCCGGGGATCGATGGTGGCTCCGTCGCCCTGGGTCAGGGGGACCGTCGCCGACTGAAGGGCCGTCACCCGGTGCCGCAGCCGGGACGGAAGGACCTGCTCCAGCTTGGCCAGCGCCCGTACTGACGCCTCCTCGATGCCCTCGATCGCATGGCCCGCCCCGGCGCGCAGGCCGACGGCGATGGCGACGGCCTCCTCGTCGTCGAGCAGGAGTGGTGGCATCGCGGTACCGGCGACCAGGCGGTACCCGCCCACCGCGCCCTTGGTCGCCTCCACGGGATAGCCGAGCTCGCGCAGGCGGTCGATGTCCCGCCGGATCGTCCGCGGGCTCACCTCCAGGCGTTCGGCGAGCTCGCTGCCCGGCCACTCGCGCGGGGTCTGGAGCAGAGACAGAAGATTGAGTAGTCGTGCAGGGGTGTCCGTCATACATCTCAGGATGCCCGGGAACTAGGACATAGGCTGGCCTATATCACCTCTAACGTGCTGAGCATGAGTTCACAGCCACCTGTGTCACCCACATCCAGCCCGACGTCAGAGCGGGAAACGCCCCCGGCCGGAGCCGAGTTGAAGGCGCACGCCGGGGCGGGGCAGTCCTCGGCCGTGGCCTCGGACGCCGCCGCGGACCGCCGGCGCTGGATCGCCCTCGCCGTCGTGATGACCGCCGCTTTCATGGACCTGGTCGACGTCACCATCGTCAACATCGCGATCCCCAGCATCGAGCGCACCCTGGACGCTTCCTTCGGCTCGATCCAGTGGATCACCGCCGGATACGCCCTCGCCTTCGCCGCCGGACTGATCACGGGCGGGCGGCTCGGGGACATCTACGGCCGCAAGCGGCTGTTCCTCATCGGCATCACCGGTTTCACCGTCGCCTCCGCGCTCTGCGGATTCGCCGCGAACCCGGAGATGCTGGTCGCCTCCCGGCTGCTGCAGGGTGCGACCGCCGCGCTGATGGTGCCCCAGGTGCTGTCGATCGTGCACGCCACCTTCCCGGCGCATGAACGGGGCAAGGTCTTCGGCCTGTTCGGTGCGGTCGTCGGCCTCGGCGCGGTGTCCGGGCCGCTGATCGGCGCGCTGCTGACGCAGTGGAACCTCTTCGGCCTCGAATGGCGGCCGATCTTCCTGATCAACCTCCCGGTCGGTATCGCCGGTCTGATCCTGGGCCGGAAGTTCATCAGCGAGTCCCGCGCGCCCCAGGCGCTCAAGCTCGACCTGGTCGGTGTCGTCCTGGTCACCACCGCGCTGCTGATGCTGATCTACCCGCTGACACGCGGCCGTGAGCTGGGCTGGCCGCTGTGGGGTCATCTGTGCATGGCGGCCAGCCCGTTCGTGCTCGCCGCGTTCGTGGCGTACGAGAGGCACAAGACGCGCAAGGACAACTCACCGCTCGTGGAACTCTCCCTGTTCCGGCTGAAGTCCTTCGCCGCCGGTATCGCCGTCCAGGTGATCTTCGGCCTCGCGCTCGGGGTGTTCTTCCTGGTCTGGACGCTGTACATGCAGATCGGCCTCGGCTGGAGTCCGCTGCGCGCCGGTCTGACGGGAGTTCCGTTCTCGCTGGCGGTGTCGGTGGCGGCCGGTGTCTCCGTGCAGAAGCTGGTCCCGGTCTTCGGGCGCAAGGTCCTTCAGGCGGGCGCGCTGACGATGATCGCGGGGCTGCTCCTCTACATCTGGGAGGCCGACCGGTACGGCACCGGGATCCACCCCTGGCAGATGGCGGCACCGCTGCTGCTGATGGGCGTCGGCATGGGACTGATCGTCGCGCCGCTCACGGACGCGATCCTGTCGGATGTGCCCCGCGAGCACGCGGGATCGGCGTCCGGGCTGATCAGCACGGTCCAGCAGGTGGGTACGGCTCTGGGACTGGCGCTCGTTTCGGTGATCTTCTTCGGCTCGATCGACGAGGAGCGGCTCGCGCCGAGTGGGATGGGGAAGGCATTCGCGGACGCCTTCGAGAACTCCCTGTGGTGGGTCGTGGCCATTCTGGCCGTGATCTTCCTGGTGATGTTCGCGCTGCCGGCCCGTCCGAAGCAGCATCTGGAGGGCGCACCGGCCCCGGAGGACCCGTCCGCGTCCGCTCCGGACAAGGAACTCGCGCTGACCCCCTGACGCGGGGCGCCGATATCCGGCGCGCTGCCCCCTGCGTGGCCCGCGAGGGAGCTGCCCCACACAGAACGTGAGCATCGAACGTGAGGCCCCGGGATTCCGTCCCGGGGCCTCACGTGTTGTAGGGCACGGCTACGGGCGCCGGCGCGGCCGGAGCCGAACGGCTGGTCAGCGGACCCGCGCCCGGAGCTCCATCGCTTCCCGCGCCGCGTGATCCGTCGGATAGACCTCACACATATGGCGTCCGTCCGGCGTCGCGGTGTGCTCGACCTCCCAGAGGCTGATCTCGGTCCCGTCGAGCAGCAGGAACGCGTGCTCGTACATCGTGAAACCCGCGTCCTTGCCCGCCACCCGGCACTGGCGTCCGAAGACCTGGGTGATGTGGTGCGCGAAGGCGCCCTGGAGGAGCAGGGCGGTCTTCTCGCCGGGCCGGTTCTCGTTCTCCGCGCGCCGCAGGACACGGCGGGCGTGGTCGGCGGAGTTGTCCGGCACATACATCCGGGGGAGCGGGGCCGGGGGCGCCGCCATCAGACTGGCGAGGAGCTCGAAGTCGGAGTCGAGATCGGCCTCCAGATCGGCGGGGCTGAGACCGTCCCGTCCGCCGTCACCCGTCCGGTGCGGCGGGTACGCCTGGTACGTCGAGGACAGGGCACCGCCCGCGTCGGCGAACCCGGGGAATCCGGCGGGCAGTCGGGAGGCGGCGAGACGCACCTCGGACTCGTCCGCGTACACCTCGTGCTGTTCCACTCCGGCGGGGCCAGTGCTGTGCACCAGTTCCCACAGGACGACGGAACTGCCGTCGGCGAGCAGATACGCGTGCCGGTAGGTGGCACGGTCGAAGGCCGCGCTGTGGTGTGAGGAGTGCAGCGAACTCGCGTGTGCCAGCGCCGAGTCGAGTCTCTCGACGGTGGTGTCCGGCAGATCGAAGGAGTTGAGCGCCCGACCCAGGAGTCGCTCGAGGTGCGTCTCGGTTGTCTCATACGGATCGTTCAAGGTGGGTCTCCAGGCCGTTGCCACAAGTAACTCGGTGATTGCTAAAAGTAGCCCCTGGTTCTGACAGTGCGTCCATCGTTCCGAAAAACGTAGGAACTCTTTGTGAAGTTCCCCGGACCCCTCAATGGGCATGTCTTGTATGTCAGTTGATGTCGTACAGCTCACGATACGAGGGAAAATCCCCACCCGGTCCCTTCACCCCCCGGGCCGTCAGAACCGCTCGCACGATCGCCCGTGTCACCACGTCGGCGCCCGCTGCCAGCACATTGTTGAAAGTGAGCGGGTTTACGGGGTCCATCGGCACGGCGCCCGTGGCGAGCGTGAAAACGGTGTCTCCGTCATTCATGAGGTGGACCGGGCGCACGGCGCGCGCGATGCCGTCGTGCGCCGTCCCTGCGAGCTTGTGCGCCTGCGCCCGGGTGAGATCGGCGTCCGTCGCCACCACGGCGAGGGTGGTGTTGAGCGGGGGCGGCCCGCTCGCCGCGCGCGCCTCCTCCAGCCGCAGCCGCGCCGCCGCGTGGACGGCCGGAGCGGGGTACTCCGGAGGGCCGGGCGTGTCTCCCGCGCCGAAGTGCAGCCCGTACAGCACCCCCGTCTCCGGATCGAGCACCGAACCCGCCGCGTTCGCCACGACCAGGGCGGCGACGGTGACGTCCGCGCCGTCGGCGCCCACGCCCTCCAGCACCGTGCTCGCCGTGCCGATACCGCCCTTGAGGCCGCCGGCGACGGCGCCCGTTCCCGCGCCGACATCACCGGACTCGACCGGAGCACCCGGTTCGGTGCCGGCCGCGGCCTCCACGGCCGCCCGTCCGGTCGAGGCGTCGGGGCGGGCCGCCCAGTCGCCGCCCCGCCCGAGGTCGAAGACACAGGCCGCGGGCACCACAGGCACCACATGGCCGGGCGCCACGGGGACTCCGCGCCCTTGCTCCTCCAGCCACGCCATCACCCCGCCCGCCGCGTCGAGCCCGAACGCGCTGCCGCCCGTCAGGACGACCGCCTCGATCCGCTGCACCAGGTTGCGGGGATCGAGCGCGTCGGTCTCCCGGGTGCCGGGACCACCTCCCCGTACATCCACGGCGGCGACCGCACCGCCCTCCGGCGCGAGGACGACGGTGGTGCCGCTGAGCGCGCGGTCACCCGCCACACGCGCGTGGCCCACGCGCAGCCCGGCCACATCCGTCAGGGCGTCGTTCCTCGTCGCCATGTCCCTTGTGTTCCTCATGCCTTCTGCGTATCACGCGCATCGTCCGCACGGCTGTTCGCCGGGCGTTCGCCGATCCGGTTTCCGCGCATCGTATGGGCGGGCGGTTAAACGGGGCGTGTGGATCTGCTGTGTCCGCGTGGAGCTCCGGCCACCGGGCTCGCCGGCGGCCGGAGCGGCGGGGTGGCGGGAGGCGGGCCGGTGGGCAGTCGGCCTCGGGGCGGCGGGGAGGCGGGCAGGGCCCGGAACCGTCGCTTTTCGGTGGGGCGGTGCTTTCCCGGGCGGGCCGGGGCGCGGCGGAGGCGCCGGGCCGCGGACCGGCGCCGGCCGCGGGGGGACGTGGGCCGCTTCGGGCCCGCGTGCCGCCGTACCCTGGAGGTATGAGCACCGCCCCCGCCCCTGGACCGCGTGATGCGAAGCGTTCCCGGCAGCAGACACCGAAGCCGGGCATCGACTTCGACGATCCGCTGGAGCAGCAGTCCTCGGACGATACGGACCGCGGGTGGGGTGAGCGGGCTCCGGGGAGCGGTGACAGCGCGGACGACCTGGCGCGATTCCTCGACGAGAAGCCGCCCCACCACATCTGAGCCCTTCGCACGGCCCGGGCCCTCGAGGCCGGGGCTCGCGCGATACGGAGCCCCGGACACAACTCCGTCAGACGGTGCCGGTCCCCGGGCCCGAGCCCGTCGGACCCTGCCCTGATCCCGGACCCGTGCCCCGGGCGGACTGGGCGACGAGGGTGTCTCGGATCTCCTTCAGGACCTCCAGCTCCGACAGCTCGACGACCTCCTTCGTACCTTCCTTGGCCGCGTCCCGGTCCGCCTTGCGCGCCAGGTACTTGGCCATCGGCAGCACCATCAGGAAGTAGACGACGGCCGCGGTGATCAGAAAGCTGAGCGTGGCGCCGAGGACCGAACCCCAGAGAATCCTGATGCCCTGGACCTCGCCGTTGACGACCTCGCAGGTGCCCTTGATGCAGGAGCTGTACGAGTCGAGGTTCTTGGTGCCGAACGCGCCCACCAGGGGGTTGATGACGCCCTTCACCACCGAGTTCACAATCTGGGTGAACGCTGCTCCGATGACGACGGCGACCGCGAGGTCGATCACATTGCCGCGCATCAGGAAGGCCTTGAAGCCCTCCAGGAGGCTGACTTTCTTCTCCGTCACCACTGAGCCTTTCTTTGCATGTACAGGACGCGGGGTCAAACCTTCCGCAACCTACGTCACAGCGGTGTCGGGCTGTCCACTCCGTACCCGCGAACTGATGACCATCCGGTACGTTCGTGCGATCCGGCGATGTCCGTGGGCTCAGCACAGGGTCACCGCCAGACTGGACGAAGCGCCCGCTCCGGCGAGCGCGGTCGCGGTGGAACGGGGCACGGACAGCACCACCAGCGCGCCCGTCGTATCGGTGGGATCGCGGAAGCGGGGCACTTCGATCACCCGGACACCCTGGGCGACCACCCTCGCCTCCGGCTCCGCCCCCGCGTCCGTCCTTGCTTCCGGGCCGGAGGGGGAGTCCGGCATCGCGATCACATCCACCCGGTCCCCCGGCCGCAGCAGCCGCACGGTCGCCGCGTCCGCGATCCGCACGGGCGCGGACACCCATTGTGTGCCGGGCCGGGAGCTGACGACTGAGCCGGAGCCGTCGACAGGCCGGGATGTCTCGGCGGGGCGGGACCCGGCGGCGGGGCGCGACTCGGCGGCGGAACGGGGCGCGCCCTGAGGAGCCGCGACCGCGGGGGCGCTGTCCGGACCGTGCGCACCACGCGCACCAGCCGCGGCCATGGCCGCCGCCGTGAGCGCGAGCCCGGCGGCCACCGCTCGCCTTCGCCGCCGCAACGCCCGCCGCAGTCGACGTGCCCCGCCACTCACCCGCAGGGGATCGAACGGCGGCACACCCCGAAGGTCGGGCACCGGGGCGACCGGAAGAAGCGAGCCCCCGGATGAGCGCCCGGATGAGTTCCTCGATGAGCCTCCGGACGAGCCCTCGGAGGAGCCTCCGGAAAAACCGCCGCCCGAGTTGTGTGAGGCGCCTGCACACGCGACCCCGTATGAGCCGCCCGAACCGCCGCCCGAACCGTACGAGGAGCCCGCGCACGACGCCCCGGACGAGCCGCCCCCAGAGCCCCCGGAGCCGTCGGCGGACACGGCGGGGCCGGAGGCGCCACCCGGGGTCGTGGCCGAGGCCGAGTGCACGCGGGGCGGGTGGGACGTCGGGCAGTGGCCGGAAGACGAGGGAAGGGAGGGTACGGAGGGAAGGGGCGGAAGAGTCATGGTCACGCACCACCAGGTGTAGAGGAGCCGACACGGTCATCACCGACCGCTCGCTCCTCACGATCCACCGATCACCGCGTTCCCGCTGAAGCCTGTGGACGCCCGCCCCGCTGGGGAAAACGTCCTCACCCGAACGAAGCCTTCCGCCCCGCCCCGCCCCCGCCCCGCCCCCACCCCCGCCCCCGCCCCGCCCCCACTCTCTCCCGAGAACCCACACCCCTCCCGCCCCCGGGAACCCACCGCCCCCATTGGCCGCCCCACCTCACCTCACGGCAGCTCGAACCCGAGCGCGGCTCCGTCGTGCGCGTTGGCGCAGAGGCAGTCCCGGTCCCCGTTCGCGGGCAGCGCCCCCACCGCGTCGAAGAGCACCCCCCGCAAGTGCTCCACCTTCTCGCCGAAGACGCGCATGACCTCCTGGTGCGAGACGCCGTCGCCGGTCTCCGCGCCCGCGTCGAGATCGGTCACCAGGGCCAACGACGTGTAACACAGCTCCAGTTCACGGGCGAGCACGGCCTCCGGATGCCCGGTCATGCCCACGATCGCCCAGCCGGCCGACGCGAACCACCGGGACTCGGCCCGGGTGGAGAAGCGCGGCCCCTCTATGACGACGAGCGTTCCGCCGTCCACCGGCTCCCACGCCCGTCCGCGAGCGGCCTTCAGCGCGACGGCACGCCCCGCGGGGCAGTAGGGATCGGCGAGGGAGGTGTGCACGACGTTCGGAACGACCCCGTCCGCACGGGTGGCACCGTCGAAGTAGGTGTCCTCCCTGGCCTTTGTACGGTCGACGAGCTGATCGGGGACGACCAGCGTCCCCGGGCCGTACTCGGGACGCAGCCCGCCCACCGCGCACGGCGCCAGGACCTGCCGTACGCCGACGGAGCGCAGCGCCCAGAGGTTGGCGCGGTAGTTGATGCGGTGCGGTGGGACGCGGTGGTCGCGTCCGTGCCGGGGGAGGAAGGCGACCTTCCGGCCGGCCACCTCACCGAGGAAGAGGGAGTCGCTCGGGCTGCCGTAGGGAGTGTCCACCGGGATCTCGGTCACGTCGTCCAGAAAGGAGTAGAGACCCGAGCCGCCGATCACACCGATGTCAGCGCTTGTGTTCGCCATGGCGGTCACACTATCCACGCGCGCCCTCGCGGAGAACGCCGCCTGAACGCCGCCGGAAAACGCCGCCGGACCGCCGTACGGCACCGACCACGGCCTCCTCGGGACGTACGCCGACGCCCTCGGCACCTCTCCGCCTCCGGCGAGAAGCACCCGCGCGCACGCCCGTACACGCCAGGGACCCCGCCGTTCACCACGGCGGGGTCCTGGACACATGAAGTGCGGTGACTCGACGAACCTCGGAGAGCGTCAGGCGGCCGAGCTGCTGCTGGAGCCGGCCGTCGACGACGAAGCGGAGGAGGCCGGAGCAGACGACGAAGACGAGGAGGAGGACGAAGATGAAGCCTTCGCGTCGGACGACGACCCGGAGGACTTCTCCGACGACGTCTCCGAAGCCTTCTCGGAGGACTTCGCTCCGGCGGTCGCGGGCGAGCTGCTCGACGAGGAGCCCCGGCTGTCGTTGCGGTAGAAGCCCGAGCCCTTGAAGACGATGCCGACTGCTGAGAACACCTTCTTGAGGCGTCCCTCGCACTTGGGGCACACGGTCAGGGCATCGTCGGTGAACTTCTGCACCGCCTCAAGGCCCTCGCCGCATTCGGTGCACTGGTACTGGTAGGTCGGCACTGGCTCTTCCTCCTGGCACTCTCACTCAATGAGTGCTAACGACGGTCCATAGTGACGTATTCCTGCGGATCAGTCCACCGTCACCCGCGGGCGGTGATCCATCCCACTCGCCCCACGGGCCGTGGCGCGCCCGGGCGCCCGCGGTGTGAGACGTGACCGCAGCGCCACCAGAGTGATCATGGCCAACGCGGTCCCCACCAGGGGTACCAGGAAGCCGGCCCGGGCACTGTAGGTGTCCGCGAGCTGACCCGCGGCTGTGACGGCGGCCGCCTGCCCGAGGGCCACCGCGCCCGTCAGCCAGGTGAAGGACTCCGTACGGGCCGAGACCGGCACCAGGGCCTCGACCAGGGTGTATCCGCTGATCAGAGGGGGTGCGATACACAGTCCCGTCAGCAGGCCCAGTACGGCGAGCAGGGCGGGTGAGTGCGCCGACCACAGCAGGGAGGCCGTCAGCGTCAGCCCGGCGTAACCGATCACCAACCGACGCCGGGGGCCGCTCTTCCAGGCGATCGCGCCGCAGACGACACCGGCGAGCATATTGCCCGCCGCGAACACCCCGTACAGCAGTCCGTTGGCGCCCGGATGACCGATCTCCTCGCTGAAGGCGGTCAGGGAGACCTGCATTCCGCCGAAGACCGAGCCGATGCCGAGGAAGGCGACCACCAGGACGCGTACGCCCGGCACGGAGAGCGCGGAGACGGGGGTTCCGGTGCCGGAGCCGGCGGCGGTGGCCCGTACGACCTCCGGCTGGGTACGGCGCTGGGCGGCGAAGAGCAGTCCGCCGGCCAGGGTGAGTCCGGCCTCGGCGATCAGTCCGGCGGCCGGGTGCACTCCGGTGCAGAGCGCGGTCGCGAGGACCGGTCCCACGACGAAGGTCAGCTCGTCCGTGACGGACTCGAAGGCCGCCGCGGTCGACATCAGGGGCGATCCGTCCAGCTTCGCCGCCCACCGGGCCCGCACCATGGGACCGATCTGGGGTACGGACGCTCCCGTCGGCACCGCGGCGGCGAACAGGGCCCACAGCGGGGCGTCCGACAGCGCGAGCGCCGTCAGAGCCGATACGGAGGCCGCGTGCAGGAACACCCCCGGCAGCAGTACGGCGCGCTGGCCGAAGCGGTCCGCGAGTTTGCCGCCCTGGGGGGCGAACAGCGCCATGGAGACACCGGTGACGGCGGCGACCGCGCCGGCCCTGCCGTAGGAGCCGGTGGTGTCCTGGACGAGCAGGACGATGCCGATGGTCAGCATCGCGAACGGCTGGCGCCCGGCGAAGCCGGGGAGCAGGAACGTCCAGGCGCCGGGGGTACGCAGCAGCTGCCCGTATCCCGGACGGCGTCCGGCTCCTTCACCGCCGGGACCGGGGCGGGAACCTGGGCCGGGGCCGGAACCGGGGCCGTCGGGGTAGTCGGTGACCGCGGAATCCACGGTCCGTGCCTTTCTGCCGCCTGGTGGCGCTCCCCCTGATGTGCGGAAGCGGCCGAGAGCTGTCCTCTTGTGCGGGACTGCGGTAGATACCGGGGCCCGCTGGGAGGGACTCCGCGGCCGCCATACGGTCGCGCCAGCTCTGCGTCAGGCAGAGGTGGTCGATCAGGTCTGAGCCCATGGTAGCCGGTGGAAACCGGCCACCTCAGTACTGAAGGCAACCGGTCCGGCCGCCCCCACCGCCGTACGCCTTCTCCGTACCCCGGATCCGGCGCCCGGGCCGATCTGACAACGGCACCCCGTGCGACCTGACCAGGACCCACCGCTCCGAAGGCCGCACGCGCCGACCGCGCCGCCCGCCGACCGCGCCCGCCCGGGACCCCGTACGATCCGGCCAGGCCCCCGCCCGAGGGACCCGGCCCACCGTCAGCCGCCTACTGCCCGACCGCCCCCAGCCACCCCGCCAGCTTGCCGCCCTGCCCCACGGCCAGCAGCCGTCGTTCGGCGGCGTCCCGCACCTGGTCGGTGGCGACGACCAGCAGTTCGTCACCGCGCCGCAGCACCGTCGTCGGAAGGGGCACGAAGCTCTCCCCCTCCCGTACGACCAGGGTGACCGCCGCCCCCGCCGGAAGCCGCAGCTCCGAGACCTCCACGCCGTGCATCCGGGACTCCTCCGGGATCGCGAACGACAGCAGATGGCCGCGCAGCCGCTCCAGGGGCGCCGACTCGATGCCCAGGTCGGAGGGGGCGCCCGGGCCGAGCTTCAGGGCCTTCGCCAGCCAGGGCAGGGTCGGCCCCTGCACCAGTGTGTAGACGACGACCAGCACGAACACGATGTTGAAGATCCGGGCGCTGCCCTCGACCCCGCCCACCATCGGAATGGTGGCCAGAATGATGGGCACGGCACCGCGCAGCCCCGCCCAGGAGAGCAGGATCTGCTCCCGTACCGGAATCCTGAACGGCACCAGGCTGAGGAACACCGACAGCGGGCGGGCCACCACCGTGAGGATCAGACCCACGACCAGGGCGGGAATGATGTCGTCACCCAGCTCGTGCGGGGTCACCAGCAGGCCGAGCAGCACGAACATACCGATCTGGGCGAGCCAGCCGAGGCCCTCCGCGAAGCCCCGGTTGGCGGGGGCGTGCGGCAGCTTGGAGTTCCCGAGGACCATCGAGGCCAGATAGACGGCGAGGAATCCGCTGCCGTGCGCCATGGCACCGGCCGCGTACGCCACCACTGCGATGGCCATCACGGCGATGGGGTACAGACCCGAGGCGGGCAGGGCGACGTGCCGCAGCCCGAACGCGCCCAGGAAGCCCGCGGCCAGCCCGATGCTCGCGCCGATCGCCAGCTCCAGCGCTATTTTCGCGACCAGAACGTACCAGTCGTCGACCGGACCGGACACCGAGAACGCCACGACGAGAATGACCACGGGGGCGTCGTTGAAGCCCGACTCGGCTTCCAGCACACCGGTCACCCGGGACGGCAGCGGCACCCTGCGCAGTACGGAGAAGACGGCGGCCGCGTCCGTCGAGGACACCACCGCGCCGATGATGAGCGCCGGGCGCCAGTCCAGACCCACCAGATAGTGCGCCGCCGAGGCCGTCACGCCCACGCTCACCGCGACACCGACGGTCGACAGCACGACCGCGGCGGGCAACGCGGGTTTGATCTCCTGCCATTTGGTGCTCAGACCACCCTCGGCAAGAATCACCACAAGTGCGGCATAACCTATCACTTGGGTCAATTCAGCGTCATTGAACGTGATGTCGAAGATGCCGTCCTGCCCTATGGCGATCCCGATACCGAGATACAGAAGCAGGCTGGGAAGTCCGCTGCGGGACGAGATGCGCACCGCCGCGACGGCGATCAGCAGCACCAGCGAACAGATGAGCAGGAGTGCGTTGAGCTCGTGGACAGTCAGTGGCCGATCCTTCCCCTGGCGCCTCTACGTGCCGGATCGTGAACCCGGGCGGCGACACTTCGTTACCTTACCTAATCTTTAACGTTTTCTTGACGCCGGGATCATCTCGAAGGCCGGCGAGGCGCTCGCTCTGCGAATGCCGTGCCGACGGTGTTCGGCGGGCATGCTTTCGGATACCGCGTCAGGGGTGATGGGGTGCTGCGCCTATGGTTGCTCCAGCACCCCAGGACCAGACTGCGCCTCGAAGGACAGCGATGCCCTCCAACACAACCGCCTCTTCCCCCAAGAAGAAGAAGGGGCGACGTGCCCGCCTGCTCGTGATCGTCCTGGTGCTTGCGGTCCTCGCGGGCGTCGGGTACGGCGGGTACTGGGGCGTCAGTACGGTTCGCGCCTCCTTTCCGCAGACCACCGGGACGATCGAGATCGAGGGGCTGCGCGGGGAGGTCGAGGTCAAGCGCGACGACTACGGCATTCCGCAGATCTATGCGGACAACGACGAAGACCTCTTCAGGGCACAGGGGTTCGTCCAGGCGCAGGACCGTTTCTGGGAGATGGACGTACGCCGTCATATGACGGCGGGCAGGCTCTCCGAGATCTTCGGCTCCGGGCAGGTCGAGACGGACGCCTTCCTCCGTACGCTCGGCTGGCGCCGGGTCGCGCAGGAGGAGTACGACAAGAAGCTGACGCCCGAGACGAAGAAGTACCTCCAGGCGTACTCGGACGGGGTGAACGCCTATCTGGAGGGCAAGGAGGGCAAGGAGCTCTCCGTCGAGTACGCGGCTCTCGCCTTCACCAACGACTACAAGCCGGAGCCCTGGAGTCCGGTGGACTCGGTGGCCTGGCTCAAGGCGATGGCGTGGGACCTGCGCGGCAATATGCAGGAGGAGATCGACCGCTCGCTGCTGACCAGCAGGCTGACCGAGAAGCAGATCAAGGAGCTGTATCCGCCGTACCCGTACGACCGGCACGTGCCGATCGTGGAGGGCGGCGCCGTCGACGGGGAGACCGGTGAGTTCGACCCGGACGCCAAGCCCTCCTCCTCGGGCGGCAACGACGGTGACAGCTCGGGCAGCGGCTCGGGCAGCGGCTCCGGCAGCGGTGACAACGGATCGGGGACAGGTTCGGGAACCGGCTCGGGAACCGGGACCGCCGACGGCGCAGCCACCCCCTCCGAGGCCGCCGACGGTCTGAACTCCCAGCTCGGCGCCCTCTCCGAGACCCTCGACTCCATCCCCGCCCTGCTCGGCCCGAACGGCAGCGGCCTCGGCTCGAACTCCTGGGTCGTCTCGGGCGAGTACACGACCACCGAGAAGCCCCTGCTGGCCAACGATCCGCACCTCGCCCCCCAGCTGCCCTCACTCTGGTACCAGATGGGCCTGCACTGCCGTACGGTCTCGGCCGACTGCACCTTCGACACCGCCGGCTACACCTTCGCCGGGATGCCGGGCGTGATCATCGGTCACAACCAGGACATCGCCTGGGGCTTCACCAACCTGGGCGCGGATGTCACCGACCTCTATCTGGAGAAGATCTCCGGCAACACCTACGAACTGGGTGGCGAGGACCGGGAGCTCACGACCCGCAAGGAACTGATCAAGGTCGCGGGCGGCACCGACAGGACGATCACCGTGCGCTCGACCGGCCACGGCCCGCTGGTCTCCGACCGCAGCACCGAACTGGAGAAGGTCGGCCGGCAGGCCCCGGTCTCCAACTCCGCCCCGGACCGTGCCACCGGCTACGGCGTCACCCTCCAGTGGACCGCGCTGACTCCCGGCAAGTCGATGGACGCGGTGTTCGAGCTGAACCGGGCCAAGGACTTCGCGTCCTTCCGCAAGGCGGCCCGGAGCTTCGACGTGCCTTCCCAGAACCTGGTCTACGCCGACACCAAGGGCAACATCGGCTACCAGGCCCCCGGCCGGATCCCGGTCCGCGCCAAGGGCGACGGCTCGGTCCCCGCTCCCGGCTGGGACCCGAAGTACCGGTGGAAGAACGACATCCCGTTCGAGGAGATGCCGTACGAGTACAACCCGAAGCGCGGCTACATCGTCACCGCCAACCAGGCGGTCGTCAACGAGAAGTACCCGTACCTGCTGACCTCGGACTTCGGATACGGGGCCCGCAGCCAGCGCATCAACGATCTCATCGAGCAGAAGATCGAGGACGGCGGAAAGATCTCCACCGAGGACATGCGCACCATGCAGACGGACAACTTCAGCGAGATCGCCAAGCTGCTGACGCCCATCCTGCTGAAGATCGATGTCTCGGATCCGTACGTCCGCGAGGCGCAGAAGCTGCTGGAGGGCTGGAGCTACAGCCAGGAGGCGGACTCCGCGGCGGCCGCCTACTTCAACAGCGTCTGGCGGAACATCCTCAAGCTCTCCTTCGGCAACAAGCTGCCGAAGGAGCTGCGGGTCGAGGGCGAGTGCCTCAGTGTCCGCCCGGCGGACAGCACGGCCCCCGACGACCAGCTCAGCAAGCCGGTCATCGAGTGCGGTACGCGGGACGCGGACTCGGCCCAGCCGGACGGCGGCGACCGCTGGTTCGAGGTCGTACGCGGCATTCTGGAGGACGAGGACAACGCGTGGTGGCAGACCCCGGCCAGCCGCACGGACGCGGCCACGACCACGCGTGACCAGCTGTTCGCGCGGGCCATGGAGGACGCCCGCTGGGAGCTGACGGCGGAGCTGGGCAAGGACGTCTCCACCTGGAACTGGGGACGGCTCCACCAGCTGACGCTGCGGAACCAGACGCTCGGCACCGAGGGGCCCGGCGTTCTGAAGTACCTGCTCAACCGCGGCCCGTGGAATCTGGGCGGCGGTGAGGCGACGGTCAACGCCACCGGCTGGAACGCGGCGGCGGGCTATGAGGTCGTCTGGGTGCCGTCGATGCGGATGGTCGTCAACGTCGGTGACTGGGACCGCTCCCGCTGGATCAACCTCACCGGGGCGTCGGGGCACGCGTACAGCGCGCACTACACCGATCAGACGGACAAATGGGCCAACGGCGAACTGCTCGAATGGTCCTTCAGTAATGAGGCCGTGGAGGCGAACACCGTCGACACGCTCACCCTCACTCCGCGATAGGCACGCGCGCGGGCGCCCGCGCGCGTGGCGGCCGGCCCGGGGCCGAGGCTCATGCCTCCGCCCCGTGGTTCAGGCCCCCGGGGCCAGGGCCAGGGTCAGGCCCTCGGGGCCAGGGCCCGTGTTCAGGTCCGGCGGACGGGGGCGGCGGGCGGACTCGGCGTACGCCTACGGTCACGACGTACGCCCGCCATGGCGTACGCCCTCCGTCACGGCGGCGACACGCCCCCTCCCCGGCTCGCGCTACCGCCGCACCCAGGGCGTGAACCGGGTGACGCCCTCGGGTGTGACGACCGCGTGGACGGGGTGGTCATGGGGTTCCTCCGGAACGCGGGCGACCACCTCGTCCGCGTACAACAGCACCACCAGCGCGGGCCGGGCGCCGGCCGCCGACAGCCGGGCGAGCACCCGGTCGTACGAGCCGCCGCCGCGCCCCAGCCGCATCCCCCGGGCGTCCACGGCCAGCCCGGGAAGCAGCACCGCATCCGCCTCCAGTACGGCCCCCACGCCGAGGCGGGGCCCGTCCGGCTCCAGCAGCCCGCGCCCGGCGGGCAGGAGACGCTCCGGACCCTCGTAGGCACCCCAGTCCAGATCGTTGTCGGCCCGGAGCACCGGCAGCAGGACACGTACGCCCCGCTCGTGCAGCGCGTCCAGCAGCGCGCGCGTACCGGGTTCGCGCCCCACGGAGACATACGCGGCGAGGGTGCCGGCCCCTGTCAGTTCGGGAAGGCCGAGGGCGGCTTCGGCGAGCAGCGCGGCGGTCTCCCGGACGTCCTCGGGGGCCAGCCGGGCACGGGCGGCGAGCAGTTCTTTCCTCAGGGCCCCTTTTGACGGGCTGTCCGGGGGGAGTTCATCGCTCATGGACGGTCTGTGTACCTCTCTTGTATGTGCACATATATGTGCATACACCGGCTGAGTGGACGGAGTTCTTATCTTCCTCTCCTTCCTCGTCTACCTCGTCTACCTCGCAATTGCACCGGATAGTGTGCCGGGCGTGACTCAGCCGAACTCCAGGATCAGCAAGGCGGTCGTTCCCGCCGCCGGCCTCGGGACGCGATTCCTGCCCGCCACCAAGGCCACTCCCAAGGAGATGCTGCCCGTCGTCGACAAGCCCGCGATCCAGTACGTCGTCGAGGAGGCGGTCGCGGCCGGGCTCTCCGACGTCCTGATGATCACGGGCCGCAACAAACGTCCCCTGGAAGACCACTTCGACCGCAACTACGAGCTGGAGGAGGCGCTGGCCCGCAAGGGAGACGCCCGCCGCCTGGGGCAGGTCCAGGAGCCGAGCGACCTCGCCACCATGCACTATGTGCGCCAGGGCGATCCGCGCGGGCTCGGCCACGCGGTGCTGTGCGCCGCCCCGCACGTCGGCGACCAGCCCTTCGCGGTCCTCCTCGGCGACGATCTGATCGATCCGCGCGATCCGCTCCTGTCCCGCATGATCGGGATCCGGGAACGCGAGGGCGGCAGCGTGGTCGCCCTCATGGAGGTCGACCCCTCGCAGATCCACCGATACGGCTGCGCGGCCGTCGCCTCCACCGGCGAACCGGACGTCGTCAGGGTGACGGGGCTGGTCGAGAAGCCCGACCCGTCCGAGGCCCCGAGCAATCTCGCCGTCATCGGACGGTACGTACTGGACCCCGCGGTCTTCGCCGTGCTCCGTGAGACCCGACCGGGCCTCGGCGACGAGATCCAGCTCACCGACGCCCTCGCGGAACTCGCCGGGGACGAGAGGACCGGCGGACCGGTGCACGGTGTCGTCTTCCGGGGCCGGCGCTACGACACCGGCGACCGCGGAGCCTATCTGCGGGCGATTGTCAGACTCGCGTGCGAACGTGAAGACCTGGGACCGGAGTTCCGGGACTGGCTCCGCCACTATGTGAACGAGGAGATGTAGGACCGTGAGCGGCACGATCTGGTCGGTGGACGACCACCTGGAGGACATCCTCGCGGCCATCCGGCCGCTGGACCCCATCGAGCTGCAGCTTCAGGACGCCCAGGGCTGCGTCCTCGTCGAGGACATCACCGTCCCGGTGGCCCTGCCGCCCTTCGACAACAGTTCCATGGACGGGTACGCCGTCCGCGTCGCCGATGTCCAGGGTGCGACGGAGGAGTTCCCGGCGGCCCTCGCGGTCGTCGGGGACATCGCCGCCGGGGGCGCGGGGGGGCTCACCGTCGGCCCCGGTCAGGCCGCGCGGATCATGACCGGCGCGCCGCTGCCGCCGGGGGCGGAGGCCGTCGTCCCGGTCGAGTGGACCGACGGCGGCACCGGCGGGGGAGCGGTCACCGCGATGATCCCCGCGGGCCGGGAGCCCGGGGGCGCGAGCGGCGAGGTCCGCGTCCACCGGCCCGCGGAGGCGGGTGCCCATGTGCGCCCGCGCGGCAGCGACGTCCAGGCCGGGGACCTGGCGCTGCCGCGGGGCACCGTGCTCGGGCCGCCGCAGATCGGCCTGCTCGCCGCGATCGGCCGGGGCTCGGTCCGGGTGCGGCCCCGTCCGCGCGTGGTCGTCCTGTCCACCGGCAGCGAGCTGGTCCAGCCGGGCGAGGCCCTCGGCGAGGGCCAGATCTACGACTCCAACAGCTTCGCCCTCGCCGCCGCCGCGCGGGACGCCGGAGCGCTCTCCTACCGGGTGGGCGCGGTCACGGACGACGCCGGGATTTTGCGCGCCACCATCGAGGACCAGCTGATCCGCGCCGATCTCCTGGTGACGACCGGCGGGGTCAGCGTGGGGGCGTACGACGTGGTGAAGGAGGCCCTCGCGAGCGCCGGGGAGCCGGAGGGGGACTCCATCGGCGAGGAGGACAGACCGACGGGCAGCGGGGTCGACTTCCGCAGGCTGGCCATGCAGCCCGGCAAACCCCAGGGCTTCGGCACGATCGGCCCGGACCACACCCCGCTGCTGGCCCTGCCCGGGAATCCGGTCTCGTCGTACGTCTCCTTCGAGCTGTTCGTGCGCCCCGCGATCAGGACGCTCATGGGCAGGGAGGACGTGCACCGCCCCCGGGTGCGCGCCCTCCTGCGGGCGGGCGCGGCGCTCGGCTCGCCCGCGGGCCGCCGTCAGTTCCTCCGGGGGAGGTACGACTCCGGCGCGGGCACCGTCACCCCCGTGGGCGGTTCCGGCTCCCATCTGGTCGCGGCCCTCGCACACGCCGACTGCCTGATCGTGGTGCCGGAGCAGGACACCTCCGTCGAGCCCGGCGCCGAGGTGGAGGTGGTCCTCCTCGGGTGACCCGCCCCGCGTGGGGGTACCGTGTCTGCGCACACAGGCCCTCAGTGGCCTTGCAGGCCCCCAGGGCCCGGACCGGGAGCGGCGAACAGCGACATGAGTACAGACGGCAGGCTGACGCACATCGACGAGGCGGGGGCGGCCCGGATGGTCGATGTCTCCGGGAAGGACGTCACCGCCCGCACCGCTCGCGCCAGCGGCAGGGTCCTGGTGTCACCGCGGGTCGTGGCGCTGCTGCGGGGCGAGGGCGTGCCCAAGGGCGACGCGCTCGCGACGGCCCGTATCGCCGGGATCATGGGCGCCAAGCGCACCCCGGAACTGATCCCGCTCTGCCATCCGCTCGCGGTCTCGGGCGTCACGGTCGATCTGTCGGTCGCCGACGACGCCGTGGAGATCACCGCCACGGTGCGGACCACCGACCGCACGGGCGTCGAGATGGAGGCGCTCACCGCCGTCTCGGTCGCCGCGCTCACGGTCGTGGACATGGTCAAGGCCGTCGACAAGGCGGCCGTGATCACCGCCGTACGGGTCGAGGAGAAGACGGGTGGCACGTCCGGCGACTGGAGCCGTTCATGAGCCGCGCGGGTGAGGTGTACGGCCACAGCCACGGGCCGCGTCCGGGCGGGGGCGCGGATCGGGAAGCGGGCGCCGGCCCGGGGCAGGGCGGCACTTCCGGTGCGGAACCGGGCGCCGGCGTCGGTGAGACCGGCGGCGCGGGGCCGGAGTCCGGGCCGCGGGCCCTGGTGATCACCGCTTCTCAGCGCGCGGCGGCGGGTGTGTACGAGGACCGGGGCGGCCCGATCCTCGCGCAGGGCCTCACCGCGCTCGGCTTCCGGGTCGACGGCCCCCGCGTGGTGCCCGACGGCGACCCGGTCGGGGACGCCCTGCGGGCCGGAGTGGCGCAGGCGTACGACGTCATCCTCACCACCGGCGGCACCGGACTCTCGCCCACCGACCACACCCCCGAGGTCACCAGGCCCCTCCTCGACTACGAGATCCCCGGCATCCCCGAGGCGATCCGCGCCCACGGCCTGACGAAGGTCCCCACCGCCGCGCTCTCCCGGGGCCTCGCGGGCGTCGCGGAGCGCACCCTGATCGTCAATCTGCCGGGCTCACCCGGTGGCGTACGGGACGGCCTGACCGTACTCGAACAGGTGCTCCGGCACGCCGTGGATCAGCTGAGGGGCGGCGACCACGGGCCGGGGACCGCGCCGCAGCCGGGACGGGCCGGAACCGTGCCGGGAGCCGCCGCGCCCCCGCACCCGGGCGCGCCGCAGTCACCACCCCCCGCCGCGCCCGGACCGAACCCCGCCGGGAGCCCGAGCTGAACGCCCCCTGGCCCGTGGTCCTGGCGGACGGCGATGTGGTCCTCCGCCCGATAAAGCTGCGCGACCAGCGGAACTGGCGCGAGGTCAACCGGCGCAACCGGGACTGGCTGCGCCCCTGGGAGGCGACGATCCCGCCGCCCGCCCCCGGCGCCCCGCTCACCCAGCGGCCGACCTACCGCCAGATGGTCCGCCATCTGCGGGCCGAGGCCAACGCCGGCCGGATGCTGCCGTTCGTCATCGAGTACCAGGGACGGCTGGTGGGCCAGTTGACCGTAGCGGGCATCACCTGGGGATCGATGTGCTCCGGCCATGTGGGCTACTGGGTCGACCGGGATGTCGCGGGCCGCGGGGTGATGCCGACGGCCGTCGCGCTCGCCACCGATCACTGCTTCCGCGCGGTCGGACTCCACCGGATGGAAGTCTGCATTCGCCCCGAGAACGGCCCGAGCCGACGGGTCGTGGAGAAACTCGGTTTCCGCGAAGAGGGGTTGCGCCCCCGATATCTCCACATCGACGGTGCGTGGCGGGACCATCTGGTGTACGCGCTGACGGCCGAGGAAGTGCCCGAGGGACTGCTGCGCCGCTGGCACCAGGCACGACCCCGGACACCCCGGGAAATGAAATAAACGTTCGAAAATGATCCCCGGCGAACGAGAGATGATCCGAACAATCGCAAAAAAAGTCCGTCGTATCAGCTGGATCGTGCGACACACCGGGCCAATTGGCGGATGCCCTTGCGAGAATCCCTCTACGGTGTGACCGTGAGCAGCAGCGGCCTCATCTACGCAGTCATCGTCGGGGCCTGGGCCGCCTACTTGGTGCCGATGTGGCTCCGCAGGCAGGACGAGCTGAACGAGGCACGTCCGACGGAACGCTTCTCCACCGCCATCCGGCTGCTGTCCGGACGCGGGGCGATGGAGCGCCGGTACGCCAAGGAGCTGCGGGAACGCACCGCGGAGCAGCCCGAGTCCGACCAGGACCCGGATGTCGGCACGGAACCCCTGAGTTCCGTGGACGTCCGGGCCTTCGCCGCGCCCCGCACCGAGATCCGGCAGCCCTCCCCGGAACCGGCCGAAGCGGCGGCGCAGCCCAAGGCACCGGCACCGGCACGTTCGCGGGAGCCCTCGGAGCGCCGTCCCCGCCCGCGCCCCAGCCGGGCGGCCGCCGAGCGCGCCCGGCGCAGCAAGGTCCTCGCCCGCCGCAGGCGTACGACGGTGATCCTCTTCCTGGCCTTCTCCCTGGGCGCGGTCGTGGCCGCCGTCGGCGGGCTCGGCTTCCTGTGGGCGCCCGCCGTGCCCGCGGTGCTCCTCAGCGCGTACATCGTGCATCTGCGCGCCCAGGAGCGCCGGCGCTTCGTGGTCGTCATGGACCGCCGCCACGCGGAGGCGGCGGCGCAGCGCCTGCGTGAGAACCGGCCCCGGCGCCACCAGCCCGCCTCGGCGCCCGACGCCGAGGCGGACGAGGAGCCCGAGGCGCACCCCGAGCCCGTCCCCGCGAAGGTCTCGCCCCAGGAGGCGGGCCGGCGCGCCCTGGTCGAGCAGACGGACCACGCCGAATGGGTCGACCAGCAGCGCGACCGCGGCCCGGCGACCGGCGACAGCTGGGACCCGGTCCCCGTCCCCCTGCCCACCTATGTCACCGCCCCGGTCGCCCCGCGCGCCACGGGCGGCGTCGACATGAACGACCCCGAGACCTGGAGCTCGGCCCGCTCCTCCACGGCGGACCCGACCCCCGCCCCCGCCCCCTCCAATGCGTCCGCACCCGCCGCCCCGAACCGCCGCACCCCCCCACCGCGCCGCACCACCCGCGACCGCGGCCGCACCCCTCTCTTCGACCAGTACGCGGACGACGACCGCCCCCGCGCGGCCAACGAGTGACCCTGTGACCAGCGAAGGAACGGATTTCCAAGCACCCCGATCGGGATGCTAGAGTTTCACTCGTTGCAAGGGCCTGTGGCGCAGTCTGGTAGCGCACCTCGTTCGCATCGAGGGGGTCTGGGGTTCAAATCCCCACAGGTCCACCGCACGACTGTTCTTGAGTTAGCTCGGGAGTGGTGACGAGATCCCGTCCGATCGAAAGATCGGGCGGGATCTCTGCGTTTCCGGGGTCTGTTCGAGGTGTTGTTTGAACAGGGTCGGTGCCGGAGTCGGTTGCCTGGCGGTCGTCAGCCTGGAGTTTTCGGGGTGGTTCGGATCCATGGGGTGTTCTGGGGCTACCGGTGGGCGTGCGTGATCCCGATCTGTGGTGCAGGGGTGTCAGGTGGTCTCGCGGATTTCCTGCTCCGTGGGCGGAGGCAGCCCGGTGGCGTCGGGTGGCCGGGCCGCCGGTCCGGCGATAGCGGCGAGTTCATGGGTGGCGACAGCTTCCGTGGACCCGATGGTCTGTTGCCAGATGAAGAGGATGCTCAGGTTGATGCTGCAGATCATCAGCGCGAGCAGGATGGTCTGTGCGACGCGTCCGTGGGCGAGGCGCTTGGTGGGGTCGGAGATGTCGATGCCGTGGCTCTTGGCCCTGCCGTTGAGGCCTTCGATGTTCGCTCGCTCGGGCCGGTAGGCGTCCTGCCAGGTGGGGTGAAGGTAGTGCCGGTCCTGGCGGAACTTGTCGAGCTTGCCGAGGTCGCCGGGCCGGACGGTGATCGTGGGCTTCTGGCAGATTCGCGGCAGCTCGCCCTTGGGCAGTGGCCGCAGCCGTTCGCCTTGGGGGATCGGGACGGTGGGTTTGGCCGCGCTGTGTGCGGCGGTGGCCCGCTTGCTGGTGAGGTCGACCACGGCCGGCCGTGGTGCCGGGACGCGGTGGACCTGGTTGAAGCGGGAACACGACACGGCGGGCGAGGGTCCGCTGGCCGGGCACTGGAGCCTGATTGCGCCCCGCTCGTCCGCGGACTCCTTGAGCTTGAGGAAGTACGGCTCCCGGGCGGCGATCAAATCGCGGAGCTCATCGCTGTCGCCGATACCGCGTACGGCTCTGTCGTCGAGCCCGGTGGTCGCGTGAGCCAGTGCATCCGGCATCACGGGGCAGGCGAGCGATCCGTCGACGAGAAGGGCACCCTGGTGGGTCCCCTGGACGCCCCGGTGCCGCTGCTTGTAGTCGAGAACCAGCTGGTAACCCATGGTGCGGACCGGCTGGGCGAAGTGCTCCGTGATCTGGTCGGTGTAGGCGCGGTCGGCCGCCAGCAGACCTGTCGGGAAGCCGAACGGGGCAAGCTGGGTAAGGGAGTGGACCGCGTTCGGGCCGATGCGTTTGCCCGGAGTGTCCAGGACGAGGCCGAGCGCGAGCTGCGGATGGTGGCTGACACGCTCACCGGCCTGCCGATGGCCGCCTGGGTGGCGTCGGCTGGCCGCGACCAGGAGGCTGGCGGAGTGTCCGAAGATTCCTTCCTCGGAGCCTCCGCAGTAGTGCCAGCCGGCAGTGAGTTCGACGGAGGCCAGGCCCCGTCGCTCGCGGGCCGGCTGGTGCCAGGCGGGAATCGGCGTGGTGTCGACGGCGATATCGCCCCGCCAGCCTTTGAACAGGCCCCGGCGGTGAGCGAGGCGGACGGTGATCAGCACCAGACGGTCACTGACCTCCTGCAGCAGCTCCCGCCGACGTGCGCGCTCGGCGTCCGTGTCCTCCCAGGCAGCGGCCACGACTGCGGCCTCGCCCGCCGGCAGCCGACGGCGCCGATCACAGCGCAGGGGGTCGAGGGCGGTGGTCAGACGGTCGAAGGAGCGGTAGACGCGGCGGGAGAACGCGATCCTGGTGTGCCCGTCGGCCCGGCAGCCGTCCGAGACGCCGAGCCACGACCGCGCAGGAGCCCGCAGCTCATCGAGCAGCACCCGGCAGACATCCGCGAGGCTGGCGCTGCGGTGATAGTGCAACGCCAGCAGCAACCCCACCAACACGGTCCGGACCGGAAGCCCCTTCGGACCCGGACGGCCTTCCAGCTCGGTGTCGATCAGCTCAAGCACTCCGGACTCGTGCAGAAGCGCATCGAGCTGGCCGACCTTCGACTCGGGGATCTCGAAGGGCGCGTCGGTGACCGGCCGCGGCCGGCACCTCCTGATCTTCTCCGGGTTCCGCCAGGCCCGGGGCTTGGTCACCTCTCCTCCGCGCCCCGCAGGAGCCGGGCCGCTGTCACCTCGTCCACCGGCGGCACCAAGTGCTGCCAGCGGGCCAGGGATGCGGCGGAAGCGAGCCCGGCCGCCTGGGCAATCAGATGGTGATCGATATGCGCGCGCATCAGCTCGACGACCCACGTCGCCCGCAGCCGGCCCACCGACACCGCAGGCAGATCCTGCGGAGGCCGGTGGAGCAGGGACCAGGAGCCGATCAGGTTCTTCGCGTACTCGACGGTCCGCTGCGGCCGGAACAAGTACCCGCCACCCGCCCTCTCCGCCAGCTCGCCCAACACCGTGTCCCATGCGGCCCGGGCGACAAGCGGCACCAGCCGCTCGACCCCCTTGTGCAACAGCGGGCCGTCCCGGCGAGGGCGCCGCAGATCGATGCCCCGGCTGGCCGCGACCTCCTTCGGCATCAGCCCCAGGCCCGCACCCAGCCCCAGAAGCGCAAGAGCGTCGGTCTTCTGCTGGCGTGGCAGATGAGTGGCCCAGTGCCGAAGGCCAGCCAACTCAGCCGATGTGTAGGGCTGGTGCGGACTGGCCTCGGCATGCATCCGCGCCGGGGGCGCCTCGCCGCGCTCGCTCCATGCCAGCGCATCGCGTACGCGCAGCAGCCACGTCCGGTACGTCCGTACCGACGATGCCTCGATCTCCCCAGTCCGCGAGAGCACGAACGCATCGATCACCTCGTTGCGCAGCCACGCGTCCGCAGACCGGTCGATCCCCGTCGCCTCGGCCCACAACGCCAGCCTGCCGACCACGTGCAGCAGCCGCTCCACGTCATAGGGCACGGCCGTCACGGCTGCGGTAACGACCGACCGCACCAGCGGCGCGACCTCGGCCCAGGCGGGCGGAACGTTCTTGGGCCGGTAGCGGGTGATCTTCGCGGACGTGACGGGATCAAGGACCACGGTCCATGCATACCGGCTGGACAAGCAGCCATTCCACAGCTGATCGACTTCAACGGACAGGATGGTGCGCGCATGGTCGGCGGACGCGCCCGCGCACGCTCCCCCCGGGAGCTGACCGATAATCCGGAAGCCTGGCCCGAACAGCCGAGCTCCGACGTCGCCGCCGAAGCGGTGCGCCTCATCGCACGCACTCTCACCGCGGTCCTGGACGACCGGAGCCTGAGCCTGCGTGCGACCGCTGCCGGCTCCGGAGTGAACAGGCAGGCCGTCGCCGACCTTCTCGCGGGACGGTCCTGGCCGGACGTGGCAACGGTTGCCCGCCTCGCCCACTTCACCGGCGCCAACCTGTGGCCGCACAGCATTAACATCGATCGGAAGAGAACGCATTGAGCCTCGATCCACGCCCGAAAACGCCAAACAGCGACCGGGCATGACGAAGTTCGCGGCTCCGCGCATCGAGGGGAGGAGACCTCCATTACCCTCGAACACGCGAGAGCCACCTGCCAGACGGGCGCTCACGCACCCGGCACCGCCGAGTCGATTGGTAGTCCCTCGGCGGTGCCACCTCACCTGCCGCGCGCTCGCGGCCCCGGTTCACTCCTGAGCATCCCCCTGCCGCTGCTCGCCGGCACGGGCCGGAGCGATCGCGAACCAGGCCGTCGGCCCTTCCACCACCCGGCCCTCCTTCACCAGGGCCTTCAGCCGGGACCGAGTGGTCTCCACCCGCCGTCCCTTCGACGTGTCCGAGATGTCCTCGCCGATCGCCGCGGTGATGTCCTTCACGTGCATCGCACGCCCCGCTCCTGCGAGCAGCACCAGCATCCGCTCTCGCGCTTCTTCCCACTCCAACGGGCCGACAGACGCGGCCCCGCTGGAAGGTACTTCTGCATCGGCAGGCTGGGAATAGTCGGCAGGGCCATTCGCCACCGGTTCGTCCGCGGGGGTCTCTGGCGGCTCTTGCGTGACGCCGTCGCCCTGGCTGGCGTACTCCTCGACGGCCAGCGACAACAACGTCTCCCGTGTGATCGTCAGGTGAGCCAGCCGCTCCTCGGCCACCGCAGTCTTCTCGCGTAGTGCCGCCAACTCGCCACGAACGACCGCCTCTTCCTGATCCAGACGCTCGAACAGTGACGTCATGTCGGCCCCGCCTTCACTCGCCAACCCCAGAACCCGATGGCACTCCGAGTCCCCAGCCAAACGTAGGGCCAGCCCCAGCAAGATCGCAGAGGGTGATCGCAGATGCTCCCAACCGACCGCATGTGATCGCCTTGCGCCCGCACTCCTCCAGCAGACGACAACACTCGTCCACGCCGTAGGGTCGGAACATGCCTACCTCAGAAGGGAGGTTCGAGATCGCCGCGGCCATCGCTATGTGGCCCACAGTCCCATGGCTCCTCCTGAAGAGGTTCGATGTCGGTGACGTCGTGGCCCCATGCTTCGAGGGCCTTCCAGGCAACGCGCCGGTTGGGGCCGTCGCTGCTGGTGTCCAGGACGGCCCGCGCGTGCACGGCGAGGTGATCGCGGTGCACGGCGAGCGCGGGGTGCTCGGCGAGGATGAGCGCGGCGATGACGGCGGCTTCGCGCACGTCCTCGTGACTGTCCTGCAGGAAGGGCACGACGGCCCGATAAAGCATCGGGCGCAGGTCCCGGAAGGCCGCCACGATGGTGCCCGGGGTGAGGAAGCCGGGGAAGTACTGCTTGGTGCGGTCGACAATCTCGTCGGAGGCGTCGTAGGCCGTGGAAACCAACCAGTTCAACAGTGCCGCGCGGATTGGGACGCTGCGATACGGCCGAAGGGTCATGGCCGCCGGGTGGGCGAGGATGCCGGCGACATACAGGGCGACGGGGGCAGTGGCTTCGTAGATGCTGTTCTGGTGGCCGACCAGCTCACTCAGTTCCGACAAAGCGGTGACCTGCACCTTGGGATCAGGCTCCAGCAACCGTGCCAGGACTTCGGGAAGGCACTCACCGCTCCCGAAAGCCGTCTGGAGCGAACCCCAATCAGTCTCCGCCAGGACTACCTGGTAGGGCGGCAAGTCAGGCTCGCGGGGCGCCCCGGCCTTGGAGCTGCTGTGGTTCACAGGCCAAACCTAGACCAGACTTCTGACACGATTCCCGCCCGGGCCAGTTGGAAGCCGCTGTCCTTCCGAGGGTGACGGGTGCGTTTGCACTGGTCAGGCATAGGGTCGGTGTTTCGGCGGCAGAGGCGAGGGGTTGCGTCGTCTCTGCGGTGGAGGTGCCGGGATGCCGCCGGTAGAGCCTCCCGGTGTGCTCAAGGTCTCGACAACCCGAGCTGCACCAGAGGCCCTGTCTTCATGCTTCGGCGAGGTTGGGAAGCACTTTCCACCGGAGCCAGGCCAGCATCTGGTCGAGCAGGTGCACTGCCCGTTGCCGAGCAGGGAGTTCGCGTGGGGTGGTTCTCCAGTAGGAGGAGGTCAGCTCGTCGACCCAGGTGTGCAGTGCCTCTTCCGGGGCGGTGCCAGTGAGCAGTGCGAAGCGGAGGAAGCCGGAGAGCGGACGGCTGTCGTGCAGGTCCTCTGCCAATGCTCCCGTTCGTTCCAGCAAGGGGAGGGACGCCGGCTCCTTGGGGAAGCTGGCGCAGAGGGCGGCCAGAGCGAGGCGGACATCCAGGGACGCGGTATCCCAACGGGCCGCCAGCTCTGGAAGCGTCCGCCGGACGGCTGCGCGTGCCCGGGCAGCTGCGGCTGGATCAGTCTGCGGGTGCTGCCGGGGCCAGCAGTCCGCCGTGAGGCGGTCGGTCTCGGCGGCGATGTGGAAGAGGAGCGTCGTCAGGCTGGCTCGCTCATCAGCCGGAACGCGCTCGTCGGAGGCGAGGGCGGCCACCATGGGCACCGCCTGTGCGGTGTACGCGTTACTGATGCCCTGGTGGTGGATGTCGTTGTAGAAGTCGCTTGCGAACTCGCGGTCTGAGGCGAAGGGCCCGAACTCCGGCCCGAAGAGCAGAGCACTGTGCGGCGGCCGCTCGTCGGTAGGTATCCGATCGTCCACCACGGACCGGAAGATGCGCCGCAGACCGGGCTCGAAGCACTCGTCCCGGAAGCGGTCCGCTGCCGCAGCATCCCACTCCTCCGGGGGCGGGAAGGCATCAGCCATCGAATCTGATCCAGGGGACGTCGAACTGCCCGAGAGGGCGCAGGGCGCTGCGGTGGAGGGCGCCGATGCTGACGGCGGCTTCGCCGTCCTCTCCCGGGCCGTCCGAGAGTGCGACCACGATGCCGGGGCCGGCGAGGAAGGTCGTCGGATCGAGTGGTGCCATGAAGGGCCGCAGCGGGACATCCCGCAGCACGGAGCGGAGCAGGGGGACGATCTCGTCGGCGGAGGCGACGGCCTGTGCCAGGTAAGGAGCACTGAAGGTCGCCTCGTGCAGAACGAACTGGAGCAGGAACCTGCTCAGCGGCTCCTGCTCGGGCAGTGCCTCGTCGTCCCGGACGAGCAGGACGGTGTGCTCCCCGTTCTCCGTGTCCGGACGGCGTGGGCAGCACCACGACCAGCATCCCTGAACCTCGCAGGCGAACGAGAAGTGCTCCTCGCCCCGGCCACACCGGTCGGGCTCCGGTTCGTGCACGTAGTTGTGCGAACCCAGGATTCCCGGCCGCTCTTCGGCCAGGCGGTAGAAGGCAGCCAGCGCGGCCGGCACGGCCTCCGCCGACGTGTTGATGCTCGGTTGTGGGGACCGGGCGAACCACGACTCGACGAACAGCGTCAACGCCTCCTGCGGACGCGCCGCCACGAGATCCACCCACGTCGGTGTGGGCAGTACGGGATCGGGAACGGAGGGCCGGACCACCTCCAGCAGCCCGCTGGTCAGCGGCTCGATGAACTCGAACTCGTAGCGGCCGGGCCCCCAGTGGCGGAACTCGGCTCGTCCGAGCAGCAAGCAACCGATACCGACCCTGATGGCGATGCTCACCGGCCGCTGCCGGAGTTCGTCGAAGCTCCAGACGTCCCGGTAGCCGGTCAGCGCCTCGTTGATGTCTGCGGGTACCTCGCCGACCAGACGGAACTGGTCCCGACTCCAGACGCCGCTGGACGCCGGGTCGTCATTGGCGTCGGCGATGATCTGGATCTCCGTGGCACCGACGATCAACGAGGCGCCGGTCAGGTCGAACCTCGTGGCATCAGGACCGAGCCGGTCCAGCAGCGCACCTTCATCGACCCGGACCGGGCTCCTCTGCGGCATCCCGGCAGTGTACGTGGGAAACGATCACCGGCAGGGTGGGGAACGATCTTTGAACGCCTGCTTGCACCGCTGGTCAGTCCCACTCGTGAACACCCCACCGCACGACTGTTCTTGAGTTAGCTCGGGAGTGGTGACGAGATCCCGTCCGATCGCAAGATCGGGTGGGATCTTCGTCGTTTCGGGGGTCGTTCGATGGCTGTTCGGGGTGGTGGATGGCGGCGTATCGGGTCTGGCCGGTTGCTGGGCAGACACTTGGGCCTTGCCAGGACATGCGAACCAGCCCCGGTCGCCCGGGGCTGGTGATGGTGCTGTGTGGCTGTGACGTTGCGCGATCAGAGGTTGGCTGGCGGATGCCGCCCCATGTCGATTGGCGCGGGGACGGAAGACAGGGCGCAACCTGGGGCAGCCGCAATGGAAGCGAAGTCGGTGTCGCAGAGCCGGTTGCCGGTGCGCTCGTAGAGCCAGGTTTCCAGGATGTCCAGGTTCCCGATGGTCACCATGATCGCGATGAGGACCGTCTGGGCCACCTGGCCGGGGACTCGACGGTGCATCGGGTTGCCGATGTCCATGTCGGCGCCCTTGAGGCGGCCGTTGAGGCCCTCGTTATGAGAGCGGATCGGCTTGTAGATCCGCTCCCAGGTGGGGCTGAGGTAGTGGCTGTCCTGCCGGAACTTGGCGTTCTTCAGGTCTCCGGCCGCGTCGGCGGGGACGCTGATCGCGGAGGCCCCGCAGACGGCGGGCAGCGCCTCCTTGCCGGGCGGGTCCGCCCACTCTCTGCCAGGGAGCTGGATGGTCGGGCGAGCCGAGGCGTGGCTGGCGCGGGAGCGGAGATCCGCCAGTTTGATCACGGGCTGAGGCGGGCCAGAGGCGGTCGGTCGAGCAGGCCGGAGGCGTTCTCGGCGTGGACAGTTCACCGAAGGGGACGGTCCGGCCGCCGGGCATTGCAGGCGCACGGTTCCACGGGCATCGGCGTTCTGCTTGAGCTTGAGGAAGTAGGGCAGCCGCTCGGCGACCACCGGCTTCAGGTCGTCGAGTCGTCGGCGGAAGGTCTTGTCGTCCATGCCGTGAGTGGCCTGAGCCAGGGCGTTAGGGATGTTTGGGCAGGCGAGGGAGCCGTCGATCAGTACGGCTCCTTGCCAGCTGCCCTGGATACCACGGTCGGCCGCCTTGTAGTCCAGAGCGAGGCGGTAGCCGAGTCGGCGTACGGGGATCTGGAAGTTCTCCGGCGAACAGCCGGTGTAGGCCCGATCCGCGGCACAGGTGCCTGTTGGCAGCCGAAGCTCGGCGAGGTGCTTCAGCAGGGTGACCGCGTTCTCGCCCGTACGGACGGTCGGAGTGTCCAGGCTGAGGCCGAGGCAGAGCTGCGGGTAGGAAGGCGCGCGGCGGCCCTTCGCGGCCCCTTCGCCTGTGCGGGAGTGGGCGGCGACGAGCAGGCTCGCGCTGTAGCCGAAGATGCCCTTGTCGGAGCCGCCGCTGAAGTGCCAGCCAGCGGTGATCTCGACGGAAGCTGTGCCCGAGCGGTCGCTGTCCGGGTCGGCCAGAACCGGGATCGAGGTGGCGTCCACTCCTACGTCACCGGCCCAGTGCCGCAGGTATCCGCGTTGCTGCGCCAACCGGACCGGGACCAGTACGAGATCGTTCGCCAGCCGTTGGAGCCGGTTCGCGGCCGCGCGGCCGACAGCCTCGTCCCAGACAGCGGAGTGGATGTCCGCCTCCGCTTGGTCCAGGCGCCGGCGCCGATCGCAGCGTGCCGGATCGAGCATGGTCGTGATCCGATCCAGCCCTCGGTAGAGGCGACGACTGGCAGCTATGCACGCACGCGCCGTGGACGGAAGCATCTCGGGGATGCCGAGCCAGGCGCGAGCTGCGGGCTGGAGACGGAAGTGCAGGATCCGCCAGGCGTCGGAGACCGTGGCTCGGCCCGTGTAGTACACGGCGAGCATCAGGCCGGCCAGCACGGTCCGCGGCCGTACGCCTGGTGGCCCGGGACGGCCTCGCAGCATGTCCTCCAACTGCTGGGGCAGACCGGAGCGGTCGAGGACGGTCAGCAGCTGGCCGACCTTGGAGTCGGGGATCTCGGTGAGCCGTCCAGGCCGCAGCCGTGGGCGCGCATGGCGGGCGGCCAGCTGGTCCGCTTCAGGCCGCGCCCTCATGAGCGGCGGCCACGCAGCAAGCGGATCACCTCTGCCCTGGGTAGTGGGGGTACCCAGTGGTGGTAGCCCGCCAAACCGGCAGGGGAGGCCATGCCTGCGGCGGAAGCGACCGCCTCCGGACTGATGCCCTCGGAAAGCCGGTCGACGATCCACGTCGACCGCAGCCGCCGAACGGAGAGCGGCGGCAGACCCGCGTGGGGCCGATGGCGGGCAGGCCAGGACGAGACGAGGTTCTTGGCTGCCGCGACCTTCCGTCCCGGCCGGAAGAGTAATCCGGGTCCGGAGGTCTCTGCCAGCTCGGCCAGCGTGCCTTCCCAGTCGGAATGGCACGCCACGAGTCGGCCGAGCAGCTTCTCCTCCAGCACCGCGACCCCGCCGGAGGTCACGCGAACATGGCTGCCTCGCATGGGCGGGACCTCGCCCGGCATCAGGCCACACCCGGCTCCGAGCGTCATGAGGGCGAGGCCGTCGAGTCGAGCCTGGTCCGGCAGATGGTTCGCCCAATCCCGCAGGCGAGCCAAGTCTCCGGCAGCATAAGGAGGCTGAGGCGTGCGAGGCGAGGAAAGTCGAGCTGGAGGGGCCTCTCCGCGCTGGACCCACACCAGAGCTTCCCGTGCCCGCCGCAGCCAGGTCCGGTAGGTCAGCACTGTCGAGTCCTTCGCCGCAACGCAGCCCGACAGGATGAAGGCGTCGATCGTCTCGGTCCGCAGCCAGGTTCCCGGGTCGCGCGGCAGCCCGCTCCGGTCCGCCCAGACCGCGATCCGGCCGATCACATGCAGCAGATGCTCCGCTGCATAGCAGGTGGCCGGAGCTGTCGCCGCCACGGTGGCTCGCACCAGCTCGGCGACCGGCGCCCACTGCCGATGCGGCAGCCGGGGCCGGTAGTCACGGATCTTGCTGGAGACCTCTGAGCTCAGTGTCACAGACCAACAGAACCGGCTGGACAAGCAGCCAGTGAAGACGTCGAAGGCGATCTTCACGGAAAGGAGTGCATCGACATGGTCGGAGGTTTGGCCCGCAAGACCGCGCCGAGAGACCTTGCCCGCGATCCGGAATCCTGGCCCGACTCCGCCGTCGACGACGTCGCCGCCAGAGTCGTCCAGGCCATCGCCCGCGAGCTCGCGGGCGCCCTGGAGCGCGAGAAGCGAAGTCTGCGGCAGGTCGCCACCGGATCCGGGGTCAACCGGCAGGCCATCGCCGACCTGCTCGCCGGCCAGTGCTGGCCGGACATCGTCACCGTTGCCCGCCTGGAAGATTTCCTCGCTCTCCCGCTGTACCCGCGGGACGGAATGCGCAGTACGCATCAAAATCGGCCTTCCCGTCCTCAGGGAAACCCGTCCCAGGGAACGACGAAATAGGCCACGCGCCCCCGAGGCGAGGCGGATTGCTCTAGCCTCGGGGATGCGTGAGCCACTACGAGGGTCCACGTCACTGGCTCCGAAGAGGGTCCAAGCTCAACGGAGCCCGTCCCCTTCTCCCCGCAATGGGAGGAGGGGACGTCTCATGTTCGGGGTGGCGGCGTCAGGCGTCCCCTCCCTGCGTTTTGGTGACCCGGCGGGAGGCGAAGACGCCGATCGGGTGTTCCACGGCGCGGCCGTTCTTCACCAGCCGCTTGCACGTCGCGCGGGTCGTCTCGATGGGCGCCCGCCCTTCGTCGCCCTTGGTTGGGCGCCCAAGGGCCTCTGTGATGTCCCTGGCCTTCATCGGCCGTCCGGCGCTCACGAGGATCTGCTCGACCGCCTGCATCAACTGCCCGGACGGCGACCGCGAAGGCCCGCTCTGCCCGGCACGCGTCTCCTCAGACGGCTCGATCGGGTCCGACTCGTCACTGGGGGACGCATCGCTGTCCTCGTCTTCCGCGCCAGCTTTCCGCTGAGGGCTTTGATCGTCCTCGGACGGCGCCGAGCGGCCTGCGAGGAGTTCGGCGAGAGCTTCGCTCAGCTGATCGCGAGTGCTCGCGTACTTCGCCGCCTCGACTCGGAGGTCCGCGAGTTCTGCTTCGAGCTCCGAGATCCGCGCCAGCGCCCGATCGGTCTTGCCGGAGTAGATCCCAACAGCCGTCCGCAACCCGGGAGCCGCATCCGGCTCGCCCGCCCCTGTGAAGTCCATCCGCCCTCCTCGGCCCTCCCGTACGACAGGACAACGGCAGTCATCGTAGGGAATGCCAGTCGTGCCCGGCAGCCAAATGGCCAACGAAGTCTGGCAGTTGAGGGACGGAGGGGCCTGAGCCTGCTGTCTGGCGCCCCTGGCCTGCGTGTCTGCGGCGCCAGTCGTAATGCTTAACATCGTCAACAGTTACGGCAGATCAGGCTCTGGCACGATTCCCGACGTCACGTCTTCGAGAACGAGACCCGGAAGGCTGGCCAGTCCCAGACTCTGAAGATCCACGTTCGGGCCGGCTGCCTCCTCCGCAACGCGGGGCGACCAGGAGGCCAGCCGGTCCAGCGTAGGCACCAAGCCTTCTCGGTCGCCACTGAGCAGGGCTGACACGAGCGACACGACATCGGCGCGGGAGCTACCTGCTGGAGCCGGGAGAACGGCCAGCCCTGAACGTGCGCGATGGTCACGAGAGCCACAGAGCGCCGCGAGGGCGGCGAGAGCGAATCGGACGGCATCGCTCTCGTCCTCCCAGCGGGACAGCAGTCTCGGCGGCTCCCTGCCGATGGCCCGCCGTGTCAGGTACTCAGCTGCAGACTCCTCCCAGGCATCCCCGAGTGCGGTGATGCGATCGGCCAGGGAGACCTCTGCAGCCGGCCCCGAAGCAGCAAGCCGCAACAGGTTGCCGAGTAGAACCAGCCGGCTGCCGGGCGCGACGCTGTCGTCGCAGACCAGCTCCATGAGGAATGGGACAGCCTCGACGGTGGTGTCGGTGCAGGTGCCTTGGTGGGCCACGGCATCCGCGAGATCGCCGAGGAACTCGCCCGCTGATCCGTAGGGCTCGCCGAACGCGAACTCCTCATCAAGTAGCCACCCCACGGCATCCGGAGCATCCTCCGAGCTGCCGTACATGCGCTCTGCGACCGCCACCACGGCCTGGACCAGCATTGCGGGCTCACCGACCTCAACGCACTTCCACGGCGGACCGGCCGGAGGCCGCGCGGGATCCTCGGGCAGAGGGCTCGGAAGGGTGACGTCGGCGCCAGCCTGCTCATGGACCAGGCCGTCCCGTTGGAAGGCTTCTTCGAGAGTTGCAGCATGGCCCTCGCTGAACCCCTGCTGAAAACCGGCGTGGGCACGGGCCACGTCGGCCACCCGAATCCGTTCACTTCGGAAGAACGGCTCGAGAGCCATACGCTCGTACCCGCTGTGGACGGCCAGCGAGAAGACCTGCCACCACCCCTCCAGCTCCGGGTCCATCGACGGCTTTCCGTACCAGAAGCTCGACGGAACGAACCGGTAGTGATCGTGGACGCGCACTGCCGTCAGACGGTGGCCCATCCCGGAAAGCTCGGCCGCGGCGGCGCGGGCAGCGTCCTCACTCGGCAGGACCAGCGTGTACTGGACTCCCCAGGCCTGAGGTGCCGCGCTCATCAGCTGCACTGCCAGGTGAACATCGCCCGCTCGAAGTGCCGCTCGGCCAGATCTTCCGGGCGGATCAGCCAGTACAAGGCTCCGGCATCGCCCCACATCATGTCCGCGGCGTCCTCGCTGTCGAACTGGGCCAGCAGCAACCAGTTGCCCGCCTCCTCGGACAGCCGCGGGTCGTCCCAGGACGCCTCGCCGTCCAAGACCGCCTCCGCAATCTCGATCTCCACGGGGTTCTGCACGGAGTGAGCGTGGCCACCGATCTGATGCCTTACCTCATCATCGAACTCCCACAGCGCGTCGAGGAACTCCTGTGAGCAGACGGGGTGGTCGTACCGATTCCCCAGCGGGGCATCCGGAGCGAAGGCGACCCGGACGGACGGATGCCAGGGCTCGCCGCAGTCATCTCCACCCGAGCGGTCAGCGGCACCACCGGATACGGCTTGAGCCCTCCAGGCGTCCCACGATCCGCCACCTGCTCGTCAGCCGCCAGGTAGACCACACGGGCGCCCGCCCAGCTCTCCCGGTCCTCGGCCAGAACGAGAGCCTCGCCGTCGTCCAACTGCCCGTCGAAATAGAAGAACAGCAGAGTCCCCACCTCGGGCAGATCGATATCGAGCACGCCTGTCGGCAGGCCCGCACAGTCGAGCGAGGCTATGAAAGAGAGCGGGCCCTGCCCCTCCCACACCGGCCACTCCAAGGTGGCCGGCAAGGCCGGGAGGCCACCGAGCTGGCCGACCACGTCGTTTGAGCCAGCTGCTGTCTCAAGACGCACGCTAGGGCGAAGCAGACCGAGCCACTCCTCGGCAACCTCGGGTGATAGATGCTGCAACGCGAGAGAGCGTAGGGCATCTCGGGAACCATGTGTCATGCGCCCGATCATCCACGGCGCCACCGACAGAGACCTCGGCAGCCCTCCCGCAGCACGCGCAGCCGCTCAGTCCGTGGCCATGGCGCCCGCGGCCGCGGCTCGTACGAACCAAGGATTTCGGATCCAACATGATTCGACCGGCATGAACTTCATGACGTAGTAAGTCCTCAGAAAGGCCATCACCTGTCTGCCCAACTCCCTGACTGGAAAAGGAAGGAGCTGGCAGGATGATCCGTCTGGGGCGGGATGCACCGGCAGTGGTGCTGAGTAAGGAGCAGCGCGTGGGGGCACAGCAGATGATCAACTATCGTTTCTTGTTGCTCCCCCAGGATCCGCGACCAGGCGGTCTGTCTGAGGTCCGCAAAGCGGTTGACACCAGTGGCGCCTCCGGAGACTACGCTGCTGTCAAGCTGCTCAAGCAGCGGGATGACGAGGTCATTAAGATCTTCCTGGAGCGCGAGACCAGCTCACTGAAGGCGCTGCAGCACCCCAACATCGTCCGGATGCTCGACTCGGGCTGGGATGCCGACCTCGGCCGCTACTTCATCGCGCTGGAGTGGGTCGATCGTAGCCTCAAGGACGACATGGCTGTCGGCAGACCCATCGGCTGGACTTCGTTCTTCGCCCGTATCGGCAAGCCTCTCGCGGCAGCTTTGGCCTACGCGCACTCGCAGAAGATCGAGCACCGGGACCTCAAACCGGGCAACGTCCTGCTGACGGAGGATGGCACGCCCAAGCTGGCCGACTTCGGTATCGCCAAGATCCGGTCCAAGGCTTCCGCCGTCACCGACGAGACGGTGGCGGAGTTTCGCTCCAACCTGTATGCGCCGCCCGAGCAGGAAGACGCGATTCCCTACGTCCGGGACGTCTACGGATACGGCGTCCTGGCCATCCAGGTCCTATCTGGTGGCAAGGCGGGCGACTATCCGGACCTCGCTGAGGTCCTGGCCGAGCTGGATCTGGATACCGAGGTCCGCTCGATCCTGCAGTCTTGCGTCGACTTTGACCCCAAGAAGCGCCCCGCGAACGCGGCCGTGCTCGAACAACGTCTGCTCGATGCCGAGCTGGCATGCAGCAACCAGCAGGCTCGCCAGAGCAACTTCGTATGGCTCAAGCTGACCCGCCGTGCGGCAGAACTCCTCAGCGAGGTCCCCGCTGGCGCGGACCCAGACTGGGACCTGGCCAAGTCCGTGGTTCTCGCCGATCTGGCTGGCGCCGTCCACGCCGATTACGGGCACAACCCGAAGACAGACGAGATCGACAAGGCCACCCTGCGCATCTTCGGGCGTTCCTGGTTCCTCCGGCTCGTCGAGGACGAGCACCAGCGCGACCGGTGCGTGATCGTCGCGGCCGACGCCAGGGGGGAGGAATGGATGGCCAAACGGCGTGAGCGGTCCGTACCGATTGGCCCGGTTCTCACCTGGACCTTCGACGACCCCGGTGAGGATCCCGCCTACGACGGTCTGACCCTCCTACTTGACCGCCTGGATGAGCATCTCGCGCAACGCGAGGAAGCAGCCAAGGCCAGCAGGGAGCAGCACCTCGGCGACCTCTTCGACGGCTGGCGCCGACTGCTCGAAGCCCGCGAAGAAGTCGCAGCCGATGGCAGGCAGAACATCGACTACGAGCGCGTCACCGGAAGCGGCCGCACCCGAGTCTTCCACTTGTCCATGCCCACCACCGCCACCCTGGTCGGCGAGGAATGGTCGGTCGCCCCCAACTCCTACACCCGGCCCTTCGACCGCGGCGAGGTCACCGCCCAGACCGATGACACTCTCGCCATCCGCTTCCGACGACCGGATACTGCCCTTCCCGGCCGCGGAGTCCTGCTGCCGTTCCTCGGCCCCAGCCAGAGCGCCCTGAATCGGCAGCGCGAGGCGCTGACCAACGTCGCTGCAGGCCAGACCGCGAACCCGGCCTTGCACGAGATCATCGACAACCCCGCCACCATTGAGGTCCGGCCGCCTGCCGAGGTCAGGCGCTGGTCCCGCACCGATCTCGACAAGAGCAAGCGTGAAGTCGTCGCCCACGCCCTGGGCAGCCAGGACATGCTCCTGGTCGAAGGCCCTCCGGGGACAGGAAAGACGACCGTCATCGCGGAGATCGTCGAGCAGACGCTCAAGCGTGATCACCACGCCCGCATCCTCATCGTCAGCCAGACTCATATTGCCATCGATAATGCCCTGCGCCGCATCGAGGACGCCGGCATCGAAGGGCTGGTTCGCCTCGGCCGCCCCGACGACCCGCGCGTCGCCGCCAGCGTGCAGCCACTCCTCCTCGACAAGCAGGTCAAACGCTGGACTCAGCAGGTCCGCACCCGGGCCGAGCGCTACCTGGATGGCATCGCCTCCCGGAACAGCCTGGAAGGACGACACCTCAAAGCCGCCCTCATGCTCGAGGAAATGGCCTCCGTCGCTGCCAACCTCGACCACGTCACCCGCAAGCTAGAGGAACTCGCCAGCCAGCCCGTCCCCGACCGCACCACCTCCGCCCGCGAACTCGGTGAGGAAGTCGTCACCGCACGAGCCCGCCGCGATCAGCTCATCGAACAGCGCCACGAGCTCTTTACCGAAGTTCAGCGCATGCTCGCCGGAGAGCTGACCCTGCGCGAAGACCTCAGCACCGCCGACGCGCGTGACGCGGTCGAAGCGCTCCTGGGTACTTCAGGCCCCGGCCAGGAACTCATGCGGCTGCTCCGCCTCCAAGGTGAATGGCTCCAGCGCATCGGAACCGACCAGAACCTGATCACTGCGTTCCTGCGCACACGCCAGGTCGTCGCAGGCACCGCACTGGGTTTCCTCGGTCACCCTGCCGCCCGCGACCTGGAATTCGACCTGTGCATCTTCGACGAAGCGTCCAAAGCCACTGCCACCGAAGCCCTCGTTCCCCTCGCCAGGGCCAAGCGATGGGTATTGGTCGGAGACACCGCACAGCTTCCTCCGGTCGATGAGGACCTGCTGCGCAACCCCAAGATCATGGCGGACCACCAACTCATCCCCGAGCTGGTCACCACCACGCTCTTCGAATACCTCGTACGCAACACCGAGCCTCCGGTCAGGCACATGCTGCTCGAGCAGTACCGCATGACGCCAGCCATCGGGAAGATGATCTCCACCTGCTTCTACGATAAGAAGCTCCTCTCCCTCAGCGACCACACGCTGACCGGATACGAGGTCATCGGCAAGCCTGTTATGTGGCTCGACACCTCGAAGCTGGCCGACCGCCGTGAGTCCGAGCGCAGTGCCACCCAGACCAGCATCTCCAACCGCACCGAAGCCCAGCTGGCCGTCCGCCGCCTGGAAGTCATCGACCATGCCATCGCCAAGGGCGTCATCAAGGTCCCCGCCGACCGCAAGCTCGATGTCCTGGTTATCGCTCCCTATGGCCGCCAGGTCGAAGAGCTGACCCGTCGCCTGGCCTCGGCCAAACTCAAATACCTCACCGCCGAAATCCTCTCCGTCGACGCCGTTCAGGGTCGCGAATGCGACCTCGCGGTCTTCTCCGTCACCCGAAGCAACGCCCGCTCCGAGTTCGGTTTCCTTGGTCAGCCCTACTGGCGGCGCATCAACGTGGCTCTCTCCCGCGCCCGCTTCGGCCTCACCATCGTCGGCGACGCCGCTTTCTGTCGCAGTACGCCTGGCGCTCTGCGCGACGTACTCGATTACATGCGCAACCACCCCGAGGAGTGCGAGATCCGCGATGCCTGACTTCAGCCCCGACAGCCTCCTCGCCGTCCGTTTCAACGACGCCCGCTCCGGTCTGGAACTCGTAGCCATCGTCGACGCCGCCCTGCCCGTCGCCCTCATCACGGCCGATGTCCTCGCGCAGGACCGGAAGCGGCTGCCCTTGCTCGACGAGTTCGTCCTGCGCCTGGTCAACAACAAGGTCACCACTGAGCAGGTCATCACCGGCCTCCTGGGCGTGCCCGAGCTCATGGTCACCCAGGCCGTGGCCCAGCACTTTTCAGACGACTACCTAACCTACGCGCTGCCCCGGCCGGGAGCGGACCCTGCCGACAGGAACCTGCGCCTGACGGGACGGGGAGAGCAGACTGCGCGCGAACTGGCCGCCATCACCCCCGTACGCGTCGAGCAACCGCTCGTCTACGACCAGCTCCTGTGGAAAGCGAGACCTTACGACCGGCACACCGTTATCCCCCGTGGTCAGGCCGACGAACACGACATGATTCTCTTGCCCGCGGCCAAGAGCGGTCCGGTCGAGTCGGGTGACATCTCGGCTGCAGACATCAACGCCCTGTTGCGGGAACGCGGCAACAACGACCGCGAAGTCCTCCAGGTGAGGGCCATAACCCAGGCCAAGGCCCGAAGGGTGATGCCAGCCAAGATCCTCGTCTACGCGAACCCCGATCGCACTGACATCGAACTGGGCGTCGTCGTCGACGGCGAACTCAGTCACGCGCACGAGCTCGCACTGATCGCGGCCGGCGGGGCGAAGGCGCTTGGCATCACCGTGGAGCCCGCGCCCGAGCGGCCGACGCTCGAGCCCGAACTCGAACAGGTCCGTGTTCCCCTTACCGAGGTCACCCAGCAGCGTGCCGAGCGGGCCGCGGTGCAGCTCAGCGCGTCGGCCCCGCTCCCCGATGTGCTCTCTGGGCCCTCACCGGTGGAGCTGAAGATCCGGGCGATCGGCGTCTTCGAGCACCCGGACATCCTCGACGAGGCACTAACCCAGGCTCGGACCCGGATCCTGATCATCTCGCCATGGATCAAGAAGGCGATTATCACCACGGAGTTCCTCGGTAAGCTCGAGACGCGTCTCAACCGCGGGGTCACGGTCAACATCGCCTACGGCTATGAGGAGAACGACACGAAGTCGGATCCGATCGCCATCCGTCGGCTCGAGAATCTCGCCGCGCGCTACCCCGACAAGTTCGAGTTCTCGCGCCTCAAGAGCACACATGCCAAGGTCCTAGTCTTCGACGATGTGTGGGTGACCACGAGCTTCAACTGGCTTTCCTTCAAAGGCGACCGCAACCGCACCTACCGTATGGAGGAGGGCAGCCTCATTCACGACAAGGAGCACGCGGACGCCAAGTATCAGCGCTATCTCGACCTGATCGGACAGCAACGTCAATAGGGGAAGCGGTGTGTAGTCGTCATCGTGTAGCTCGGACTAATGGCGTCAACGACTGCGGCTATGCCTTGCAGGGTGTCTCGGTCGTCCTTCGAGCCGGGACACCAGCTCAGCAGACGACAGGCCCCGCACGAGGGCGAAGCCGTACGCCTCGGCGATGTCTGGAAAGTCGTTCTCGAACCGCGCGTAGTCCGCTCCGGGCTTCGTCATGCCGCTCATCCTTGCCCCTGGGTCTGACAGCCGAAAAGGCCTGCCAGCAGCGGGGTGGGAAACGATCTCCGTCGGTTTGGGAAGCGATCTTCGAACACCTCTGGAGAGCCTGGTCAGAGGCACTCGTGAACACCCCACCGCACGACTGTTCTTGAGTTAGCTCAAGGTCGGTCGACGAGATCCCGGCGATCATGATGATCGCGCGGGATCTTCGTCGTTTCCGGGGTCTGTTCGATGGTGTTCGGGGTGAAGAATGGCGGCGGTCTTCACTGTCGGCGGTGGTGTCGCCTCGGTCCCGGGTGTTCCGGGCAGCTTGAGGTGCCCCGGGGAGCCGGGCTGGTGGTGATCGTCTGTGGTTCGGCCTACTCAGGGTTCGGGATGTCGCGGCGGCGGCAGTCCCGCGTGCACCGGAGGTGCGGTCCGGCTCGCGTTCGGCTTGGACGGTGCGTCGCAGGTGTCAGCGGTGAAGTCGGCGTCGGTGAGGTGGGTGCCGGTGCGCTGGTAGAGCCAGGTTTCGAGGATGTCGAGGTTGCCTGCGGTGACCAGGAGGGCGACGAGGATGTTCTGGGCGACCTGGCCGGGTGCGGGACGGTGTTTGGGGTTGCCGATGTCGATCTCGTCGCCGACCGCTCCGGCCTTCGCACCGGTTCCCCAGCCTCCACGTCGTTCGTCAGGGGCTGCCGACAGTTGACGCAGCGAAAGATGGTCACCTGTAGTCCTCCACGCTGCCTTCACACCAGGAGAGACGATCCGTCATGGCGGTCACGTCGCTTCCGTGGCCCGCCACGCTGCGGTGACACACCCTTCCTCCCAATGCCACCACCCCTTGGCATCGCCATGCTCCAGGAGCTTCCGTATCCGAGGCAGGTCAGCATCCGGTGGAACATCGAGAGCCACCATCCGGAACTGCTCGATCCCCTCGCCCGTCGTGCCCAGGCGGTGGAACGTCTCCAGCACGGTCTGCCGAGCAGCACCCGAGCCACCGTCCCTCAGGACGATCAGACGGATGGTGCAGTTCTCCGAAGCCCGCACCGTCTCACCGGCCCAGCGGACACCTTCATCGTCGACCTCCACCCGGATGATGTCGTCGCTGGCGACTCCACGTACGAACCAGGGCGGGTTGTCCAGCCGCACAGTCCCGTCGCCGAGGTCCACCGCCCACAAGCTCTCCACGCTCGCCGGCGGCCAGCCGTCCTCATCCATCTCCAAACGGAAGTGGACCTTCACGTGGTCGTCTCCGATGCCCGTCACCGCAACATCATCCACATCCCGTCCGCACCGCTCAGCCCCGGAACTACGCACGACCGGCGTCACCGAATCCGCACCGTGGCGCAGGTGAACGTGGTCTCCTTGAGTAGCTCCGGGGTGATGGCGACATCGGTCAGGTGCTCTGCCAGTGCGAACGCCGCAGGTGAGGACAGATCTGTCTCGGGCGTCTCCTCGCCGAAATGGAAGCCGATTCGTTGCAGCACGCCCAGGAGTTCATCGGGAGCGGTGCCTCCCCGGTCATCAGGGAACATGGGGTCGAAGCACAGCCGCAACACCTGGTCCTCCGCCCAGAGAAACGTACCGACGCCGTTGATATTGACGAAGTGAGAGATCCAGCTTGTCCCCGCGGAGGCCGGTAGCGCCCGTTCTTCGGTGACTCCCAGGTAGCCGTTGGGCTCGACCAGCAGGGTCCAAGCACCCACCGTCGTCATGGCGACCAACTGACGGTCACCCTCCGCCGAGTCGAACTGGGCGAAGGCCGCATCAACCACTGCCGCTATACCGCGCAAAGGTGCCTCTGGGCGCCCTTCGAGCCGAGACACCACCTCAGCCGGAGACAGACCCCTCACCAGAGTGAAGCAGTACGCCTCGGCGATGTCTGGAAAGTCGTTCTCGAACCACGCGTAATCCGCCCCGGTTTTCATCATGCCGTCCATCCTGGCCCCTGCCACCGACAGCCGAAGGACGCTGGGGCCGTCGACGGAACCGGAAACGCATCCGCCGGTTCGGCAAGTGCTCCTTCTCCCCTCTGGGCCTCTCAGCAGAGGCCCCGTGGACGTCACCGGAACCGCGTGGACGCCGCTGTCAGTGGCATCTGCCAGGATGCCCCGGTCAACACCACGACCTGGAGAGACCATGGGCACTTGGGATACCGGCCCGTTCGACAACGACACCGCGGCGGACTTCTGCGGCGACCTTGACGAGGCAGCCGCAGACGAACGAGAGGGCATGATCCGCAGCGCTCTCACCCGTGTGATCGATACCGAGAACTACCTCGAAGCACCCGAATCCGACGTCGCGGTGGCCGCGGCTGCCCTCGTCGCCGCGCAATGCCCACAGGGCCCGGCCACCGACTCCGCCCATGAGCCGAAAGAGCCGCTTCCTGACCTCGCCGGCCTGCGGGACCTTGCCCTCCAGGCACTCGACTGTGTCATGACCGAGCCGTCCGAACTGCTCGAGATCTGGGACGGAACACAGGGCAGCGCTTGGCGCGCAGAGATCCACCAGCTGCAGAACGGGCTCCTGCCGCAACCTCTCGGAGAACAGATCCGACTGGTCTGAACAGCCTGCCGACACTATTCGCCCACCACTGGAGGGACGCCATGAGCTGGGACGTGCTCTTGCTCCGCCTGCCCGACGACATCACCTCGGTCCAGCAACTCCCCGATGCATACGAGCCGGCTCCGCTCGGCCGCCTGGACGATGTCCTGGCGACCATCACGTGTGCCGTCCCCGAAGCCGACCTTTCCGACCCCACCTGGGGAGAGATCCTCGGACCCACCTGGTCGATGGAACTCAACATCGAATCAGACGACCCCGTGGACTCGATCACGCTCCACATCCGGGGCTCCGGCGACGACGTCCTCACGGCCGTCTTCCGCCTCGCCGAAGCCCTGCACTGCAAGGTCCTCGACTGCGCCGAAGGAGACCTCATCACTCCACGACAGACACCAGGCTGGCACGCCTTCCAGCAGTACCGCGACCTCCAGGAGCTTCCAGAGGTCCCCGACGCCTGCGTAGCCGACGCAGACCGCGACCACAAAACCCGGTTGGCACCCTCGACCGTGCCCATGGGGTCCTACGCCATCGACCCGAAGCCATGGGGCGCACCATTTGTGCGACCGTCGGCGCACGACCCCGAACCTGATGCATCCGGGAATCGCGCTCTTCTTAAGCCGCCCGAGCTGGACGGAGCGGTCTCCACCGGCCCCAGGAACACGGTAATCGTGCATCCGAAGGACGTGCCGAGCCTCCGTCTGGCCGGCGCGCTGGGCGTACACCGCGGGTGCTGCGGACCGATGGGAACAGAGGGCCGCAACATGGCGTGCGCCCGCGGAGCACTCGTGGCAACCCTTGCCGCGGACTGTCTCGGGCCCCATGAACTGCACCTCGACCCCATCCGTGTGTACGCCTACAACACCGAACCCAAGGCGTGACCTCAGATCCCTCGTCACCCCGGGCCTCACCTCATGCGGTACTGACTCGCCGCGCTGGCCCAAGGGTTAGCCGCCACCCGGCAGAAACGGGGAACGATCACCGTCCAACTGGGGAACGATCTCCGACACCCTCCGCAGCCCCAGTCCAGACCGATTCGTGAACACCCCACCGCACGACTGTTCTTGAGTCAGTTCAGGAATGGTGACGAGATCCCGTCTGATCGCAAGATCGGGCGGGATCTCGTCGTTTCGGGCGTCGTTCGATGCCTGTTCGGGGCGTGGATGGCGGCGTATCGGATCCGGCGGGTTGCTCGGCAGGTGCCTGGCCGCCGCCGGGGCACGCGGACCGGCCCCGGTCACCCGGGGCAGGCGATCGTGACGTGTGGCCGTGGCAGTGCTCGATCAGAGGCTGGCTGGCGGATGCCGCCCCCTATCGAGTGGTGCGGGGACGTAGGACCGGTCGCAGCCTTCGAGGGGGCGGAATGGACTCGAAGTCGGCACCGGCGATTCCTGAGGCCACGTCTTCGAGGACGAGGTCCGGAAGGATGGCCTGTCCCAGAGTCCGAGGATCCACGTTCGGGCTGGCTGCCTTCTCTGCAACGCTGGGCAGCCAGGAGGACAGCCGGTTCAGTGCGGATACCAGGCCTTCGTCACTGAGCAGGGCTGCCACGAGCGACATGACATCGGCGCGGGAGCTGCCTGCTGGAGCCGGGAGAGCGGCCAGCCCTGAGAGTGCGTGCTGGTCACGAGTGCCACAGAGCGCCGTGAGCGCGGCGAGAGCGAAACGCGCAGCATCGCTCTCGTCCTCCCAGCGGGACAGCAGCATCGGCAGGTCGCTGCCGATGGCGCGCCGTGTCAGGTATTCGGCTGCAGACTCCTCCCAAACACCCCCGAGTGCGGTGATGCGATCGGCCAGGGAGACCGCGGCTGCCGGCCCCGAAGCAGCAAGCCGCAACAGGTCGCCGAGCAGAACCAACCGGCTGCCGGGCGCGACACTGTCGTCGCAGACCAGCTCAATGATGAACGGAACAGCCTCGACCGTGACGTCGGTGCAGGTGCCTTGGTCTGCCACAGCATCCGCGAGATCACCGAGGAACTCACCCGTCGACCCATAGGGCTTGCCGAACGCGAACTCCTCATCGAGCAGCCATCCCACGGCATCCGGAACGTCCTCCGCGCCGCCGTACATGCGCTCCGCGACCGCCACCACCGCCTGGACCACCGCTGCGGGCTCACCGACCTCACTACACGTCCACGGCGGACCGGCCGGAGGGCGTGCGGGATCCTTGGGCGGAGGGCTCGGAAGTGCGACGTCGGCGTCAGCCTGCTCATGGACGAGACCATCCCGCACGAAGACTCCTTCGAGAGTGGCAGCATGCCCCTCGCTGTACCCCTGCTGAAAACCGCCGTGAGCACGGGCCACATGGGCCACCCGAATCCGTTCACTCCGAAGGAACGGCTCGAGAACCATCCGTTCGTACCCGCTGTAGACGGCCAGCGAGAAGACCTGCCACCACCCCTCCAGCTCCGGGTCCATCGACGGCCGGCTGTACCAGAAGCTCGACGGAACGAAGCAGAAGTGATCGTGGACGCGCACCGCCGTCAGGCGGTGCCCCATCCCGGACAGCTCGGCCGAGGCGGCGCGGGCAGCGCTCTCACTCGGCAGGCTCAGCGTGTACTGGACTCCCCAAGAGGGAGGTGCCGTGGTCATCGGCTGCACCGCCAGGTGGATATCGCCCGCTCGAAGCGCCGCTCGGCCGGATCCTCCGGGCGGATCGGCCAGTACAGGGCTCCGGCATCGCCCCACGTCATGTCCGCTGCCTCCTCGCTGTCGAACGGGGCGAGCAGCACCCAGTTGCCCGCCTCAGCGGGCAGCCGCGGATCGGGCCAGGACACCTCGCCGCCCAGGACCGCCTCCGCGATCTCGCTCACCGAACCTGCACCGTGACACAGGTGAGCGTGGAGTCCCGTGGCGAGGCAGGTGTGCTGGCGATGTCGGTCAGATGCTCCGCCAGAGCGAACGCCGTCGGCGAGGACAGGTCTGTCTCTGGAGCCGCCTCGCCGAAGTGGAAGCCGATCCGCCGCATGATGTCGGGGAGTTCGTCCAGCACGGTACCCCACCGGTCCTTCGGGAACAGGGGGTCGAAGCAGCACCACAGGACCTGGTCCTCTGCCCAGAGGAACGCGCCGACGCCCGTTGACGTTGACAAAGCGGGAGGCCCAGTTCGCCCCGGCGGAGGCCGACGGTACTCGTTCTTCGGAGACCCCGAGGCAGCCGTTGGGCTCAGATGCCGCCGCGAGGTCGGGAAAGTCGTGCTCGAACCACGCGTGGTCCCCTCAGGTCTTCGTCATGCGGTCCATCGTCGCCCCTGCGTCTGACAATGAGGGCGGCCGGCTGCCCGCAGGGTGGGAAACGACGTTCCGTCCGGTGCAGAGCGACGACCCGCGAATCCGGGGTCGAGCCTGTCGGCGCCGTGCCCGTCCTCTGGAATGACGACGAAGCGCTCGACTCCCGCCGCCGCTGATCAGACGAACCTTGTCAGAGCATCCGGCTAGGGTGCCCGCCATGAAGACGGGACAGCTGACCGACTTGCTCTCCGGTCCTGTTGAGGGACTCCTTCCGCCTGGTCGGATGGTCACCTCCGACGAAGGCGACGGAGACGTACAGCCTCTGTGGTTCAGCGACAGGACGGTCACGGCCGGGCTCTGGACACGGATGCACGCCGAACACGCGCGCTCCGGCCTGTGGCCGCTGCTGCTCGACTCGCTGGATCCGAACGACGACGAATTCCGTCCGTGGGCGTCCGGGGAGATCTTTCCCGAGCGGATGTCCTCACCGGCGAGCCACGACCCCGCCGTCCTCCTCGCACAGTGGTGGGCCGACCATACAGCCGTCGACGAAGAGGACGACATGCTCGACGCCGACGAGCGCCTCGCCGTCACGGCCCCCTTCGGACAGACCTGGCCCGGTCTCGCGCCCAGCAGGCAGACGGCGACGGACCCCGACCATCTGGTCGCCGAGTTCGCGCAGGCTTTCCTCGCCGACCGCCCACAGACGCGTCTGGGGCTGGTCGTCGCAGCGTCCGGCGCCGAGGCGCTGACGGCCGCGGGCTGGAACGGACCTTGCAACTACGACAACGCCACCGGGAAGTTCTCCGCGGTCGTCCGTGACTGGGAGCACCGGTTCGCCGCCCGTGTCGTCGCGGTCGGCTTTGCCACGCTGCACCTCAGCGTCGCAGCTCCACCGACGACTGAAGAGGACGCCCTCCTGGTCGCGGCCGAGCACTTCGCCTTCTGCCCCGACAACATCTGGCAAGGCAGAAGTCCCTACACGCTGACCGCATACGCAGAGCGGCTCACCGGTGTCCACAACTGGGACTTCTGGTGGGACTGACCCGAGCACGGCGTTCGGCGAACGGACACGTGACGTGGTGAGGCTCGATCGGAATCCGTTGGGAATCCCGGGCGCCAACACGCCTGAGCAGCTTGGACGTTCACAGGGTTCTGGTTGCGCGAGGGCCGCAGGGCCGGTTGACTGCCGCCATGCCACAGAGTGAGCAGGACGGCGCGCATCTGCTCGCTGAGCTGGACGCGACGCCGCTGGCCGAGCTGCGGCGGCGCGCCGCGATCGTCACGGCGCTGTCGGGTGGTCCCGCGTCCTTCTCGCGGAAGGCCGTCTCCTACCGGGTGGACGGTGCGACGCGGTTCTCGTGGAACGACAGCGGTGGTCAGTCCGTCCGGTGGTACTTCACCGACGACGGCCGGGCACTGCTGCTCGCGTTCGAGCACGAGGGCGAACTGAACGTCCCCGGCCCGGTCGACGACTTCGCGCTCCAGCGGACCTACTACCGGGGCGTCCCCGAGGACCTGCTGCGGTACGCCGGGGATCGCACCCCGGCGTACGAGAACCTCACCCTGACCGACCCCGAGACGGGGGCGACGCTCCTGACGGCGACCGGGGTGTGTTGGTACGACGGTGCTCGCTGGCATATCGCCGAGGGACTGCTGGAGTACTGCGAGGACGAGGGCATCGACCTCGACTACGAGGCGGGGCTCGATATGAGCCCGTACGTTCTCGACCGGGAGTTCACCCCGGAGTCCTATCTCGACCACTACTACCACCGCGACGGGCACAACCTGACGGTCGGTGAGCGTGCTGCCCTGCTCGACAGCATCCGTCCCGCCTTCGCCCAGTACCCGGCGTCCGGATGATGAACCCGCCGTGCCGGGGTTGTCGCATGGTGGCCCGACCCGCTCCACACGGTCGCCCCTGACGCCCGTCGCGGCAGCATCATCCACAGTTCGGCGACCGTCCGCGCGGAACCGGGAGTAGAAGCGCTTGACCCTCACGTGGCGTGATGCCGCATGGTCGGGGGTGTGGAAGAGCAACTGACCGTGGGGCGCGTGGCCGAGCTGGCCGGGGTGAGTGTTCGGGCGCTGCACCACTACGACGAGATAGGCCTCGTGCGGCCGTCCGCACGGACCGCGGCCGGGTACCGGGCCTATGCGGCGGGGGACGTGGAGCGGCTGCGGGAGGTGCTCGCCTACCGGCGGCTGGGGTTCGGACTGCGGGAGATCGCGGAGCTGGTCGACGACCCGGCCACCGACGCGGTCGCGCGTCTGCGCCGGATGCGCGGTCTGCTGCTGGAGCAGCGCGACCGTACCGCTGCCATGGTGACGGCGATCGACGGGGAACTGGAGGCACGGGCGATGGGGATCAGGACGACCCCGGAGGAACAGCTGAAGGTGTTCGGCGCGCGGTTGTACGACGCCATCGGGGCCGACTACCCGGCGACTCGGCGCACTGAGCCGCGGATCGCGGCGAGGGTCTGGGATGCGCTCGGGGACGCACGGACGGTACTGAACGTCGGGGCCGGCACCGGCTCCTACGAGCCGCCGGACCGGGAGGTGACCGCGGTGGAACCGTCGGCGGTCATGCGGGCGCAGCGTCCCAGGGGTGCGGCGCGGTGCGTGGCCGCCTCCGCGGAGAGCCTGCCGTTCGCGGACCTGTCCTTCGACGCGGCGATGGCCTTCAGCACCGTTCACCACTGGCGGGACCCGATCGCCGGGCTGCGCGAGATGCGGCGCGTGGCCCGGAGAGTGGTGGTGTTCACGCACGACGCCGGCGACGCAGGATGGCGTCACCGGTTCTGGCTCACCCGCGACTATCTGCCCGAGGTCGCAGGACTCGTCGCCGACCGGCCCCCGGTGGACCGGCTGGCCCGCGCGATCGGGGCCCGTATGGAGCCGGTGCTCATTCCCTGGGACTGTGCCGACGGCTTTTTTGAGGCCTACTGGCGCAGGCCCGAGGCGTACCTGGACGAACAGGTGCGCCGCGCCGTGTCGGTATGGACCAGGGTCGGGCCGGAGGCCGAGCGGCGGGCGGTGGAAGGGCTCCGCGAGGACCTCTCCTCAGGCCGGTGGGCCGAGCGCAACCGCGATCTCGTCGATCTCGACGCGGCAGAGCTGGGTCTGCGCCTGCTCGTGGCCTGAACCGTCGGAGTCGGGAGACGTCGCCGCGGAACGGTGGGCTTCCAAGGCCGCCTTGGAAGACCACCGGTGTGTGCCCGGCGACCGGCCGGTCGGCAGCGGTCAACCACGGGAGACAGGAGAACCTGGAGTGCCAGGAGTGCCTGGAGAGCCGACACGGTTGGGGAGTCCGTTGCCGCGGTCGAGCCGGGCGGCCAGGGCGCTGTGCGGCAGTCGTGACGGTCCTGTTGCCGGAACTGTGGGCCGGGTCACAGCCGTAGGGATGCCGTCCTGGTGAACTCACCCGATGGCGATCCTGCTCCTTCTGTTTGTTCCGGCCGGGTTTGTCGTTGCCTTCGCCCTCCTCGGCTACGGCTTCGGCGAACTCGGCCGGTTCTTCTTCCGGCGGACCGGATACCAGGTGTTGTTCCGGGGGCTCGCGGCCCTCCTGGGTGCCGTCGCGGTCGCCGTGTACACCTGGGGCCTGCTGCATGTGTCGAGTTCGGTCCTCTCGGCGGAGGACGGCGGTACCGACTCGGTGCCGATTCCCTCCTGCCGTACGCCGGGGTGGCAGGAGCGGACGGAGGCCGACGCGATCGTCGACTACTCGGTGGACTATGTGCCGCTCCGGTTCGTCTGCGAGACGAACGACGGCGGGAGTTACGCCACCGGCTCCGTTCCCGGCTATGTCAATCCGACCGTGCTGGTCCTCGCGCTGGCCGCCGCCGTATGCGTCGGCGCCACAACCGTCGGACCGGACTACCCGGCCGACGACGACCCGGAGAGTGACGATCCGGAGGGCAGTGAGCCGGAGGGTGATGATTCGAAGGGCGGTGATCCGGCGGGCGGTGGTTGGGAGAGCGGTGGGCCGGAGGGGCATGAGACCGCGGTCGGGGCGCCGGAGGGCGATGACCCGGCCGGGGACGAGGGGGAAGGCGAGGACCCGGCAGGCAAGGACCCGGGTGCGTGATGTGTCGCACCCGGCCCTGCCGGCCGTACGGCGAGCACCGGCCTTGGGACGGAACCCGGCAACCGACGTGAGCCGGTGGGCTGTTCACGGCGTACGGAGACGGCCGCGACCGTCTGTGTCCCTGCCCGGCGCGCGGACAACCGGCCGGCGGCCCCGCGCTGTCGGTGTCGGTGCCGGGAGATCGTGTACGAGGGTACGAGGGTACGAGGGTCGCCCGGACGGCGATGTTCGGGGCGGCGCTCAGTCGGTGAGGGATTCCTCCAGGTGCGGGCGGACCGCCCGGGCCATGGCGTCCATGCCGGCGTCGTTGGGGTGGAGCCGGTCGCCGAGTCGTAGGCGGGCAGCAGGCTGTCGGGGTCGGCGGGGTCGCGCAGGGCGCGGTCGAGGTCGGCGACCTCGTCGTACGCGCCGCTGTTTCTGATCCAGTCGTTGACCTCGGTCCGCACCTGGTTCTTGGCCTCGGAGTAGTAGCCGTATCCGGCTCCCTTGAACGGTGTGATGGTCGCGCCGACCACCTCGACCCCGCGGGCGTGCGCCATGCGGATCAGGGCCTTGTGCCCGTCGATGAGCTGTCGCGCGGTGACGGTGGGGGCGAGGCCGCAGCCGAAGTCCGGGTTGCCGCCGGCGCCGATGTCGTTGATGCCGATCAGGACGACGGCCGAGCGGACGCCCGGACGGTCGAGTGCGTCGTGGCGGAAGCGGTCGACCCCCTTCTCACCGAAGCAGACCGAGTCCGACAGCAGGCGGTTGCCGCCGATCCCGGAATTGACCACGGACAGCCGTGATCTGCCTGCGGCCAGGCGTTCCGCGAGCTGGTCCGGGTAGCGGTTGTCGGCGCCCGGCGTGGAGAAGGCGCCGTCGGTGATGGAGTCCCCGAAGGCGACGACCGCGCCGTCCGTGCGGGGCCCGGTGACCTCCACGCCGGAGACGGCGTAGAAGGACTGGCTGGTCGCGCTCTGGAAGGCCTGCCCGGAGGGGTCCCTGGTCCGGTCGCCCTCGGCCCGGTACGTGGTCGTCAGGGCGCTGGAGTGGAAGGACACCGGGCCGGTGGTCCCGGCGAAATGGAGGGTGATCGTCAGCTTCTCAAGGGACCGTACGGGGAGGGTGACCGCGTCCGAGACGAGGTCCTTCCCGGGCGCGACGGTCACCCCGCGCGCGGAATCGAAACGCAGGGTCCGCACGCTGTGGGGCCGTACCGCGGCCCCGTCGGCCGCCCGGGCGACGGTGGCTCGGGTGACGACGAGCGGCTGCTCGCCGTAGCGGTTCGACACCCGCACCCGCACCTGGGAGCCGCCCGCGCTGATCCGGACGACCTGCCGGACGCTCTGATCGGAGAACCCTTCGAGGGACCAGTTGTGCGGCCATCCCGCCGGTGCCGAGGGCTGCTGGTGCGCGGCTCCCCAGGTGCCGGTCCAGCCACCCGGGTGCCCCCGTTCCGGTGTGGGTTTCGCGGCCGTCGCGGGGGCCGTGGTGAGGGCGAGTGCCGTGGTGGTGACCGCCGCGAGGGTCATGGCGGAGACGTGCCGGAGCTTCATACGCATGTGTCCGTGCCTTTCCTGTGGGCCCAACGAACCTGAATCGTATGGGTGTTCGATAACATTGTTCCGGCATCGTACGGTCCCCGACCCGGGCGTGTCTCCGTAATGGACCGGTCGGCCGGGCGGATATGTGACGTTTCCGAGTCGTGGAGGCGCCCGGGAGTTCGGCGGGTGTCCCCTCGTGAACTCTCCGCGGCGCGGCCGTCCGCCTGCCCGCACCCCACCGGACCCGCACCCGCACCCCACCGCTCCCGCACCCCACCGCATCTGACGCCGCGGGCCACCGGCAGGCACACCTTTCGGGCCACAGCACCGGGCGGCCCGGGGCCGGTCCCGGCTCACCGGAGGAGGGGCCGGCGTTCTCGCACCGGTCCCCCCTTCTCCCGGCCGCGGGCCGTCACTCCCGCACCCCGGCCAGTTCCACCGGCCGGATCCTCAGGGAGAGCCCCGCCGGAACCACCGCGCAGACCACCGCGATCACCCCGCAGGCGCCGACCGCCGCGCCCAGCGTCTCCCACGGCACCACGACGGGCGACCCTGCGCCGAGAACGCCCAGCGCCGCCCACAGGCCCGCCAGATTCAGCCCGGCGACGACCGTCCCCAGCACCCCTCCGACGACGACCACCATCGCCGCCTCCGCCGCGACCAGCCGCAGCACCTGGGCACCTGTGGCACCCGCGAGCCGCAGCACCGCCAGCTCGCGTACCCGGTCCGAGGCCGCCATCACCAGCGTGTTCGCGAGCGCGATACCCGTATAGAGCAGGGCGATCCCCAGGACCACCAGATAGCCGACGCGCGTCTGTCGGCTGGTCTCGGGGTAGGACGCCGCGATCCACGCCTCCCGCGACCGCACCGACGCCCCCAGCGGGTCCGCCGCCTCCCGCAGGCCCTCGGCCACGGCCGCCCGGTCCGCGCCCGCCGCCAGCGTCACATCGACCCGGTCGACCGGGGCGCCCGCCGCGTTGCGCGGGGTGATGTACACGCCGTTGCCGCCGGTGCCCGTCCGCATCACCGCCGCGATCGTCAGCGACGCCCTGGTGCCGTCGCCCAGCCACACATCCACCGTGTCGCCGACCGTATGACGCTCCCACTCGTCGTTGACGATGATGGAGCGGTCGTCGAGGCCGGCCGCCGTCCCCGCCGCCAGCGGGAGGTCGAAGGCGGCGCCGAGGCCCGCCGGTTCCACGGCGCGCGCGTCGGAACGGATCAGCGCGACCCCCTCCTCCAGGACGAACACCGCGGACTCGGCCGACGGCGTCACCCGCGCGCCCGGGATCTGCCGCATCCGCTCCACAGCGGCGCGGTCGAAGCCGCCGGGCCCCGCCCCCGTGACCACGAAGTCGGCCGCCGTCCGCTCGCGCACCTCGGTCGCCTTCGCCTCGTTCAGCGTCGCCGTCGCCCCCAGCAGGGAGCCCGCGAGCGCCACCATGACGAGCACCGGCGCGGCGACGGCCGCGGTGCGCCGTACCCCCGCGGCGGCGTTCTCCCGCACCAGCATGCCCCCGGCGCCCGGCAGCTGGGCGGGCAGCCAGGCCAGCAGCCGTGTCAACGGCCGCACCAGCACCGGCGCGAGCAGCGCGAACGCCGTGATCAGCAGCATCGGACGGCTGGTGTACGTCTTGCGGTGCAGCAGCTCACCCGGCTGGGACATCAGCGCGAACACCAGCGTCCCGATCCCGGCGACCAACAGCCCGCCGCCGAACAGCCAGCGGCCCCAAGTCATCGTGCGGGTGTCGACCGACGCGTCCCGCAGCGCCTCCGCCGGACCGACCCGGCCCGCGCGCCAGGACGCGGCGACCACACCCGCGAGCGCCACCAGCAGCCCCGTCCAGAAGGCCAGATGGTACGGCCAGGTGTCGTCGCCGATCGTGAACCAGGGCGGCGCGACCTCGTTGTCCACCAGGTACGCGGCCAGCCGGGGCGCGCCCCACGCGCCGAGCGCGCAGCCCGCCGCGGACGCCAGTACACCGATCAGCAGCGCCTCCGCGGTCACCATGCGGCGGATCTGCCCGGGGGTGGCGCCCGCCGTGCGCAGCAGCCCGAACTCACGGCGGCGCTGCGCCACGGCGAACGCGAACGTCGACGCGACCACGAACACCGATACGAAGCCGGTCATCCCGGCCGCCGTGCCCAGCATCGCGTTCACGGCGACGAGCGCCTGACCGTCCCGGTCGGGGTCGGCGTCGGCGAACCGCCGGTCCTCGCCCGTCAGCACCCGCAGCCCGCCGACGGCCGCCCGTACCTCCCCGGCCGGTCCCTCGACCGCCAGCTGGTCGATCCGCGGCGAGAGCGAGGCGGCCTGCCGGTCGGTGTAGAACACCGCGTCCTCGAAGCCGAGATCGCGCGCGGTGCCGACGACGGTGAACTTCCCCCGTGCCGTACGGACCGACTGGCCGGGCTTCGCCCAGTCACCGGTCACCACCACCTCGCCCGGAGCCCTCGGGGCGCGCCCGGAGGAGAGTTCGTACGGGGCGAACGCGGCCGTCGACCACGGGTGGCCGACGAGTTCGCGGGGCCCGCCCTCGGCACGCACGGGGAAGGACCGGTCCTCGACCGTACGCCCGGCCGCCGCGGCCTTCGCGGCCTGCTCGGGGGTGACCGCCTTCGGGGCGGCCAGCGGCTTCACCCGCTCGCCGACCGGCGTCGGCACCCGCAGGGTGTCGGGCGGCCGCAGCACCGCCGAGGCCCGGGCGAACCGCTCCGGCCCGTGCTCGGGGGCGTCGAGGCTGGACGCCAGCGCCAGGCCCGTCGTCGCGATCAGACCCACCCCGAGCGCGAGGGCGACAAAGCCGCCGACGAAGGTGATCCAGCGGGTGCGCAGGGTCTGAAGGGCCACACTCAGCACGGCACGGCCTCCAGCTCGGTCATCCGGGTGGCCACGGACTCGGGCGTCGGTCCCACCAGTTCGCCGTTGACCCGGCCGTCGACCAGGAACACCACACGGTCCGCGCAGGACGCGGCCACCGGGTCATGGGTGACCATGACGAGCGTCCGGCCCTCGGTGTCGGCCATGGTCCGCAGCATCGTCAGCACCTCACGGCTCGTCCCGGTGTCCAGGGCGCCCGTCGGCTCGTCGCCGAACAGCACCTCGGGCCGGGTGATCAGGGCCCGCGCGAGGGCGACCCGCTGCTGCTGGCCGCCGGACAGCTCCGCCGGCCGGTGCCGCGCCCGGTCGCCGAGGCCCACCCGGTCCAGGACCTCCCGCACCCGGGCGCGCGAGGGCCTGCGCCCGGCCAGCCGCAGCGGCAGCGCCACATTCTGTTCGGCGGTCAGCGAGGGCAGCAGATTGAACGACTGGAACACAAAGCCGATCCGGTCCCGCCGCAGCAGCGTCAGCCGGGTCTGGCTCAGCTCCGTCAGCTCGGTGTCCCCGACCGTGACCGATCCCGACGTGGGCCGGTCCAGCCCGGCCGCGCACTGGAGCAGGGTCGACTTGCCGGAGCCGGAAGGGCCCATCACCGCCGTGAACGTGCCCCGGGGAAAGCCCAGGGTCACCCGGTCGAGGGCGGTGACGGTGGCGTCCCCCGATCCGTGGATACGGCTCACGGAGCGCAACTGAATCGCGTTGTTGGTCATGCCTCTACTCAATCGCCGGCGGTACGCCCGCACAGCCGGGCAGGACGGAGTCCTGGGGGTGGGGCAGGGCATACCCGGCACGGTCGCCTCAGCCCGTCCCGGCCCCTTCGGCACTGGTCGGCAGCACCCCGTGGCACTGCCCGGGGGACCCCTCCGGCACGGGCCCGCGGGCCCTCCCGGCATCGCTCGGCGGGCCCGCTCCAGTTCCTCGCCGGGCCCGTCGGCTCCCTGGTGAGCGCCAGGCGCACCAACGCCGACGCGCACCAACGCCGACGCGTGCCGGCGGTGGCGCGGCTGCCCCGGGCCCCGGCGCACCGCGGCCGGCCCGAGGCGTGGCGGCCGGCCCGAGGCCCCGGGGTGGGGCAGGGCATACCCCGGATGTTCGGGCTGGTCGGATGGGCCCGCCCCCGGCCCGCCTTCTACGGTGATGCCATGCGCTCTCGTCATGTGTGGCAGGCACTCTCCGGGCCCGGGTATCTGCGCTCGTCCTGGCCCTGGCGCTCCGCCGCGTATCTCGCCGGCGGGGCGCTGACCGGCGCGGTCGTGCTCGTGGCGCTCGTGGTGCTGACGGCACTCGCCGGAGCGCTGGCCGTGGTTCTGGTGGGTCTTCCGCTGCTCCTGCTGCTGGGGCTGTGCGGGCTGCCGGTGGCGCGGCTGGAGCGGCGCAGACTGGCCCTGGTCGACGCCGGTCCCGCGCGCGATCCGCACCACGAGCCCGCCGAGCCCGGCCTCTGGCCCTGGATCAGGACCCGCTACCGCGAGCAGGCGACCTGGCGCGAGCTGGGCTACACCGTCCTGCTCGCCGTGGTGCTCTGGCCGCTGGACGCGCTCGCGGTGGGGCTCGCCCTGTCCGTACCGCTCGCGCTGGTCGCCGTACCGTTCCTGATGGCGACGGTGGGGGACGGCCGGGAGGCGTCCGTGCTCAAGGCGTGGACGATCACCTCCTGGCCTCTGGCGTTCGGTGTCGCCGTGCTCGGGGTGATCCTGCTGGGGATCGCGCTCTATCTGCTCGGGCTGTTCGCGGGCGCCCGGGCCGGGCTGACCCGGCTGCTGATCGCGCCGGAGGACCCCGACGGCGACCTCGGCAGCAGAGTCGCCGAGCTGACCAGCTCCCGGGTGCGGCTGGTGGACGCGTTCGAGGCGGAACGCCGCAGAATCGAGCGCGATCTCCACGACGGCGCCCAGCAGCGCCTGGTCGCCCTGACGATGACCCTGGGCCTGGCCCGGCTGGACGCCCCGCCGGGCCCGCTCGCGGACCAGCTCACCAAGGCCCACGAGGAGGCGGGCCGGGCCCTCGCGGAGCTGCGGGAGCTGATCCACGGCATCCACCCCAAGGTGCTCGCGGACTACGGGCTCCCGGCGGCCGTCGCGGACGCCGCCGACCGTTCCGCCGTTCCGGTGGACGTCGGTCTGGACCTCGCGGGCCGGCTTCCGGAGGCCGTCGAGGCGGCGGCGTACTTCGTCGTCTGCGAGGCCCTGGCGAACGTGGCCAGACACAGCGGCGCGACCCGAGCCGAGGTGACGGGCCATCACCGCGACGGACGGCTGCGCCTGGAGATCCGTGACGACGGCCGCGGGGGCGCGACCCCGCAGGGCGCGGGCACCGGACTGACCGGCCTCGCGGACCGGGTGTCCGTCCTGGATGGCAGACTCTCCCTGTCCAGCCCGACCGGCGGACCGACCCTGTTGTCCGTGGAGATTCCTTGCGAGTGGACCGAACGCCCCCGGCCGACCGTACGCCCCGCGCGGACCGAGCGCTCCGGGTAGTGCTGGCCGAGGACAGCGTGCTGCTCAGGGAGGGGCTGGTCGGTCTGCTCACCCGCTGCGGCCACGAGGTCGTCGCGGCCGTGGGCGACGCGGAGGCACTGCTCGCCGCCGTGTCGGAGCACGAGCCGGACATCGTGGTGACGGACGTCCGGATGCCCCCGGACTTCCAGGACGAGGGCCTGCACGCGGCGGTACGGATCCGGGAGCGGCGTCCCGGCCTCCCCGTGCTGGTGCTCAGCCAGTACGTCCAGCGGTCGTACGCGGCGGAGCTGCTGGACTCCGGCGACGGCTCGGGCGTCGGCTATCTCCTCAAGGACCGGGTGGGCCAGATCGAGGAGTTCGTCGACGCGCTCCGGGACGTCGCGGACGGCGGCACGGTCGTCGATCCGGAGGTGGTCCGGCAGCTCCTGCGCCGCCGCCGCGATCCGCTGGAGCGGCTGACGGCCCGTGAGCGGGAGGTTCTCGGACTGGTCGCGCAGGGCAGGTCGAACGCGGCGATCGCCAGGGACCTGGTGGTCTCCGATGCGGCGGTGGGCAAACACATCGGCAACATCCTGGCGAAGCTCGATCTGCCCCCGGCGGACGACTCACACCGCAGGGTGCTCGCGGTGCTGGCGTTCCTGCGCGCGTAGTCGACGGCCCCGGGCAGCCGGCCCGCGGGCTGTGCGGTGTGCGGTGTGCCGGGCCGTCAGGCGGGGGCTGTCCGTTCGGCGCCTGCTCGGGCGGCCCCGGCCGCGGGGGCCGACGTCAACGACAACGCGGACCGCTGCGAGCATGGCGCCCTGAAGGACGTATCCGTCGATCTCGTTGCGGATGCCCACCGGAAGTCGTTCCCACCACTCGTCCCGGGCCTCTTTTCCCATCATGCGATCTCACCTGCCCCCATCTGCTTCGTGCGTTTCGATGACACGAACCTCGTCTTCGCACGTCGTCCCACACCCTCTGGTCCCACCGACCAGAGGCTCCGTACGATCTGGCCATGCCCGCTCACAAACGCGTGACCAGGTCGTCGTTCCACGACCTCATGCCGCTCTCTGTTCCTCGCCCGATGTCCGTCCTGCCGACCCGAAACTGGACGGATGACCAGTGGGAGCGCATAGAACTCGGTTACCAATCGGCCGACATGGATGAAAAGTGGGATGTCTTCACAGAAGACGACGTGGTCTTCCTGCATCGCAGTTGGACCGGCTACGAGATCTTCGAAGCAGCATTCGTTCCCGCTGAGAGCGGAGGGTGGACGATCGCCGGCGCCATGGTCGAATCCGACCCGGAGCGCTACGGCGGCACCTCGGACATACGGGCCGCTCTGACGCTGGAGCTTGTGCTCAGCGCAATCGTGCTGGGTGAGGACGCTACCGAGCTACGAACTCGGCTGGTGGAACTGGCCACCCCGTCCTCCAGCCACGATGCACTTCCTGGAGTCGTACTGCACCGCATCCTCGGCTTGCGCTCGGGAACCTGAACCGTTCGGATTCCCGGGGCCGCGCAATTACTTCGAAGCGACGCCGTCAACCACATCGTCTGGCCACGGCGGTGATCAGTGTCCAACCGTCCACCGACCGGAGCGTCCACACCCTTGAGACCTCTGATCAGCCGGCCGTTCATCGCCGAATCGAGGTTGCTCTGGATGATCCGGACCTGGGGGAGCCCCCCCCAGATCAAGCCGAGACGGATCGAAGAGTGACAGCAGCTCGGTATCTGTACGGGTTCCAAGGTCTGCGCGACGGCGCGGCGCATACCGGATACGCTTCTGGCCTGCGGATACGGGCTCCCGCAGAGGGCGTAGCGCCTTTGCGAGCCAGCCTGACCCGCTGTTTCGGCTCTCTGCTCGTCACCGGCAACCTGACCCCTTGCCCCTCGGCATGTGCCTGGAAGTAGGGGCCTGTTCGCGTCTGCCCCGAGAATCATTGCGAATCAAGCAGGACAGGGAGGACGTGCCCGCCCCATCCTGGTCGGGACCTGTCCGCTGGTGGGGGGAACGGCAATGGCACGGCGACTCCGGTTCATCGGTACCAACTCCGGCAACGACGGATGCCCGACCCTGTACGAGGACCTGGACACCGGGGAGGTTCTGGTCCAGGGCGACGTCGTGACCGACCCCCACGACGTGGCGCAGCTCCGGAACGTCAAGGATGGGGAGGGGTTCGTGGTCGTCCCGCGCGTGCTCCTGGCCGATTTCGCTCCGAGGGACATCGAGAGGACGCCCGTGCTGATCGGCTTCGAGGAGTTCGCCGGGATGTTCCGGACCTTCGCGCACACGGCCTGGCGTCTGGAGACCCGGCGTCGCTACCAGTCCGACGAGGAGACCGAGACCTACCAGCGGTTCGTCCGGGGCGAGGACGCCGGCTGGGACCTGAACGACCCCTGGTGCGTATCCCGGCGTGAACAGTCCGCCCTGGGCAAGCGGTTCGAGCGGGTGCGGATCGCCGACAATCCGCCCACGCCCGGTCAGCGCTACCTCCTCGACAACGCCCGGCGCAACTGCGCGGTCGGCGAGGACATCCGCAACCTGTGGCGCTCCGAGGCCGAAGCGCTCCAACTCCCCGACGAGGACTTCTGGCTCTTCGATTCCCGGGTCATCGCCCGCCTCCACTTCGATGACGACGATCTGATGACCGGCGTCGAGCTGGTCACGGATCCCGTGGAAGTGGCCCGTGCGTGCCAGGTCCGGGACGCCGCGTGGCACCACGCCGTCCCGTACGAGACCTTCGCGCAGCAGGTGCCGTCCGACGAGTGAGCACCGACTTCCAACAAGCACGGGTCGCCCTCGGTGCGCGGCTGCGCGAGCTGCGCACCGATCGGCGGCTCACCGGCCGCCAGTTGGCGGTCCTGCTCGGCTGGACCCAGTCCAAGATCAGCAAGCTGGAGACCGGCCGTCAGACCGCCACGACGGACGACCTGCTGGCGTGGGCGGACGCCACTGGACATCCGGAGGCGGCGGAGGAGCTGATCACCCGGCTCCGGAGCCTTGAGTCCCGGTCCCGCGCGTGGCGCAGACAGCTCGCCGCGGGCCACAAGCCGGTCCAGGACACGCTGACGGCCGAGTACGAACGCACGAGGACGTTCCACGTCTGGCAGGGCTCCACGGTCGTCGGCATGCTCCAGACCGCCGAGTACGCCCGCCACGTCTTCACCCGCTATGTCGACCTCCACCAGTCCGTCCGGGACATCGAGGAAGCCGTACGGGCCCGCGTGAAGCGCCAGGAGATGCTCTACGAGCCGGGGCGCACGTTCCACATCGTGATGTGGGAGGCCGCGCTCCACGCCCTCGTGTGCCCTCCTTCCGTGCTGGCCGCCCAGCTCGACCGCCTGGCGGGCGTCCTCGGGCTGGACACCGTTTCGCTGGGCATCGTCCCGTTCGGCGCCTCCCTGAAGATTCCGCCGGCCAACGGCTTCTGGCTGTACGACGACCGCCTGGTGATCGCGGAGGACTGGCACGCGGAACTCTGGCTGGACGACGCGGACAGCGTGGGCGTGTACCGGAGGGTCTGGCAGGCACTCTCCGGCTCCGCGGTCTACGGGGCGGACGCCCACCGCGTGATCGCCCGCGCCCGGCGGGCTCTCGACACCGCCTGAGAATCCACCGGAAGATCACGCACCAGCCCGAGAATCCCGGCGAATCAGCCCCCACAGGGCCTGGGACCCGGCCCTAGCGTCCCTCCCATGGACAGCTCGCACGAACTGGAGACAGTGACCCCGAGCACGGTCGTGGAGTCGCTGCGCGAATCCCTGATGGCCGCTGGAATCGTTCTCCCCTCCCTGAGAATCGACCCGGCACCGCCCGGCCCGGGGCTGGTGAGGCTGGGCAGTGTCCGCCCCGACGTCGCCATGAAGCCGGCACACGTTGTGAAGCGGGGGCACGCATGACCACTCGCGACCGCCGCGAAGGGCGTACGGAGCCCGGCTGGGTCCGGTTCGAGGGACCGGACCTGAGTCCCGGCAACGCCTTGAAGTGGCGTCCGTGCGAGTGCGGCCGACCGGTCTGCCCCGACTACCGCCCGGCCACTGGCAGCACCCGGCGGCTGAACACCAAGGTGGCCGAAGTGAACCGGCGGAGTCAGGGGACGGCGCGGTGAGCGACCCGCCGGAGCCTCCCCCGAGTCCTGGGACGACGTAGCGGCCCAACTCCACGACCTCCAGGAGCGCGGCGAATGGGCCGCCCGGCTCTCCCACCACCTGACTCCGGGAAGTCCCCTTCCGGAGTTCCTTGCAGAGGCCGGAGAACGGCAGATGCAGGCCCAGCCGGAGCGCACCTCCAGTGCTCTCACCCCCGGGGTCCGACTGACCCCACCCGCACACTCCGCCCCGGTTACCGATCCTCAGACCAGCCAGGGCGGCCCACAGCACCACTCACCCTCACGAGAAGGAGCACGTTCATGGGCGGACAGCACGGCGGAGGCACTGGCTCGGGTCAGGGCGGAAGCCAGCAGGACGACGGCCAGTCGGGCGCCGGTCACGGCGGAGGCGGCTCGGAGGGCCAGGACTCCGGTCACAGCGACACGAAGGGCAGCGGCACCAAGTGACCGAACGCGCCACGACGGAGGCCGGCCCCCAGCGGTTGGCCTCCCGGCTCATGGACACCGGGGCCCTGACCTCCGACTGGCTCCCCGCCTACCAAGCCGTGCTCCGGGAGTCGTTCGTCCCGGACGTGATCTGGCCCGGAGTCGGCCCGGCCGACGGCGGACCGGTGGCGGCCGTCGACCGTCGGACCGACCCGGAGGCGTGGTTGCGCGCGGTCTACTCGGACACCTCCCTGACGACCCAGTGGGACGACGGCAACCACACCGGACCCGAGCGGGGGAACATCCCGACATGCAGCAACTCCCAGCCCGCCATGGTGGTCTCCATGCTGGCGGCCCTGGACGTCCAGCCTGGAGTCAAGGTCCTGGAAGTAGGCACGGGAACCGGCTGGAACGCGGCTCTGCTGTCCGAACGGGTCGGCTCGGAGAACGTGACCACCATCGAGTTCGACCCGGAGAACGCATCCGCAGCCCGAGCCCGCCTGGATGCCACCGGCTACAACCCGGTGACCGTCGTCGGGGACGGCTCACAGGGCTGGCCGGGGCGTGCCCCGTACGACCGTGTGCTGATCACGGCCTCCCTCCGGGAGATCCCGGTGGAACTCCTCCGGCAGACCCGGCCCGGCGGGATCATCGTCTCCCCGTACGCCACGGAGTACGGCGGGGAGGCCGTGATCCGGCTGACCGTCCAGGAGGACGGGAGCGCGTTCGGCCCGTTCGTCGGCTCCTCCGCCTTCATGCGGCTCCGGCAGCACCGCGCCTACCGCACGCACGTGAAGACCTACCTGGGCGGGAAGCCGTGGCCGGCCGATGGCCGCCGGACGACCACTTCCCTGTCCCCGGAGGACGTGGCCGACTGGCTCCCCATGTTCGCCATCGGACTCCGGACACAGGGGATGTTCCCCTACCCGGAGAAGCTCGACGGCGGGCGCTACACGCTCTGGCTCCGGGATACCCAGGTCACTTCCTGGGCGTCAATCGACTTCGTACCCGGCGCGGAGGAGTTCGAGGTCTACCAATCCGGCCCGCGGGAGCTGTGGAGCGAACTCGGAGCGGCACACGCCTGGTGGAACGACCAGCGCCGCCCCGGGTTCGAGCGGTTCGGCCTCACCGTGAGCCCTGACGGGACCTCCCGTGCCTGGCTCGACTCCCCGGAGCACCCGGTCCCGGCCGTCGGGTAAGCGGCTGGCCCACCCGCCCGGGACCGTCTCCTCACGGTCCCGGGCGGCGCCGGGCGGCTACTCCGCCCCCCTGCCCAGCTTGCGCAGCGCGTCGTCCGTCAGCCGGTTCACGGTCCACTCGTCCATTGACACCGCTCCGACCGATCGACAGAAGTCGATGGCAGACACATTCCAGTCGAGGACCGACCACTGCACCGGCTCTCCCGACAATCCCTTCGGCTTCCCCATCAGGAACTCCTGCGTCCGCCACGACTTCGCCTACCGCAACTACAAGGCCGCGGGCACCTACGACGCCAACAAGGCCCGGGTGGACTCCGCCTTCCACGCGGACATGAAGCGCGTCTGCGCCCGCTACAACGCCGTCAAGAAGGCCTCCTGCTCGGCCACGGCGTGGACGTACTACCAGGCCGTCGTGCGTCTGGGCTGAACCTCCGCCGTGCCACGGCGGCCCCCAGGTCCGGGCCTTCAGGCGCGGGCGACCGCGTACGGGCGCGGGCCGCGCCCGTCGGGAGGGGGTCTGTCGGGGGCCTGTCAGGGCGGGGCGGACCGTGCACTCCCGTCTCGACTGTGACACAGGTCACTCGATTCCCCGGGGGGAACCCTCCCCTCCTCCCCGTGGATATGGGAGCGTACTGCCCGTTGTTACTCGCAGGTATCCCCTGCGGGGAACAGCCGCCGGTCCGCCGTGCCATGGGGCCGGGAGTCCTTCCGCCTGCCCCGGACCGGCGGGTCCACCTACCGCCCGCACCAGCCGTATCCGCAGTGATCACCGCAGTCCCGCCCGGCCCGCCGCACCCGAAGCGGCGGCCGGGCATCAGCCCAGGGCGTGGTCCGACGCCCTGTTCCCGCTCGTCCGGGCAGCCCCCGACGCCCGTACGAGCACCGGAGTCCCTGCCGGTTCCCCCGCCGGCAGGGGCTCCGGCCACCGCTGTGGAGCGGCCGGCCCGCTACGGACCGGCCGGCGCGGCGCGCAAGAGATACGCCTCCACGGTCCGGGTGAAGAGATCCGGGTCGTCGAGCCACGGGAAGTGCCCCGCCCCCGGCTGAACGGCCGCCTCGGCGTGGGGGAACAGGTCCGCCACGGCGGCGGCGACCCGGGGGAGGGGCCCGCCGTCCAGCTCACCCGCCAGCACCAGCACCCGGGCGTCCAGCTCGGCCACGGCCGCGCGGGCCGTGGCGGGGTCGAAGGCGCCGGTGGACGCGTACCTCTCCGCCGCCTCCTCGTTCGTCTGCCGGACATCGGCCGCCGCGTGCGCCCGGGCCGCCGCGTCCCAGCGGCCGTAGAAGAAGGGGAGGACGGCGTCCCAGTCGGCGTCGGTCGGGGACCCGGCCCATACGGCCTCGTACGCCCGGTACGCCTGCGCGAACCACGGCTCGCCCGCTCGCAGGGCCGCGGCCTCCCGCCGGTGCTCCTCCGTGAAACCGATGCCCAGGGCCCGTGCCCGGGCCGCGACCAGGGTGAGCGTGCGGACGCGCCGGGGGTGCCGGGCCGCGTGGAGCAGCGCGAGATCCCCGCCCGCCGAGTGGGCCAGCACATCGACCCGCTCCAGCCCGAGGTACTCCCGTACCGCCTCGACGTCGCCGACCTGCCGGTCGCACCGGTACGTCGCCGGATCCCCGGGGACCCCGGAGGAGCCCGTGCCCCTCAGATCGAGCAGGACCAGTCGCCGCCGCCGCGAGAGACCGCCGAGATCACCGAGGTACGCGGACGCGCGCATGGGCCCGCCGGGCAGACAGAGCAGCGGCTCGCCCTCTCCCGCGATGTGGAGGGCGAGCCGGGTCCCGTCGGGTGCGACGACAGAAGGCATGGCGCCATCCTTGATGACACCGAGCCGCCCGGGCAAGCACGTTGTCCCGCGCCGGAGCCCGCCGTACGCGGACGGGGGACCGCGTCCGGCCCGGTACTCCGGGACCGCGTCCGGCGCGGTGCTCCGGGACCGCGCCTGTCCGTCAGGTCAGCGGCTTGATGAAGCAGCGGCTCCCCGGGTGCTCGCGGTAGTGGCCGAACTTCACCGGCGACGGCATGTATCCGCTGGACACGTACAGCGTGATCGCCTCCGGCTGCCGGTCGCCCGTCTCCAGCACCATCCGGGACCGGCCCACCGCCCGCGCGTCCGCTTCGAGCGCGGCGAGGACACGGCGGGCGAGCCCGAGGCCGCGCGCCTGTGGGACGACGTACATGCGCTTGAGTTCGGCGTCGCCGTCCTCGTACCCCTCGCCGTTGCGGCGCTGCGAGCGCCAGCCGCCCGAGGCGACGGGACGGTCGCGGTCGTCGTACACGATCAGATACAGCCCCCGCGGCGGTACGAACATCGAAGCGCTGAGCGGGGTCGCGTCCCCCTCGGCCTCGCCGTCGTCACCGGGGCCGTAGCGCACGACGTACTCCTGCATGACCTCGTCGTTGAGCTTCACGGCATCGGGGTGGTCGAACGGGACCGTACGTACATCCATGGGGACAAGCGTACGGATTCCCCCCGAATGGCCGAGGGGCGCCCGGGGATAGGCTGCCCTGATGCTCACCGTGACCTCCGTGAACGTGAACGGCCTGCGGGCCGCCGCCAAGAAGGGCTTCGTCGAGTGGCTGGCCGCCACCGACGCCGATGTGGTCTGCCTCCAGGAGGTGCGGGCCGAGCCGGAGCAGCTGCCCGAGGCGGTACGGCGGCCCGCCGGCTGGCACACGGCGCACGCCCCCGCCGGGGCGAAGGGCCGCGCGGGGGTCTCGCTGTACACCCGCCGCGAGCCGGACGAGGTACGCGTCGGCTTCGGCTCGGACGAGTTCGACGGCAGCGGGCGGTATATCGAGGCGGATCTGCCGGGGCTCACGGTCGCCTCGCTCTATCTGCCCTCGGGCGAGGCGGACACGCCGAAGCAGGACGAGAAGTACCGGTTCATGGACGCGTTCCTGCCGTATCTGCGCGAACTCCGGGCCCGGTCCGCGGCCGCCGGCCGTGAGGTCCTGGTCTGCGGCGACTGGAACATCGCCCACCGGGAGTCGGACCTGCGGAACTGGCGCGGCAACCGGAAGAACTCCGGCTTCCTGCCCGAGGAGCGCGCATGGCTCTCCGAGGTGTTCGAGGAGTACGCGGACGTGGTCCGCGCCCTCCACCCGGACCAGGAGGGCCCGTACACCTGGTGGTCCTACCGGGGGCGCGCCTTCGACAACGACACCGGCTGGCGTATCGACCTGGCCGTCGCCTCACCGGGGCTCGCCGGACGGGCCGTGAAGGCGTACGTCGAACGGGCGGCGACCCACGAGGAGCGCTGGAGCGACCACGCCCCGGTGACGGTCGTCTTCGGGGACCGTTCGCCGGGCCGGTAGACGATACGGGCGGGGACCCGGAGCCTCGGGACCCGGGCCCGGGTCCGGGCCGTGACGGACTTGTGGGCCCTCGCCGGAGCCGGGGTGGTGGTCCCCGGGACGGGTGGTCATGTGGTGAGGCCGATGCCGCCGTAGGTGTGGATGCGTTCGGCGGGGATTGCCGTGATGTCGGGATCGGGCTGGTGCCATTGGTGGACCGGGACCAGGCCGGGCTGTGTGAGGTCGAGTCCGTCGAAGAAGGCCTTGATCCGGGCCCGTGGGCGGGTGCGGGCGACGATCTTCTGACCGGCGAGGAGTTCTTCGGCCTGTCGCATGATCTCGGGGGCGAAGTCGTCGGTGACATGGCTGAGGATCATGCAGCTTCCGGGCGGCAGTGCGCGCGTCAGGGTGTGGACGGCGGTGTGGGGATCGTCTGCGTCAGGGAGGAAGTGGACGACGGCGACGAGGAGGACGCAGACGGGCTGTGTGAAGTCGAGGTGGTGGCGGCCTGCGGCGAGGATGGTGTCGGGGTCGCGGAGGTCGGCCTCGGTCACCGCGGTGAAGCCGTCGCCGTCGCTGTGCAGGAGGGCGTCGGCATGGGCGCGGACAAGGGGGTCGTTGTCCACGTACAGCACGCGCGAGGTGTCCGGGTGGACGGTTTCCACGATGTCGTGCGTGTTGGGTCCGGATTCGGCCGGATATCCGCATCCGATGTCGAGGAACTGGTGGATGCCGAGTTCCCCGGCGGCGTGACGGACCGCCCGGTTGTGGAACGCGCGGTTGTGTACGGCGATGGCTTCCGGGTCGAGGCCGAGGGCGGAGATCCGGGCGGCGATGTCCAGGTCGGCCTGGTAGGCGTCCTTGCCGCCCTGGTACGCGGCGTAGAGGCGGGCGGCGGAGCTTCCCTCACGGCGGGGGATCGGGGGCCGGGGTTCGAGGGTCTGAGGCATGGTGCGTCCTGACGGAGTTGAGGGGTGAGGCGTTGCGTTGCTGGTCAGGCGGCGGGTGCGATGCCCCGGTGGGGTGTGGCGAATGTGGCGGACCAGTCGGGCCGGCGGGGGCCGAGGACGTGTTCGGCCAGGCGGTGAAGCTGAATGTCGCTGGTCCCGGCGGGAGGGACGAGACAGGGGGCGTCTCGGTAGTAGCGCGCGACCGGCAGACGCAGGCCCGCGGCGCCGTGGACATCGAGGGCGAGGCGGGTGGTGTCGATCGCAGAGGTGACGGCGGTGAGCTTGGCGTGGATCAGGTTCATGTCGCACGCCTCGCCCAGGTCCAGGCGGCGGACGGCGTGATACGCGGCCAGCCGGGCGGTGCGGGCGATCGCCTCCATACGGGCGACCTTGGAGCGCACACCGGGCAGGTCGGCGAGCGGTTTGCCGTACCGCCGACGCTCGCGGGCGAACACAGTGGTGTCGTGGAGGGCGGCGTCGATCGTGCCGAGGGCGACGGCGGTGAGGTTGGGGCGGCCGTAGAGGATGCTGGAGGAGTACGCGTACGTCAGCCCGCCGCCGATGCCGCCGAGGATGTTCGCCGCCGGTACGCGGACTCGGTCGAGGTGGAGTTCGCCCATGCTGAATCCGCGCAGCCCCATCGCCGGCCGATGCTCGGGGAGCGTCAGCCCGGGGCGGTCGTGTTCTACCAGGAACGCGGTCAGCCCGTTCGGGCCGTCACCGGTCCGGGCCACCACGGTGTGCACGTGGCCGACGTGCGAGTTTCCGATGTGGACCTTGCGGCCGGTGATCTCCCACCACTTCTTGCTGACCCGCCGGGCGGTGGAGCGCATGCCGAGGACGTGTCCGCCGGACTCCTCCTCGGTCACGGCGATCGTCGGCAGGACGGTGCCGTTTGCGACGGCGGGGAGCCACTCGGCCTTCTGCTCGGCGGTGCCGAGATAGATCAGCCCCGCCGCCCCCAGCATGGACGCCTGCGCGATCGCCCCCGCCGCCGCGCTCGATTTCGACAGCTCGTGGATGACGACCGTCTTCGCGACCTGCCCGGCGTCCATGCCCCCGTAGCCGGAGGGGATGGTGACACCGATCCACCCCTGAACGGCGATCAGGCGGGCGAGATCGTGGTCCACGGCACCGCTCTCGTCCATCGCCTCGGCCCGGGGCACCACCTCGGCCTCGGTGAACTCGCGCACCTGCTCACGTAAATGATGGTGGTCTTCGGTCAGGAACCCGGTCGTCATCTCGTTCCCCTCCTGTGCTGGTGTGTGCGGTGGGGTCATCCGGCTGTCGATGCGAGGACCTGCCAGACGCGGTCACGGTGGCGCTTGATCATCTGAAGGGTGTCGCGGGCGGTGGAGGCCGGGCGCGCTCCGGTACCGACGGCGCAGACGGTCCCCAGCACCATGCAGGTGTCCGGATCGAACAGGGGCGCACCGGCGTAGGACCTGATACCGATCTGGTCGACGACCGGGTTGCCCGCGAACCGGGGAACGGCGCAGACGTCGGGGAGGACCAGTGCCTTTCGGCGGTCCAGCAGCGCCGGGCAGTAGCCGTGTTCCAGGCTCATGGTCCGGTCCACCGGTGGCAGGTCGCTGCCGGGAGGCGTACGCAGCCCGGTGAAGGTCTGCCGGTCGGTGATCAGATTGACCATGGCGTAGGGGGCGTTGAGATCCGCGGCGAGTTCACCGGCGAGGGTGTCGAGAGCGGGGACGGGGGCGAGGGTGAGGCCGAGTTCGGCGAGGCGGCGGGCCCGCTCGGCAGGGGTGGATATGGAGGTCACAGACCGGCTCCGGTGGCGAGGTTCTGGGCGTGGCGGACGAGGCGGACCAGGACTGAGGCGGCGGAGTGCGCCTTGCGGGCGTCGCAGGTCAGGACCGGCAGGTGACCAGGGAGGGCGAGGGCGGTGCGGATCTCGTTTTCGCTGTAGCGGTGGGCGGTGTCGAACTCGTTGACGGCGACGATGAAAGGCAGTCCGGACGCTTCGAAGTGGGCGAGGGCGGCGAAGGAGTCCTGGAGGCGGCGGGTGTCGGCGAGGACCACCGCGCCGACGGCACCCTCCGACAGGAGACCCCAGGTGCGGCGGAACCGGTCCTGGCCGGGCATGCCGAACAGGAAGACGACCACGTCGGGATCACGGAAGGTGATCCGGCCGAAATCCATGGTGACGGTGGTGGTGGTCTTGCCCGCGACGCCGACCAGGTCGTCCGTGACGGCACTGGCCTGGGACAGGGTCTCCTCGGTGCGCAGCGGGGTGATCTCGCTGACCGCTCCGACCAGGGTGGTCTTCCCGGCGCCGAACCCGCCCGCGACGACGATCTTCGCGACGACGGTCCTCGCGACGAGGGTCTTCTCGGCCGGGGCGGCTGGGGCGGCCGGGGCGTCAGAGCCGTTCGAGGTGGACAAGAATCGCCTCCAGGAGCTGAGGGTTTCTGCCGTCCGCGACGGCGGGGGTGGGCATGTCGAGCGCCCCGCAGGCGATCAGGTCGGATGCGATGATCTTGGTGACCTGAAGGGGGAGGCCGAGCCCGGCGGCTATCTCGGCGACCGACGTGCCGCCGTCCCGGCACAGGCGGACGGCTTGCTGGTGCTCAGGGGCGAGTGCGCCGGGCGGTGTCCGGGTGCCGGTCTGGAGAAGGGATTCCGGCCGCAGCGGCAGCCGCGGGCTGGTCCGGCCGCCCGTGAGCCCGTACGGGCGGACCTCCGGGTCGGCCGCGTAACCCCACCGCACGGGCTGCACCTGTACGGGCTGCACTTGTACGGGTTTCACCGTACGGACTCGGTGCCGGACGGAGACCGGTCGGGTGTGACCAGGTGCTCCCCGACACTCTTCACGAGCTGTCCCATCTCGTGCCCGATCACTCCGGGGTCGGCACTGGCCGCGGCCCGGACCGCCAGCAGCGTGCCCTTCCCCGCGCCGACCACGAAGAGCCAGCACCCGTCGTACTCCAGGACCGTCTGCCGGATCCGGGCGCAGGCCCCGAGCACCTCGGGAGCGGACTCCCCGAGCGAGTGGAGCCCGGACGCCAGCGCGCCGATGACATCCGCGTGGTCGCGCAACAGCCCGAAGCAGCTGCGGGCAAGACCGTCCCGTGTCGTGAGCACCGCCCATTCGACGCCCGTGGTCGCTGTGACGAATCCATCCAGGAGCCAGCCCAGATCGCTGAGTTCGTCGGCGAGTTCGTCGGCTCGTCGTTGCATGATGTCTCTCCGTTTCCCCCCGGGGCCGGGCGCCCCGGACCGGGGTGAGGGGGTGGCTGTACGGGTCAGGAGTGCGCCGGGCCGTTGGTACCGGAGCCCGAGCGCAGACCCGCGCTGAACGCGCCCGCGAGTCCGAGGCTGGCGGGTCCTGGCTCCGCCCCCGTCTCCACGAGCCGGGCGGGCGCGGGACTGCCGGATGTTGCACCGCGGGTGCGCTGGGGCAGCACAGGCCGGGACGGGGATTCCCCGCCGGAGGAGCGGGCATCACGCGCCCCGGCCGGGACGGGGGCGTGGTCATGACGCGGCGGGGGCTCCGGACTGCTGAAACCGCCCGGCGCCGCGGCGCAGTCGTCCACCACGGCCGCCATCACCCCGGCGCCGGTGACGGTCGCGTCCGCCGGTTCCCGTACCGGCTCCTGAACAGGGACCAGGAGGCGCGGCGGCACAACCACCACCGCCGTGGTACCGCCCAGGAGATTCGGGCGCAGCTCGACGCGAATGCCGTGCTGCTGCGCGAGCAGGGCCGTGACGAGCAGACCGATCCGCCCGTCCGCCAACTGATCCCGCACGTCGGCCGCCTCGGGGTGCGCGAGCAGCCGGTTCAACGACTCCCGCCGCTCGGGCAGCATGCCCAGCCCTCGGTCCTCGATCTCGATCACGTGTCCCGCCGCGACGGGCTGCGCGGTCACCAGGACCTGGTGCTCGCTGTAACTCAACGCGTTGCCGATCAGCTCCGTGAGGAGGTGGACGACCGACGGACCGGCATGCGGCGCGATCGCGATGGGCCCGGGATGCCACGTGGCACGTGCCCGGCTGAACGTCTCGGTCTGCGCGATCGCCGCCCTGAGCGCGGTCGAGAGCAGCACCGGTGCCCGGCCGGCGGGCAGCGGACGGCCCCCCAGCACCAGCAGGCTCTCGGTATAGCGGCGGATCAGTGTGGTCACATGGTCGACCCGGAAGAGGCCGCCGAGCAGGTCCGGGTCCTCGGTGTCCCGTTCCAGATCATCCAGAGTCCCCAGGGCGCGCAGTACCAGGCTCTTCAGTCGGGGCGCGATACTGGCGATCACGTCCTCGCCCGTGTCCCGCTGCCTGCGGGCCGTCGCCGCCAGGTCCGCGGAAGCCTCCTGCCAGGTCTGCGACAGGAGCAGTTCCATCGCGTGGAACGGATCATCGGGGACACGCCCGGCCGACGGGGCGGCGGGCACCGCGGGCACACGCCCCTCGCCGACCGCACCCAGGACCACGGCGAAATCCGTACGGCCCCGCGCCGTCGCCGACTTGTACCGCCTCAGCCACTCCCACGACTGCAACCGCACCTGGGCCACCTGCTCCTCGGCCCGCGCGCTCCACTCGTCCCGTTCGGCGGCATGGGCGGCGGTACGGGCTGCGGTGTCCCTACCGGCCCGTAGGTGTGCGAGCAGCAACCCGACGGCGCCCGCCACCCCCGCCCCGGCCACCGACCACCCCGCCCCGGCACCCGCCCCACTCACGGCCCAGGCCACCGACGGAGCCACCGCTCCCGCAGCCAGCCAGGCCGTGTACCGGGCGCATAACCTCCGGCGCACGAGCCGGAGCCGGTCATCCACGGAGCGCTTGCGCAGGTGTCGGCCACGCGGCCGGGGAACGGAAACCATCGATCAGTCCTCAAGAGGGTGGAGGGTGGTAGACCCGGCGTTTCAGCGCGCGAGGGCGCACCAGGTGGTGCCGTCGCTGGTTCCCCAAGCGCCGTCGCGCGCGGAGGCGAGCTGCTGCACGAGGAACATCCCCCGGCCGCCCTCCTCGTCGTCACCCGCGTAACGGACTTCGGGGCACCGGCGGGCAGAGCCGCCATCATGGACGGCGATCAGCAGATAGCGCCCGTGAAGGCCGAGAGTGAGCGTGACGCGCGTGCTGTTGCTGTGCACGACCGCGTTGGTGACCAGCTCGGAGACGACCAGCGACGCGTCATCGGTCACACGGCCCAGCCCGCTGCGGTCCAGGCAGACGCGGGTCAGACGGCGCACTATGCCGACATGCCAGAGGTCACCGGGGTCCGGCGAACCGGTCGCGCCGGACTGAACCGGGAAGGTCGCCTCCAGCAGATTGGCAGCCAAAGGTGACATGAGGGGTGTCTCCATGTTGTCCGGCGACAGACGCCGCCGAGGCTTGGGACGATTGGCTGCCCATCCGTCCGCTTGCGTGATGCATTTCAATTGGGGTCAGCCGCCCATGCGCGACCGTCAGCTGCGGTTCAAGTTCGTTCGTAAGGCCGTTCGTCTGGGCGGCCACCCACGGCACGGGGCGCCGGTGCGCCGCCCGTATCCGTACTCTCGTCAGCTCGGGGAACTGTGCGGACAGGGCTGAGCGCAGGAGATCCGAGTCTGTGAGCACGATCCCCCCTCGCTGGGGCGGAATGAGCCAATAGGGTCCCGGTGGCGTGCGCCGGTCAGCAGGCGGGAGTTCTACCTCTGCCGCGACTTCTGCCGCGATGCTGAGGTCGTCATTCATCGGTGGCCAGCCGGCCGTGACGAAGAAGTAGACCGCACGCTCCGTCGGGTCCACGGCGACCGTGCCAGGGCTCAGCCGAGTGAGAACCTGGAGGCCGTAGTACCGAACAAGTTTGACTGCCTCCCAGCACGAGCGCGTGGAGTCGCGTTTGCGCGAGGTACCACTCGGCGTCTCTGCCATCACCTGAGCCTCATCTCATCGGTGACTGCGGTGAGGCAGAAACGCTAGGCCGTCTTCAGGCCGACGACCCGAACTGAGAGTTCGGGGGAACTGTCAGTTCGGGTTGGTCATCCAATGCCGAGGCGAGCTGCAAGGTCGGACACTTGGCGACGGTAGATGGGACGCACTCGCTGGAGGAGACCTGTCACCATGTCGACGGCAAGGGCGCTGCGGATCATGTCCTGGCTGCTTAGCTCCTCCAGGGTCAAGAGGTGCACGAGGACCGCCGCATCGTCCCGGCGCAGGTCGTAGCAGCGTGCGAGGTCGAGGGTGAACGTGAACTGCCTCTCCCTGCTGGGAAGCCGGGAGATGTCAACCGCGTCAGCCAGGCGTAGCCCTTCGGCGCTCTGGCCGGCGAGCATCTCGATGCTGAGGGCGTGAAGATGGATGTTCGTGGGACCGAAGACAGTCCACATGGTGTTTGAGTCCCCGGCTCTCTTGCCGAGCGGGGTGGCCTTGACCGTCAGTCTGGCGCGGGCGTCCCACCACTTCTTGCGCTGGGCTTCCGCTACGACGCAGACAAGCTCCAACGCACCTTGCATGGCGGCCTTCTCCGTACTGTCCGGAACAGAGTGAAGGTCCTCGATCGCGAGGCGGGCGACGTCTTCGGCTTCTTGTGCCCCCTCACCGCCCTGCCCCAGGAGGCAGTGTCCCAGGTTCCAGTGCGCCGCTGCCATGCGGATCGGGTCGTCGGCGTCCTCCGCTGCTCGTCTGGCCCTGTCCGCTGCCATGAGGGACAGATCGAGACGACCGGTCCGGCGACAGTAGGACCGTAGGAGGCCGTACAGATCGGCCGCGACCCGAAGCACACCACGTCGGATCGCCGGGCTGCTCACGGTGCGGTGCACGCGGACGGAATGCTCCACATCCGCGATAAGGGTCGGAAGAACCTCTTCCACCTCAGTGAAACGTGCCTCGCTGGTCTGCCAAGTACACCAAGCTGCCTCGACCCGTTCTCGTAGTTCCGTCGGCCCAGCAGTGGACCTGGTGCGGGCCGAATTGTCTCCCAAGAGGGCTCGGGAGATGTCTGGCGCGGCCGTGAGAGAGCGAGTCGGTTTGGCCGGGGGCTCGTCGGAAAGCAGCGCGGAGACCGGAACTTCCAGTTCGGCGGCAATCCGCGCAAGCACCTTGGGTGAAGGTGTACGTTGCCCGTTCTCGATCATGGAGAGATACCGCTCGGTCACTTCGCACAAGCCCGCAACGGCCGCTAGTGCCGCGTCAGGCAATGTTTGCCCTGTCGACGACGGCGCGTAGGTGTCGGTCGTCGGCATGGCGGTTTCGCCAGATGATGTAGCGGCGGATCATGCTGCCCTGTTCCTTGTGGTCGGCGTGGTCGGTGCCGTCGAGGGTGAAGTAGCGCAAGGCCGTGAACTGGGCCTCGATCCGGTTCAGCCAGGAACTGTTGGTCGGCGTATAGGCGATCTCGACGTTGTTCGCCGCCGCCCAGATGCCGACCCGCTGACACCTTCTCGTGGTCAGGTGCGGGGAAAAA